>CAJOND010000039.1 GCA_905236675.1 Candidatus Rifleibacteriota bacterium | reverse complement strand
GAATAAAACTCTTTGTGTGCTAAATCTTGCTGTCCCATTTTATAATTTTAGCAATTTAGAAATTGTTAGTCAACTTAGCTTACTAAACAATAAATACCAAGCAAATCTGGATTGCCACGCCTCTGTTGGCTTTCAGCCAACAGCCCCCTTAGTCTTTTGCGTAGCAAAAGACAGCTCCCCCAACATTTGTGGAGCAGTATCAGCGACGGACAGTTAGACGCGAAACCTTTCAATTTAGAGAGCAGAGATAAGAGAAAAAGAGATGAGGGAATTGTTTTAGGTTCACTACAAGTCTTCGGACTTAACTTTCTACTGCTTAATAAACTTCTTGAAAATCCTCTTGGCTGCTATCGCAACCGTTCCCCTTTGAAAAAGGGGATATTTTAATGTTTAATCTTTTTGTTTTTATTGTAGTTGGTGTTTATTGTCCTAAAGCCTCTCCTTTAAAAGCAGAGTATATTATTTCCTAGAAGATTTTAGAGATTCAAGATAACAGCTGCCATGAGTTTTACAGGCTATATAGCCATTTTCAGTTAAATTGCCTACCGAATAGAGTTCGCAGTCTTTGTTTGGCATATCTCTTTCTTGTAAATACTTCCATTTCACCAAAAGAGATATATCAAGAGTAGTCATCGGTTCTTTGCCATTATCTAGCTCATACATTTCTATCGCACCAAAAACAACTCTTTGAATAAAAAAGCACCGTATTTTTTTATTTTTATCTACTTCTGTGGCAAAATCATTGTTTTTTCCATCGTCATCCGTGTTTTTCTTAGCAGATAAATAAAAACAAATTGCAGCTCTAGCAATATAAATAGAATCAAATTTAGTTTTAAGACAATCTGTGTTTTTGTTTTCTTCTGACGAAATGTCAATAAAATCAGAAGTTTCTTTGCTTTCAGACCTAGAATTTCTTTTATTTTGGAAACAAAACCTTTGTTGGCTTCTGAATCATGATTTTCTTTTGCTTTTAAATCTAGTAGTTCTTTTACTTTTTCTTTTTCTAAAGTCAGAAAACAGACTGAATTTTCAAAAAAGCAGTCTGAAAAAGCTAATTTAGCTATATATAAAAAAAACGAATAATAGCAAAGGTATTATCATGTTAAAACATTCCTAAGTGAAATTGGGAAAAGAAAAGGCTCACTTTTGTGAGCCTTTTCTTTAGTTACGAGCTTAATTAAAGTGCACCAACCATTAGTTCGGCGACTTTCTTGTTGAAGCCTGCTGGGTCAGGAATCTGACCGCCTTCAGCTAGAAGAGCCTGAGCATAAAGCAATTCAGCATAATCAGCAAGTTTTGGACTGTTCTTATCAGTAGTGAACAATTCAAACATTTTGCTCATTAATGGATGAGTTGGATTGAGTTCCAAAGTTCTCTTAGAAGCTGGAACTTCTTTCCCAGAAGCTTTAAGAAGGGCTTCAAGGTGAGGAGTGAGCTGACCCTGATCGCAAACTATGCAGGCAGCAGAAGTGCTCATACGGTTAGAAAGCTTAACAGTCTTGATGTATTTATCAAGCTTGTTCTGAATGAGGTCGAGAAGAGATTTCCATTCTTCTTCTTTCTTCTTCAAAGTTTCAGTTGTTTTCTTTCTTTCTTCTTCTGTGCCGAGTTCTAACGAAGTGTTAGCTGCTGATTTGAGCTTCTTGTCTTTGTATTCTGTAGCATACTGAACCCAAACTTCATCAACTGGGTCTGTTAGCAAGAGAACTTCATAGCCTTTTTCCTTGAAAGCTTCAAGATGTGGGCTGTTTTCTAAGACATCTCTAGATTCACCAGTCAGATAATAGATTGCATCCTGTTCTGGTTTCATGCGTTCAACATATTCAGAAAGAGTATAATAGTCGGTTGGAGAAATAGTGCTTTGGAAGAGTGAGCAATCAAAAATTCTGTCTTTGTTTTCAGTTTCTTTAAACAAACCTTCTTTTATAACCTGACCGAACTGTTTCCAGAATTCAATATATTTATCTCTGTCGTCTTTATAAAGTTTCTTTAAACCATCAAGTGTCTTCTTAACGATAGTTTTGCGGATAGTCTGAATCTGTCTGTCGTGCTGCAAAATTTCACGGCTGATGTTGAGAGAGAGGTCTTCAGAATCAACAACACCCTTAACAAAACGTAAGTAATCAGGAATGAGGTCTTCGCAGTCATTCATGATGAATACACGTTTTACATAGAGGTTGATTCCTCTCTTTGAATCTGGCATAAAGAGGTCGAAACCTGGTTTTGAAGGAATGAAAAGCAAGGAAGTAAATTCGCTTGAAACGCCTTCTGCTTTAAATGAAATCCACTTTAATGGGTCATTCCAATCGTGGCTAAGGTGTCTATAGAAGTCTTTATATTCTTCGTCTTTAACTTCTTTTTCTGGTCTTAACCAGATTGCCTTCATTGAATTGAGGGTTTCATCTTCAACGATAGTTTCTTCTTTTGCGCCTTCTTTGGGTTTGCCGTTTTCATCTCTTTCGATATGAGTATGTGAAACCTGCATCTTTATTGGGTAAGCTACGAAATCTGAGTATTTCTTAACTATTGATTTTAATACCCATTCTTCGGTGAAATCCTGGGCTTCTTCGTCTTCTTTGTCGGTTTCTTTGAGATGAAGAATAACGCTGGTGCCTTGAGTGCTTCTAGTAGCTTCTTCAAGAGTATAGCTGCCTTCACCAGTAGAAGTCCATTTCCAAGCCTGTTCTTCGCCAGCTTTGCGGCTGATTAGTTCAACTTTGTCGGCTACCATGTAGCTTGAATAGAAACCAACACCAAATTGGCCTATAAGTTCGGGGGCTTTTTCTTTGGCTTCATTAGCTTTGCGAAGCATTTCGGCAAATTCGCCAGTTCCTGATTTGGCTATTGTTCCGATGTAATTGATTATTTCGTCATGGTTCATACCAATACCATTATCGTAAATGGTGAGGGTATGTTTTTCAGAATCAGGTGTAAGTCTGATATATAGGTCATCAGTGAGCTTTCTTAAGTTTTCGTCGGTTAAAGATGCGAATCTTAATTTGTCGAGAGCATCAGAGGCGTTTGAAATCAATTCTCTCAGGAAGATTTCCTTCTGAGAATAAACAGAATTGATCATTAGATTTAGAAGTTGTTTGGCTTCAGTTTTAAATTCGTAAGTTGTAGGGGTAGACATGTTTTAACTCCTTCTAATCAGAAATTTTTTACGCTGTTATTTAAGCAGTATTTTAGTAAAAATGCAAGCATTTTTAGAGTATAGGGTGAAGGAAGTAAGGAAGTTGAAAACTGAAAACGGAAAACTGAAAATTGAAAGGTAAGAAATGAGAATTGAGAATTGAGAGAAGTCTACACATTTGTCATAAAAAGTATAGTGTATGGGCTTTAGCCCTGAAAGAATTACGTTTATGACAATGGGTAGGCTACAAACAAATAAATACTGATTTTTCATCAAATTTACGAGTTTTAGCACAGTCTCTCGTAACAATGACGATAAATAGTAAGTTGAGAATTGAAAGCAGAGAGTAGGGTAAAGATAGCTTAGTTACCGAGAAAGTTGAAAAAACAAGATGAAAATATTAAAATTTAATTCATGATAGATTATGTAACAATAGAAAATTTTTTTCGCAATATTAAAATCAAATACCTCGAATGTGATTTAAAAATTAAAGACGGTAAAATTTACTTTGAAGATAAAAATACAATCCGAGAAGTTAGTATATTCTTATCAAAGTTTTTTTTATTTCTCATTTTTGTTGTGCATAGCTTTTAATCCTAGAAACAGTCCAAGATATCCTGATTCTGTAATAAAAGGTTTTGGAACCTTTTTCTTGACGCTATTTCTTGTTGTTGCTTGTTTTATGGCCTTATTTTTAATATCTCTCATAATTTTGAAGATTTATAATGTTTTAGATTATAGAAATAATACAATAAGAAAAGAAATATATATTTTTGGTTTAAAAATTTTAAAATTAGATGAAATAAGTATGAATAACATGTTTGCTGTAACAAACAATGTTATTGCCAAGAGCTATCCTCCATACAAAAATGTATATTTTATAAATGACGTACCTATTGAAGTTGATAAAATAACAGGTCTATATTTACAAAATGAGGTTTTGTTTTTGGCAAAAGATGGAACTGTTATTCATTTATGGCTTGGTTCAACTATTGAAAGTTATGATAATTGTATTGAAATTGTTGATTTTATTTCTGAAACGTGGTCCTTAAGAAAGATTACTTGTGGAAAAAGGAATATGTTTGTCATTAGGTTCAAAGATAAGTATGATATAGAGAAAAAAATGTTATAGATGATAACAGCGTACAAAATACTATAATTGTTTTTGTAATTCTTTCTTTTCTTGCATTTATTGCTCCAGTGTTTTTGGGAATAAGATAGATTAAAAAAGACTTTTTTATTTGTTATGACTATCTGATGAAAGAGATATTTAATTAATAGATTTTGGCTATAACCATTATTAAAACTATCAATATTCCGCTAATATATAGAGTTTTGTCTTTGATAACCAGATTACCAAGTGTTGAACTATCATTTTCATTGCAGACAAGATTGAGTATTCTCAAACATATATAAAGTAGAATTGGAATTGAATAAATAAGCCAGTTTGTAAAGCTTTCATCATTGGCTAGACCAGGTGTAAGAGTAAAAAAAGAATAGAAAACAATGCTCAAACCAGCTAGCAAAGGCGATACCTGATCAATAAATTCAATTGTATAATTGGAAAAATCTTTTTCTCTTATTACCGATCTGTTTTCTACAATAACTATTTCCTGTCGTTGCTTTAAGAAGGCTATGAATATTGAGAAAAAGAAAATAGATAATATGATTGTATTAGGCAAATAGGCTTGTTCATACACAGGTTTTAAAGCACCGATTCCAGCAATTGAACGTAATACGTATCCGAATCCAATACAGATTACATCAATAATTTGTTTCTTCTTTAATATGAAACTATATGCCAGATTCAGCATAAAATAGCCTAAGCCGACTGAGAAAAACAAAGGTGATATAAACCAGGCTGCTAAAAGGCTGATAATGAGAATTAATATCAAAGCAGCCTTAGCCTCTTTCATCGACAGTAATCCAGAAGCTATAGGTCTATTGCATTTAATTGGATGAATCCTGTCAGAGGCAAGATCAATTATATCGTTTAAAAGATAGACCGAGCCAGTTAAACCACAGAAAGCAAGAAAACCAAATAAGAAATATAGCCAGGAGTCCCAGGAACAAATAATTCTTTTTTCTGATAATAGTAGCCCTGTTATAAGCAAAAGATTTTTAATCCAATGTCTTGGTCTAAGGCTTCTAAAAATAGGTGATATCATTATTTTTTACAGGCTTTAATAAAAGCTTTGAATATTTCTTGACTAAAATTGTCCGTTTCAAAAGTTTCTTCTGGATGCCACTGAACACCTAGACAAAACCTTTTAGAATCTTTTAATTCCATAGCTTCGATTATTCCGTCAGAGGTTTTGGCTGTAGGGAAAAAGCCTGTTGGAACGGTTTTTACCGCTTGATGATGAAATGAGTTTACAATTTCTTTTTCATCTGTTGCTATTTTAGCTAATATTGATTTTGGTTCTATATGAATAAAATGAGAACTAGCCCATCTTGGGGAATGTTGTGAGTGTTGGACTGAAGCTATTGAAGCAATGTCTTGATGAACTTTCCCCCCTAAAGCTATAGCTAAAACCTGGATGCCACGGCAAATTCCTAATATAGGTTTTTTATGCTTTTTAAAAGCTAACTTGGTCATAATCATTTCATATTCATCACGTAAAGGATTTACATTGCCTAAAGCAGGGATAGGGTCTTCATTCTGAAATTTTGGGTGTACATCTTCCCCTCCGGCGAACAATACACCGTCAACAAGTCCTAAATATCTTTCTGCTAATCTATGGGTTTCATGATAAGCATTTCCTTTTATAAAGGGTGTTGGTAATAAAATCGGGTCACCGCCGCTTAATAGAATCGCGTTTGAGTATTTTCTTGAAACATAGGTGCGAATACGCATTTCATTGTCTCTAACCGCACAATCAGAGTAGAGTATACCAATTATAGGTCTTTCCTTCATATTAGAAATTTCCTTTATGTGATGGATCTAAAATATCTCTTAGTTCATCTCCGAAAATATTAAAAACAATTACTAGAAAAGCTATACATAGACCAGGATAAACAACTAAGCTTGGATTTGAAATCATGAAATCTTTGCCTGTAGCAACCATTCCGCCCCATGTTGGTAATGATGGATCTACTCCTAATCCTAGAAAGCTTAGGCTGGCTTCAGAAAGAACTGCTGTAGCCATTCCCATTGTAAATATTACTGTAATTATAGGAAGACAGTTCGGTAATATGTGAGTCAAAATTATTCTTAAATCGCTTGCACCTAATGTTTTAGCAGCTACTACATATTCGGCTGATCTGAGTTCAAGAGCTGAAGAACGTATAATTCTAGCCATTTCTGCCCAACCTACTATAGCTATAGCAAAAATGACTGTTCCTAGGCCAGTTCCCATAAACATTGAAATAGCTATAGAGAGAAGCAGGCTAGGAAATGCAAGAAACATATCGACTATACGCATTAAGAGCCAGTCTAGCCAGCCACCGAAATAACCAGCTGTCAGGCCTACTATTAAACCAATAATCAAAGCAATTAAGCGAGAAGCAAAGCCTATTATTAAAGATAGTCTGGCTCCATAAATAATTCTTGAAAAGATACATTGACCTAGATTGTCGCAGCCTAATGGGAACCCGCTTGCATCTGCCCAGCGTCTATCTGGGTCAGTTGCCATCGGGTCATTGGGAGCTAATACTGGAGCAAATATTGCGACAGAGACAACTATTATTATACCAATCAAGCTTATTCTGCCAGCAAGAGTTAATTTGTTGAAAAAATTTATTATATTGTTCATGCTAGGCTTTTCCCCATCATTTCATCACGTATCTTTGGATTTATCCAAGCATAGATAAGATCCATAACAAGGTTTACTATAATAAATATTAATGCTCCAACCAGTACAACACCTTGAATAATTGGATAATCACGTTGCAATATGGCATCCATGGCAAATCGGCCAATACCAGGTAAGTCAAAAATTGTTTCAACTATGACTGAACCATTTAAATAACTGGAAAGGTCAAGTCCTATAACAGTAATGACTGGAATTAAAGCATTGAATAGTCCATGGCGGAATAGAATTCTATATGGGCTTAAGCCTTTTGCTCTTGCAGTTCTTATATAATCTTGATTTAAGACTTCAATCATGCTGCTTCTAACTATTCTTGCCAAAAAGGCTGCTGAACGTATTCCTAATGTAAAAGCAGGAAGAATAAAAGCAATAAGCGGATTCTTCAACATTATTGGTGAACTTGCTGAAGCGGGGAACCATTTTAGTTTTACTGCAAAAATATATAAAAATACTAGACCTGATAAGAATACTGGTATGCTTATTCCTGTTACGGAAAGGATTGTACATAATCTATCTATGAGGTTTCCTTTTGTTATCGCACCTATTATTCCCATTATTATTCCTAAAACAACAGAAATAATCATAGCTATACAGGCTAATTTGAGAGTGTAAGGAATTTTTTCACATATTGATTTTAAAACAGGTCTACCAGTTAATACTGAATTCCCTAAATCACCTTGGACCACTTTTTTTATATAAATGAAAAACCTCTTATAAAAAGGCTGATTTAAGCCCATTTCTGATCTTATTCGTTCAATTGTTGCTTCACTAGCTCTAGGACCGGCTATAGTGAGAGCAGGATCCCCAGGAATTAGGTAAAGAATTGAGAAAATAATAAAGACTATACCTATTAATACTGGTATTGTTGCGGCAATTCTTCTAAGAGTAAATTCTAGCATTTTTTGTCCATTTTATATAAAGATTATCTTCTCTTTTAATCGGCATTTGGTTAAGTGGTTTTTAGAAGTATTTTCAATACTAAGTATTAATACAAGCTCTAAAATGGACAAAAAAATATCCGTTAGGTCTCCCTAACGGATAATAGTTTTGCTATCTTAATGAAAGAGAATTATTTTAAAGTATACATATTTAAATAGAAATACTTTAATTCGTCTGAATAGAAAGTCATAATTCGACCATCTGGACAGGCTATTTTGTGACGAGGTATGCCTGGAGACATTACTGGTTTGGCTATAACATCCATTTCCTTTAATACTTTACCATTCTGGTCACATTTATAGATTCTGTCGCGGAATATAATACCGTTCATATCACAGGCTATTAAACCAAAGTAAATATTACCTTCAGCATCAAATCCATATATTTCGCCGCCTTTGTATTCTACGCCTTCGTATGCTTTCAAAGGAAACTCAGCGACTATTGTTTCTGGATTATCAAAAGTAAAATTTGTTGTTCTTACAAAAAGTTTAGCTATAGTGCCACCACTGGCTTTAATTCCCCAAATACCTTTTGCGGAAGAGTAACAGCTTATACTTTGGTCGCCTTCGTAAACTCCTAGAACCGCTCCATTTTCTATAGAAATTCGAACTACTCCTTTCGATAAGGGACTTTTTATTAAAAGGTCTTTATCGGAAGCAAATTCCATGTAAAGTGCTGACTCAAAACCAGAAAAAGTATTTTTAATTTTACCATCTTTATCGGTAATATAGATGGTTCCTTTACTTGCATTCAGAAAAGCCATTTCACCAATGCTATTCATTGCAAAATCAGTTACAAAACCCATTCTGCTAAGATCAACTTTGCGAATTAGCTTTCCTGATTTAAACAGCTTTAAAGAATCATTAATTGAATCAAGAAGCCAAGCTTCGTCAGGATTTTTTGTCGGTCTGAATGCCATCGGGAAACCGTATGACATATGTCTTTTATCTTGTTGATAACCACCAACGTTTTCTGGCTTACTACCAATTACAATTCTCATGAATTCAGTATCGGGAGTAGCCTCATACATCGTTTTGTAGTATCTTAAAGTGTTAATCATCTTATGCTCAACAACAACATTTTCGTTTTCATGTTCTTGAGCATATATAACCGGAACACTTAAAGAACAAATTATACCAGTAGCAATAGCTAGAACTGTTTTTTTCAACATTTAAAAGAGAACCCCTAGTTTAAATTCTTTATAGATGTAACAGCATCTCTTGGGTTAACACGTTCACCATTAATTTTAACTTCCATGTGGAGATGTGAACCTGTAGTATATGCACCAGTGTTGTCTGAAACAGCTATCTGCTGACCACATTCAACTCTCTGACCTTCTTGTACTGTAGAGTTCTGAATGTGACAATAGAATGTTTCATAACCATTGTCATATTTTACTCTAATGTAGTTACCTCCGCCATATTCAGAACCAACAGCGGTTACTACGCCATTTGCCATTGCATTCAATCTAGTGCCTGTCGGAATTGGAAGGTCAACACCATTATGGAAAGTATTGGCAACACCTGTTACTGGGTGAGTTCTATAACCATATTCAGAACTTACATAAGTTGGCATTGGTTCACATGGATTAACGCTATTCCATCCGCTTGAGTCAATTGCTTCACCAACTTTAGCAGATATTGTGCTGCTGCCAGATGAACTGGAGCCTGAAGTTGCACTAGTATCCTGGGCTTTGCTGCCAGCGGGAAGCTTTAAGGTCCAACCAGCATAAATCAAATCTGGATTGGTTTCTAATTGAGGATATTGGTCTTTGTTAAGTTCAACGATTTCGTGCCAGCGACTGCCATCACCCATTTGGTTCTGAGCAATCTTAATCAAATAGTCGCCAGAAACAACTGTGTATGTAACATATTCTTCGTCTTTTTCTTCTTCTTCCTCTTCGTTTTTGGCTTCTTCTTCTTTTTCTTCGTCTTTTTCTTCTTCTTCTTTATCTTCGTCTTTTACTTCTTCTTTTTTTTCTTCTTCTTTTACTTCTTCTTTCTTTTCTTCAGAAGGTTCATCACCTTTTAAGAAAGATTCAACTTCTGCTGCAACTTCATCAACTTCGTCAGAAGTAGATTCAGTAACAGTTACTGTTGTTTGTTGGTCGAAAGTTTTGGGAGTAGCCCCAACCTGTTTGAAATTTGAACTTGTAGCTATAATTAAAGCTAATATAGATAGCAAAACATAGTTTTTTCTCATATAATACCTCACATAAAATTTATTATACCAAAAATATATACTTTATCAATAATAAAAAGTTTTTAAAATGTACACAATTTTTTTATTTAATGATAAAACGAAATGATAGAAGTATTATTATTCATTGCCTTTTTTTTCATCGACAGGCTTGTTCCCATCGACAGGCTTTTTTTCATCGACAGGGTCCGTTTGTAAAACTTGCTCTAGTGGGTTAGGTTTTTCTTCTTCAGTAAGTTCTTCCTCTTTTTCTGTATTTTGGGGCTTGGTAAAAATTATAATATATAAGACAAATAATAATAATAATACATCAAAAATATAGTTAAGGCTTTCGTGACCGATACTTTTATTTAAAGTTGGAGATGGTGAAGCAACAGCAACTGTTGCTGTTGCAGAAACCTGACTAATATTATTATTGCTCATTCTGGCCTCAATCCACCATGTAGTCTACCGAATGAAGCAAACCATTCTTTTAATCTTTTTTCTATACCTTTAAGAACTTTCTTCATGTAAATATCTGCCTTTTTTTTATCAAAACATGGCTGTCCCTGTCCTTCTTCTTCTAATAAAACTTCACCTGTTGGAGGGAACATCCAGAAAGCATCGTTTGGAACACAATCATCTAGTTCTGATTTATAGTTTTTCTTTGTTACAAGTTCCGGGTGAGAGTATAGAATTGCTGCAGTTTCTTCAACGGCAGCATGACCGCCTGGACGAGTATTGTAAACTTCTTCAACAAACTTAGAGGCATATATCCACCAGTTAATGATGGTTAATGCCATTGGAGCTTCGCGGGTAATATTCCTTAAAATATACTTTAAAGCTTCTTGATTTCCACCGTGACCATTAATAATAATTATTTTCTTAAAACCTTGTTTATAAAAGTTTTTTACTATATGTTCTACAAATGTTCTGTAAAGATCTACAGGGAAAAAGCTAGAGGGTGAAGTCTGTAAGAAAACGTTTGTTAAACCATATTCAAAAGAAGGAGCTACTACTCCGTCAAATGCCAGGCTTAAATGCTCTGCAACTTTTTCTGCACATAATGTGTCAGTTCCTACAGGAAGGTGTCTGCCGTGAGGTTCTAATGTGCCCATTGGAATAAACAAAGGGGTTTCACGCTGTAATAAAGCTTCTACCTGAACTGTGTTTAATTCTTTTAAATGTATAACCTTTTTCATTTGATTCGTTCCATTTCCTAAAAATATATTTATTTTAAAATTAAGATAAATATATTTTTAGTCAAGTATCAAGGGGAACTTATTTTGTAGATGAACCAAGCAAAACAAGGTCATGCTTTAAGAGCTGCTGGTTAATTTTGTCTATATCATAAATCTCTTTTTCTATGAACAGTTTAACTATTATGTCTTGAGGAGAATTAGAAAACGAAAAACCTGCTTTTTGCAAAAGCTCATCTGCTTCTGTTTGTTTTAAATGCAGTGCTATGGCAAAAGCTAAAGCTATTTTTTTATCTGGATGGTAAATATAACGTGTTCCATCTTTGTTTTCGTCTTTATTGGCATCTTTGGCAATTTTTGAAAAGATATTCCTGCCTACATTTGCTGATTTGTAGCAGTAAATACTGTTTATGCCATTTTCTTCTATCTTTCTGACAACCATCTCAGAAAAACTTTCATCTTTTATTTTTAAACGTTCTTCCACTAATTGATCAATATTATCACATTCTGTTTTTGATGATTTTAATTTATTTTTACCTTTAAGCTTCTCCCATTCAGCTTTTTCTTTATCTCTTTTTTCTTTTCTCTTTTTGGCTCTTTCTAAATCATAGGAAATGTCTTTTTGATATGCTGGCTGTTTGCTGATAAATTCATGCCAATATTGATCTTCGTTATAGCATACATAATTATTGTTTACATCATTTTTATTTGCGTAGTAAGCCCAATATCTCCAACAAGCTCCTTCTTCCAGCATTTTTGTGAAATTGTAATTAGCTCTTTCTTTTTCTGAAAAATAATTATTGTCAGAATCTGTTAGCAGTAAATATACGGTCAGTTCTTCAAAGGAATTGTCTAAATAATCCCTTACTGCTTTACGTGCTAATTCTATATAAGGCTGACTGTTGCTGTAATCAGAGACAATTATTGGTATGGATATTTTTTGATATCCGTATTGTATAGCTGTTTTTAATATTCTTTGATAGAACTTTGAAAGTATTATTTTTTCTTGTTCAAATATTATTTCTTTTACTATATTTATATTTCCAGAATTAGCTTCATCACTCTCTTTTAATACCGGTAACCGACAACTGCTTAAAATCACAGGAATCCTATTTTCATCTAATATTTTCCCTTCTTCAACGAAGTAAACGATTTGATTCTTTTTTAATAATGATTTTTCATTTACAACTTTTTCTATTTTTTCTAAAAAACTGTTTATGCTAAAACCTTTAAATTTACTATCTCTATAATAGCAAAATAATTTGTT
The DNA here is from genome assembly GCA_905236675.1 of Candidatus Rifleibacteriota bacterium. GTDB lineage: Bacteria > Muiribacteriota > Ozemobacteria > Ozemobacterales > Ozemobacteraceae > RUG334. The sequence goes on along the minus strand of CAJOND010000039.1, from coordinate 12,646 downwards.
ATTCTCTAAATAAGGCAAAACCCAAGCATCTATATTTAATGTGTCTATTTTTCTATCTACAACGAAAAGTGGCATGTAATTCCTCCAGATTTTTTCTCCATTCACTCTATTTTCTATGCAGCATCTTCATCATCTATATCAAATTTGGGAGTTTGTCGCTTTTTCCGGTCTTCTTTTATAGCTTTTTTCCAATCAACTTTGTTTAATTCTTCACAACAATCGCGTGATTCCATACAGCACTTAACTGCAGAATTAATGCTGTCCCAAGCTGCTTTAGTTCCTCCCTTGTCAGAATGATAATTTACAGAACGATTTCTAAGAATTCCATAACTTTCAGCTACTTCCTCAGCTTCGATATTTGCACCTAAAAATATAAATTCCCATTTCTTTTCTTCTCTCATGGCTGAAATCATTGATTTAATCTGACGATTATTGTATTTATGGCTTGCATTTTCCATACCATCAGTGATAATTACAAATAAGGTTTTACTAGGAATATCTTCTGGTCTTACATATTTATGAATGTTCTTTATATGCTCTATTGTTTCTCCAACAGCGTCTAAAAGAGCTGTCGAACCGCCAACCTCATAGTCGGTTTCTTTCATTTGTTTTATATCTGAAAGCTCAATTCTGTCGTGAATCATATCAAAGTTAGTATTGAAAAGAATTGTTGTAACATAAGTCTTGCTTTCTTTATCTTTTTTATGCTTTTTTAGTGTTGCGTTAAATCCTCCTATGGTATCTGATTCTAAACCAGCCATTGATCCGCTTTTATCAATGATAAAAACTAATTCTGTGATGTTGTTCATTAATAAACTCCTTATTTTTCAAATTATAAGTTAGATGCTTCAAGTAAAACAATATTATTCACTAACTTAGTAAAATAGATTATAGGAGTTTTTATTTACTAAAAGGTCTTTTCAAAAAAGACATTTCTTAGAAATTTTTTTATTAATTTATCAAATTTATCATTTTATTGAAATAAAGAGAATGTATATTTTATACTATTTTTGTAATTATTCTGTTTCTTGGAGATTTAATAAATGAAAACAAAAGTTATTTGCATTGCATTTATATTGTTATATTTACTTGCTGGTTTTTCTTCTGTATCAGCAAAAGATACATTTTTAAAAGCTTCAGGAAAAAACTCGCCAAGTGTAAAAATAGAACCAACTGATAATAACAAAATAAAGTTGTCAGATGATTCCTCTGATTTTGTTATTCTGAGCGAAGCTGTTCCAGATGTTATTTTAGAAATTCGTTATTATTCAACTTATAATTTTGTTGGAGACCGTATTGATGGTTACGAACAGCCAATAGCTCTTATCACAAAACAAGCAGCTATTGCTCTGAAAAAAGTTAGCGACGAACTTGTAAGCAAGGGCTACCGCCTTAAAATATTTGATGCTTACAGACCCCAAAAAGCTGTGACTCATTTTATGAATTGGGCTTTAAACCATCAAGATACAAGAATGAAAGAATACTTTTATCCTGAATTAGAAAAGAAAGATCTTTTCCCGCTTGGCTATATTGCTGAACATTCTGGGCATAGCAGAGGAAGCACTGTTGATTTAACTCTATTTGATATGAAAAAAGAAAAAGAAGTTGATATGGGTGGAACTTTTGACTATTTTGGCGAATTAAGCCATCCAGACTATAAAAAAATAACCGCAGAACAATTTGCTAATCGTATGATATTGCGTAAGGCTATGACAAAATATGGTTTTAAACCATTATCAGAAGAATGGTGGCATTTCACTTTGAGAAATGAACCTTATCCTGATACTTATTTTACATTTCCTGTAAATAGCAGTTCTGTTTTATCTAAGTAATCTGCTGGTTTGCTTATACAGATTTGTATCCTTAAGGAGTTTGTCCGAAACTTGAATTCTGCAAAAATTTAATACAAATTCAATCGTCAAAATTTCCTTTTGACAGATACAAATATGATTATTATTTAAATAATAAATCTCAAGAAAGAGTAAAGTAGAAGTAAATAATTATTTTTTTAAAATGAGTTCTTAAAACTTTACATAGATTTATTCTTCTAATAGATCAATGAGTATTTCTACTCGTGTTTTTGTAAACTCAATATCTGAATTAATTTTATTTAATTCTCTGTTACTATCTTGATTATTAGCCAAGATTTCTTTGGCGGCAGCTTCTTTCTCTTTTATCCAGTCTCTTTGAGCCTGTTTGACTATTTCAAAGTCTTCTGTGCTTAATGTGTTTTTCATATATTTATAGACATCATTTAAAAGCTTGTCTAAATCTTTGAAAAGCTCATTCTTTTTTGAAAAGTCAGAATTTCCAATACTTGATTCTTTTGTTTTGATTTTTTCAAAAGTATTTATAAAGTCATTTTTTATTGAAGCTTTTGTTGTTGGTTTTTTTCCGTTGGAAACATTAGAAGTTTTTAAAGGCTTTTCTTTATTGACAACATATTTTTTTACATCTTCCAGAAGTACTCTGCATCGTTTTGACCAGACTTCTGTATAAGCTGAATTTATCGCCATAGCTTCACCAGAACCGCCTTCCCAATCCTTTGAAGCTTCTTTGGCTTTGGCTTCGGCTTCTTTTAATGATTTTTCCTGTTCAGCATCGACTACAGAATAATCTTCGTCTGTTAGATTATCTTTTAAATATGAAAGCATTTCTTTCATTAATGATTCCCATTTCTTACTAACTCTATCGCTCATATTGTTTATTTCAAATTGAGCTAACATTCCGTCAGAGCAAGTAGCTTTGTCTATTCTTTCTATTGATGAAAGAGTTTCTTGGAATCGTTCAAATTGAATCTGCTGTTCTGTTTTATTTATAGAAGGTTCTTTAGTATTATTTTCTACAAGATTAATTAATTCTTCGCAGCGTTTTGAAGTAAAATCTATATATACGTTATACTTTTGAAATTCTTGTTCCTGTCTATCATCGTATGGCTTTTCTGTAACAGATTTTGCTTCGGCTTCTTTATCTTTTATCCATTTTCTCTGCTGCTGTTTTATATTATTAAATTCATCTGTTGATTTGTTTTTTTTCAAATACTGATATACTTCATTTAAAAGCTTATCCCATTTTGCAAATACTTCTATAGCTTCAAATTTCTTAGCACAGAAATCATTTTCGATTTCTTTATCAGACAAATAGGTATTTGAATAATTTTTTATATTTTCTGCTATACTTTGAAAGTTTTCTCTTTCTTTATCTGCAAGGACTTTATCATTAAAAGCCAAAAGAGATAGAACTATTAAAAGAATATAACCTGTTTTTTTCATAATTATCCATCCTGATGTTTCTGAAGTGAAATGAATTTGTTGCTATAATAATCCATTATGACGACAAAATCAATTTTATCAATATTGGGAAGACTTCGTTAATCTGTTATTATAGTATTTAATTTGTTAATGATATTTGTTTATTTATTTTAAAAAATATTAATTTAATAGAGGTAGTTGTGTTATGACTGACTTAACTCCTGATAAAGATGGAAATATTGTAATCATTCGTTTAGCTTCTTTTGGTCCTTTGGAATATTATGAATGGGGAATCAATACCGATAATCAGCCCTACGAACTCTACCAGTGGTGTGAAGATGATTTTTATGAAGACAGTAATTATTGCAAAATAATATCCAAAGAGGAATTGTTGAAAATAATAGATAATCAAATAGAAATTTCCTCGAAAAATGGTTCATCTGAGGATGTATCTAAATATAACGATATTAAAAAATGGGTGGAATCCAGGTTAGGTTAATTGCATCAGTAATTTGGGCTATTCCCTCTTTAGTATATTTTTTCAGAGTAGTAATATCATCAAGAAATAAATGTTTACGATAATAAGGTAATTAGCTATGAATTATAGAATAATTAATAAAGATACTTATTACAGAAAAGGCGTATATCAACATTTCAACGAGTTAATTTGCTATGATTGCATTAACCCGACCCAATATGTTTTCCACGATGATACAGAAACCTGTACCCCAGTTTGTACAAACTATAACGAAAACTATGAAATATTTTACTAAAATGCTTTAGAAGATGTTAAACGGGCTAAATCTGCCATGCTGTTGTCATCGGAGTTGTTTCCGAAGACAGCACTGGTTGCTGACCAATTTCTTTCATAATTAATGTAACTTTATTCATTTTTAGATTCTTTATGATGAATTCCTCACCAAGAATAAGGTCATCATCTTTTTCAAAGAAATAGTTCAAACCATCTTTGTTACTCTGTTTGCTAGCTATTATTTTTTCATCTGATACAATAAATTGTCTGTTAGGTATATAGAGAATGTTTCCGTCAAAAATACCCCGGACTATAAATCGGTCGGTGCCACTTACAACATAGACTGTAAAATCGTTGGCTTGCAGATATTTGACTATTTGCACCATTGGCATGTAAAACCCTTCACAGCGCAGCATTCCTCTATAGCTTGGCATGGCTTGTTTCTTGAATTCCTGAATATAATTGTTAAATTCTTTAATCGTCATTCCTGCAAAAGCTGAAGCAACAGCTAAAAAATATTTATGGTCAAGCTTTAATGCTAGAGCTAAGCATAGCTCTCCCGCGAAGTCGCATCGTTTTTTTTGCTCCAAAGTATCATACTTAGAATTATATAATACAATTAAAAAATATGGAGTTTGATTTCTAAAAATTTAGATTAGCTTTCTTTGTATTTCATTTTTACCTGATTATAAAAAGAATTCTGAATCACCTATAATATTTTATATAGAAAGCTTTTTTCTAATGTTTAATAAATAAAATGCGTTTAAAAATCTTCTATATCATTATCAGTAAAAAATTAGAAAAGAATATTTTTTGATGTTGTTATTTTTCCCCGTTCCCACCCTCGTCTTATACTTCATATCTGGTGTTAATCTATACTCAATTCTCCTGTATACATTTGTAAGTAATAATGAGCTAACGATTATAGGCATGCCTGCTCTTATACATGATATTAACTTTAATAAATTTACAACTTAAGCTGTTGCCGCTTGATATGCACAATACAAGACTACCTACAAAAATTATTTTACTTTTCTATAAGCTCTGTTTTCCAATTGTTTTCTTGTAAAAGATTATCAAGTAATCTTGCTTCTTTTGACATTTTGTCCACTATTTTTTGAAGCTCAGAAGCTTTTATTGTAGATTTTATTTTTATTTCTGAGAGTCTTGCTCGGAGGTTTTTTTCACCTGCCGTTTCTACCATATTTTTAAATGCTTTAATTTTTAACATTAAAACATCTCTTTTCGCTATGATTTCAGTAACTGTCATTTCGTTTACCTTAGTCATACAATTTGTAAGGTTAATAGAAGCAATTAGATGTTCTAATTTTGTTGTAGAATCAGTCAATTCTTTTATTAATATTTCTGGATTTTCGGAAGGTTCTTCACCTTCTTGGACTAAAATATTATTATCAATTCTTCTTTTTAAATCATCTATTTTTCTATTTAAATCTGCTCTTTCTTGTAATGCTTCTGCTAGTTTCATTTTTCGCTCCTAAAATTTATTATTCTGCTCGTAATTTCCTATGTGTTACTTAACATAAATGATTATTGAAAGTAAAGATTATTAACCTATATTTAAACTAAATTAATAAAGCTGATAAAAACACAAGACGTGAATATTGAAGAAGTAATCAAAAAGTCATACTCTGTGGATTATTTTACTGCTTATATGCCTTCATAAATCAGCTGAAGTAGTTCTAGACCAGCTATTTAAATTTTAAGGTTTTCGATAGTTTTCAAAGCATCAGCTAAACAATAACACCTATAAAACCAATCACAACAATCATAACCTAAAAATCAGTTAAGAGCAACAGAGCAATGGAGAATGTGCCTAAAGCTTCCCCTTGAGGTTTCTTCTTAAAGATGCTGCCCCGCTTTGCGGGGAAGCTGTCACGAAGTGACTGAAGGGGGAGCAAAGCGTTAGATTTGCGTTGCAGGAGTGGTGACCGAACTAGAGTAAACCCTTCTTTAGCGATAGCGTATAATAAATTGATTACTGAGAATTGAGAGTTGAGAGTTTAGAGCGATAGAGCGCTGGAGGATGTTTCCTAAAGCCCCTACTTGAGGAGGGGTGATTGCGTAGCAATCGGGGTGGTGACCGAACTAGAGCAAATCCTTATTTAGCGACAGCGTATTAATAATTGAGAAATGAGAATTGAGAGTTGAAAACTGAAAACTGAAAGATGAAAGGTTCCAAAGCCCACTACTCATAATAGACTAGTCTCTCGATGTATTGACTAACAAATATATACTTGCTAAAATTATAACTATGGGAAAGCACGATATAGCACATAAAGAGTTTTATTCTGACCCTGAAAATGTTAAAGACTTAATTCAGGGGTTTGTTGCTTTGGATTGTGTTGCTGATTTTGATTTCAGCACTTTGGAAAGAGACAATGCTTCTTTTGTTGTCAAAGAAGATACCGAACGTCATGATGATATTATCTGGCGTTTGAAATGGCGTGGTTCCTGGGTTTATTTATATCTGATAATAGAATTCCAGTCAGATATAGATGAAACCATGCCTGTCAGAATAATGTCATATGTTTCTTTACTGTATTTATATTTGCTTGGAAATAAGAACTTAGAATATGGCAATACGAAGAAACTTCCGATAGTTCTTCCGATTGTGCTTTATAATGGTAAAGATAACTGGGATGTGACGAAAAACATTCAAGATATGATTGATGATTCTGTTACATCTGAGCAGTTACAGAAATTTGTTCCTAAGTTAAGCTATTATTTTATTGACGAAGTTCATCCAGAAGCCAACGAAAAAGATACCGTTTTTGATGGACTTGCTAATTCTGTTGTGGCAACAATGAAACTACAGCGAACTCTTGATACGGAAGATTTTAGTTTGTTTATAAACCAATTAAAGGAACGTTTTGTTGACGATGAGCAGAAACAGCGTTTCATTACTTTTATGGGTTTCTTACGAAGGTTATTAGCTACTAAATTCGATTGTGATGAATTTAAGAATGTCCAGAATCTAGATGAGGTGATTAAAATGACATATACATTTATAGATTATGAAAAAGAAAAAGCCGCAAAAGAAGGTCGAGCAGAAGGAGAATTTAATACTATCTATAATTTCATTAAAAAAGGTAGATTAACATTAGAAGAAGCTGCTAGTGACATTGGAATATCTGTTGAACAACTCTTAGCTAATTTCAAAAAATATAATCTCGTATTATAAGATTGTTTATCTTTGAATACCTCTAAATTTTACTGAAGGTTATTAGAATGACAAAGACATTTAGAGATTATGATAGAGAAAATGACAAAAAAGTTTTTACAAAAGAAGGTAAACTTAGTGCTTTTTACGATTTAATCAAACGAGGTTTAATTACATTAGAACAAGCAGCTTCAACTATAGGAGTAACAAAAGATCAGTTATTGGAAGATTTTAAAGAATGTAATCTCGTTTTATAATTTATGTTTCAAAATACAATTAATGGTATTTGTATGACTAAGACATTTAGAGATTATGATAGAGAAAATGATTTACAAGAAGGTAGAAAAGAAGGAGAATTTAATACTGTCTATAATTTTATTAAGCAGGGATTAGTAACTGTTGAACAGGCTGCTAAATCTATTGGTTTAACAAAAGAGCAATTGCTAGATACTTTCAAAGAATACAATTTGGTTTTATAACCTCAGAATCTAGATGGGGTGATAAAAATGACTTATACATTTATAGATTATGAAAAAGAAAAAGCCGCAAAAGAAGGCTTTTACCTAGAAACCCTATTTGTGGCTATATTTCTTAATTTTATTTCTAATATTTTATTACAAAACCCATCTCATCCCATACCAATAAAAACAACAAAAACCAATAACAATAACTACTACAGCCTACCCATTGTCATAAACGTATAACTCTTATCTCTTATCTCTTCTCTCTCGTCTTCTTGCCTCTTTTCTCTTATCTCTAAAATCATAGGATGTGTAGAAACATAGAGTTGGCTAGCGACAACGAAGTTATTGTAATCTTTTATTTCTTTTGGGAAAAGATTCTTTTTACTTTAGAGCCATAAATTGTTTTCCAGTCATTTTTCATAGAAACTGGAATCCAATTGTAACGTTTACAAGTTCCCACCATATTTTCAGCTTTTGCTTTATCGCCATTTTCACGTTCCAAATCGTCACAACAGAGCATAAAAGCAAGAGAACGATACGGATTCTTGCTGACAACATATTGAGCCATGCTACTGTCACCAGAGCTGTTGCCAAAAGATAGAACTGGTTTCTGACCAATTTCTTTCGCAATAACAGAAACTTTATTCATCTTTAGATTTTTAACGATGAATTCTCCTGCAAGAATTAGATCGTCATCTGCTTTGAATAAATATTCCAATCCATCTTTGTTGCCCTGTTGGCTAGCGATAATCTTTTCATCTGACCCTATAATTTGTCTGTTTGGAATATCGAGCACGTTACCGTCAATGATTCCACGAACTATGAAACGATCTGTTCCACTAACGATATAAACGGTAAAATTGTTAGCTTGTAGGTATTCAACAACCTGAATCATTGGCAGGTAGAAGCCTTCGCCTCTTAGCATTCCTTTATAGCCAGGCATAGCCTGTTTTTTGAATTCTTGAATGTAAGAATTGAATTCTTTAAGAGTCATTCCTGCAAATGCAGAAGCTACAGCTTTTCCATGGTCTACTGGCAGATTGTCAAAGCTCTTACCTGTTTCATTTTGTTCCTTAATCATATTTGCAACCTTGCGTTCAAATACAGATGCTTTACTTTTGTATTTTGGATCCTTTAATACACGGTATTCCAACAACATATAATCAAAGTAGTTCGGATCTGTTTCGCAGAAAAGGGTTCCATCAAAATCAAAGACAGCAATACGATCTTTTTCAGGAATAAAATCCTTATTGCTCTTATTGGTTACTGCTTTTACGAACGTGGTTAGCTCTTTTTTTGCTCTGGCGTTGTTATTCCACAAAGAAAGAGCATCAGATTTGTCTGAAAGACCGATTTTTTCTAAATAAGTTTGGGTTTTCTTTACATCTCTAGCATAGCTTTGTTGTGGCAGAGCTAAAGAAACAGATAACATTAAGACTATAGACATGCATGAGTTTAAAAAACGTCTCATTAATTTGCCTCCAAATTAACTTTTAGTTGAATTATTTTGTTTATGAGGTCGCTCATTATCTTCTAAATGACTAAATTAGTCAAGATGTAATCTTTTGGTACATTTGGTTAATTCTATTGCCCAATATTTTTTCACCCTTTACTCTGATTTGTAATCTTACTTGAAAAGATTTCTTCCTGTGATTATATTTTAAAAATATCTGAGAAACTGAATATTGACTTTTGTATATTATAACAATATACTTTAGTTGTGAATAATAAATTAATATATATAAATGCTACAGAATTTGATTGGGATTCAGGAAATTCAACTAAAAACTGGGAAAAACATCATGTTTCTCAAGTTGAAGCAGAATCTGTGTTCTTCAATATTCCGCTATTAGTATTTCCAGACGTAAAACATTCAGATTCTGAAAAAAGAATGTATTGTCTTGGAAAAACAGACCAAGAAAGATATTTGTTTATTGCGTTCGTATTAAGAAATAATAAAATTTGGGTTATTTCGGCAAGAGATATGACAGATAAAGAATTTAAAGGATATTCAAATTATGAAAAAAGAAATTCCTAGATTTAAAAACGAAAAAGAAGAAGCTGATTTTTGGGATAACAATGATTCTTCTGAATATATTGATTGGAGCAAAGCTTCAATGGCTAGTTTCCCAAAGCTTAAGCCAAGTCTAAAAACTATTTCTTTAAGACTGCCAGAAAATATGTTGAATGAGCTGAAAGTCTACGCTAATAAACAGGATATTCCTTATCAATCTTTTATGAAAATGCTCTTAGCAGAAAAGCTCAAAGAATTGCGCTCAGCATAAACCATCGTTGCTTAACACAAATTACATTTGTCATTGTGAGCCTCTGAAAGAGGTATGGCGTTGCTGAAAGCAAAACGAAGTACATCCATAATTTCCTAAAAAAATAGTGCAGCAAGATTTTTTGCAACGAAAATGCAACGAAAGACGATTCGTTGCATTTTCGTTGCAAAATTGTTATAATTTCACTAAGGAGATTATAATGAATTTAAGAGAAAGTAAAAGATTAGAATTTAAATCGGCTATTAGCTACTCTTTCCTTAAAACAGTAAGTGCATTTGCTAATTATGGGACAGGTGAGATTATTTTTGGTATTTCTGATAAAGGCAATATTATGGGTTTGGCAAATCCAATTGAATCTTGTCTGATTATTGAAAATAAAATTAATGACTGTATAAAACCTGTTCCTCAATATAATTTAGATGTTAATTCAAAAAACAATACAGTGACTTTAAAGGTGTTTGAAGGGCTAGATAAGCCTTATACTTATAAAAACAAAGCATATAAAAGAAATGATTCCTCAACTATAGAAGTTGAAAAAATCGAATACAATAGATTAATTCTCGAAGGGCAGAATCTTGATTACGATGAAATTCCTTCAAAAAAACAGAATTTACAGTTTAAAGAACTTGAAAAACAGCTAATTGATAAATTACAAATAAGTTCTATAAGTAAAGATATTTTAAAAACTCTAGAATTGTTTAATGACAAGACTGGCTTTAACATAGCAGCAGAACTCTTAGCTGATGCAAATTCTTTTAGTGGTATTGATATTGTTCGTTTTGGAACAGATATTGATATCTTTCTTGATAGATTAACCTTAGAAAAGATTTCAGTGTTAAAGATGTATAATTCGGCTTTGGAATTTTACAAAAGATACTATCAATACGAAAAGATTATCAAGAGCAAGAGAGTTACTATCGAAACAATTCCAGAAGTAGCATATAGAGAAGCAATAATTAATGCTGTTGTTCACAGAACTTGGGATGTTTCAGCTTCTATAAAGATAAGTATGTTTTCAGATAGAATAGAAATTTGTTCTCCAGGTGGGTTACCAGCAGGTTTGTCTAAAGAAGAATATTTGAATGGCAAGTTTTCGTTGCTTCGTAATAAAACCTTAGGCAATGTCTTGTTAAGACTAGGTTATATTGAAAAATTCGGAACCGGCATAAACAGAATTAAAAAGGCTTATTCTAATTCGCCTAACAAACCTAAGTTTGAGATTCTTGATAATTCAATCAGTATTACTTTACCTATAATAACTATTAATTCAAATTTGAGGGCTGTTGAGGAAAAGGTATTTAATTTGTTTCTGACTAACAGACTTTTTAGTCGAGGCGAAATTGAAAAAGAAACAAGCTTGAATAAGGACAAATTGATAAGAATATTGAATAAACTTATTCAACTAGGCAGGATAAGTAAAATAGGTAAAGGGAAAGATACTAAATACGGGCTTATAAAATAAACAATATTATTTTTTACAACGAAAATGCAACGAAAGATGATTCGTTGCATTTCAGTCATTTATATCTATGATTTGTGGGGTTATTTTTGGGGAGGTGGGATTGTCCTAAGGCCCCTACTTAGAATTGCGCTCAGCATAAACCGTCATTAATTATAAAATTACGTCTGTCATTGCAAGGCTCTGAAATAGCAGTAGCAATCTAATTAATACCCCCTTTTGTATTACCGCCAAGGATGGCGGTATGCAAGCGAGCGACAGGAGGTCAGCGAGTCGCAAAGGGGGATTAAGGGGGATTTTTTTTAAGAAGAAACTTTTAAGATGTCCAAAAATGTCTTTTTAGAAAAGACCTGTTTTGGGTTAATTTGTCTTATTATTATACTAGAATTTAAGTAATCTAATCTTATTAATTGCTGTTTCGGAAAATGTTGAAACAGTAATTCCTTTATTAAAACTTAGTTAATAATTAGAATTTCTAGGATGGTGATTTAAATGAGAAAATTTCTGCTTTTTGCTTTTTTATTTAATATGTTGTTTTTTACTACTACTTGGGCAAAATATTGTAGTAATTGTGGTGTTGTATTAGATGACAAAGCAAAATTTTGTTCCGAATGTGGAAATTCACAAAATAATGCTGTGAATAAAGTTGTAATACAGGAAGAAACTTATACGGGCGAATCGGCTTTGAAATATTTAAAAGAACAGAGCATATATCTTCCTAGTTTACCTTTACTTTCATTTAATACAGAATATGCTAAATTTAGAGTAGAAGCTGAAAAAATAATTGAACAAAGTAAGATAGACTCATCTGGTATGATAAAAGCTGATTTTGTCGTTCCTACATTACTTATTGCTTATTTAGAAATAACAGCCCAAAACGTTAATAGTATTTTATCAGAGTCTGATACATATACTGATTATAATATATTTACAAAGCAATTAGTCCAGGTTCAAAATGATAAAATTAGTAAGATAAAAGCTGTATGGAGAGGATATAATGAAAAGTATAAGGTTGTTTATCCTTTAAACGAGATTTTTACCCCCTTTAAAAAAGCTGAATTCTTAGGAAAATATCAAAAAGTAAAAGAATTAAAAGAAAAAGAAAAAAATGAAAAAGGAAGATTGAGAACAAAACGCAGACATGCTCAATTTACTTTTTCAAAAGATATCTCAAAGTTTAATGCTATTTATGTAAGAGTTGATTCTTATGAGGATATTATTTTCAAAAGGGATTTTAAAGATAATAGCATTATAC
>CAJOND010000038.1 GCA_905236675.1 Candidatus Rifleibacteriota bacterium | reverse complement strand
ATTCTGCGATAAGCCAGCTATGATAATAGAATTAAAAGTTGATAAAGACGCCGAAACAGGTATCAAACGGATAAAAGAAAAACGCTACCAGGGCAAGCTCAAAGACTATTTAGACAATATAGTACTTGTTTCTATAAACTATGCCAAAGAGACCAAGAAACATTCATGCGTGATTGAGTTTACAAAGAATTAAGAAGGAAATAACCTTAATACTTAGTTCCTTAAAGGAATGTCCTGGAAGAAGAATTCGTTAGTTCTTTGCCATGTTGTTCTTTTTTCTAGATCTTTTAAAGATACATTGCCTTCAACAGGATCTATCGTAATACTTGGCCCCATATACATTACATGAGCATTTTTACCGTTAATTCCTAAAATCATTATATTTTGTCCATTAGGAACTTTTGTATCACCTTTGCTGTTATTTGATACTTTTGGATTCTATCGTTAACGTTTTGGATTTGTTTTTTTAGAATACTAAGATTTTCGGAATCCCATACATTTCTTACTCTGAATTGGTCTATTATTTTATTATAATAAGACATTGATAGTAAGGCGGATTTTACAATAGCTGCTCTGAAACCAGAATCAATTCGAAGATTTTTCATTACATTGGTTATACCATCAAAGAGTTGATACTTAATGGCATATATGTTTGCCAGTAATTTACATTCTTCGGGCAAGAATTGTTCAATATTTTTATATCTCATAGAAGCGTTTTGAAACATGGTTTTTACTTCTGGCATTTTACCTAAAATATTAAGGTATTGAACATTGTGGAAGTTTGCTTCGTAATCATCTATAAAATGAAATAAGTCTAGAATAACTTCTCGGGGTTCTTTCTTCATTGATTGCTTCCCGATAGTGGCTGTTTCAGGCTGGGGTGTCATGCAGTTCGTGCAATAATTTGCACTATCAGCAATATTAGCACTACAGCCAATACATATTTTTGCTTCCGAACTTACTACATTACCCAACAATAAAATAGAAACAATTATAGCCAATCTATTCTTAGACATTTGTTTACCTCTTTTTATATATATTAATCTCAGTATCGGCATTTGTTTTATTATTTTTGAATTAGTGAATTCAGGTATCAAAAAAGCTCGTCATAGTAATGACGAGCTTTTTAAAAATATCAATTTTTTCTAATCTTTAAAATCTAAAATCTCTTCTATTAGAGTTTCTAATGTCACGAATGTTATCGGTAGCTATTTGTCTTACCTTATCTTTTGGAATTTTCTTTAATTCTTCTTCTATCATTTTATAACCTGCTTCTTTGGTTTCTTTAGAAGCATAATCTTCTAAATATTCTGATAAAGTCATCAAAGCGTTAGGGTGACAACAATTTAGAATTTGTCCACTTTTACAAAGACTCATAAACCTGTCGCCAGTTCTTCCTTCACGATAACATGCAGTGCAGAACGAAGGAATATGACCATTATTAATTAACCATCGAACCACTTCATCTAGTGAACGCTGGTCAGAAACATCAAACTGTTCTGTATCATGAGGTCTTTCTTCTGGTGTGTAGCCAGCATAACCACCAACAGAGGTTCTAGAACCTCCACTAACTTGAGAAACACCTAGTTTTAAAAGTTTAGAACGAACTTTTTCTGATTCTCTGGTAGAAATGATTAAACCTGTATAGGGAACAGCTAAGCGGATGCAAGCAGTGATTTTAGCAAATATTTCATCGGATATAGAGTTGTCAAATACATTTGGATCTATATCATCAGCCTTTTTAATTCTAGGAACGCTAATAGTATGGGGTCCTACGCCGTGAACTGCTTCCAAATGTTCTGCATGCATAATTAAACCAGCGAATTCATATTTGTAAAGTTCTAGTCCAAATAGTACTCCAAGACCAACATCATCTATTCCGCCTTCCATGGCTCTATCCATGGCCTCAGTATGGTAGGCGTAATTATGTTTGGGACCGGTAGGATGTAATTTTTCATAGCTTTCTTTATGGTAAGTTTCTTGGAAAAGAATATATGTGCCTATTCCAGCTTCTTTGAGTTTTTTGTAATTTTCAACAGTTGTAGCTGCAATGTTGACATTAACACGGCGAATATCACCATTTTTATGATGTACAGAATAAATAGTTTTTATACAGTCTAAAATATATTCTATTGGGTTATTAACCGGATCTTCACCAGATTCAATAGCTAAACGTTTATGACCCATGTCTTGTAATGCTATGACTTCAGCTTTAACTTCTTCCTGAGTAAGTTTTTTTCTAGGAATATGTTTATTCTTGTAATGATAGGGGCAATATACACAACCATTAACGCAGTAATTAGAAAGATAAAGAGGAGCAAATAAAACAATTCGGTTTCCGTAGAATGCTAATTTTATTTCTTCTGCTATTTTATATATTTTTTCAACTATTTCAGGAATATCGCATGCTAATAAAACTGAGGCTTCACGATGGGTTAAACCAGCACAAACGTGACCGTTAGCTGTTTTTTGTGGTCTTGCTTTTTCAAGAATCTGATTAATTAGTTCGAGATTGTTTTTATTTTCTTCGGCGTAAGCTAAAGTAGCCTTGATTTCTTCATCGTTTATGAAGTCTTCAGCACGTAAAGATTTTGGATCATAAATAGCCATATTATTTTCCTCTTCTGAGTCAGGGAATAAAGATGCCCTTTCTCGTTAGATTGATTAAGTTATTAAAACATAACTTTTTCAATTACCTTTGTGAATTATATCACAAAGTTTGATGTTTGTAAAGTATATTTAATAGTTTGACTAATAAAGGAAAACCTAGCAAAGCTTAATGGAATCGAGGAAATCGTGAGGGTAAGTATTGATTAGTATTGATTACGAATCATTATAAGTCTATTTAAAGTAAAGGTTTCTATATCTCCAGTCTTTTTTTCTTTTGAAGAAACTGTTAATTCAACCCACATACCTTGTTTTTGAATTTTTTTATCATTACCAACTTTATATTTTAAATGCAAAAAATTTATTTTTGTATTATGACCTTTGGCAAATACATTGTTACTAATTGTTTTATTTTCTTTTTCATCTACAACATTACGAATTATTCCATCAGAACCTTTTGAATATGTTACTGTTACAGGATAACCTTTCCCAGATGCAGCATAATAGAGTTTCCAGCTGGCAGAATCATCACTAGTGTTTTTGTCAGGCGATTTGATTGATGTTGCTCTTAACAAGTCATATTCTATTTGTGCCATTAAAATAGAAGCTGTTTCCATGTTTGCTTGATGAGCTAATCCTTTGGTAGAACCTTTTAATCCTGAACTAAAAATATTCAAAACACCGATTATTATCAAAGCTGAAAGGACTATACCTATTATAACTTCGATTAGAGTGACTGCTCTTGTTTTGTTATACATTATTCTCTCACCAATCCACTCATTGTTACATTACGGGGTTTTGTTTCTCCAGCTTGGAGCCAGACAACATTTACATTTATTAACTTATAACGGTATGGCCATTTTTCTGATTTTTCAAAATCTGTAATGGTTATAGTTTTGGAAGCATTTTGTCCTAATTCTGCTGCTAATTCTATATTAATATTATCATGATTTGGAATATCCTTGATTGTGAGTTCTGTTATTTCTTTTGTTTTTATGCCACTTTCAACTTTTAAAAAATTGTCATCATAAGCAAGCCCATTACAGTAAGCAATAACATTTGAAGCATATTGTCTCGCTAAAATTTCGTTTCTGTTGCGAACTGTTCCAGAACTACCTCTAGACATCAGGGTAAAAATAGGAATAAGCAGAACTAATAAAATAAAGCAAACGATACTTATTTCTACAAAAGAAAAACCTTTATTATTATAATTATAAATCATTTAGTATTAATCCAGCATTATTAAGTCGTCTTTTAAGCTAAACATGAGAAGAGATTCTTCTGTTCGTTCACTATCCTGAGTGGCATTAAAGGGGATTGCTGATAATTTATTATTATAATTAAGATTTAAACCCCTTTTCATTCCAATACTAGAGTCATTTTTAATATTTCCTCTATTTATTTTTTTCATAACAATATTACCATTAACGGTTAATTCTGAATCTTTAGCATCACCTTCAAGTTTAACTTGCCCACCACCAGCTATCAAAGATGCATTGATGTTTTGAACTCCTCTTTCAATTATTATGTTTCCTGTTAAGGCAAGTAGGGTAAGATGGATTTTATCTTCTGAATTTATATCTCCCTTGATACGTATATTGCCTTTTGAAAGAATTATTCCTCCATTGCGAATGACTTTAATTTTGTCTAAATCTAGTTCAAAACTGTCATCATCACTATCCAAGTCTAAATATACAAATCCATTTAAATCCAGATTATTATCTATTTTAAATTGGTTTTCTTGTAAGAAAGATTCAAAATCTTGCTGATCTTTTATTTTTTTTGAACAAAGAAGTCTTTGATTATTATGCTCTGATTCAGAGCCATCTTCAGAGCCATCAATAAATAGTCTTGTTTTATCAAGGAAAGTATCTAGCTTTGTCAGATCATCTCCAAAAATTTCATTATATCTAGCACTTACTGGGACAAAAGGAACTTGATTTAGTATGGTTTCATTGTTGATGTCACAAAGGTCTTTAAGTTTTTGATCTGTTATTCTCCCTCTTTCTATTGGGAAGTCAACCATGTTATTGGTAAGAATATAGGTATAATCTGTGTTATATCTTGCAGAAAGGAGACGAGAAGAAAGATTTTTATTATAAGTTTCATAATCCAGTTCAGAACCAAATTTCTCCATATATGCTTCAGCAACAGGCTTTATCATATATCCAGAACCAAAAGGTTCCCATTCGTCGATTTCATAACCTAAACCTGATAAGAATTCGGGTTCTGTGTTAATGTAACCCAAAAAATATACTCCGCTGTTTCCATTTTTAAAAATCCTGATAGAATCACATAATGAATCAACGTAACCTAAGACCATAGTTGGAGATTTTCTTGAGTCTGTTCCATAAAGTTTAAATAAAGAATGATATTTAGAGACTTCTCCATATAATTCACCAAGTTGTTCATGCCAGGATAAAAGATTATCGTCTGACACGTCATTGCAAAGACCTATATTAGAGGTCATAATCCCTTGACGATTAGTTTGATTCCAAACATCTAATGTTTTCCAATAGCCTGCTTTTTTGTTCTCATTTTTAAAGAAATGGAAATCTTCACCGTATTTACCAAATCCTTCATCGGCCCAACCACGAGCTATACCTAATAAAATAGGATTTTGTTTTGTGCCGCCACCAATATAGACAAACCCTCTTGGATCTTCAACAAGATCATTATAGGTATTTCTAGCATCAGTGCTAGCCTCTCCATTATTAAGCACCCATGGACGTATGGTTGCTCCATTGTTTAAGTCTCCACTAGCCATCGTATCAACAATATTAAACCTAAATCTGTTGGTTGCATTTGGTTCTTCACCATCTAATGCATCTTCCACGTAAAGATTAAATTTAGATAAAACCGGAAATATATTAGCTATAACATTCATTGATGAAATAAAAACATAATCTTCTGTGATAGCTGTTTTTGAACCAGGTGGCACGTATGAAACGCTTAAATGGTATCTTATAAGACCTGTCTTTTCTCTAGGATAAGGTGGTTCTTTTGTATTCCCGATTTTGATTGTTTCAAAATCCTCTTTTTTGATGCACCATGCTAGTGTCCATTTTAATTGATTTAATCCAGAGTTTTTTTCTAAAAGAGTTAGAATATCTTCTGAATCATTATTAACTACATTTTCTTTTATAAAGTTTTTAAATTCTTCTGTTATATCTATAATAGTTTTATCAGCCATATCTTCATAGGCCATAGATAAAACTTTTTTTAGTTCACTATCATCTTTTTTTAACTCATTGACTTTTATATAATCATTAAAAAGAAATGCTAGAGAAGAAGCAAATTCTCTAGCTACTAGTACAGTTCCAATTTTTTTGGTTGAATGAATTCTATTGGTAGTAGATTTTAAAAATGACACTAACAATAAGAGCAAGGCAATAATAATACATATGGTTATAAGTATTACATTACCTTTTTTTCGATGATTAAAGAAAACACATTTCATGGAGCGGTAGTTAATTCAGCGTTTATTGCACTATTATACAGGTTTCGACCTATTTTTTCTTGTTCTTCTATAGAAAGATTAGTATCATCAGTTTCTCCAGTAGGATTTCCTGATATAAAATCAGCCATTACCCAGCCATACATAGGACTGTCTATCTCATACCACTCACCTTTTCGACCTATTATATTTACTTCATCATTAAGATAAAGTTTGGCAAGTCTAGCAGTGCTTTTTGAGGGTCCCTTTCTAAGGTTTAACCAGCCTTTACTGTTAACGTAACCCTTTCCATTAGGTAAATCAGCAGTTTTGCTAATTGTTAACAAACCTAATAAAAAACAGACAGCACAAACTTTAATTCCTAAAAAGATAGACGTCTTTTTCATTTTTATCTCCTATTCATAAAACAGAGATTTTTAAGACCGTTCATGAGATAAAGAAAATTTTTCTTTATCTCATGAATTAGTGAGCTTTTTATTTCATATACTGTATTCTGTGACCAGAATAACTCTTGCGGCACTGTTTGCCTGTAGTCATGAATCTGGAATTCTTCTGATCCATTCTTTCGATTTGAGCATCCCAGCTATCAAGAATGAGTAAATCATCTTCAGTAATGGTTTCACCACTAGTAACACTGCTCTTGAAACCTATGCAGGTTACAAAGTGTCGTCCTGTTCCTTGTTTATTACCATTAACATGAAGAATACAGGGTCTACCAGCCATAATTTCCAAATAAACTGCATTTAATATATACTGCTTATTATCGTCAATCAAAGTTTTGAAATTTCCGCCACCAGAACGTTTTTCAGCAGAAACTCCTTTATTGCCACAGTAAAGACCCCAAGCATGAGTATATGCGAAGGACAAACATGCACTACCATATTTCGAAGTGTCTTTGTTCTGACAAACCTGATTATTCTTTAAGAATTTAGCATATTCTACTACTCCTATAGGAGTTTTTACTACTGTCCAAGTTTCGTTAAGAGTATTGTTTGTAGTTGTTCCATTACCCTTAGTTCCTGGATTATAAGTAGATGATTCTGATCCACCCATTGGTTCAGTGGTAATTGGACCAGTTACTTGGGTGCCTTCAGTTTGTGGTTCAGCAGTAGATTCAGAAGAAGAGGATGAACCGCTAGAGGATGAATCTGTTTTGTTTGCAGAAATAAACTGAGCCATTACCCAACCGCTTTGAGGACTGTCAATCTGATACCAGTCACCCATGGAAGCAATGATATTGACTTCATCGTTTAAATATAATTTGGCAAGAACACTACTTTTCTTAGTTGGTTTTGCTCTTAAATTCAACCAGCCAGTACAATTAACATAACCTTTACCATTAGAAAGGGTGGCAGAACCTTTATTGTTTACGCTACTGTTAAGTGAACCAGAAACAAATTCAGCCATAACCCATCCGTTTTGAGGACTGTCGATCTGATACCAGCCATTTTGATGACCAATGATATTGATTTCATCATTGTAATATAATTTGGCAAGTCTTCTACTGCTTTTAGTTGGTTTTTCTCTCAAATTTAACCAACCAGTAGATTTTACATAACCTTTTCCACTTAGAATTCCAGAACTTTTTGAACTTTTTTCTTTTTCAGTTTCTTTTTTTTCGGTGTCTTTGGAAGAAGATTCTTCTGCTGTAACTTCCTTTTCTTCTCCGGTAGGTTGGAATGTGACGGTTGTTACAGATTCACTTTCGCTGGTACTGTCTCCCAAATCAGCATCATATGCAGATTCAAACAGTGAGGCACTATTATCTGCATAAAGATAGGCAGAGTTACTTAGACAAAATAGAAAGACCAAAAAAAAGCTAATTCTTCTCATATAAGTCTCCATCAATTTAAATACACACTTTATAATTATAACATAATAATAAAAAAAACACTATAACATAAACGTAAACTTGAATAGATGTATGATGAATCCTTTCTTGTAAATTGTTAAGATTATATTGGAGCTTCTCGGAAAGTGTACATAAAATTAGTTTTTTAAGAAAAAACTATTATATAATTTGTTTCATGCTGTAACGCTAATTTTCTACCAAAAGTGTGTAGTTATTAATTTTACTAATATTATGTCTAATGAATTAGCTATTGAAATATTTAACTCATTAGAAGATTTTAAAGACTCAAAAAAACAACTCTTGAGTTTTATGATAAAGAATTGGCGGCAATTTCTAGCACGCTGGTGATGCCCCGTCGAGTTGAATAAGCCACAGGGATAGAGTGTTTTTCTGCGTAAGCGTTAAGCTCGCGTAGCAAAGCATGAGATAGTTGTTTGGTTACAATAATCATTAAATCTGGTTTGCCAAACCCTAGACTTATTTCGCTTAAAAGAGAGAATCCACTGAACCATTTTGCGGAAAGACCTGAATTATTAAGGGCTTTTTCGTATTCTAAGCCAACTCTATCGCCTCCAAAAACAATGACTTTTTGTCCTTTGAATTTTGTTTGCTTTTCTGTCTTATTTTTATCTTTATCCGGTGATTTTTTGCTAGACTTAGGTTGAGTTTTATTTAGTTTTGCTGTATCTGGCAAAATATCTAACTTATATATTCCTGCTTCTCTATCTTCTAATTCTGGCAGCCAAACACCTCGAGCTGGTCTCCCATTCCATTTTTCGGTGACATCTTGATAAATTGGAAAAGACTCATCATCGCAAATAAATAAAGCTTTGTCATTATCTAATTGAATTGTTCCTAATAATTCTTTTCTTTCAGCCTCAAGGCTTTGAAGTTCTGTTAATTTCTTATCATCAAAAGTTGCAAGCATATATTCTTCTGGAACAGAAAGATTTTTAGGCACTTCGTTTAAATCTAAATAATGTAATTCACCTGTAACAGAAACGAACAGCCAGCATTTTTTCCCGGATTTTTCACCATAAGTATTATCGAATCTTGCTTTTGTAACAATTTGACCTGCTACAGCCTGAGTTTTTGAATTGTTTTTGCTTTGAAGTTCATTTAATTTCTTTTGCAAATTAGAAACAAGATTACTTTGGTTGGTAGAGTTTTGCAATTTTGAACGTAATTCGTCGTTTTCTTCTTTGATACGATTCAGACTTGCTTCTTTATTATTTAAGGTTTTATTCAATTCTTTATTTTCTTTTAAAGCTTCATCTAATCTGTGCCTCAAATCATTTATTTCTGATTCGGAAATAGTTGGAGCAGGTTTGGCAGCTAATTCATCTTTGGCATATTTAAGTTGGGTACTTAGGCTGGAGTTAAGATCTTTTTCTTTTGCTAATTCTGAACTAAGCTTTTTGTTTTCATTGACTTTACTTTCAAGTTTGATGGAATAATTAGTGATTTCGGTCTTTCTCTTGTTTTGTTCATTTCGTAATTCTTTATTTTCTGTTTTTAGTTTTTTGTTAACGTCTTCTAGAATTTCTAAGGCTGCTTTTATCTTCTGTAATTCTTCATATACTACTTCGTTGAAGTTGCCAGAATAAGCTCCGTTATTTGTAGCTGGTGATGATATTATTTCTTTGGAATGTAAAGCGGCTTCTATTTCAGCATTAGAAAGTTCGAGTTGCTGTATTTCTTCTTTTTTATTATTTTTGAGTTCTTCCTCTTCTTTTGCTTTTTTATCTGCTTCTTCTAGAATGTCTTTGTATAGTTTAAATGAGCCTTCTCTAGGATCAATTAATGATAAAATGCGAACTTTAGAAATATTTCCGAATTCACCTTTTTTTAATTTTTCAATAGAAGCGGCGTTTCCGGCTTGACTAAAAAAGGCCATGGAACTTTGATTTTTATTTACCCAAGTTAGGAGAATTATTCTTCTAAGAGGATTGTTAGATTTTGCATAGGTTAGGATTTCATTTATGAGTCCATCTTTATCTGTGATGGTTCCAAATTTTAAAAATCTGTTACAGCGAACTTTTAGCTCATGATTAGGGTTGACCCAAGAAAGCAAATCCTGGTTAGATGTGTCAAAACAGATGAGTTTCAAAAGCTCATAGTTATCTATCAATTTATCATAAATCTTATTCCAGAATTCATCAGCCATTTCTTTGCTCCAAGTTATTTAAGCTACAAGCTTTAATCAGACTCAACACCAATAGAACCTAAGGAGATTTAACTTTCAACTTTCAGTTCTCAGTTCTCAACTCTCAATTCTAAACAAGTTCTTTCAGGTGGGCGAGAATGTTCATTGCCTGCATAGGTGTTGTATTGTATAAATCTATATTTTTTACAGCTTCAGCTAATTCATTATTGGGTGCAAACAAGCTAAGCTGCATTGGTTTTTCTTCTTTTCGACCCTGTTTTTCATCTTTTGATTTTTTTACAGGTCTTGTAACTCTTGTTACTTCATCGTTTTCTGTCTTTTCAAGTTCAAAAAGAATTTCTTTTGCACGATCAAGAACATCTTGTGGAAGTCCTGCCAGTCGAGCAACTTCTATACCGTAAGATTTGCTTGCATAGCCTTCATTGATTTCATGTAGGAAAACCATATTGCCTGTTTTTTCATCGTGACTGACTCCGACATTCAGATTGAATATTCCGTCATGAATTGAATCTAAGTCAGTTAGTTCGTGATAATGAGTGGCAAAAAGAGTTCTTGCACCAATATTCATGTTGATATATTCCAAAATAGACCAGGCAAGGGAAAGACCATCGAAAGTTGAAGTTCCTCTTCCGATTTCATCAATAATCAACAGACTTTTCTTGGTTGCGTTTTTAAGAATTGCTGAAGTTTCCATCATTTCTACCATAAATGTAGACTGCCCTCTAAGGAGGTTGTCAGAAGCTCCAACTCTGGTAAAAATTCTGTCTACTACACCAATTTCAGCACTTTCAGCAGGAACATAAGAGCCTATTTGAGCCATTAATACTATTAGAGCTGTTTGTCGCAAATATGTTGATTTACCAGCCATATTTGGACCAGTAATAATAGCTTGAATACGTTTTTCATTAAGCGTCAAATTATTTGGATGGAATTCACCGCTGCTAAGGAATTTTTCAATGACGGGGTGTCGGCCAGCTTTAATTACAAGTTCATTTTTATCTGTTATGGTAGGTCTGCAAAAATCAGTATCAGAAGCCAATTGAGCTAGAGAAGAAATAACATCTATTTCAGCAATTGCAGAAGCATTTTCTTTTATTTGACTAGAAAACTCAATTACTTTTGTAACAAGGTTTTCAAAGATATCTTTTTCTATAGCAAGTATTTTTTCATTAGCAGTAAATACTTTGTTTTCGTAATCTTTTAATTCAGCAGTAATATAGCGTTCACCATTTGCTAGAGTTTGTTTTCTTATGTATCTTTCAGGAGCTAAGTTTGTCTGACCTTTTGATATTTCTATGAAATAACCAAAAACAGAATTTTTACCTACTTTTAAAGTTTTAATTCCAGTAGCTTGGCGTTCTCTTTCTTCAAAGTCCTGCATCCAAGTCTTACCATCTCTTAAAATAGCTCTTAATCCGTCTAATTCTTCGTTTATTCCTTCTTTTATAACTCCACCATCTGAAATTGCAGGAGGAAGATCGTCATTTAAGTTTGCAGTTAAAAGACTGGTTAATTCTTCTATTGGTTTGAGAGTCGAAGCCATTTGAGTTTGCCCTGCATTTTCCAAAATGCTTTTTAATTCCGGAACTCTCAACAAACCATTATTTAACCCCTGTAAATCTCGTGGGTTTCTGCTCCCTAGTGAAATTTTTCCTAAGATACGTTCTAAATCAGAGATTCCTTTTAAGGTGTCTCTGATTTCTGCAAGCAATAATGCATCTTTTATGAAAAAATCAACTTTTTGCAAACGGGCTTCAATAGCATTTTTATCTGTTAGTGGTTTGAGAAGCCACTTTTTAAACATTCTTGCTCCCATGCTGGTTTTAGTTTTATTTAAAACGTCAAACAGCGTACCGCCAACATTATTGTTTTTGCTGTTAGGAAGAAGCTCTAGATTGTTTAAAGTTGCTTCATCTAACACCATGCCATCGCCAAGTTTGTATTCTTTGGGCAGACTTAAATGGCTTAAAGAGCATCTTTGAGTATCAAAAAGATGGTCTGCAAGTATTCCCAAAGTTTTAACCGTTAATGCAGGCATAGAAATAAATCTGGCTTTATGCTCGTTGGGATAAAGGCTTGCAACCATATCAACAGCTTCTTTTTCGTTAATCTTCATTGTATTAACTTCAGCGTTGATATGTTTCCAGGGGGGAACTTCAGTATCATCTAGAGAGTCACTTAAAACCAGTATTTCTCTAGGCATTAATCTGGTAAACTCTTCGGCAACGAGACTAAATTCTGCCATATCGCCTGTTGTCATAATCACTTCGCCAGTACTTATATCTGCCGAAACAATACAAAACCTGTCATTAGTTTTCCCAAAAGCTGTTAAATAGTTATTTGTCGACCCTTCGAGCATATTGGGGTCAGAAAGAGTGCCTGGAGTTATGATTCTGACAATATCACGCTTAACCAAGCCCTTTGCCTTTTTAGGGTCTTCAAGCTGTTCACAGATTGCTACAGTATAATTTTTCTGAACAAGTTTTTTTAAATAGCCATCAATTGCATGATAGGGAACGCCAGCCAAAGGAATAGGATTATCGCCATTTTTACCTCTAGCGGTGAGAGTTATTTGAAGCTCCTTTGAAACTAATACGGCATCGTCAAAAAAGGTTTCGTAAAAGTCACCACAACGGAAAAGCAGAATAGCATTTGGGTTTTCTGCTTTTAATCGTTGATGCTGCTGCATTAATGGAGTTAGACCAGCATCGGTGTTTTTTGCTTCGTTTGATTTATTTATATCAGATGCCACTTTAATTGCCTCTTATTCGTCAAAGTTCAATGTTGGTTGGGAAATATTCTGATTCTGGTTCGCTAAATTATCAGGTGCTTTTAACCCCATATAGTTCCAGGCAGCTTTGGTAGCAACTCTGCCTCGGCCTGTTCTGGCTAAAAAGCCAATCTGTATTAAAAAGCTTTCATAAACATCATAGATAGTGTCTGCTTCTTCACCAACAGAAACGGCAAGAGTATCTAGGCTGACAGGGCCACCATTGAAGCGATTTAGAAGAACTTCCAGTATTTTTCGGTCGATATAGTCTAAGCCCATTTTGTCAACCTGAAGCATGGTCATACCTTTGTCTACTGTTTCTAAATCTACACTTTTTCGGTCGCTTACCTGAGCTACATCTCTCATACGTTTGAACATTCTGATTGCAACACGTGGGGTACCTCTTGAACGACTTGCAATTTCTCTAGCAGCATCAGCATCAACAGGGTAACGTAATTTAATTGAAACAGCTTTTATAAGCTCAGTAAGTTCATCTACTGTGTAGTAATCTATTCTAGAAACAACACCGAATCTTGTTCGCATAGGAGCTGAAATATCGCCTTCTCGAGTTGTTGCACCTATAAGCGTAAAAGGCTGAACTTTCATTCTAATACTTCTGGCAGTAGGTCCTTTTCCTATAAGAACATCGAAGTGGTAGTCTTCCATGGCGGGGTACAAAACTTCTTCGACATTTTTATTCAAGCGATGAATTTCGTCTATAAATAAAACATCACCACGGCGTAACCCTGTTAATAGTGCAGCAATATCTCCTGCTCTGTTGAGAACAGGCCCAGATGTTATTTTTATCTGTACACCCATTTCGTTAGCAATAACATTTGCTAACGTAGTTTTGCCTAACCCTGGCGGACCTAGCATTAATGCATGGTCAAGAGGCTCACCTCTCTGCTTTGCTGCCTTTATAAAAATACGCAATTTTTCAACTATTGGCTTTTGCCCGACAAAATCATCAAACCATTGTGGTCGCAAAGATGGGAGCATTATTTCTTCATCACCACGTATTGGAGTGCGTGATAAAACAGTGCCTTCTTCCATCTCCTTGGAGATTAAATCGTCTATTTCTTTGTCAGTCTTGTTTTTTGCCATAGTAACAAGATAATACTCTAACAAAGATTATCTTTCAACTTAAAAATTTAATATGCTTCTTCTTCTTTTTTATATTATTTTGAAGAGTTAATAATTTTTTGAGCTTCTTCTTCTGTTAATGGAAAAACTGTGTCTTTGGGGAAGAGTTTTGAATCGACTTTATCTGAAGGGCTAAAAGGAAGATAATATTCAAAGCCAAAATATCCCTTTCGTGTTTGAACTTTGACTATATCTTTTTCAAAATAACGATCAAATTCCCACTTGCTCAAGTTGCACTCAAAATCCTTAGAACCATTCCAGGATGTTAAAAAAATATGGTATGAATGACTGGTCGTACGGCTTTTTGAATTAGTATGTGTAGATAAATGTTTTCTGGTGATTTTTAAATAATAGGGAACAGGAATGCTTTTATCAAGACGAGAATTTAATATTTCTAATACTCCTTCATTAAACTGTATTGATATTAATGGAATAAAAAAAATAGACATTAAAGCAAATATTTTCATTTCAGATTCATATAAATATTTTCTCGCAAAGTTTTTTAAAAACAACCATATTAAAAATAATAATGGAGATTCTAAAAGAGTGTAAAAGGAAGCTTTTTTTAAAATTGCATTATCTGCTCCAACAATGTTTCTTCCTGATACAATAGAAAAAGTGCCTAATATACCAAAAGTAAAAAAATATATCATAAAACAACTTAATAACGGTGGTGCTTCTTTTTTATTCGACCCATCTGTATATGTTGATTTAAAAAAATTATTAGTTTTAGGTTTGCTTCTAAAAGAATTGTTCTTAAAGTTGTTTCTGTTATTATTCTTATAAACAGTTAGTTTATTGGAAAAATTGCTAGAACTAGTTTGATTATTGTTTTGAGTTTCATTTTCGCTAAAATAATTACTATCATGGCAAGCAAAATCAGAAAAATCATTAGGATCTGCTTTCCCACCAAAATAATTTTTACCATAGCAATCTAGATCGGAAGTATCATCAGGATCAGCTTCAGTTTTAGGTTCAGTTTCACTGAAATAATTTTTACCATAGCAATCTAAATCAGAAAAAGAAGCTGTTGGATTATATTTATTATAATGTTTTTTTTGTTGGTAATAATTTCCCATAGAAGTTACTCTTTATCTATGTTGAATTATATATAAAGTTTGATTAAGTTGCAATATTAATAGGGGGATTGAATAAAAACTATCGTTGTGATAGAATTTTTGCACTAAATCAATAATATTGAGGCAAATAATGAGCACAGAAGAAATTACAAATAATACTGAAGCTACTGCTACAGCAAAAACCTCTAATTTTATACGTGATATTATCGAAGAAGATTTAAAATCTGGAAAAGTTAAAAAAGTTATAACAAGATTTCCACCAGAACCAAACGGCTATTTACATATAGGTCATGCAAAAGCCATATGTGTTGATTATGGTATGGCTCGCGACTATAACGGCGAATTTCACCTGCGTTTTGACGATACAAACCCGGTAAAAGAAGACCAGGAGTATATGGATGCCATTCGTGAAGACCTTAAATGGCTTGGCTGCGACTGGGGTGATCATGAATATTACGCTTCGAACTATTATGATCAACTCTACGATTGGGCTGTTTATATGATTAAGCAGGGACTTGCATACGTTGATGACCAAAATGCCGATCAGATCAGAGAAACTCGAGGTACTTTAACAGAACCTGGGAAGAATTCACCTTGGCGTGATAGAAGTATAGAAGAAAACTTAGACCTTTTTGAAAGAATGAAGAAGGGTGAATTTGCAAATGGCGAAAAGGTTCTTAGAGCTAAAATAGATATGGCTTCTCCTAATATCAATTTTAGAGACCCGGTAATGTATCGTATTCTTCACCAGACTCATCCGAGAACTGGTGACAAATGGTGTATCTACCCTATGTATGATTTCGCTCATGGTCAGTCTGACGTGAACATATTACTCATTCAATATGTACTCTTGAATTCCAAGACCACAGACCTCTATACGATTGGTTTATCAAGACTTTGCCAGTTCCTGCTGAACCACATCAGTATGAATTTGCAAGATTAAATCTTACTTATACTGTAATGAGCAAAAGAAAGCTTCTTAGACTGGTCAAAGAAAATAAAGTTAATGGCTGGGATGATCCTAGAATGCCAACTATTTCTGGAATGAGAAGAAGAGGTTATCCAGCTTCTGCAATAATTGAATTCTGTGATAGAATCGGCGTTTCTAAGGCTAATAGTACTGTTGAGTTTTCTCAGTTGGAAAGCTGCGTAAGAGAAGATTTGAATAAAAATGCACTTCGATTTATGGGGATTATCAATCCTCTTAAAGTTGTTATCGAAAATTATCCAGAAGATTTAACTGAAGAATTCGATGCAGATAACAATCCTGAAGATCCTAATGCTGGAACAAGAAAAGTAAAATTCACTAAAGAACTTTATATTGATAGAGACGACTTCATGGAAAATCCACCGAAGAAGTATTTCAGATTGGCACCTGGTATCGAAGTTCGTTTAAAACATGCTTATTATGTAACTTTGTCCGCTATATTCAAAGATTCAGAAGGTAATATAACAGAACTTCGCTGCAAATATGACCCTGAAAGTCGTGGCGGAGCTTCACCAGACGGTCGTAGAGTAAAAGGCACAATTCAGTGGGTTTCTGCAAAATATGGTGTTCCTGCAGAAGTCAGAGTTTACGACAGATTATTTAATGTAGAAAACCCAGACAAAGTTGAAGAAGGTCATGATTTCTTAGAAAATATGAACCCTGACTCTTTGTCAGTAATTAAAAATGCTATAGTTGAACCAGCTCTTGCAGATATTGAAATAGGTAAAGCGGTTCAATTTATTAGAATCGGCTATTTCTGTAAAGACAAAGATTCTCAGCCAGGCAAACCTGTTTTCAATAAGACTATAGGTTTAAAAGATGGTTGGGCAAAGGAAATGAAAAAGAATTAGTATTATTCTTTTTCTAAGCACTTGAATAAAAACGAATACAAATATTAATTTTTGTATTCGTTTTTTATTTTTGAGAATTCTAATTTTTGGAATCAGAGGTTTCTGTTAGAGCGGTTGTGGGTAAGTTAGATGCAATATAGCTAAGACTTTTACTCCTTGAAGCTAGCTTAACCAAATCAACTAACTGCCCTGATGATTTAGCTAATTCAATTTCTGCTGTGACATGGATAAAATCTAGTCTTGTAGCCATTATTTCTTCATTTGCTTCTGTAATATAGTTATTTAATAAATCACTTTCTGTATCTATTCGAACTATTAATTGTTTGGATTTTTCTGCCCCTTCAAGTGCACGGGGGTTGTCATTAGTATTGTCTAAGGTGGCGAATAAATTTTTTCTTAGCTTTTTAAAGTTTTCAATACGTTTTTTAGACTCAATAATATTGAAATAAACATTTAACAATTGATCAAAAACTTTTGAAGCTTCCTTTTTATAAAATTCGTATTTACTGTCGTTTCCGAAAGAAATTAACAAATCATTGTATCTTTCATAAATATCAGGGTAATCTTTTCGAAAATACATTAACAAATATTCCTTCGAGAAAGAATTAGAGTTCTTTTTTATTTGGAAAGCGGTATAACCCGCTAACAAAAGCATTAATAAATCATCTAGTCTTCCTACAAAAGGAATAAAATCATGAACAACATCAAAAGGTGATAATATATAAATCAAACAAATCAAAATAATAATATACTTGGCAGTATTACTATTTTTTATATAAAAATAAAGTTTGTCCATATAATAAGTTTAATAGCAGAAATCTAGTTCGCTTTTAGCTTTTTCTGTAATAGGATTTTGTCCATATTCATCGCAATCTATTATTACATTAAAATAATATTTTGCCTGTTCATATTTTTTTTCATATTTACAGCATTTTCCAAGTTTGAAAATGAAATCATAAAAGTGATTTGACTCGTCATATTCATCTAGTGACAAACGTAAGCCTTCTTTTGCTGCCCATTTCATCGCAAAGACAGAATGAGTATGTTCCGCTGCTTCGCTAATTGAAAAATAAATTTCCACATTATCCAGGGAATATCTCAAAGCTTCTTTTCCTTCTTCTATAACCTTTTTATAAGATTTAGAATTCAGATACTGTTTAACTAGTTTTTCATGGCTTTTGAATAAAATATTGTTTTGACGGCCATCATCTTGAACAGATCTTTTAATTCTGTTTATTTCATCTTGTAAAAAGTAAGAATCATCTATTTCTTTAGCCTGTTCAAACAACTTCAAAGCATCCTGATATTTTTTTTCTTTTTCTTTTAATCTGGCTAATTTGTAGTAAGGTGCAGCAAATCTTTCTTTTGAAGGAACCATATCAAGTAAAAATACTGCTATTTCATAATATTCTTTTGCTAATTTACTTTGTCCCCAAGCTTCATAAGAAATTGCATCGCCATATAGAGTACATATAAACGGCAGGTGTTTAAAATCGTCTTTCTCAGAACTAAGCTTTACTGCTTCAAAACCTTTTTCTGATTCTTCGTAATATGGAGATATATAAATATTATTACATAACAGTGCTTTAAATAAATACTTTATGTCAGCTTTAATTCCAAAAGCTGCATTGTATCTTGTTATCGCTTTCTCATAGTTATGGCTGTCAAATTCCAAATCACCTTTTTTATTTTCTTCTTCAGCAAATTTTTCGTTGTTATCATATTTATCATTTGGACTAATTTTCCCTGCGATAATATCTTTTAGATGTGCTATATGAAAATCAGGTTTCAAATGTTCTTGATCTTGAGGAGCCATTTCTTTTATTTTTTCATATATTTTGATAGCTTCATGGTATTTACCCATTGATGTGTAACAAACAGCTAAATTATAGTAATGATATGGGTCTTCTCTAAGGTTTAAAGATTTTTTGTGATACTCGACTGCTTCCTCATAATCTTTTATTTTTGAATATGCACAACCTAATTCATTATAAATTCTAGCTAATTCTTTAGTATTACCCGAATCTGAGTAATACTTCTGATTTTCAAAAAGACACTCGAACAAAAGGTTTGTATCCATGCCTTCTTCATCTTGAGCGATGCCGATTGATATGTGCATGCTTATTAGGTCATTTAGTTGCTGAGATTCTTCTGGAAGCATCTTTTTTATTAATTGATATTCTTTTATTGCTTGTGCTCTCTTCCTGCTTTGAACTAGTTTTTGAGCATTTAAATAATGGTCATAAGCTTCTTGTATATATTTTTCCGGATATTTACCCTCAGAATTTTTGAAATAAAAGTTCATGTCGGAATCGTAGTTCTTTTGATTAACTTCTTCTACCGTTATACCAGCTTTTATTTTGTTCACTATTTTTCTTCGCATTTCAGGAATATCAAAATAGTCAGGTTTAATACTTAAGATTAAATCACAAATCTTCAAAGCTTCATTGAAGTTTCCAACAATATCATAAAGAATAACAAGATAACGATATGCGTTTATTTGTTGTTCCTTAGGTTTGTTTTCAGAGTATTCTAACGCTTTCTTAAAGCAATCTATGGCTTTAGAATACTGTTTTTGTTCAAGATAATAATATTTACCCATTAAGGAATAAATATTGCTAAACTCATTTTTAGTATCCTGGTTATTAGATATTCTTATGCAAGTTTCACAAATATCTATTACTTTATCTTTACAGAAGCATAAGTCATCTTTTTCGCATATTTTGAAATACTCATAAGCAAAATCAGCATTATCAGGAACTAAAGACAATGCTTTATCCAGATAATTCATTGCAAGTTCAACTTCTTCTATTTTTGCCCCGAGTATTTCTCTAAGTTTTCTGTGTTTATGAGCTAAAAAATAATATAGATAAGCTTTTTCCTGATCTGACATCAAATTTATCTTTTTTGGCAAGCTTTCAATACAATATTTGTTTTTGTACTCTTTAATAGTTAAGGGGTTAATATTTTGTGCTTCTTCGTTTCCTTTAGTTGCTGCAATTTCTATTTTGGGGAAAAATTTTATTGGTGTTTGCTGAAAAATAGATGTAGGTAAATCTATGTCAGGTATAGATACTTTCACTGTTTTGTTTAAAGATTCAGTTAAATCACCGATTTTATCTTCTATATTTGAAGCAATATCTTTTATTATATCTAGAAATTCCATATATTATTAACCCTTATAGCTTAAATTTATCATAATCAAATATATTAATCTATATAAAATAACCTATTTATAGATTTGGATTAAGAATTTGGAAACCAAGTATTTAAATATTTGGATGTAGAAATAATAATTTATTCTTTTAATAATTATATAACTAAAAACAGAAAAACTAGTAAAGCTTCATTCTACTAGTTTTTCTGTTTTATTTCTTAAATGACTTTTTGAATTATTCGACGGTTACTGATTTAGCCAGGTTACGAGGCTGATCAACATCTAATCCTCGCAGATCTGCAACAAAGTAAGCAAAAAGCTGTAATGGAACAACGTTAATTATTGGAGAGAAAATATCAGATACTTTTGGAACTTCTATTACTTGATCTGTCAAATGTCTGATCTGAGTATCACCTTCAGTAGCAATAGCCATCAATTTACCAGAACGAGCCTGAACTTCTTTTAGATTGGATATAGTTTTGTCATATAAATCAGATTGGGTAACTATTGCCATTACAGGCATTTCGCTATCTATGAGAGCTATAGGACCGTGTTTCATTTCACCAGCAGCATAGCCTTCTGCATGAATATAGCTTATTTCTTTAAGCTTTAAAGCCCCTTCAAGAGCTGTTGGATAATTAAAACCTCTGCCTAAGAACAAAAAGCTTTTGTAGTTTAGATAATTAGAAGCTATTTCTTTTATTTTGTCTTTTTGTTCTAGAACTTTTTCAATCTGCTGAGGTAGAATCTTTAATTCTCTGATTTTTTCTTTAACAAAATCAGAAGTAATGACAGAGCGTATTTTCCCTAGCATAAGAGCTAAAAGTGTTAATGCAGTTAGCATTGCTATGTAAGCCTTTGTAGAAGCAACTCCAATTTCTGGTCCTGCATGTATGTATACTAATCCGTCTACTTCACGAGTCAAAGAAGATTCTTTTGCATTAACTATGCCAAGAACTTTTGCACCACGGCTTTTTGCTTCTCTAACCGCAGCTAAGGTATCTGCTGTTTCGCCCGACTGACTTATGGCAATGACTAGTGTGTTGCCATCTACTAATGGTGAGCGGTATCTGAATTCACTTGCTAAATCACATTCAACTGGAATTCGAACCAGATCTTCAATAAGGTATTTCCCAACACAACCTGCATAGAAAGCTGTGCCACAAGCGACCATGACAATTCTTTGTGCTCTGAATATGTCAGGACCAGTTAGACCTAATTCTTCCAGATAAATCTTACCTTCTTCTTCAGAAGTTCTTCCTCCAATAGTATTTCGGATAACCTGAGGCTGTTCAAATATTTCTTTTAGCATGAAGTGAGAGAAACCGCCTTTTTCTGCTGCAACAGGGTTCCAATCTATCATTGATGGCTCTTTAGAAAGGGTTTTCCCGGTTTGCAAACAGAAAAATTCAACAGAATCTCTTTTTACGACTGCTGCTTCAAAATTATCAAGGTATACTACTTTGCGAGTATACTGAAGAATTGCAGTAACATCAGAAGCAACAAAGTTTTCTCCATTACCAAGTCCAATAAGAAGAGGTGCTTCTTTGCGGGCACAAATTATTTCTTCTGGATGTTCCTTGTGAATAACAGCTATTGCATAAGCACCTTCAACTCTTTTGGTAGCTTCAAAAACAGCCTGTTTAAGATCACCTTTATAATACTTTTCTATAAGATGAGCTAAGACTTCTGAATCTGTTTCTGATAGGAATTTATGACCTTCTTCAATTAGCTGTCTTCTAAGAGCCATGAAGTTTTCAATAATTCCATTATGGGCAACCATTAAAGATGTTTTACAATCTCCATGGGGATGAGCATTAAATGCAGAAGGTCTTCCATGAGTGGCCCAC
Source organism: Candidatus Rifleibacteriota bacterium (assembly GCA_905236675.1). Classification (GTDB taxonomy): domain Bacteria; phylum Muiribacteriota; class Ozemobacteria; order Ozemobacterales; family Ozemobacteraceae; genus RUG334. Next base: position 54,871 of record CAJOND010000038.1, on the reverse strand, counting down.
CTGGTATGACCAATACCTATGGTAGATTCAGAATGAAATTCGTCTAATAAAAGCTTTCTAATGTTTCTAAGCTTTCCTATATCTTTTCTGCAATGAATAGAGCCATTGTCTACTACTGCTATACCCGCAGAATCGTAACCACGATACTCGAGCTTAGTTAATCCATCAAATATAACTTCATTAGCTGGTTTTACACCTATATATCCTATAATGCCACACATGGTCTAAAGAGAAGTCCTTTCAGCGGTTATTTAGTATTTCATCTTTCCTGTTCGGTAATTTTTCCTTGGAGCTGCATCAAATACAGGTGCTGGATTTACATCAAAAGCAACATCAGGACTTATACCTGAATCAGAATCAGAACTTAATCTGGCTTTTGATTCTTCTGCTCTAGTAGCGTAAACACTTCCAGGATATTTCTTTATTATAGCTTCATAACAAGAGATTGCATCAGATTTTGCACCATCTACTGTTTCAAGAAATTCAGCATATTCGAAGGCTGCACTTGGTGAACCACCAGATTTTTTCAAATATTTATCATATTCTTCTCTAGCTGTTTTGTCATCTCCTCGACGTTTTGCAATCATCCCACGTAATCTGTGAGCTTCTGCAAAATCACTTTTACTTTTGATTCCATCAAGAGCTTCTTCAGCTTGATCTTCAGAGGAAGATAATATAAAAGCTTCTGCTTTAACAAATATTGCTGGTATTGAATTTGGATTAATATTTAAAACAGCAACGGCATCGTCCATAGCATGTGGGAAATCGTAAAGTTTTAGGAATGCTGTAGCTCTGCCAAGAATATATTTAGTATTGGATGGGGAAGTTTTCATTGCTAAGTCAAACTGTTCCAATGCTTCTTGAGGTATATTGTTAGCTAAAAGAATTAAACCTTTTACATAATTGGCTTCGCCTTTACTACCATTAGCTAGAGCAGTATTAACTTTTTCTAAAGCTTCTTCTATCTTACCTTGTCCTATACGAATTTGAGCGAGAGCAATAGAAGCTTCAGAAAATTTTGGAGATATTTGTAATATTCTATTTAGTTTATTTTCAGCTTCTTCATATTTTCCTAACTCAATTTTTGTTTGAGCTAAATTCAGAAGAGCAAATTCATCTTCTTTTAGTTCACAAGCTTTGGTAAGAGCACCTTCGGCTTTGCTTATTTCACCCATATTTCTAAAACAGTCAGCTAAAAGGAATAAACTTTGAAAAGCTTCTTTATCATCTAATTTTGCTGCTGTAGAAAATGATTTTGCTGCAAGAGCATATCTGTTTTTGCTCATATATACAACACCGAGATTATGATGAGCTCCAGCATCTTTATCATTTTTTTCTATTAATGCTTTTAACATTTTTTCAGCTTCATCATATTTTTCTTCATCTATTTTCATAATGGCTTTTTCAAGCTCTGTTGGAGGTCTTGGAGGAGTTATATCTCTTGGGGTATAATCTACTTTGGGTTCTCTCATTTCTGAATTTTTATCTAGAGATTTATAACCACCAATCATAACTTCTTTTTTTATGTTTCCAGTGTATGAGGTTTCTGAAGAAATAATCTTGTTGGAGGGTTGCTTTTCCAATTCTGCCTTTATTTGACTTACCAATGTTTTATAAGAAGCATCTTTTGGAAATTTTCTCGCAAGTATTTCTGCATGTTTCAATGCCAGCTCGTTATTTCCAGATAGAGCCAAACTATATACAAGATAGTATCTAGCTTGAGAATGTTCTGGATCAATATCAACAACCTGACCTAAATAATCCGCCGCTGCTTTGTATTTCTTTTCTGTATAGTTTTTCATCCCTTGTTCCATCAATGGTGGAATCAAGTTGCTTGCTGCAAATGCACTACAGCTAAGTCCCAAAAGCATAGCAGGAATTAGTTTCTTCAAATTTCGCAAGGATCTTCGTTTCTTAAAATAAAACACTTCATGCATCTCCAAAATATAATCTGAGCTTTTTAGAAGCTAATAATCAATATATCGTCCTATTATTCTAACTTAATAATAATAAAAATATCAATTTATTAAGTTTTTTACCGAAAACAACTTAGAATTTTTTCCAAATATTATAATCCTGTTGGAAGATTAATGAATTCATATGGAAGTCCAAATTCTTTTGACAGCAATTTGCCAACTTCATTAGCTCCGAAAGTTTCTGTAGCATAATGACCTGCAGAAATAAGATGTATTTCTCTGTCTCTGTATTGTGGAACACCTTGATGTTGTATTTCACCAGTAAATATAACGTCAACTTCTCCGTTATAAACTGCTGGTTCTAGAACAGAATTCCAACCTCCTCCAGAAACGATGCCGATTGTTTGAATATTTTTCTTTCCAAAATCTAGATGATTATTTATCTTAGCTACTTTTTTTTCAATTCTGTCTTTTAGTTCATCAATAGAAATAGGTTTTTCAAATTTTGCAATAAAACCAACAGGGTTTCCTTTGCATAGTCCGAAAGGTGCTATTTTTTCAGCATCTAATAACTTAGCAATAACAGCATTGTTTCCTATTTCTGGATGAGCATCCAACGGTAGATGCATGGCAAAAAGATTCAAGTCAGCATCTAATAAAGTTTTAAAGATTTTTTTATTGATTCGGTCGATTCGACTCCATTCTGCACCTTTCCAAAAAAGACCGTGATGAACAAAAGCAAAATCTCCACCACATTCTTTGGCTTTTTCAAAAAATGGTATTGTCGCATCTACTCCTGCTACTATCTTTGTAACTTCATCTCTGCCTTCAACTTGAAGCCCATTATATGAGAAATCAGGAAAATTAACTTCTTCGAACAAATGCTTCAGAAATTTTACTATTTCTTTACGTGCAACCATAAATAGAGTTCCTTTTTAATTTTTGAAATTATAAACTTTATAGCTGTTTTCTATAGAAACACTTACATCTGAGTTTTTAGCAGTGTAGTCTATGCCTATTCTGGTTTTTTCATGTTTGTAAGGATAATCAAAGAAAACCTGATCGTTAAGTATGTTTTTATTATATGCTCTATGCATTGTAGATTGCAAAGTAGCATCAACAGGAGTCCAGCCTTTTCCTTGCAGATAAATCTCACACCATTCATGACCAATAGAAGTTTCTTTATTTATTAAATCTGGTTTAATCAAGAAACCCGTTACCAGTCGGGCAGGTATACCTCTTTTTAAACATAGAGCTGTTAATAATCTGGAATATTCAGTGCAGTCACATTTGTTTAAATTGTCTAAAGCCCAAGTTACAGAGTTATCTATTCCATTTTCAAGATATTTCAGACCTTTTGATACTGCTGTAGAAGCTTTTGCAACGAATAACTCCTGATATGAGTCCAGATCTTGAGAATCTTCTAAAATTTGATTATCTAAAAAATTAGCAAGCATTTCTAAGCGGCTATCATCGAGATCAAATTTTATATCTTTTTTTATTTCATCTATGTCAGGTGGGTTACCTTCATCGAAAAATGCAGAATATAATGCTTTCATTTTTATATCATAATCAATTTCTAAAACAATTTCGGTACTCCACATTGAGCTAGGAACATTTATTATTAAAGCTCCATCAGTACCCTCAGTAGGAGTTACACTTAATTTTTTCCCTTTGGAAATTAACACTGTGGATAGAATTTTAACTTTTTGATGATCAAAGAAATCAGTAACAGGTCTTATATAAAAATTAAGCTCTTTTAAAGAAGATGCTCCTTTAAGTTTTAAATTTATGTGTTCTTTGAGTTTAAATTCAGAATCTTTTAATGAATTATAAATTTTTCTAGTGCTGTTAGTATTTTTATCATTGGGAAATTTATCTAATGATTCTTTAGCAATCGCTTCGAGTCCGTTTATGTTTCCGCTATAAAAAGCTGCTCTAACAAAAGCATGGTAAGAATAACCTTTTTTATCGAACTTTTTAGCAGCAGAAAAAGCTTTTATAGCTTTTGAGTAATTATCATGATCTAAATATTTAAGCCCCAAAAGATAATAAGGGTAAGAATCGTTTATTTTAGGAGCATACTTTAAAAGAAGCTCAAAAACAGAGTCATTATATTTGCCTGTATTTTCCAGCGCAGTAATTAAAGCTAAAGCATAATTAGAATCATCAGGAGCATATTTTAATGCATAGGAGAAATAATCAGCAGCTAATTCATTTTCCTTTAAATCATTTAAATAAGTTAAACCTATTAAATAAGCGGTTTTATGGTCTTCTGGTTCTAAACTTAACTGAATTAGTGATTGTTCGATAAGTTTTTCGTTTTGTTTAGCTTTATTTAAGGCAATTAAGTAATTTTTACGAAATCCTTTTGAGCCAGGAGCTATGGAAACAGCACGTTCCAGAAGTTCAACTGCTTCTTCTTGGTTGTTGGAGTTCATAGCTTCAATAGCTTGATTATTCAATGTTACTGCCGAATTATAATCTTCAATTGACGGCTCTCCATATTCTTCTACTTCTGGAAAATTTAATGAAGCAGCTTTATAGGTTGCAGATTTTTGATGGCTAAAATCGAAAGAATCAAGCCAATTATCTGCATAAGTAGCTGAATGTAACAGACAAAACAATGATAATATTGATGCTATTCTTTTCATATTATTATTTTACCATATTGATTATTAAAAAGTCTAATCATGTGTTAAGGAGTAATTTCAAGTCGTTCATAAAAAGTTGCTAGTTCTTCTTTTGTCGGAATAGTATAAAGGATTTTCTTTTTTTGATATTTGAAGAATGGGAAAAGACCAAAAGCTTCTGCTCCATCAGTTGAAATTAAAACTATTTCTCCAACTGGTAAATCCATAGAAGGTCTTTTTTCTGAAGGCAGAGCTTTTGCCAAAGGGCCGCTCAGATCTGCATAAGGTAATTTAGCTCCTTTGGGTGCACGCATTACTAAAGTATTGGTGGTAATGCATCTGACCCCTTTCAAAATCTCTATCAATCCGTCTATTGCTTGAGGAACACTTTCGTCTAAAGGTTCTTCCGGTTCTTTCAAATATTCTTTTAATTCTCTCATAAGCATAAGTGGATTAGTTTCATCCTGAGAATTACCCATTATTTTTGAAAGTGGAAAAGTAAAAAAGACTTTGCTTTCTCTAACGGCTTTCATTGCTAGAATAAAATTATGGAGACATCTTATGGCAGAAGGCCCTGTCAGATATCCTTTAATACAATCTTTTATACTCTTCGTAAGCATTTCGGATTCTTGAGCATAATACATAGAAGATTGCAAAAAACATATATTAAGAAAAGCAGTGAGATTGTTAAGAACTTTATCTATTGCTTTAAGCTTTGTTTCATTATTTGAAGCTTTAAAAACTTCCAATAAAGGATCGGTTAAAAAAGACGGATATTTTTCAAAAATATCTTTTGTGCTCGAAGGCACGGATACTGTCGTAGATATATTTGTCTGAGATTCATTTGTTGATTTGTTTTGATTCTGAACCTTATTAACAGTATTAAGCTGGTTTTTGTTTGGTAAATCTGTAGAATACTGTTCTTTTGTTTCTGTCTTATTTTGATTAGATTCTACTTCAGCTTCATTTATAGCTTCTTTAACAGTTTCTTTCAATATTTTTTCACTATTTTTTATAGTTTTTGCTTCAGATGCAAGGTCTATTGATGAAAGATCTACTTCGTCAACTTTTATATCGTCTAAATTTTGTAGAGCGTCATCAAGATTGAAATCTACCGTTTCTAAGTTTAAGTTTGAATCACTATTATTACTGTTGTCAAAGGTTCCTAAATCTAAGGAATCTGCATCCAAAAACTGAGATGCATTTTCAAAATTTATTGAATCTGTTTCGCTTTCTAGTAAAGCTTTTTGTAAAGATTCATCAGATATATTTGTATCGTCTTGATTGCTTTCATTATTGGAAGAAGCTATTTGATTGTTTGCTTGTATGTCGGTCTGTGGTTGTATATTTGGTTGTTGGTCTGGTTTAAATAAGTTTTCCTGATCATTTAACATATTATCAATATTGGATAATTCAACTGGTTCTTGGGTTACTTCAGTATTTTCTAAGCTAACAAATTCAGTATTATTGTTATCTGTATTATTTAATTCAGAATCACTTTTAACTTCTTCAGATGGTTTATAATTTTGTATTGGTTCTTCGAACTTTTCTTCCTTTTCTTTTACTGCTGCAATAGCTTCTAAGAAAACTTTTTCGTCTTCCTGCTGCCTTATTTGTTCTACAGTCTTTATATCTGATACTGCTTCTTTTGCAGAATCTTCATTAATTCCAGACAAAGCATCTGATTCGATAGAAAAATCCAGATTTTCAACAAAGCTTTTTTCTTCAGGTAATTCATTTGAATTTTCAGATAATACTTTTTCTTCTACAGGGAGAACTTTGTCGTAATTATCCATAGACTTAGCAAAATCTTCTATTTCAGAGCTGTCCATTTCTGCTAGTTCTTTGTCTAAAGCTTCATTTGCTTCTCGTATTATTCTATCTTTTTCTTCCTGCTCTTTTCTCTTTTGTTCAAGCTGTTCTTTTAAAGAAAGTTTTTTGCCTTCTTCAATTTGTTCTTCTTTATGCTGTTTTTCTTTTTCTTCAGCTTTGCGTTTCTCTGCTTCATCATGATCTTTTAAAGAACGTTTTGTTACATAGGGAATAGCATCTAGTATTTTTAATGCTTCTCTAGCTTTACGAGCAACATTCTGATTAGAGTGATACTGAACTTTTGATATAACTGACCGAAGATTATTGGTTATCAAATTAGGGAGAAATGGTGCAACTGTATTCAATACCCATTCATCTGGTGAACCTAGGGCATAGTCTAAAATTATAGAAAGTTCAATTTCTGGAAGGTTTTTTATTGCCATAAAGGCTGTTTGAGCAACTATAGGGTCTTTATCTGCAACAAGATTTAAAACATAAGCGAAATGACTAGGACGGCCGCTTTTTATGGCTTTTTCACAAACCATTGCTCGAATTTCAGGGTCAGGATGAGTAAGACACATTTCAATAAAATCATAAGAATTAGCTGGTATTGAATTTCCCATAAAAGCCAATATAGCTATAATCATTTGGCTAGTTGCGGAATTCTCCAGATATTTCCACATAGAAGGGGCTAAATCATTAACTTTGCCTCCTTCTTCATATTGCAATATTTCCAAGATTCGCTTTTCCATTGCTGAATCTCGAGGAAAACTAGTCAGAGTGATACACACCTGAACCATAAAGACAGCAATACTTTCATTTTTTTCGTATTTAACTGCTTTTTTTAATTCTGGTAACAAATCAGTACGTCTATCAAAGAGAATTCTATAAATGGCTTCTCTTTTATTATATTCGTTGGAACTATAAAGACGAGATATTATTTCTTTTGTTTGGGGCGTAAGATTTGTTTGAGTCATGCTAAAAATACAAATTAATTCTTATTTGATTTATTTGCAATAGTTTAGTCATTGATTTTTATCAATTATAAGCAATCTGATTAATTATTAAGTTTTGGCTTTTTATTCTATTATAAACCGTTTGCTAATTTATACTCATATTCCCAATTGTTTACAAAAGCATCAGATACTTGTTTCCAGTTTTCTTCTGTCTGATTAGCTGCATACTGAATCAATTTTGTATTAAGCATATTTTTCCATTCTTGAGATGGAATCGTTGTAAACGACCAGGCAACAGGCACTTTCCCTTCTTTTGAGTAGTTGTCATTCTGTATTACAAAAATATTATCTGATTTCAGAGCTTTCTTAAAAGGAATAACAAATTTCATTTTTTCAGCCATAGCTTTCGTTCCTTCTTCAGAAGTAACACACCAGTTAATGAAATCTAAAGTTGCTTCTATATCTGATTTTGAAGATTTCTGATTTACACACCAGAAGTTTTCTGTTCCAGTACATAAACCTTGTTTGGTTTCATCACCAGCACCTATGAATATTGGCAGCATGGCTATGTCTTCTGCTTTAAAAGCTTTATCAGAAACAAGACTAGCAAATTCCCAAGAGCCGTTCTGATAAAAAACAGCTTTTTGAGAAAGAAATTCATTCCTTGCGTCATCAGCTGTTTTAGCTGAGATTTCTTTTGGTTCGCAAGTGCTGTTATTTATATACAAATCCCAGACTGCTTTATAATTGTTTAAATATTTGCCATCGAGCTTTTCTTCAATAGAAATGTTTTTATCTTTGTATTCATAATATAAAGGCATATTGGCAAGATGAGTAGTAAAACGCCAGTTGGAAGAGTTATCCATACCTGACGAACAAAAAGCAGCAAAACCTAATTCTTTCTGGTGTGCAGTAATATCTTCTGCAATCTTTTTCAAATCATTGAAAGATTTAATATCATTTTTTGTATAGCCTGCTTTTGCTAATAGTTTTAAATTTGCAATCAATCCATAAGATTCAATAGCATAAGCAATACCGCATATTTTTCCATCGTTAGATTTTAATGTGTAAGCTTCATCGGTGAGTTCTTTGAAAATATTAGAATCTGATAGATTATAACAGAAACTTTCTTTACCGTTTAATGTTGAAGGACCTTGAATTTGAAATAAGGTTGGAGCATTTATTTTGCTTAATTCTGCTGCCAAAGTAGTCATATATTGGCCAGAAGCGGCAGTAACAACTACAACAGGAACTCCTGTCTTCTTAGTATAGAATTTTGCAAGTTCTTGCCATTCCTTGTCTTGCTCAGGCTTAAAGTTTAGGTAATAGACCGAGCCTTTGCCAGAATCTTTTTTTGAATCTAAAAAGCCAATCTGACCTGTTACTACACCAACAATTAGAATTATTGCCAAAATAATATATATGAGTTTATGAGACATTTTTTATTGCCTATAATTCTATATTAGTTCCATTCTTTAAAACCCAGTTTTCAACCATGACCGCAGCTTTATGAACAGGACTACCGTTAATAATATAATTAGATGCCAAGGCACTTTCTACCCATTTTTCTTTAATATTAAGGCAGAATTTAGCTTCTTTTTTACCAGCTACTATTTTTGCAGCAATACCAGCAAAACCAGTCGGAATTGTTGCTATAACCATATCGAAGTTTCCTTGTATAGCGGAACCTATTTTTATAGCTTTCCACATAAAGGAGATATTTTGAAAGACATAAGACCATTCGCTTCCACTGCTAAACTTTTCCTGATCAATTGTATAAAATTTAGTATTTTTTATTTCTGGAATAGTATCAGATGAGCTTTTTCTCGCAATGATGCTTATATCGTGACCTTGTTCTGCAAGTTTAACAATACTTTCTTTGATTTTGTAATCTTTATCTTCTGTGGAGAAAAAGATTTGAGATATAATTAATATTTTTTTAGGTTCACCACTTGATAACATAATTAAGCTCCTCTGCTTCCTTATTACTTAAAACAAGCATTTTTGCTCCTAGTGATTTCCCAAATTCAGGGAAACTAATATAATCAGTTAATCTTACATTAGCTTTTGTAATTATACTAAATTTTGTTTCGTTGGTCATCTTGCAGATTATAATTTTGTTATTATCATTTTCAGATATTTCTGTTTCAATGCCTGGAGCTAGGTGGATTAAACTCACGAAACAACCCTGCATTTTATGATTTTTTAATGAATCAGATATTTCGATCTTTTTTTCAGAGAAAACAACATTTCTACTTAATATTTGATTGAATTGATCTTGTATTATTATGTCTAATTCTGATTTATCACTATTAAAAGTTCTTCGTAATATTTTTGCACGTTTACCAAAACTAAAATTCCCCCAAATGTCACTTTGTTCATGATGTTCAACCATTGGAAGATTATGAGCTTCTGTTTCTCGACTCATTGTCCTTAACGTTTCCTTGTCGTATCTGCTACAGCCCGAATCAATAATGGCTCTAATTCCATCTATAGCTAGCTCATAAGAAAGAATATCACAGTGGCTATGTTCTGGAAGAAAAGCAGGGGAAGGATCACCACAACTTAGTATAAATGAGTAATTTGATTCATGTTTTACAAAAAAACCAGAATATTCAAACAATTGTGTTAAAGAATCAAAACTATGTTTAAAACCTTTTATTCTGGAACTATCATTAAATTGGGCAATATCTCCATCGGGCATAGTTAATGCCTCTAACCAGTCCGTCATTATTTTAGCTTTTTCATCGCAAAGTAATAGTAATTTTTGGGTTTTTTCCAATATTTCTGTTCTTAAAAATTTTTGTTTAATTAAATATTGTGAAATATTTTTTATATCATTCACGTTATCTAAGACTAAAAGATGGTACATTGGACTTCTTTCGAAATGACCGCCATCTTTTAAAATCTGCAAAGATATCTGTTTTATAGCTTCATTTAAAACTTCTTCAAGTTGAAATTCTGATTCGTTGTTGAAATATTGACTTGAGTTAATTATAGAAGAGCAGCCGAAAAGAAAGCCTCTGATATTTTCTAATAAATGATTAGCTGGTCTATGATATTCCATATCGACAAAAAGTCTTTTTAATTGTTGACTTATGGAAAGCTTCATAATAGATACTATTTCATTTTGTATCTGGTTACTATTTAACCATTTTACCCAAGCTGTCAGCCTTTTTGACAAAGGATAGGGTTCCCATGTTTCTGAGTTTTCGTTACCGTTTTTGGCAATCCAGTCTATTATTAAACAAGAAACTTGTTCTATAGATAAAGTTATCTTTTCTTTATTTATATAATCAAAAGAATTTAATTCTGTAATCCAATATTTACCTACGTCTTCAACAAAGTCTTTTTGTTTCCATTTCATTTCATCTATAGAAATAGAAATTGGATAATTAAGAAAACAAAATTCAATATTCTTTTGATTATCATCTATTTTAAAATTCTGTTTTAGATTTTCAGCTATTACTGCAATTCTATTTGAATCTGTAAAGCAAAGCTTTTTTCTATTGTGTTTAAACGAAAAATAGCTAAAAATTTGACTAAACTTCAAATTTTTCAAGTAGTGATAATAGCGAAAAAATTGCAAATATGTTTCTCTTCCTGATTTCATTTCAGACAGTCATAAGCTGATTATATTACTTTTTATGATATATTAATTTCCCTAGTTTTTTTAATCCGATTAGTTCAAGACCTTTTGAAAAATCTCGTCTGAATAATGAAGGATCATACATATATACTTGTCTTCTTGAAAATGCTCTTCTAGCAAGATTCTTCAAACTGGTATTATGTTTGTGAAATACCTCTTCGACTTTTGTCTGAAGTTCTGCAAAGCGTTCTGGAGTTATTTTAACCACTCTATTTTTGGGGTCTTTAAAAAATAAGTCTTTAGGATTTGTATTAAGGAAGTGTTCTAAAGGAGGATTGGGATCTACCAACCCCATTTCAACACCTTGATTGAAAAGCTTAGTTCTTGGAAATGGGCTATATACACCCAAACCACCATAATAAGGTTTAGATTTTTTCAAGAAAGCTAGAGTTTTAAGAATATCTTCTTCTGATTCCTGAGGTAGGCCTATCATGAAATAACCAGTCCAGAAAATACCCAATTTATTGAATAAAGCAGCAGCTTTTAGAATTTGTTCATGAGTGATGCCTTTGTCTGTTGCTTTCAATATTTCAACTGAACCAGATTCGATACCTATGCTCAGCTGTGATAATCCTGAGCTTTTCATCAATCGAAGTAGTTCTTCGTCTATAATATCCACGCGAGTTGTACAGTTGTATGTTATTTTGAAAGGTAATTTCTTAAAAGCTTCACAGAGTGTTACTACATGACTTCTTTTAACAGTAAATGAATCATCTTTTATAGAAAACTGAGTTGTTCCATAAGTTTTGTGAACATGCATTATTTCAGCAATTACAGAGTCAACGCTTCTGTATCTGACTTTTCTATCCCACATATGAAAACAGTAACTACAGCAGAAAGGACAACCTCTGGAGCTTAAAATTACTCCCATGTCTTCGGAGGAATAATGTTCTGGATTTAATAAAGCGCTACGGTCTGGAAATGGAAGCGAATCTAAATCTTTTACTAGTTCGCTATCCGGATTATTAATTATTTTTCCATCTTTTTTCCATGTAAGACCTTTTACTAGACTTAAATCAGTATGGTCTCTAATCGCATTCATTAAAACAACTATGCTTTCGTCGCCTTCACCTCTTAAAACATAGTCAGCTTCAGGTATCTGGGCTGTCATTTCAGGCAAAGCACTTGCATGGGGACCGCCTATAATTATTGGAACATTTGGAAGCACTTCTCTGCAAAACTTAGCTGTCTGTATTACAGAGCCAAATTTTGATGTTAAGGCAGTTATTCCTATTATATCGGGATTTTGTTCAGCAACTAATTTCTTTAGAAGTTTCCAAGTTGGGTGATCTGGAGAATTTAATGCTTTTACATAATTAGTATAGCTTTCATATTCCCTTATGAAATCTAAAGATCCTTCTTTTGTATCTGCTGCATCCATATCTAATATCTTGGCTTCATAGCCTGCTTTGTTAAGAGAACCTGCTATGTAAGCAAGACCTAGTGGAAAATAAAGACTAAAAATGCCTGTGAAACTTTTAAAAGGAGGATCTATTAATAATATTTTCATTTTATCACCCAAAAGAAACAATTATTATTCAGCAGTAAACATATCTTTGCTTAAACCACAAATAGGACAGACCCAATTATCAGGAATGTCTTCAAAGGCTGTGCCTGGTGCTATTCCGCTATCTGGATCACCAATAGCTGGATCATAAACATATCCACAAGGACAAGTATATTTTTTCATATTGTTCCCTCCAAAATGTCTAATTTATTAGTTTAGGTATTCTATTAATAAAACTATAAAAAAACAACTACAAATTATAAAAATAAAGAAAAACACATTTAATTTATTGCTATTAGTTCAAATCTTTATCGCTGCTATATGAAGTCTGATTTATATTCTATAGTGACTATATCTAGCTTTAATTTCATAGACTATAATTTTATCTCGTTATATAGAGTATATACTGTTTTGCTGGAAATGGCATGAGCTTACTACTGGGAGTATTTTATTGTAAGTATAAAAAGAATGTGATAACCTACTAACACGAGGTATCTCTATGGGTATATATGTAAATCCGAATAACGAAGCTTTTAAGGAAGATTTAAAATTAAAGATATTTGTCGACAAATCAGAATTGATAAGCTTAACTAATTCTTTATTAGATTCGGATAATAAATATATGTGTGTTAGCCGACCTAGAAGATTTGGCAAAACTATAGGAGTAAATTTGCTTACAGCCTATTATAGTAAAGGCTGTGACTCTAAAGAACTGTTTTCCAATTTAAAAATTGCCAATAATCCAGATTTCGAAACACATTTAAATAAATATAACGTTATTTCCTTATGTATCTCTAAATTTAAAGAAATAGGAAAAGATGTAGATAATATATTACCAACAATGATTAGCAGTATTAAGCTTGAGTTGCAAGAAGAGTTCCCTCAGATTAAAGATAAAATTAATAGACCTTTGCTTTTGGTTCTTTCCGAAATTTATAGGCTCACTAAAGAAAAGTTTATAGTTCTAATAGACGATTGGGATTACATTTTTAGAGTAACCAACAAGTCTAAAATTAGAGATGATTATCTAAACTATTTAATAGTTTTATTTAATGACAGCCCATATATTAAACTTGCTTATTTAACGGGTTTACTACCAGTAAAAAAATACAAGGCTTTATCATCATTAAATAATTTTGATGAATATACTATGCTTAATCCTGGTAAATCAGCTGAATATTTTGGCTATACCGAAGATGAAATGAAGGAACTTTGCGTAAAGTTTAACAGTGATTATGATGATGTAAAATCTTGGTATGATGGCTATTTGATGTCTAATAATATTCATATTTTTAATCCTAGATCTATAAAGAAAGCTCTTCCAGAAGGAAAGCTAAAAGAATACTGGTTTTCAATTTATTACTTTGAAGTATTAGGAACCCCAATTAATCGTAATTTAAGAGGTTTGCGTGAAAAAGTTATTAAATTATTAGGTGGGGAAAGGATAAATGCGGATGTGTCAGATTTTCAAAGCGACATAGAGGCAATTAGATATAGCGATGAAATTTTGACTCTTCTTGTACATCTTGGCTATTTAAGTTATGATGAATCATCAAAAGAAATCTTTATTCCTAATCATGAAATTAGAGCAGAAATAGGAAAAACTTTAGAAAGAAGCGAATGGAAAGAAGTTTTAAGAGCTTTAAATAATTCTGATAATTTACTTAAAGCCACTTGGAATTTAGATGAAAAGTTAGTGGTAGAATATATAGTTAAAGCACATTTAGATCTTAGTACTTTATTTAAATTTAATAGCGAAGAAACGTTAAGATTGGTTCTTTTTATAGCTTATCACAGTGCTCTTCGTTATTATTCCTTTAAAAAGGAATATACTAGTGGAAAAGATATAGCTGACTTAATTCTTATTCCTTATAAAAACTCAAACAAACCTCTTATTGTTATAGAACTAAAGCATTGTAAAACATCAGGAACATTAATAGATAACATCAAAGAAAAGAAATACATTGATACAATAGAAAATTACTCGGGCGTAATAATACTTGTCAGTTTAACTTATGACGACAGAAAATATTCTTGTGAAATAGAAAAGATAAATAAGTAATTTTTTATAATAAAAAATCTATAATATTATAGTTATATTCTACTGATTTTTTATGTGTTTTATCTGACTTAGCTGTAGTTTTAATACAGCTAAGTCAGATAAATTAAAGAAAAAGTTTTAAATTTGTCTTGATTCTTTATCTTTTAATGGTTTTCTTTTTGTATAGCTTCAAGTAATGCTTTAGATAATTGATCTGCACAAGAAGTTGGCTTTGATCCACAGGTATTGCCTTTTAGTAATTCAGCAATTTCTTGTGCATTTTTACCTTCTACTAGTTTTGAAACAGCTTTTAAATTGCCGTTGCATCCGCCAATGAAGACAACATTTTTTATTTTGTTATCTTCTATATCAAAATCTATTTGGGTAGAACAGGTGCCTTGGGTTTTGTAGGTATGATGCATTGTTGTTAGTCCTTATTACTTCTGTAATTCTGGAAGGATGCTCTTGAAGTAGTCAAGAGATTCCGGGTTAGAAAGTGCATCACGATTAGTAACTTTTCGCCCGTTAATCATATTGGTTATAGCACTTTCAACTTTTTTGCCGTTCAATGTCTTAGGTATATCAGGGCAAGTCATAATAACTGCTGGAACATGTCTTGGAGAGGCTTTGGTGCGTAAAGTCGTTTTTATAGTCTTCTTTAATTCCTCAGTCAATTCAACACCTTCTTTGAGTTGAACAAAGAGTATTATTCGCTGGTCATCGTGATACTGTTGACCAATTGCCAAAGAATCTGCAATTCCAGGTATTCTATCTACCTGGTTATAAATTTCTGCTGTTCCAATGCGAACTCCAGAAGGTTTGAGTATTGAATCTGAACGACCAAAGTAAGAAATACCCATTGTATCAGCGTGGAACATTACATAATCGCCGTGATGCCATATATTCGGATAAACTCTGAAATAAGCATCCATATAGCGGCTGCCGTCTGGATCATTCATAAACTTAAGAGGCATTGAAGGGGTTGGAAATTCGCAAACCAGTTCCCCTTGAACGTCTCTAACAGGTTTGCCGTTTTCATCGTAACATTCAATCTTCATTCCTAGACCAGGAGCTTGAAGCTCGTTGGAATAAACTGGGCTTATTGGATTACCACTGGAGAAACAACCGTTAATGTCAGTTCCGCCAGCAATAGAGTTGAAATGCAGATCTTCTTTTATTTCATTATAAATAAAATCAAATCCATCATCAGAAAGTGCTGAACCAGTTTGAGAAATTGCTCTTAGATGAGTTAAATCTACTGTATTCTTGGGAGAGAACTTTTCTGCAACTAAAGCATGAACATAGCTTGCACTCAGACCGAAAATAGTTACTTTTTCTTCTTCTAATACTTTCCAAATTGCTGAAGTGTCAGGATAAGAAGGATTTCCATCGTATAAAACAATTGTAGAGCCAGTTCCTAGTGCAGCTGCCTGCCAGTTCCACATCATCCAACTGCAAGTGGTGATATAAAGCATTGTGTCTTCAGGTTTCATATCGTTTTGAATTGCGAGTTCTTTTAATTGGTTTATTAAAAGTCCAGCAACACCTTGTACAATACACTTCGGTTTCCCTGTAGTTCCAGAAGAGAACATAACAACCATTGGGTGATTTGAATCAACCTGTTCATATTGAAAATCAGCAGGTACATTCTGGGTTAGATAATTGTCCCACTTTACTGAATTTTCTATTAAGGTTAAATCGTTATCATCGCCAGCGTAGTGAGCGACTACAACTTTCTTTACGCTTGGAATGCCTTTAGCTATTGCTGAAGCATTAGGTCTTACATCGAAATTTTTCCCTTTATATAAATAGCCGTCAACTGTAAACAAAACAACTGGATTTACCTGACCTAATCTATCAATTGCAGCTTGGGGGCCAATATCGGTTGCACAAGAACACCAAATGGCACCAATTGCTGAAGCTGCAAGCATTGCTATAACGGTTTCAGGAATATTGGGCATATAGGCTGCTACTGAATCACCAGCTTTCAAACCTTGTTCACGCATTGCTGTAGCTAATCTGAAAACTTGATTCTTTAATTCTCTATAAGAAATAACTCTGCGTGTCTTGTTTTCTCCTCTGAAAATAAGTGCTGCTTTATCAGTATTTGCATATTTAAGCATGTTTTCTGCATAATTTAACTTAGCACCAACAAACCATTTTGCTCCAGGAAACTTTTTGAGATCATCTACAACTTTATCGTATGGCTTTGAAGTCTTAACTTCCAGGAATTTCCAAAGCAAATCCCAAAATTTTTCTGGTTCTTTTACGGACCAATCATAGATAGATTTATAGTTTACAAATCCAATGCCGGTTTCTTTTGCCGCATACTGCATAAAAGCCCAGAGTCTGGTGCTTTCTATTTGTTTTTTTGTAGGTTGCCAAAGCAATTTACGCATAATATCATTCCTTCTTCTCTACAATTTATTTTATAAACATCTAAGAAATTAATCTTTTAAAATATTACAATTATTTCTAATATTACACAAGTAAAAATCAGTGTAATAGATGTTTTAAAAATCTGTTAGTATAAAAATGAAAAGTAATTGTATAATATATTATTAAGAAAGATTTATTAGGAGAGATTATTATGCTTTCAGCTTATATAATGCCACATCCGCCAGTTGCAAGACCTGAAGTAGGGAAGGGGAGAGAAAAAGAAATACAGAAAACTCTCGATGCTTATAGAAAAGCTTCGAAAATGATAGCTGTAGATGTACCAGAAACAATAGTTGTCATTTCCCCACATTCAACTGTTTATAGAGATGCATTTTATATTGCTGGTGGAAAGCGCTGGAAAGGTGATTTGAGTCAATTCGGAACAGCAGATGTTTCTTTGGACTTGGAAAACGATATTGAATTGTCTGAGGAACTAATGAAACTTTGCAAAGAAAAGAATATTCCATTTGTCTGTGACGAGCGAAGAGATAATAGATTCGACCATGGTTCTGTAGTGCCGCTTTCTTTTATTAACGAAGCATACCAGAATTTTAAAGTATTAAGAATTTCACCTTGTTTTCTGGCTAATCAAACATTGATGGAAATGGGAGCTCTAATAGAAAGAGCTGCGGCCCATGTAGGCAGAAAAATAACCTTTTTAGCCAGTGGCGATTTGTCTCATAGATTAAAAAAAGATGGACCCTATGGCTTTGTTAAGGAAGGTCCGGTATTTGATCAAAAAGTTACAGAAGCTATGAAAAAATGTGATTTTAAAGCTTTTCTAGATTTCGATGAAGGATTTCTAGATTTGGCGGCTGAATGTGGTTTGCCAGGGTTTATTATGATGTCCGGAGCATTGAGTAATTACAAAGTTTCTTCTGATTTCCTTTCTTATGAAGGTACCTTTGGAGTGGGTTATGCTGTTTGTGCATTTAAAATCCGTGACCAGTACATAAGTCTAGCTCAAAAATCCTTAGAACATTATATAAAAACTGGTAAAAAACTGGAATTAACCGAAGAAGAAAAATCGGAAATGCCTTGTTTTATGCATAACAATAAAGCTGGTTGCTTTGTTTCTCTTAAAAAACATGGGGATTTAAGAGGCTGTATCGGTACAATATATCCAACTCAGAAATCAATAGCTGAAGAAATAATAAACATGGCTATTCAGGCAGGTATAAGAGACCCAAGATTCTATGCTGTTGAGGAAAGCGAACTCTCTGAATTAGTCTACGATGTTGATGTTCTTTATCCCCCAGAACCTGCTACTAAAGATCTGTTAGATGTTAAAAAATATGGTGTTATAGTCAGTACAAAAACTAAACGCGGTTTATTGCTTCCTAATCTGGAAGGAGTAGATACTGTTGATTATCAGCTAGAAATTGCTTGTCGTAAAGCAGGAATAAGAAATGGTGAAGATTATGAAATTGAGCGTTTTCTTGTGGAGCGTCACGAATGATTTGTAATAATTGTCCGCATAAATGCGATATAAAAAATGGTTTTAACGGTATTTGTAAGACTCGTGATATAAAAGACGGTAAAATCATAAGTCTTAATTATGGTAAAGTAACTTCATTGGCTTTAGATCCAATAGAAAAGAAGCCCTTAAAACATTTTATGCCAGGAAGTTATATTCTTTCGGCTGGTTTTTGGGGATGTAACTTAAGATGTCCTTGGTGCCAGAATGACAGTATTTCAAGGGGATTAGCCAGAAGTGTGTATATAAGTCCAGAAGAGCTTGTAAAAAAGGCTTTGTTTATAAAAAACAATATTGGAATAGCATATACTTATAATGAACCTCTTATAAGCTTAGATTATGTTAAAGAAACAGCAGAACTTGCTCAAAAACATGACCTTAAAAATGTTCTTGTAACCAATGGAATGGTTGATCAAGACGCTTTTTCGGAATTAATACCTTTTGTTGATGCTTTGAATATTGATTTAAAAACTATTAATCCTCAAAAATATAAGAGTATTGGGGGAGATTTAGAAGCAATATTAAAAACTATCGAAATTTCTTCTAAGAGAGCACATGTCGAAACAACTACACTCATTGTACCAGGTTTTAATGATGATGAAAAAGAAATGAAGGAGTTGGCTAAAACTTTATCTTCGATAGATAAAGATATAGTTCTTCATGTAACAAGGTTTTTCCCTGCTGGAGAAATGAAGAATTCCAAGCCCACATCGGTTCAGGCTGTATATGCTTTTGCTGAGATTGCACGTAAATATTTAAATTATGTCTATGAAAGCTGAGAGCTGAGAGCTGAGAGCTGAGAGATAACCTAGGTTCGATGTGTACATAAATATTGTTGATTTTGGTAAAGGGTACAACCTCTCTTTTCTTTTTCGCAAAAAGAAAAAACTGTTTCTTTCGGTAAGTTCCTTTAAATTCCCATGTTTTATAAGATTTTATAATTCATTTTATAATTCATTTGCTTATTCTATTTGACTTTTAATATAACTTTTGCTATAATCTCCACACTTAATTTAATAATGGAGGAAACCAAAATGGGTGCATGTCCAAAGAATAAAGTATCCAAACTTAGAGGGCGCACAAGACGAGCTCATATTAAAGTTGCTCCTGTAAGTCTTAGAGAATGTCCATCTTGTCATAAGCTAATGCAGGCTCATAGAGTTTGTGCTACTTGTGGTAATTATAAAGGTGTTCATATCGTAGATATTAAATCAAAAGAAGAAGAAAAATAATATCAGGAATAATTAATGAAAATTGCCATTGACGTAATGGGCGGTGATTTCGCCCCTCAAGAACTAATAGCTGGTGCAAAAAATTATTTGCAGGAAAATGATGACGCTGGTTTGATTCTTGTCGGTGATGAAAAGATTATTCGTGAATTATGGTCTGATTTACCAGAAAAATGTGAAGTATTCCATACTGATGAAGTTGTTGAAATGGGTGAACATCCTCTTCATGCTCTTCGTCAGAAAAAGAATGCTTCTGTAGCAGTTTGTGCACGGTTAGTAAAGCAAGGTAAGGCCGATGGCTTTATTTCTGCTGGAAGTACTGGTGCTCAAATGGCTGCTTCTTTACTTGAATTAGGTAAAATAAAAGGAATAGAAAGACCAGCTATTTCTGTTATGCTTCCTACCTCAGGTGATTCAGGCGTATTGATTCTTGATGTCGGAGCTAATGTTGATGTAAGAGCTAGCCATCTTTTTGAATTCGCTTTGATGGGTTCAGCATACTACGAAAAGATATGTAATGTTGAAAGACCAAAAATTGGTCTGTTGAACATCGGAGAAGAAGAAGCAAAGGGCAATGAACTTACTAAAGCTGCATATGCTATTTTAAAAGATAGCTCTTTAAATTTTATTGGAAATGTTGAACCAGATAGACTTTTCCAAGGGAAAGCCAACGTAGTTGTATGTGATGGTTTCGTTGGAAACATATTGCTAAAAACTAGCGAAGGCCTTTCTGAAACTATGCAGGGAGCAATGTTTAAAGCTGCAATGTCATTAGGGCAGGAAACTGTTGCTCAATTCAAAAACTCTATAAAGAAATTCAGCCCCTCTTCTCCAGAATACAGTGCAGCACCATTACTTGGAGTAAATGGTGTGTCTTTGGTTTGTCATGGTAAATCAAAAGCACCAATTATATCAAATGCGATTAAATTGGCTGTAAGCTGTGCAAAGAGCAATTATGTTGATTTAATAACTAAAGAATTAACAAAAAACTCTTGAAGAAGAAGATGCTTTTACAATAGTTAAACGAAAATTAGCTTAGGATTTGATTTAATTTTTTATTAGACAAATGTTGGTTAATTTTGTAGGAATAAAAATAATCAAAATCAAATCAGTTAATATATATTTCTAAGGAGCAAGCGTGGAAGAAGTCAGTAAAGCAAATGTAACTAAAGTCGTTTTGGTAACTGGTTCGACTAGAGGCATTGGCTTAGAAATAGCAAAAGCTTTCGGTGAAGAAGGCTATGCTGTTATGCTTTCAGGAAGAAACGAAGAAGTTTTAATGAAAGTTAAAAGCGAACTAGAATCATCAGGATTAAAAGTTTCAGCTTGTAAAGCTGATATTTCCAAGGCAGAAGATGCAAATAAGCTTGTTGCTTGTACTTTAGAACAATTTGGTCGTATAGATACATTGGTAAATAATGCTGGTGTAACTTGCGACAATCTTTTGATGCGTATGGACGAAGACGCATGGGATAAGGTTCTCGACACTAACTTAAAAGGTGCCTTTTTCATGACTAAAGCCGTCATTAAGCCAATGTTAAAAGCTAAGGGCGGTTCTATTATCAATATTGCTTCCGTTGTTGGTTTAATGGGAAACGCTGGACAAGCTAACTATGCAGCTAGCAAAGCAGGTTTGATTGGTTTCACTAAATCAGTAGCAAAGGAATATTGTAAAAAAGGTATCAGAGTTAATGCTGTAGCCCCTGGCTTTATTTGTTCTGATATGACAGCAGGACTATCTGATAGTTTGAAAGAACAAATGTTAGCACAGGTTCCATTGAATGTTTTTGGACAACCGCGTGATGTCGCTAATGCTGTTATTTTCTTGGCCTCCGATAAAGCATCTTATATTACTGGCCAGGTTTTGACAGTAGATGGCGGTATGGTTATGGCTTAATCCGTTCCCAATATTTCTCAGGAGGAATTTATTTAGAATGAGTACTAATTATTTTGAAGACATTAAAAGAATCGTAGTTGAAAAGCTTCAGGTGGATGAAAAGCAAGTAACTCCAGAAGCTAGTTTCATGGATGATCTTGGTGCCGATAGCCTTGACACTGTTGAACTCGTTATGGATTTGGAAGAACGTTTCCAGATTGAAATCCCTGATGACGCAGCAGAAAAGCTAAGAACCATCAAAGATGCAGTAGACTACATTGCTTCAAAAAAAGCTGAATAATAGTTAAAAGAAAAAAAAGCGTTAATATGTGAAACCATATTAACGCTTTTTTTTATATCCTTTTAAAATTGGTCTAAGCTGGCTAACAATTGACGTCTTTCTTCGCTATCTAATTTACCACTTCTGGTAGCTTGTAAAACTTTTTGTCTGAGACTTTCATAAAATACCTGTTTATCATCAATACTATCTTCTATAATTACTTTTGGTGGATCTATCATGGCAAAAAATGACTTAGTGTTAGTTTCAAAGGTTTGATCAAAATCTGTATCATGGAATAACACGGTCATGGCTACATCAGCTCTGTTTTCAAGATCTTCAACGATTCTTTCTGCATTTTCATCAGTAATAGGAATTTCAGCAATAGGCAGTAAACTTTCATCTTGATCTAATATTAAATCTATAGCTTCTTCTTCAACAATCATTTTTTCTTCAGCGTCTTTGTATTCTCTATTTTGGAATTGTTTAAGTCGTTCCTGAAGAAGTCTAATTCTAGCATTTAAATTTTCATTTTCAGTGCTGGATGCAAGTACAATATTACTAATAATACAGAAAAAAGCTAAGCAAATACTAAGAGTGGATTTTCGCATTTATTACCTCCGTAGCTGGTTCATTACAGCTTTTCTTCTTTATTTATCGACTATATGCAAAAAAATATTAATACTAAAAAAGTATTATTATTCTGAAGTTAATCTTCAATTGATGTATTATTAATAATTAGAGGTTTATAACAGTAATAATTTCATGTTGAATTGATTTATTGTATAAATATATGTGTTATTGTTAAAACTATTGAAGTTAAGGATAATAGAAAGATGGCTATTTATATTGTTTCTAGCATGGTGTTTTTTGTTCTATATCTTTATACTCGTCTTAATTTCATTAATATAATTTACGATTTAGATGATTTGGAAAAAGAAAAAAAAGAAAGTATTATCAACATCTTTAAAAGTAAATTCAAAATAATTTTTGAATCAGAAATACCTTGTTTTGTTACTTTTTTTGTATATCCAATTATTATTTGCTTCATATTTTCTAATAATTACTGTTATGAAGATTTTCTAACTTTAAAAATGTTATTATGGTTAGGAATTCCTACTATTTTTATAACAGGTATTCTTTCTTTTTTACTTGTTCCTAAATGTTCTGAATTCCCAAATTAAATAAAAAAGAAAAGACCATTTTTAAAGTTTACATTAATTAAATTATTATTATTAATTTCATTTAATATTAGTTGTGTGTTTATCAGTTTTACAAATAATGCTTTTAATTTTAGTTATGAATTAAAGGTTGTTACCATAACTAATAAAAGTGAACTTTTCGATCATGGGGTATCATATTTTTTTGTTATAGAACCTTCAATTTATGGTTTGAAATACATCCAGGTTCCAATGGAGCTTTATTCGGAATATCCGAGTAAAAATAAGCTAAGAATAAGAGTGTATGATGGTCTTTATGGTTTCCATTATATTGGTAAAGAAATGGAAATGATAAGGGAAGATCAATAAGTAAAATGATGCTGTAGTGGCTTGTTTGTTATCTTGACATAGATTTCAGAAAGTGTTTAAATGTAACAAACGTCAGAGTCTGGTGACAGACTTGACTTGGCTTTTGAGCCAAATTTAATTAACGGTGATTTTGTTTGTTAAAAACAACATTAACAATGGATATTGTTCTCTGACCCAGGAGGTTTGAGAATAATGCCCGAACCTCCTTAATTATTTTTATAGTCGATAAACATAGGAGGAAAAAATGAAAAAAGACTATATTATTCGTCAAGAAACAATATCTGACTACTCTGAAGTGGAAAACCTTACAAGAGAAGCCTTTTGGAACGTTTACCGCCCAGGCTGTTTTGAGCACTTCGTTTTACATAGATACAGAAAACTTTCTGATTTTATTCCAGAATTAAGTCTCTGCCTTGTAAAAAATGACCAGATTATAGGCCATGTTATGTATGCTCATTCCCATATTGATGCAGATGACGGTCGCAAAATTCCAATAATGACTTTCGGCCCTATCAGCATAGCGCCTGAATTCAAACGCAAAGGCTACGGAACAGTTCTTTTAAGGTATTCTATGGAAAAGGCTAAGGAACTTGGCTGCAAAGCTTTGGCTATCTGCGGCAATATCAATTTCTACGGGAAATATGGTTTTGAAGTAGCAAGCAAAAAAGGTATACATTACTACGCTGAACCAAGAGACGCCAAAGTGCCTTATTTTCTGATAAAAGAATTTGAAGAAGGCTTTCTAGACGGAATTACTGGAACTTATAAAGACCCAGATGGCTACGACTGCGAAGGTGTAGACATTGACCTCTTTGATTCCAGATTCCCGCCTAAGAAAAAAGAAAAACTTCCCGGCCAGCTTTGGTAAACCATTGAACTCATTATATGTATGTCTGATAGGACATCACATTAATAACCTAGGGCATCTATGATGCCCTAGGATTAGATACCCTTTCCCACTCTTTTTTGCATCTGCCTATGGCAGATGCAAAAAAGAAGAACTTACATCTTATAAACAAAATAGGTTAAAAAATGAATTATTTATATTTGATTATTATTTATTTAATCATTTTAAATATAATCGGTCTAATTGTGTAATGTGGCTAGATAAAGCTAAAGCTCAAGGAAATGCCTGGCGAATTCCTGAAAAATCATTGTTTTTAGTAAGCCTTATTGGCGGAAGCATTGGCACTTGGGCGGGAATGTATATTTTCCGCCATAAAACAAAACACTGGTATTTTGTCCTTGGAATGCCACTGATTCTTGCTCTACATATAGGTCTAGCTTATTATTTCTATTTCAGATAAATGGTGGAGGAACACTATAATGAAGAACGGCAAAAATCCTAATCCCAACACAATTCATCCCATAGCTGGCTATGATAAAGAAATCTATGTTAAACCTACAATTAAGAATCCAAATATTATAGTTGGAGATTTTACTTATATCGCAGATTCCGAATTTGAAAGCCACGTAACCCATCATTATGAATGGAATGGTGATAAGCTGATTATTGGTAAATTCTGTCAGATTGCTGCTGGAGTAGAATTTGTTATGAATGGTGCGAATCACCAGATGAACGCCGTTTCAACTTTTCCTTTTTATACCTTGGAAGGTTGGGATATGAAGCCTCCTGTACCCTCAGATCTACCCTTAAAGGGCGATACTATAATTGGCAATGATGTTTGGATAGGGCAGAATGCAGTAATTCTTCCAGGCGTGCATATAGGAGATGGGGCAATTATTGGTGCAAACAGTATTGTGGGTAGTGATATACAGCCATATTCTATAGTGGTAGGGAATCCAGCAAAGATACTTCGCAAACGCTTTGACGACGAACTTATTGATTTGTTGCTTCGTTTTAAGTGGTGGGATAAATCTATTGATGATATTCAAGAGCTTATTCCAATTTTAACTTGCAGCGATTTGGAAAAAGTAAAAGCAGAATTAATTGCTTGTTTAAGCAAATAAAAATAATATAGATAAAATGGATATAAAGGAATATACTCTTTTCAATAAGGAAGAAATATTACTTCTTTATACTGCTGTTGGCTGGACAGCATATACTAATAACTTTTCTGCTTTAGAGCAGGGTTATAAAAACTCATTATTGGTTTTGGCGGCATACGATAATGATGAACTTCTTGGAATCATAAGAGTTGTTGGCGATGGTTTTACCATTGTTTTTATTCAAGATATTTTGGTATTTCCTGATAAACAGCGTAATGGGGTTGGAACCGCTTTGTTAAAGGCTGTTCTTAATAGATATTCTACTGTTCGGCAAATTGAACTATTAACAGATAATACTCCTCAAACTATAGCTTTCTATAAGTCATTGGGTTTTTCTGAATTTTCAAAAATAGGCTGCTGTGGTTTTATGAGAAATTCTTAAATTAATTTGCTCTAGCTTACAGAATTGGACTGCTTTACTAACCCTATTGATAAATATTATAAACACAGATAAAATAATTCCTAGCAATAAACAGAGAGGAAGTTTTGTTATGAATGAAAAAGAAGCTCGCAGAATAGTATCCGTTCTAGGTGAAAAGAATAATCCATCTGAAGAAGAACTTTTTTTGTTTACCGATGCTATGCATTTTCTCATAAAAAAAATAATGATCCCGAAGATATGACTTATTTGGGTGGTGTTTATTATGAACAGAAGAAGTTTGATCTTGCCTTAAAGTATTATGAAATGGCTGCAGAATTAGAGTATGAACCAGCTATCAGTGGTTTGGGCTATATTTGGTATTATGGTCGTACAGGAAAGAAAGATTACGAAAAAGCTTTTAAGTATTTTTCTAAATCGGCTGAATTAGGTAATTTACAATCTCTTTATAAAATTGCGGATATGTATAAAAATGGTTATTTTGTAGAAAAAGACTATGATAAATATGTTTCAATAATTAATGAACTTTATCCAATAGTAAAAAAAGGACATTATTTGATTCCCGAAATATTTACAAGATTAGCAAATATTTATTCCAAAGAAGGGAAAAAGCGACAAGCTATTAATCTTTTCAAAAAAGCAAAAGAATATTTGGCACAAAGAATAAAATATAATGCTTTTTGGGGTAATCTTAATATCATGATGTGGCTTACAGATGATTTATATAAATTGAAAAAATTTAATAAGAAAGAATTTGATTTATATGATTTATTCTATTTGCTTACAATGCCTTCGATAGTAAGTTTTATGTATGAAGGAAAAACATATATAGTTCGCTCTATTTTAGAAGATGGTAATACTGTTATAGAATTTGATGGAAACTGGTATAGAAAAAGAGAAGACTTTTTTACTAGAGCTACCATAAATGGTTTTTTGCTTACTAAACTTTATTATGATTTAGAAAATTTTGAGGTTATTAATGAAAAATTTAATAAAAGTAAAAAACACTAATTATTCAAAATATGAGGAATTATTAGTCAGAAAAGAAACCTTAGAAAAAGAAGCTAAGAATTATTTGATTGGTTATATTAGAGAATTTGGAACTTTGACTTCTAAGGCTTTCCAAATACAAATAGAATGCATCAGACAAAAGAAAGCAATAACACTCTGTCAGGTTGCAATTAATAAAGGTGAAAGACCAGATTTAGATAGTATTAATAATAAATTGGAAGCTCAGATGCAGGCTTATTATGATGAACTTTCCGAAATGGTTGCCAAAAATAATTTATATAAAAAAATTAAATTTATTCCTGAAATAAATTACATGAAAATAAAAAGGATTTACCATAAATTAGTTAAAATGTTGCATCCTGATTTAAATCCTCATACAAATAATATTCCTGCGTTGATAGATTTATGGGAAAGAGCAGTTACTGCTTATAGAGCCAATGATCTTGATGAATTAGAAGAAATACTGGTATTGTCTAAAAAAAACATAGAAAAAGCAGGCTTAGGCGAAATAGAAATTGATATTCCAAATATTGAAGAAAAAATAGCCGAATTAGAAGAAAAAATATCTTATATTATAAGAAATGACCCTTATAGATATAAAGATATTTTGAATGACCAAATAGCAATTGAAGAAAAGAAGGATGAAATAAGAAAAGAAATAAGAAAATACAAAAAATATAAAAAAGAATTAGATAATACTTTGAATGAAATGCTTGGAAAAGAGGCTGATAAACTAAAATGGACAATTCATTAATTGTAAAAGACAATACTAAAATCACTCTTTTAAAAAAAGAAAAATTAAATGATTTAATAAAACCTCTTGTTGATAAAATACATCTCTTTGACACCTTTATTGCTGGAACTTCAGAAATTAAAAATAATCCTGTTAAAAAAGCTAAAAAGGGTGATAAGCTTACTTTGTAGCGCAAAGAAAGCAAATTTGATGATAACGAAATTATTATATTAAATGAACAGGGTCAGCAACTAGGCTATGTTCCTGAAAAAGACAACATTATTTTTGCCAGGTTGATGGATGCTGGCAAAAAGCTTACTGCTTACATTACTGATAAAGAAAAAAGATTCGGTTTAGATCAGGTTTCTATAGCTATTTATCTGGTAGATTTTTAATTATCAAATAAAGACCTCTCTGCGATAACTACAAAAAGAAAGAGCTACAGCTCTTTCTTCACCCAATCGCTCATCTTACGTGTTTCAGAGTTGAAGTTGGCACCGATAAGCGTTATCTTTTTCCCTAGGTTCAGATAGGGTTCGTAGTATTCTTTATTTGTTATCTGATCTAGTGCTACTTCTGCCGATTTATCTAGTTTGAACTCGAAAATATAAACATTTTTGTCGGTTTCAACAACTGCGTCTATTCTTCCGTTGCTTGTCTTAACTTCAGTATTCACAGAAATGCCAACAGACTTAAAAACAGAATAGAATATGCTCTGGTAGTATTTTTCGCTGACAACCTGTATGTCATAGGGAATTCCAGAGAAGAAAGTCTTTAAAAGATCCATAGCCTCGTTAATGTTGTTTTCGCCGAAAGCTGAACGCAAATCAAAAGAGAGTGTGCCGCATAAGCCGTTAATATCGTTCACGTCCATTATAAGTCTTCTGTAAAAAGACTGCTCAACTTCAAAATTAGGGAAACCCAGTTTGTAGCAAGTTACTCTATTTGTTACAGACCAGCTTTTTATCGTAAGATAACCTGTCTGGTACATCAAAGCTATAAATGAAATACTTGATGGCATGAAAGCAGTGAAATAATCTTCGCTATATGATTTTTTGACAACCTCATCTATGTTTACAGACTTATTTTTCATTAGTTTTATAATAATACTTGGGCTACCTGTTTCAAACCAGTAGTTGTTGAATCTACCCTTGTTTTCTATAAATTTTGCAAGAGAAACAGGATTAAAGACGTTTTCTGCATCAGGAGAAAATTTATAACCGTCATACCATTCTTTTACACCTTGAAGAAAAGAATTATATTCTTCGTTATTATGTTTTGCCAAATCTATTAACTGATTTTGAAAATATTCTAACAGCTCTTTTTCTGTGTAACCGCACATGGTGGCATGATCATCGTTCATGCTTATGTCCGTAAGGTTGTTTAAGTCAGAGAAAATGCTGACTTTCAAAAACTTCCCGACACCTGTGATAAAAACAAATCTTTCATAAGGCTCGCAAGTCTTTAATACTGAATAAAAGCCTTTCATTACCGCTTGTAGCTTTTCTATATTTTCGTTTTGAATATTATTCAAAATTGGCTTGTCATATTCGTCTATTAGAATTACAACCTTGCCGTCACGGTCATAAAGCTTTTTTACTAGTTATATAAAAGCATCACTTAGTTGTCTCTTATTAAGTGTTATTTTAAAATTATCTGCAAAATCGGTTATCATTCCTAATAGTGTTTCTTTTAAGCTTTCTGGAGTATCCGCAGAAACACTACCCATATCAATATGTATAACAGGGTATGGCTTCCAATCATATGGCTGATTTTCTATATATAAGCCTTTAAAAAGATCTTTTTTCCCTTGAAAAATTGCTTTTAGAGTTGAAAGTGTTAGAGACTTGCCGAATCTGCGGGGGCGAGAAAATTGGTCGATAGCTAGGTAACGTTTAGGATACCATTTAGCCGAATCACTATAGCCATCATAGAAGCCATATTTCCCCCACAGAAGCGATTTGTGCTGATACCAATAACGTGCTGCAGCCATAGCTTGTTTCGGTGCATAAGGAAAACTAGATAACGCTGCCGTAATGGTTATGACACCCAAGTCATTATTAGGTGCATGTGCAGAATATCCATCTACTGAAAAACCAGCAGTCAATCCCCAGCAATTTTCTGAATAATTAGGATAGCCTTTAGGGTTCTCAACACAATAGGCATAATTACTCAATACATGGGCTTTCATTGCTTCTCCATAATCGGCATATTGGTCTTTCAATCCTATAGGGCACAAGCCGAACCAACTGTAATGTGCCCAGAAAAGAGGTCCGCCTGTTGTTTCAGCTCCGTTATGTTTTATTTGTAGAGGATAGCCTTTGAATGTTGTGTTGGTTCGTATTTTGCCGTTGCCTGCCCAGCCTTTGTGATAACAGGAAGCTGGACAAGGATGTGTTGGTGAAGAAGCTGCAAGAATATAGACTATCAAACTTTCATTGTAGCCTTCTAGCGGAAAGTTCATTTCCCAGCCATACTTAGGGCTCCAGTGCCAATAAAGCACATCCTTGCCGTCTTTTCGATACCAATCGAACTCCATTTCGTGCCAGAGCTCATTTATGCCATCAATCACCTGTTTTTCTGATTTTACGTTAGCATCTAAATACTGCCGTGCACAGAGAAGACCTTCCATAAGAAAAGCACTTTCAACCAAATCTCCTCCGTCATCCTTTTGACTGAAAGGTGTTGCTTTCCCAGATGGATACAACCAGTGTGGCCATACGCCATGAAAGCGTTGTGCACGTTTTAGAAAAGTTACAATCTTTTGTAGACGTGCAACACCTTGTGCACGAGTGATGAAACCACGGTCCATTGCAACTATGATTCCTGCGATGCCGAAACCGCTGCCGCCTGTTGTGATGATTGATGGGTCTTCAGAACCGTAATTTCCGTCTTCGTAGATGCGTTCATAAGCCAAACCAGAAACAGGCTCTGCACCATCCCACATATAATTGAAATGCACTTTTTGAAGCTTATCTAGAAAATCTTCGTCAGAGAGTTTCTCTTGCTCGATTTTTGGCGAGGGTTTAACTGACTCCGTATGATTATAATCTGCGAAGCATAAAGTTACATTCAAAGACAATAGACAGCCTAGGCTCAACGTTAAAAGCTTATTTACTATACTCGTTTTCATTTTTTTATGTTCAATTATTTTGACTAGCTAGAATTTCTCTGAGTCTTTTAAAACATCTTTGAACAGTTCCGGCTTTGAGTGCAGTTAGAATAAATCCGTCACTGAAACGCTCACCACGAACTAAAAACATAAGCAGAGCCATAATACATTTGTCATCCATTTCAGAAACGTCTATGGTTTTTATATTAATATTATCATAACCGTTGTGCTCAAGTATCTGGCTATATTCATTTAACTTATAATCAGGGTTGTTCTTCTCAAAGTTATAAATAGCTTGTATAAATTTAAAAACAGTCTCAGTGTAATTAGGAAATGGCAAATGAATTGGATCATCCTCTGTTCCTTTATGTTCTTTATCGTGAATCCATTCACCAAACTTGTCTCCTTTAAGTTCTTCTTCAATCTTTAATAATTCATTATATTTAGTCATAACTTCAATTCCCTTTTTCATTTCAGATTAGCATACTATTAAGTTCCCAAAAGATTAAATTTCTGACTATTTGTCAACTTTAAAGGAGTGTTTCACAAAATGCTTTTGACGATAAAGGTTCACCTGTAAATTTTTCTATAAGCTCATTTTCTTCCAAACTGGTGCCATACCTAAAGAGATTATTATTCAGATAAGCAGCTGTATTTTTGTTTTCAGTAATATTCCCCAGTTCTTTGTGAAGATGCTTATACATCTGAGCCTTAATAAGGTCTGCTCTGAAATAATTCTGCATATATACAGGGTGGGTAATAAAATGCTGAACGGTTGCCCACTTATTGTCTAACTCACTATCATCACTTATGCCAGTATATTTAACGTTTAAATCATGCCATAATTGTTGTAGATTCTGGTCCGGATTTTCATACATTTTCTTTTCAAAAGTAATATAAAAATTATATTTGTTAATAGCCTTTGCCTCTGATTTTTTAAAATCATTCTTAAAGTCATCAAGTATTTTGTCAGAAACAATTCCTTTAAGAATGTTTTCTTTTTGTTGTAAATCGCCCATCATCATGGCAACCGCTTCTGTTACAGCAGGATATGCGGTTTGGTCAGGATATGGTAATTCAGGGTTTATTCCTAAATGATAAACACAGTGACCTAATTCATGACAAAGCGTATTGATGCTTTCTGTTATATTAGTCAGATTAGCCAAAATTCTTGTATCTTTGCCTACTTCTATATCGAAACAAAAACCGTGGGTATTTTTATTTTTACGAGGAAACAAATCAAGTATGATAGGCAAATTATCAATATCATATCCCATATCAAGATATGCTTTTTTACATATTTCCACTACCTGTTCCTTAGTTTTTAAAGATTTATTTACCTCTTTTGCAGGGGTATTATCCAGCAGCAAACCGTAATGATATTCTCTTAATTCGTCTACTCCAATACCAAATTCGTTTGCTAATTCTTTTTTGTATTCACTTTGGATATTTTTTATTTTTTCTCTGGCATTGTCGTAAACCTCATCCAACAAGTTCTGTAAGTAATTAGCATCTAAGTCAAATGAACATTTTAATACAAACTCAAAAAAGTTATTATAACCTTTGGTTTTTGCGAATTCATTTCTTTTTATGACTAAATCGACCAAATCTTCTGCAATAATATCTCCTCTTTTTACTATTGCTTTATAAGCTTTTTTACGTATGTCTATATTTTTTTCGTTTTGTAAAATTTTACTTATTTCCGCAAAGTTGGTTTCTTTTTCGTCAAGCATAGGTACATGCTTGTTAAATTTACTCATAATATCTTTTTCTTTATCACGAAGTGCTTTGTTTAACTCACTTTCATTTAATTCTGAATCAAATATTTTCGTTAGATTTTTTAATTGTTTTGCTAAATGTTTATCCTCTAACCCTGACTTTTCTAGTTCATTGAGTTTTTTATATAATTCTTCATTTCTATAAAGTTTTAAAACCTCTTCCGTAGATTTCTCTATCTCTTTCATATTTTCATCAGTACTGTTTATGTAAAAATTCCAGCCATCTATTTCTGATTTAACCATCTTGGGTTTTACTTCTTCAAAAAAACTATCTCTAATTTTAATAAATTCGTTATCTTTCATATTCTTTTCCTTCTTGAGATAAAAGATCTAACTTGAGATTTTTATTGTGGTATCAATAACCATAAAAACCTTCAGTTTTTCTTCTATTTAAATCTATCTTATATTTAAGAAACATTGCATAATAAACTTATTATATAAAAGTTGTAATAAAAATCGCAATAAAATATAACTATAATTTGAAAATCAGTTCCCAAATTATAGCTATATTTTAGAAATTTGTTCCAAAATTATTACTTTTTTTAGATTTCTACTGGACAATTTTTCAAATTTAGTAAAATTGTCCAGTAGAAGTGGATGTTTTTGAAACCCTGTCTTGAAATGAATAAAGAAATTGATTTATACTTTAACGAAAATATAGACTTAGAGGTGAAAAGATGAACTTAGGTATCGATAGAAATAAAGCTGTTGAACTATTAAAGCAATATAATAAAGACCCTTTCCATTTGCAACATGCTTACACTGTTGAAGGCGTAATGAGATGGTTTGCAAAGAATCTTGGTTTCGCAGAAGAAGAAGAATTCTGGGCTATATGTGGTTTATTGCACGATATAGATTTTGAACTTTATCCTGATCAGCATTGTAAAAAAGCACCAGAATTATTAGAAGGGCAGGTTTCTCAAGAAGTTATTCATGCAGTTTGCTCACATGGTTATGGAATCTGTTCGGATGTGGTTCCTGAACATTTAATGGAAAAAGTGCTTTTCGCAGCAGATGAACTGACGGGATTGATTTGGGCAGGTGCACTGATGAGACCTTCCAAAAGCGTTCAGGATATGGAAGTAAAAAGCATTAAAAAGAAATTTAAAGATAAAAAATTTGCGGCTGGCTGTTCCAGAGATATTATTGCAAAAGGTGCAGAGATGCTTGGCTGGCAACTAGATGAGCTTATGGATAAAACCTTGCAGGCTATGAAATCCTGTGAAGTTTTTGTAGCCGAACAGATGAAATAATAATGGAAGAATTATAGTTAGTAGTAACCATTGTTCTATGGGCTAGCCGTCATCGCGAGGCAAGCCGTGGCGATCCAGTAAAAATTCTGTGTAATAAAGCTAGGCTGCTATTTATAGGAACTTTATTAATTTCAAGCATTAGGCGAGAGGCTAACTACTTTAGTTTTAAGATATAAGACCATAAATGGAGATTAAAGGTTATAGAATATAGATTTTTTATTGTAGTAGTTATTCCTTTGGTATATGAATACTAATCAGCGTTATAGCCCAAACCGTCATTGTGCGAGGAGAGTGTGGATTACTATTTATTGCTAGCAATAAAAGTAATAATTACCAACTACAATAAAAACCGTTTACTCATAATAAACACATCTGTAAGTAAAGTTCTGAGGCACTTCCAATGTTATAGACATAAGCTCATTGTTTGTTGCAAAGTCATAAACAGACATACAAACTGCATCGTTCTCGGTCTTTCCCCAGCCAATAACATAAGTTTCACCTGTAATACGCT
The DNA here is from genome assembly GCA_905236675.1 of Candidatus Rifleibacteriota bacterium. GTDB lineage: Bacteria > Muiribacteriota > Ozemobacteria > Ozemobacterales > Ozemobacteraceae > RUG334. The sequence goes on along the minus strand of CAJOND010000038.1, from coordinate 20,743 downwards.
GAGCTGAGCCACAGGCTGACGAAAACTTGCCAGGAACCGTTAAAGTCTTAACTTGCGCAGTCTTATTCCCTGTATTAAGTTTATAAGAACGAATATAGGATTGACCAAGTTTGTTCCCATTGTCAAATACGCTTATAGAATCTTTATCAATTACAGCATAATGCTGACATGATGTTTTTTCATTTTCTGCTAAATGGAAATCGTCAGCATTTCCTGAAAGCTTCCATAAAATCTGATTAGTATTTTTATGACGGTCTAAGCAAATTATAGAATTGAGGTGGCGGAAAGAGCAAACAAGGTTTTCATCGGCATCAATACGCATTGAGTTGAAATGAACATAATCAGGTGAATCTGTAAAAGTATTTTCAAAATCATTTGCGTTAGCGTCTGCATCGGTTACAGACAAACCATATAATTCAGGGTAATCTATGCTTTTCCAGTCCCAAATAACTGCGCCGTTCTGAACTTCCTGCAAATAGGAATATACAACTGAACTTTGTGCTATATTAGGAACATTGTCAACTGTCTTTTTGATATAGCCGGACAAAATATAATTATTCAAGTCGATCATAATGAAATCGTGACCATCAAGAGGGTGCCCTTTTTCGGTAACTTCAGACTGTTCAAAAGTTATACGCTTGATTTCGTTGAATTTTGAATCTAAGATAACACGTTCACCAGGTCCGAAGCCTGCCAAGCCGAAATTATCGAATTCAGCCTTTCTGTCGTGATAGCTGAAATAAGACTGACCGCCGATTATATGTTTTTTGAAATCCCATAAGCCGCTAATAGCAAGTGTAGCGGGGACTGGTTCATGTTTAGACCAGATTATATTGCCTTTGCCGTCCATCATTATAAGGTTTCTAGTGAACGGGAAAGAAATAAAGAAGTGACCAGGCAGATTGGTTTCGCCTTTGACCGTGATTTTTGGTAAACCTTCAGCAATAACTGGGGTAAATTCAGTTTCTCTGTTTATATAAGGTGCTTCGCCACCTGCGTGACAACCAATCAATAGGGTAATAAAGCCTGCTAATATAACCAACAATATACTTTTATTCATTTTCTGTACCTCTTCGGTAGAGCATAGAGCTTAGAGTAAAAGAGCATAGGGGATTGTTTTAGATCCTGCTATAACAATCTTTCAAGTATTCTCTAGATTTTTTAATATAACATAGTTTTAATATTTAAACTAATTTTTAGAGAAATAGACCTTTTTAGCATAATCTCTTCGCTCTAAGAGACGAAGGGATTATGCTCTATCCTCTTTGCTCTTTTCCAACTCTCAGTTCTCAGTTCTCACTTCTCTTCTCTCCGCTCTTCCGCTCTAAGAGGCTTTAGCCTCGTCCGCTCTCTTGCTCTTTCGCTCTCAATTCTTATCTCTCAATTTTCAGCTCTCAGTTCTCACTTCTCTTCTCTCCGCTCTTCCGCTCTAAGAGGGTTTAGCCTCGTCCGCTCTCAGCTCTTTTCCCTCTTTCTTCTTCTTTCTTCTGTCTTCCAACTTCAATCTTAAGAACATTTCTTTACTAACTATTAATAAAGTTCTAATATAGTTATTATGGGAAAGCATACTTCTGAAAAATTTAATGTAGTTTTATTAATTCTATTTTTTGTTATTCCACTAACTGCATTAAACTTGAGTTATTATTTATTTGCCAAAATAAACGAGAATCTGGAAATAAATGAACAGAGAGTTAAGGCTATTCATGAAGTAGAAACCTTATCTTCTGAAGCTGATTTTGAAAATGGGTTTTCAAGATTATTTGGTAATTTTTTTAATGAACTAAAAAATGCTGCAAACTTTAATGATGCTAAATTTCTTGTAGATTCCTTAAATAAAAAATCGGAAAAAATTTTTGAAAAACCTTTTCCTGATTATAATCTTTTTGTTTTTAAAACTGGACCTGATACTAAATCTACAGAATTGTTGCTTACACATGGAAATATAGGGACAAGTAAAAAAGCTTTATGTTTAACTTTTGAATATCTCTATAACATGAATATTTCCAATAATAAAAACAAGAGTAATGATTTAAGAAACAAAGAAGCATTTGCTCGTAATCTATTAGGGCAGTTTACTAATACTGAAATTATAGCCAAAGGAATTACCACGTTTTCAAATGGAATTCATAAAAACTCTTGGTTTGTTTGGAATTATTTTGTTGGAGATAATGAAGAGGTATATGGAGCAATTCTGCTATGTAATGTTAAAGAAGACTATCCTGAAATTGGACGTTTGTTAGCTTTAAAGAGTCTAAAGAGAAGAGGTAACGCAATAGGTGCATTTATACCTGTTTTAGCAGCTTATGGTAAACCTACTGTTCAATCGCCTCTAGATAAGTCTAGAATATTCAATAATTTTGCAAATAGTCTTACTGTACAAAACGTAAATAACTTGGAAAAATGGTTAAAAGATAGTTTGCCTAATGGAATTAATTTAGGAAATTATACTGCTTTTTGTAACTTTGAAAGAGGTTCTACCCATATAGCTATAGTTTTAGTCAGAGCGATTAAGAAATTTTCTTTTCCTAAGTGGTTAATCTCTATTAATATTTTATTGCTATTGATTATGGCAATAATTCTATTTTGTGGAATAGGATTTGATAAATGGCCTAAAATTAATCTTTTGACAAGATTTTCACTTTCATATCTTTTAGCTTCTTTTTTGCCTTTGATTTTATTGGTTGGTGTTGCTTATGGATATTTAATGCTTTACGAGAATACTTCAATTAATCAGGCAAAATCTGACTTACTTTCAGTATTAAAGACTTTTGATGCTCAAAAAAATGTTAGTGTGAAAGAATATAGAGAAGCTTTTGTCAAAGCATTAAATGATGAAAAAAATAAAATCATTATTAAAAGAGAAAGAGATAGATGAAGAACTCATAGTTAATCGGGTTCTGGATATATTTAAAGAAGGTAAACTACCCTTATTGGGAGTTAAATTAGTTAATGAGAATGGTGAGGGAGCTTTTGTAAAAGGTAGTGACTCAGATGATTTTGATTTTAAATTGTTGGTTAAATCATTTTTATCTATACAAGTTAATATTCTTAGAAAAAAAATGGTAGAGGATTCTTCCGGCAGAAAATTTGAGAAATATGAAAGTGAAGATGATTTGGCAAATAAAGGTTATAGAGCAATTCTTGGCCGTGATGTAGATGGAGATGTTACAAAAAGACTTTCCGAACCTATTTTAAGTAAGAATGGAGACTTTTGTTCTTACCAGATATATGATGTGCTAAAAATAAATGGTAAACCTAAATATATGCTTTTTGTTGCTTGGGATGATAAAACACTGGATGATAAGATAATCTCAAGAAGTATTTATAATTATTATATTAAAAAAATAGATGATAATAAAAATAAAAAACAAAATTTTTCGGCTTTTAAAATTACAAGACAGAACTTAGAAGACATAGGGGAAAAATCTCGTCACCTATCACAAAAACTAAGTGATAGTATAAATACTCATGCAAAGCTTGTGGCATTAACTAAAAAGAATGATACTTTTGTTGAAGACGATAATATTGTTGTTATTATGCCTGCATTAAGTTTTAATCAAACTCTTTTTGTGGGTTGGGTAAGTAAATCTGATATTCTTGCTGACTTATTTTACAGAAAAATTGTTTTATTGATTCTCGTTTTATCATCTTTAATTGTTCTTTGGATTTGTGTTATTCGTTCTGCCTTTGCTTTCTTAAAACCTATTTCCGCATTAAAAGGTGCATTGGATGAAGTATCTGTTGGTAATTTAAATGTTGGATTTAATAATGCTCCAAATGATGAATTGGGTAATCCCAATTATTTTACTCTTTTAACAGGAGATTCTCTCCAATTAGCTATTAAAGATGATGACAAATGGTATTTTTCTAAGGGATTTTCTGAAATAGATAAAAAAATATTTAAAAATTATCCTGACAGTTCTTATTTGTTAATCAAAGGCTATGAGAAAAAAGAAATTGATATTAATAATAAAAAATATACTATTTATGTTATTTCAAATAAACTATTATCATCATTTTACCCAGTATCATTAATAGGTTGTTTTGTTTTCTTTTCAATATTTTTCTTAGGTATTCTAATTTTATTTATAAAGAAAAAGAAATTACTTTCAAAATCAACTTTGTCTATGAAATTAAGTATAGACATTCTTCTTTCTGCTTTATTGCCAATTATAATTGTCAGTTTTGTTTCTTACCTTTATATAAATGAAGACTATATTAATAAAAATTCAGAAGTTAGATTAAAATTAAATAATTTAATTGATGATATTGAAAAGAGAGAATTCTATTATCATCCTCTGGTTGAAAAATATTTAAAATGCTTATCTTCCTCAAATATCTTCAGAAAGTATATTAATCTGGCAAATAACCCTAAAAATGATTCGGTAAAAGAAACTAATGTTGAAAACTTTAAAAAATATTTATTTGATGAAATAATTGGCGAAGGAAAGAAACATTTTAATATTGATTTCATAACAAATAATTCTAAAGTAGATGAAAATAAATCAACGAAAATTGAATATGAACCTCATTTTCGTATTACAGAAATGTTGGTAATTGGGAAAAATGACTGGGTTGTCTCTATTAATTATAGAGGTAAAAAAGATTATGATAAAAAACTTACCGATTTTGGAAAAATTATTTACCCATTATTTTCTGAAATATATTTTAAGAATTCTAATTTAAATAAAAATAATAAAAATACAGGTTCAGACAGTAATTTGTCCTCAACAAAAAAAGAAATGATAGTAGATGAATTATTAAAATCTTTTAATTCTATTTTTTGTAAAGAATTTGTATTTAAATTAGTTAATTTTCCCAATAACCTTGTTTCTGTTGTAATTTCTTATTCCATCGCATCTTTTTATGTGTCAACCGTTTATTCAGAAGAAAACCCAAATAATATAGATGTTATAATTTTTTCTCTGGTTTACTATGATAATGAATTTAAACCTTCAATCTGCAAAATGAGAAATGATGAAAAACCTTTTAAACAGCATTTATATTCAGGTTCTAATACCAAAAAATTATACTGTTTTCATTCTCCTAACGTTGATGTTGGTGAATATTTCTTCTATTCTAATCCAGATGAAAATAGCGACGAAAACTTTCCTAGTAAATTAGAAGATTTTAAAGCTGTAAAAGAATTTTGTTTCGTCTCTTCTTTTATTAATAGCAGCTATATCCCAATTTCTACTAATGTTGATATTTATGGGAACCATTTGCTTGAAGCTAGGCAGGGAAATATTATAAAAGATAATGTTTATATAGGCTTGGCTTCAGAAAAACCTGTAAATAAGGAAAGATTTTATTATATTTTAATATTTATTTTTATTTTAATTATTTCAATAAAAATAATTAATTTTATTGCTAAATCTGTAATAAATGATTTGCTATCTCCAATAGAATTGCTTCTAGAAGGGGCAAAATCTGCTGCCCAAGGAAAATATAGTTATAGAACAAAATTTATTAGAGGCGATGAATTTGGTAATCTTTGTTTTGCTTTCGATAAAATGATGAAGGGATTAGAAGAAAAGCAGCTTATGAACCGAATGGTATCAAAAACCGCTTTGAAAGTTGCCTCTAGCCTTGTTGATACAGAAAGTAAAAAAGTAGATGTTGCATTGCTTTATGTGACTGTTCCTGAATTTGATAAAATGATGAAAGACATTCCGCCTTTTGAATTGTTTTCAAAGTTAAGACAACAGATTGCCGTTATTTCTGAAATCGTTATTAATAATGGCGGTGACATAGATAAAATTATGGGGGAAAAGATGCTTATCGCTTTCCGCTCAGATGATAAATCTTCTGAAGAAGTGGCTGTTAATGCTTCAAAAGTTGCTTCTCTCATAGAAACCAGTGAAAAGCTTCCTTTCAATGTTGCTGTTGGAGTGAATTATGGGCAGGTTATATCTGGTTACTTGGGAGTTGGCGAAAAACGTGATTTCACCATTATTGGAGACCCGGTTAATGTTACTGCTCGTATAGCTGTTTTTGCCGAAAAACTGGAATCTAATAGGTTAGTTGTTTCTGAAGATGTTAAGAAGTTAATAGAAAAGTATATTAAAACAGAGGAATATGGTGAGGTTTTGTTTAAAGGGAAATCTCAACCCGCAAAAGTTTATAGAATTCTCTGATTTAAATAGTCATTGCAAGCCTAAGAAGCTCCCCCACGAATGGTGGTGCTAATTCTCGAAGATGCTGCCCCACGTTAGCGGGGAAGCTGTCACGAAGTGACTGACTGCCAAAGGCAGTCGGTAAGGTGGAGCAAAGCGAAGCTTTGCGTAGACTAAGGGGTGACCGAACTGGTGTAAACCTTTTGTTTAGGATTTTATTCAATGATTTAGAGAACAAAAGTTGCAATAAAAGTTGTAATATTTTATTATGATTTATCAGTGAGGTGTATAATATGGCATTACCTATTAATATTGAATCATTGCTTAAGAATAAAGAAATTGAGTCTAACAGAATTGAATATAAGCGCAGTTGGAATCCTAGAGAATGTATTAGAACGATTTGTGCTTTTGCTAATGATATAGAGAATCTTGATGGTGGCTATATCGTTATTGGTGTAGAAGAAAAACAAGGTGTTCCGATATTGCCTGTAAAAGGCTTAAAGCCTAAGGAAATTGATGAAATAGAAAAAGATTTGTTAAATAAATGCCATTTTATAGAACCTTTTTATTTCCCAAGAATAGAAAAATGTGAATATGAGGGAAAAACATTGTTGGTTCTTTGGGTTACTGCAGGCGATGGCAGACCTTATAAAGCTAGCAAAGAAATTTCCAAGAATCAAAGCGAAAAATATTATTATATAAGGCATGGTTCTCAAGCTGATGGTATTTCATTAAAAGAACTATTTGAAAACTCAAGCAGAATTCCTTTTGATGATAGAGAAAACCCATTTGCTACGGTTTCTGATATAGATCTTGGCTTATTAAGAGAGCACTTAAAAAAAGTAGGAAGCTCTTTATATGAATTATCTACAAAAATGAATTTAATTGAAGTCGCAGAAAGTATGAAACTTCTTTCTGGACCAAAAGAAAGATTGTTCCCTAGAAATATCGCTTTGTTAATGTTCTCTGAAAACATTGAAAAATATTTCCCTTATGCTTATATAGAAATTGTTGATATGCCTGACCCTACGGGGAAAAATATGACAGAAAAAACTTTCAGGGGTCCTATTCAATACCAGCTTTCAGAAGCTTTGCAATATATTCAGAATTATATGATTTCTGAAATGGTTATAAAGAGAGAAGGGGTTATAGAAACTGAAAGATTGTGGAATTACCCAATAAATGCTATTAAAGAAATTCTTGCTAACGCTGTTTATCATAGAGATTATCAAATAAAAGAGCCTATAACTCTTGTTAGAACTCCGAGTTATATAGAAATCAAGAGCTTTCCTGGCTTGAACCGTTCTATAACTGATGAAATGATAAAGAACCTTAATATTAGATCTGCCGGCGAATATAGAAACAGAAGAATTGGAAATTTCCTTAAAGAATTAAGACTTACAGAAGGTCGGAATACTGGAATTCCTTTAGCTATTGAACAGTTAAAAAATAATAAGTCTGATTTACCTCTTTTTATTACTGACCTTGAACGCCAATCGTTAGTTGTTCGTATTCCCGTAAATAAAAAGTTTTTGAATAATAATGATTTTCAAATTAGAATTAATCCTGGAAAACAGAGAACTCCTGACGAATTAAAGTCTAACATAATGTCACTTTTGTCGACAGGAAATTATTCTGCAAGTATGATAGCTAGAAAATTAGGTTATAAAGGGGTTTCTAATGCTATGAGAAATGCTTTACAGGATTTAATAAATAATGGAAGAATAAAAGTTGAAGGTTCGTATAAGTCTTGTGTTTATTCTCTATATTAGATAAACAGGTTAAATTAACCCTTTGGGGTAAAATATAAATTGCCTTTTGGGAGGAATTTCTATGAGTATTGGATTAAAGAGAGAAATGGTTCTACTTGAAGAGCACCAACTTTTTTTGGAGCAAAATGCAAAAGAAACAATTATTGAAATACAAGCTGCTTTAAAAGGTTTGAATCCAGATATTCAGCATGTTGGAAGTACCTCTATAAAATCCATAAAAGCAAAACCTATAATAAATATTGCTGTTGCAGTAAATGATTATGATGAAGTTATTGCTCGAAACGATAAGTTAGCTAAATACGATATTGTTTTTCGATTTGATGAAAGACTGGAACAATTGCTGTATGTTAAGGGTGATTTTGAAGCCTCTCTAATCTCTTTAAAAATAGAAGCCCATCGCTATACTATTTATGATAAATGCGTAGCTAATCTACATAATCTAATTTGAACTTAAAAACCAGTTTTCGGACAACTCCTTTCGGACATATTAATTACTATTTGTTGTTTTTATTGGAAATAGTAATTAATCAAAAAGAGTTAGCTGCCTATTTTGTTCTGGAAACTCATTCAAATATCGGAAACAGTCTTGGGGTTTGTAGCAAATTGTTTTCTTTACAAATTGATTGGAATAGTTCCATTAAGTGTTTCGAATTTGGACTGGGCAGATTATAAGCATTTCCATAAGTGTTTATGTGTTTTTCTTTTAAATCTGGGAAATACTTATCTAACGCAGCATAATAATATTCTCTATCGCCTTCTCTGAGTGTAAGCCCCATATCGAAGCAAATAATGCCCTTTACGCCAACTTTTACGCAGCTTTCTAAAATTGCTTTTATATTCTCTTCTGTATCATTAATAAAGGGTAGAATAGGAGTAAGCCATACAATTGTTGGAATACCTTTTTTGTGCATTTCTTCTAAGACTTCTATTCTGCGTTTTGTTGTGCATACATTAGGCTCAATTATTTTACATAATTCATCATCAAAAGTTGTTAGCGTCATCTGTACAACACATTTTGTATTGTTGTTTATTCTTTCGATTAAATCTATATCTTGAAGAATTCTATCTGATTTTGTTCGATTATAACATATAAATAGGCGTTTTTACTATTTCACATCAAATAAGCAGGGCAAGCGAAAACTTTTTAGCTAATAATCAGTGTTTTAAAAAGTAGTGCCTGGAAGGCACTACTTTAATAACCGTGGGTGTCTTTGACACCCACGGTTTAGATAATATTTAATCAATGCACCTGGAAGGTGCTACTAAAAAAAATTATTACTATCACTTATTAATAATAGGAAAAGTTTGCGTTTGTCCTGCTAACCTGTAAAATCATATTGACTCAAAAGATAAGAATAATTATAATTATATAAGAAAAATATGCCACATGTGGCAAAAATTTCTTATATAGTTATGGAAATTAAACGGGATTATTATTTAAAACAACTTATAGAACGCCAAAACAATGGGCTCATTAAAGTTATAACAGGCATAAGAAGATGTGGAAAGTCTTACCTGTTATTCAATCTTTTCTATAAATATCTGATCAATAAAGGCATCAATAAAAGAAATATTATAAAGATTGCCTTAGACGAAGCTTCTAATGCCAAATATAGAAATCCCTTAGAATTAGACAAATATATAAGAAAAATAACTTCATCTGATGAAAGCAAAGATTTTTATATTATGCTTGATGAAATCCAGTTCGTAAAAGAAATAGAAAACCCCTGGCTTCCGAATTCAAATGAAAAAATTGGTTTTATAGATGTTTTGCTGGGGTTGATGAAAATAGAGAACGCTGACATCTATGTTACCGGCAGTAATTCAACTATGCTTTCTTCTGATATAGTTACTCAATTTAGAGACAAAGGCGATGAAATCAGAGTCTATCCTCTGGCTTTTTCCGAATATGTTACAGCATTTAACAATAACTACGGAGAAGCCTGGAGAAATTTCTATACTTACGGTGGATTGCCAAGAACATTAAGCTTTTCTTCCCATAAAAATAAATATGATTATTTAGATAAACTTTTTACAAATACTTATTTAAAAGATGTGATAGAACGCCATAATATAAAAAACGATAAAAGTGTTTTGGATAAACTTATTAGAATTATCGCTTCTTCTGTTGGGTCTTTAAGCAATCCCAAAAAGCTTTCTGATACTCTAAAATCTGTCGAACAAGTTTCGATGAATCCTTCAACAATAGAGCTCTATCTTGATTATTTTATTGAGGCATTTATTATAGGAAAAGCCTTTCGTTACAATGTGAAAGGCAAAAAGTATTTAGATACCCCTTTAAAGTATTATTTTACAGATGTTGGCTTAAGAAATGCTCTTTTAGGGTTTCGGCAGCAAGAAGAAAATCACATTATGGAAAATATTATTTATAATGAACTATTGATTAGAGGCTATTCTGTTGATGTGGGTGTTGTGGAATATAGACATAGAGATGCTAATAAAAAAGAAATCAGGTCTCAGTTAGAAGTTGATTTTATTGCTAGAAATGGTGGGAAAAACTGGTATATTCAATCAGCTTTGAATGTTGATACGGAAGAAAAACGTTTACAAGAAACTAATTCACTGGTTAGAATTCCTGATTCATTTACAAAAACAGTTGTGGTTAAAGACCATATTGTCCCTTGGACAGATGAAAAAGGTATAGAATACATTGGAATAAGAGACTTCCTTTTGAATAAATGAAGAACAGTATCAAGAAAAATTTGCCACATGTGGCAAATTTTTCTTGATACTATGTTTCCCCCTTTCGAAGGCTGTCGAAAAACTAAGAATTTATTAAAAATTCAGCATGTAGAGTAATTATCCTCACCCCCTTTTTTAAAGGTGGATTAAGGGGGATTTTAAATAATTAGAAAATACTAATTTTGGGCTAAAAACTTAGTTTTCAGACAAGCTCCTTAAAGGTGGCTTGCAAAGCAAGTCGGAGGTGGCTACAAAGCATTAACTTTTTGTATCTGTAACAATTTACAAAAACAAAAGTAGTAATAAAAGTCATAATAAAAGTTGTAATAAAAAACCTAATGATTTGGGAATTGATTCCCAAAAAATAGCAATATTTTAGGAATTGATTCCTAAATTATTGCTTTTTTAGATTCCTACTGGACAATTTTTTAAATTTAGTAAAATTGTCCAGTATAAGTGGACAATTTTGTTGATTTTAGTTAAAATGTCCAGTAGAAACATAAATTTTATTTGGAATTTGAGAAATGATTAAACGAGAAAAATATATAGAACCAATTAGGGAATTCTATGACAGTGATCTAATAAAAGTTATCACAGGCATACGCCGTTGCGGTAAGTCTGTGATTTTAAAAGAAATAATTGAAGAAATAAAGGAAAAATCAGATAACATAATATTTCTTGATTTTGAAGATACAGCCATTCTTTCTGCTATTCCAAATGAATTTGCTCTCATAGATTATATAAAAAATAATCGTAAAAAATCCTCCTTATGTTATGTTTTTCTTGATGAGATACAAAGAGTAGACGGCTGGAGCGGTGCTTGCAGAACTCTGCGCATCAGAAATTGTTCAGTTTTTATTAGTGGCTCTAACTCAAAGCTGTTGTCACGAGAATTTACAAAAGAGCTCTCAGGAAGATATGTCTCTTTCCAGATACACCCATTTGTATACAAAGAAATAAAAGCTTATGGTGAGCAACTAGGCAAAGAAATATCGTTAACCGATTACATAATCTGGGGTGGTTTCCCTAAAAGAATAGAATACGCTAGCGAAAGTGCACAGAGAATCTATCTCAACGAACTGAATGAAACTATTATAATTAACGATATAATCAATAGATACAAGATTCGCAAAACCGAGATTTTCAAACGCCTTGCTAATTTTATTTTTTTATCAAATGGAAGGATTCTTTCTGCTAGATCAGTAGAGAAGTATATGAAAGGTGCATGTTTGCCCTGTTCCATTACTACAATTACAAAATATATCGGGTATTTGGAAGAAGCTTTTGCGATAGCGACAGTTAAAAGATTCTCAACAAAATCTAAGCGTGAGTTGGAATACTATTTAAAGGTTTACAATGAAGATGTTGCATTGAATTCAATTCGTATAATAAATAACCGCTATGATTTGACTCATAACTTTGAAAATCTGGTTCACAATGAGTTAATTTATATGGGGTATAGCTTGCAAGTCTTTTTTGATGGGAAAAATGAAATAGACTTTGTGGCTAGAAAAGGCAATAAACAGTATTATATTCAGGCAGCTTATTCTGTGGTAGAAGAAAAGGCATATGAACGTGAATTTGGAGCTTTCTCCAAACTAGATAATTCTTGCCAAAAAATTGTAATTTCTAATGATGAGGTTGATTTCAGCACAAGTGCGGTGCGACATATTTTATTCCGTGATTTCGTGTTGATGGAAGAACTACCCTAAGATATAAGAAAGATATCTAATTTCTAGTTTACCGAAAGCTTTCAACTTTCGGTTAGCTTGCCTTGAATTGCTTGTTGAAGAATTGCTTTTTTCAGTTGCTCTGTGTTCATAATATGAAGCTATTATTTTAATATTACTTCGGGATTCCCTTCAAATTTATAGTTTTTAGCAAAATCAGCTATTTTTTCTTTTAATTCATTTGGTGGAATTTTATCAAAAAACTCTTGTTGCCATTTAGTATAATCAAATTTTTCTCTAATAACAGTAGAAATAAAATATTCAGTTTCCACTATTCCTAAATTATCTAGCAAGCATTTCATCCCTTTATTCATTATTTCAACAGTATTAGCTTCCATTATTTTCCTCCAATTCTCTAACGAAATCAATAGGATTAATCACTTTTACATTATTGCATTTATATTTTAACAATCTTTTATCGGTAGTTATGAAAAAAGAGCATTGTCCTAATAGGCTACAAGCAATATGACAAGCATCTTTAAATTTAATTCCAGTATCCATTATTTCTGATGCCATTTTTTCAATTATAACATGTTTTTCGTAAGGAATAAAAAGCACTGTATTTATATTAATAAATTCTTTTATAGGATTTTTCCTCATTAAAAAAGGATTTAAACTATTTTCATATAAAAGCATATAGGAAGAAACTAAGTCTATTTTTTTATTTCTTATAAGTTCCTGTATATAAAGCTTGGCGTTAGATTCCATAGAAATCTTAATATAAGATTGATCATCATAAGGTCTATTAAAGCAACAATATTTTCATCATTCACTACTATTAGTTTTTTTGATTTCTGTGTTTATTTCATCTATTATTTCTTGAAAAGAATTATATTTTTTAGTATTCGGGTCATTTATTAACGACTCTGCTTCTTTTATTGCTAATAATAACTCTTTATTGCTCATATTTAGTTCCTTATTATATTTTAGCTATTTTCTGTTTTTGAGTCAAGAATAGAGCTTTGGCGGATTGCCACTTATTATTGCCTTGTTTGATGAGTTCAGCTTTTTCAGCTTGGATACGAGCTAGCAGTTCTTCGGCGGATAAATCGATAAGACCCCTTTCGTCACTTAATGACACTTCATTTTCTTGGGGGCAGATCTTGTTGGTGGCAATGAAGATGCTCCCCCAGAGTTTGAAAAACTGCTGGGGAAGCTAGCGAGCATAAACGAGACTGAGAGGGCTGATTGCGTAGCAATCGGTGACGGGGGGATTTTAAAAAATTAGAAATATTTGTTTTTGTAATGATATTTTGGGAATGCTTGCATAAAAATGTCGCTTCGCAGGCGACCTTTTAAAAGCTTTTCTCTGATATATGAATATCTTGAGACAAAAGGAATATTGCTTTTATGATTGTCTTTTCAAAAAAGACTTTTTTACATTAGAAATATGTTAGAATAAAAATATTGTGAAATTAGCGATTGTTGTTGAAATAACAGGCTAAACTTAAAACAGCAATCATATTTCTATGATTGCTGTTTAATCGCACATTGCGAAGTCCTTGCGGACGATTTGAATAAATTTTTATTTGAACTTGTAGTGTGATAAGATATAAATATCACATTTAAAGTTGGGAGTCAATAGAATGGGTAATAAAAAGAATTTTGAAGAATACTATTTAGGTTTGGATATTGGAACAGATTCTGTAGGTTGGGCAGTAACAGACTTAGATTATAATGTTTTGAATTTTAACAGAAAAGCTATGTGGGGAATAAGGCTTTTTAAGTCTGGTGAAACAGCAGCGGCTAGAAGAGTTTTTAGAAGTTCTAGAAGAAGATTAGCAAGAAGAAAACAAAGGTTAAATCTTTTAAAAGAAATATTTAAACCAGAAATAGAAAAAGTAGATCCAAAATTCTTTGAAAGAATGTCAGAAAGCTTTTTCCACAAAGAAGAGAAAAAAACAGAAAGCAAATTCAGTTTGTTTTTCGATAAAGATTATACAGATAAAGAATATTTTAAGAAGTATCCAACTATTTATCATTTAAGGAATGCAATTATTCAAGGCGAAAAAGTTGATATAAGGTTAGTTTATCTTGCTATACATCATATTCTTAAAAATAGAGGGCATTTCCTTTTTGCTGGCCAAGATTTAAAAAGTGCGACTTCTTTTGAAGATACTATTAACGAACTTTCAACTTATTTGCATGATGAATTTGAAATAGAACTAAATTGTGAAGATTATAATACTTTTGCAGAGTTATTAAAAAATAGAAAAGTTGGGATGAGAGATAAACAAAAGCAATTAGAAGAAATATTGCACGTAAATAAAGATGATAAAACTCTATCTGGGGTAATTTCTGCTATTATAGGTAAAAAGACTGCTTTAAAAGATTTGTTTAATAGTGAAAAATTAGAAAATTCTGAATTTAGTGAAGCAAAGTTTTCTTTTACCGATTCAAACTTCGATGAAAACTATGATAAATACAAAGATTTCTTAGAAGAAAGAATAGAATTAATCGACAAATTAAAAAAGGTCTATGATTGGTCTATTCTTGATTATATTACTCAAGGCAGTAAATTTATTTCTGAAAGAAAAGTTAAGATTTTTAATGAACATAAACAGGATTTATATGTATTAAAAGAAGTTATTAAAAAGTATTTCCCTGGTAAAGATGGTAAAAAGAATTCTAAAGAATATCGTGATTTATTTTCTTCTTTTAATACAAAAAATAATTATCCAGCATATATTGGAATGACTAGGCATAATGGCAAGAAAGTGACTGTTGAATCCAGATGTAGCCAGGAAGATTTCTATAAGTATCTTAAAAAGCTTTTAGAAAAATGTTCTCAAGATGATCTGAATGTAAAAAATATTTTAGTTCGTATTGATAGTGGTGAATTTCTACCAAAGCAGGTTGTTAAATTTAATTCGGTTATTCCTTATCAGCTTCATCTTGAAGAGTTAAATGAAATACTCAAAAATGCTCAAAATTATCTTCCTTTTTTGAAAGTAAAAGACGAAAGTGGTTTTTCCCCTTCTGAAAAAATCAAGTCTTTGCTAACTTTCAGAATTCCTTATTATGTTGGACCTTTAAATACTTTTCATAAAAGAGAAAAAGGCGGCTATAGCTGGGCGGTAAAACGAACAAACGAACCTGTTAGAGCTTGGAATTTTGATAAGGTTATTGATTTAGAGAAAAGTGCAGAAAAATTTATTTTACAGATGACAAGCGAATGTACTTATCTAAAGAAACAAGATGTTTTGCCTAAAAACTCAATTTTATATAGTAAATTCATGGTTTTAAATGAATTAAATAATCTTACTGTAAATGGCGAAAAAATTCCTTTGGAACTTAAACAAAGAATATTCAACGAATTATTCTGTAAAAAGAAAAAAGTAACAAAAGCTAATATAAAATCTCTCTATCTTTCAAAAGAAGATGAAATTGGTGGAATTGATGGAGATTTTAAATCTTCTATGGGTTCGTATCTTGATTTTAAGAATATTTTTAAAGATAAAAAAGTTCCGGAAGAAGTATTAGATGAGATTATTAAATGGATAGTAATCTTAGGCGATGAAAAAGAAATGCTTAAAAATAAAATAAATAGAGCTTATGGGAATCTTTTATCTGAAGAAGAAATTAATAAAATATCTAAGCTCAAATATTCTGGTTGGGGGCGTTTATCAAAAGAATTTTTAACTGAAATAATATCTGTAAATAAAGAAACAGGTGAAATTTTAAATATTATCAATGCTTTATACGAAACGAACAATAATTTAATGCAGCTTTTAAGTTCAGAATTTGAATTTATGGAAGCAATCAATAAAGCCAACAAGAGTATTTCTATTAAGAATAGAAATGATTATTCATCTGTAAAAGACTTATATGTTTCTCCTGCTATCAGACGTGGAATTTGGCAGACTTTGCAGATAGTTAATGAAATTGTGAAAATAACTGGTAGAGAACCAAAGAAAATATTTATAGAAATGACTAGAAGTGATGAAGAAAAAGGTGTAAGAACTGTTAGCAGAAAAAATAAGCTAACAGATTTATACAAAAATTGCAAAGATGAATGTCGAAACTGGATTGAGGAATTAAATGCTAGGTCTGAATCAGATTTAAGAAGCAAAAGACTTTATTTATATTATACTCAAATGGGTAAATGCATGTATTCTGGTGAAAATATTAATCTAAGTGATTTATTTAACAAAAATCTATATGACTTAGATCATATATTCCCTCGTTCTAAGGTTAAAGATGATAGTTTGGATAATATGGTTCTTGTTAAGAAAGAACTTAACGGCAGAAAAACTGATACATACCCAATAGAATACGACATTCAGAAAAAAATGAATGACTTTTGGTATTCTTTATTAAAAAAGGATTTTATCAGTAAAAAGAAATATGAACGATTAACTCGTAAAAATCAGTTTAATGATAGTGAACTTTCTAGTTTTATAGCTCGTCAATTAGTTGAAACAAGTCAAGCTACAAAAGCGATAGCTGAAATTCTTAAAGATTCTTTTGAAAAGTCAGATATTGTTTATGTTAAAGCGGGCAATGTTAGTGATTTCAGACAAAAATATGACTTTATAAAAGTTAGAGAAATAAATGATTTTCATCATGCTAAAGACGCATATTTAAACATAGTGGTTGGAAATATTTACAATACTAGATTTACAAGCAATCCTCTTAATTTCATTAGAACAGAAGGAGCAAAAAATAGAAGTTATAGTTTAAATTTGGATACTATTCTAAATAGAGATATTGAAAGAGGTGGATTAACAGCTTGGAAAGCTGATGGTAGTAGTATTGCAACAATAAAAAAATATATGTGTAAAAACAATATTTTATTTACTAGACTTGCTTATAAAGTTAAAGGCGGTTTGTATGACCAAATGTTAAAGAAAAAGGGGGAAGGACAATTTCCAAAGCGATTCTAGGTTAGATGTAAATAAATATGGTGGATTTAATAAAGTTTCTGGTTCATATTTCTTTCTTGTAGAATCTACCGAAACTAAAGGGAAAAAGACTTCTAGAAAGAGAACATTAGAATTTGTTCCTATTTATTTAGCTAACAATATTAATAAAGAAAAACTAGAAGATTACGCTGTTAATGAATTAAAGCTTAAAGAAGCAAAGATTATTATTGATTGTATTAAAATTGATTCTTTGCTAGATATAAACGGTTTTAAATGTCATTTGTCTGGTAGAACAGGAGATAGTATAACTTTCAAAAATGCTAATCAGTTAATATTTAAAACAGATTATGAAAAGCATATAAAAAATATTTTAAAATATTATCAAAGGTGTGTTGATGCTGGGAAAAAAGCAATTCCAGTTACTAATTATGATAATATTAATAATGATTTAATAAATGAAATATTTAACCAAATAATAAATAAAATTAATTCTACCGTTTATAATAAATTTATTCCTATAGGAGTTAAAGACATTTTAAATATAGAAAGCAGTTTACCAAAATTTAATAATTTAGATACCTTTGAACAAAGTGGCATAATTTTAAATTTACTAAGTATTCTACATTGCAGTTCAGGAAGGGTTGATTTATCTCTTATTGGTGGAGGTAAACAGTGTGGGGCTTTAACAAAAGGAAAAGAAGTTGGAAAACTAAATATTAAGTTAATAAATCAATCTGTAACAGGTTTATTTGAACAAATAATAGATTTGAACAAGTAAATCTTATGACTTGGAGAACAGTTGTTATTTCAAGCAGAGCAAAGCTTGAATTAAGGCTTAATTACCTTTTAATTCGCAGAGATGATTTAAAGAAGATATTTTTAAGTGAAATATCTACAATAATTATAGAAAGCACATCTGTAGCGATTACTTCTGCTCTGATGTGCGAACTTATAAAAAGAAAAATAAAAGTCATTTTCTGCGATGAAAAAAGGAATCCTTGTTTTGAGCTGGCTGGGTATTATGGCAGTCATGATTGCAGTAATAAATTACGCAATCAGGCTGCTTGGACAAAAGAAACAAAAGATATGGTCTGGGCTCGTATTGTAGCCGATAAAATAAAACGGCAAAGAGATTTGATAAAATATTATGGTTATGACCAAGAAGCAGAGTTATTAGCTAGTTACATTGAGGAAATCCAACCAGGAGATATTTCTAACCGAGAAGGTCATGCTGCAAAAGTATATTTTAACGCATTATTTGGTATGGATTTTTCTAGAAAATTAACCTGTGACGAAAACTCTGCGTTGAATTATGGTTATGCTGTGATTCTTTCCGCTTTTAATAGGGAAATTGTTGCGAATGGTTGCGTAACTCAGTTAGGTATATTCCATAATAATACTGATAATAGATTTAATTTAGGTTGTGATATGATGGAGCCTTTCAGACCATTAGTTGATAAACTTGTCTATGAGTCGCATTTTAAGGAATTTGGACCTAATGAAAAGCATAAGGTTGTTGATGTTTTAAATAAAGAAGTAAGAGTTAATGATTCAAAGCAGTATGTTTCAAATGCAATAAAAACTTATTGTAAAAGTATCCTTGACGCAATGTTTGATAATAGCCCAGATTTAATTAACTGTTATAATTATGAGTTTTAGATTTATGCGAGTAATTGTGTTTTTTGATTTGCCATCTGTGACTAGTGCAGAATTACGTGAATACAGACATTTTAGAAAGTCATTATTAAAAAATGGATTCATAATGATGCAGGAATCAGTTTATTCAAAACTTGCTTTAAATCAAACTGTTGCTGATGCTATAATGAAAAATGTAAGAGATTTTAAGCCTCCTGCTGGAATCGTTCAAATGCTAACTGTTACTGAGAAGCAGTATCAGAAAATAGAATATGTAGTTGGAACTAAGAGTTCAATTGTTATAGACTCTACTGATAGGTTGGTTATTGTATGAGGTTAATTCACCCAGTATTAGAAAATCCATTTATATTTGAAGAAAATACAGTAAATGTTTTGGTCATTGAGAATGGTAAAACATTTTATAAATTAAGCAATGAATTGCTTAACCAGATAAATGGGGAAAATGGTGAGTGGATTTTATCTGATGAAAAGAAGATAAAAGACCTTGATTTGGAAAAAACATTTAGTTTTATTATAGAACCATATACTTTAGATTTTAATAATAAAAAGATTCAAAATAAGCTCCTTGCTAAATTAAAAGATATTGCTGTTGATAGTGAACATTATCTGTTAACAAACGATATTATAGGGCAAAATGTAGTTTATATTGAAAAGCTTATAGAAAGCATCGATTATAGTCTTGAATATAATAATATGCCTGATATTAATTCTCTTTTAAAAATATTTGATATTAGATTGAGACCTGATTACGATAGTGTTTTAGAAAAAATAATAGAATATATTAAAGTAGTAAACAGATTTTTAAATATTAATTCATTTGTATTTCTTAATTTAAAATCATATTTAACTAGTGAAGAATTAGGATCATTTTATAAAGATTGCTTTTATAATAAATATAATCTTTTTCTTATTGAAAGCACTGATAGTGAATATAGGTTTGATTGTGAAAAATATAGAATTATCGACAAAGATTTATGTGAAATTTAAAAAAGATGAAAGAGGTTTTGATTAAAGAGAATAGATTTGTATTTATACTAAATTTTTTAAAAGTGTAATTTTTTTGTGTTTATAATTAAAATAACTCAGAATGAGTTCCTGTAGTAACTAAAGTTAAAATTAAAATATCATTTTGTATTTTATAAATGAGTAACCAATCTGGTTCAACATGACATTCTCGAAATCCAATAAAATTCCCTTTTAGAGGATGGTCTTTATATTTAGGTGGTAGAGGTTTTCCTTCTACTAATAAATCAACAACTTCTTTCATTTTATTAATATTATAACCATTTTTTATAAGCTTTTTTAATTTCTTTTTGTATTCATTTGTCTGGAGTAATTTATACATAAAAACTGCTATTTTGGGGCTTCTATTTCGGTATTTATTTCATCAATTATTTCTTGAAAAGAATTATAGGTCTTAGCTTTAGGGTCGTTTATTAAGCATTCTGCTTCTTTCATAGCAGCTAATGTTTCTTCATTAGGTATTTCATCTTTCATGCTAAAAGGTAAGCTTCCATCATATACAGTGTGACGTAAAAACATTTTTATTGCAGTATCAAAATCATAGCCAAATTTAGAAAAAATAGCTTCTGCATTATTTTTTAGATTAGAATCAATTTTTAATAAAACATCAGTCGTTAAACTGCTCATTATGTCACCTCTTTTTTTATCATTTTAGCTGTAAATGATTATTACGTCAAGTAAGCTAACGTTGAATATCGTAAAATCATACGGTAAAGGAAAACCTAAAAAAATAATATTTTTTTCTATTTTTATTGACCTATTACTGAGATAGGGTTTACTTTATATAAAGTAGTGTTTTCTTCTTTTGCATTATTTTCAAAACCTCTTTTTAAAATTTTGAGGTTTGAGAGTAGTGTGATTCTAGAAGTATCTCGAAC
>CAJOND010000037.1 GCA_905236675.1 Candidatus Rifleibacteriota bacterium | reverse complement strand
ACCTCATTCTTACAATAATTATCTTACGCCTTTCGAGGCAAGATACGGAATAAAAAATTTTTAGACATTAATGTTACAAAAAAAGTTGACCACAACAGCGTGACTTTGTGTCTACTCTGCTTCCTCCTAATGGGAAATAAACATAGTCTCTGAACCAGCTGCTTAAAGAAATATGCCATCTTCTCCAGAAATCAGTAATAGAACTAGCCATATATGGGTAATTGAAGTTTTCTAAGAAATGAAAACCGAACATTCTGCCTAAACCTATTGCCATGTCAGAATAGCCTGAAAAATCGAAATAAATCTGTAATGTGTAAGCAATTGCACCTAACCATGCAAAAGCGGTTGAAAGTTCGTTTATTGGTGTTTCAAATGCGGCATCTGCTACAAGTGCTACTTGGTTTGCTATAATAACTTTCTTCGCAAGACCTTGAATAAATCTTATTGTTCCTTCAGCAAAGTCATCATAGTTTTCGTTACGGTTTTCTATTTCCCTTGCGATTGTTTCATATCTGACGATTGGACCTGCAATCAACTGTGGGAACAAAGAAATATATAAACCTAGACTGAATAGATTTTTCTGAACTTCAACTTTCTTTTTATAAACATCAATCACATAAGACATAGCCTGAAATGTGAAAAATGAAATTCCGATAGGCAAAGCAATTTTAATGCTGCTGAAATCTTTGTTTATGAGCCAACCTATGTTTTGGAGTGTGAAACAAAGATATTTGAATATAAAAAGTATTCCTAGATTAAAGACGACTGCAATCCAAAGAAACACTTTGTCTTTATTTCTATATTTATCTATAAATCTACCAAAAGCATAGTTGGCAATTATGGAGAGAATCATTACCAAGACAAAAATTGGTTCGCCCCATGCGTAAAAGAGAATGGAGAAAGCTAATAATACTAGGTTTTTGTATTTACGAAATGGTTGCTTGGTTGGTCTGGAATTGTTGTTACCGATGTCTTCGACATCAGCCCCTTCAGTCACTTTCGTGACAGCTTCCCCACTATGTGGGGAAGCATCTTCTTTTATGTTATTTCCATCGGTTAATACAGAATTAAACGATGAAGTGGCGTTGGCTGTTGGCTGTTGGCTGTTGGCTGTTGGCTGTTGGCTGTTGGCTGTTGGCTGTACAACAGCCATATTTTGGTCTTGGTTGTCAAGAGATTTTTTATAGAATAATTGTTTTATTTTTGAGCAAACATCTGGTAGCCAGTAGAAGAAAATTACTGCTGGCAGAAACAAAAATAAGAATGTTGTGCTTGAGAAAACCATTTTTCTAATTAGTAATTAGCAATGAGTAATGAATAATTTCAATTTAGAGGCTAGATTACTGTTTATCTGATAGCTACGCAATCAGTCCCTTCAGTCACTTTTTGACAGCTTCTCTACTATTTGTTGGGAAGCTTCATATGCAATGACGAGTTTTATTAAACTAGTAGTTTCTCTAGTTTAATAAGCAAAGTTTTGGGGACGCTTGTATATATAAACTAAAAGTTTAATAAAGTCAAATTTTGGGGTATGTGTTGGTAAAAATATGTGCTTGCTTCTTCTATGGCTATCGCACAAAGTTGTTTATAATATTAAATTGTATTCTTTAAAAATATTTAAAAACTATTCCTTCGTTAAACCTACTGATTTGGCAGTCTGTACTAAAGTTATAAGACAGTATTTGATGAAATTGTATATGGTGTTATAGTTACCACCTGCTTTTGCTTTATTCAATACTTCACATATAGCTATTTCTTCTTCTATTAAAGAATAAGATTGTATTGCTTAAAATTAGCTAACAGTTGTTCTACTGAAATGTTTATTGATTTGGCAGCTTGTTCAACGGTTAGCATACCGTCTTTTATAAGTTTATAAAGCAAATCAATTTTCCCACGAGTTTCTGCTTTATCCAATATTCCACACATAGTCATTTCTTCTCCTTTTATAATAAATAGATTTTGGTATTCTTCAAAAGTGTTATCGTTAGTAAATACTGCCATTAGTTGCAAAACTTCGTTTACATGCTTTATTATTTGTTTGGATGGTTTGTAATCTTTATTTGTTCTCATCTGAACAAAGTAATCAGCAACAATTTTGAAATCGCTTTTGAACAGTTCTACTTGTTCCTTTGAGAGCCAAGCTATCTCAAAAATATTTGTATTATAGTTGCTTACAAAAGGCTTAAGTTCATCTGGAACTTCTACAATTTCTAACAAAGTCCTGTATTTTTTCCATGGAATATTACCGAAATATAAAATCATAGTTACAACAGGATAAATTGGTTCTGCATTTTTCTTTTTAACTTGTTTGCCTGTTTCTGGGGCGGTTTCATACTGGTTGAGCAACTGCTGGCGGTATGCTGTCGCATCATAGCTCATCACTCGAATAGGCATATATTTGTCAGTTTCAATTTGGTTTTCCAACCCAACTAATGCTATTCTTATATTATTGTGTTTCCAATATTTGGCAACATCTCGTTTTAATTCGTGAAGCTTGCCGTCAACCTTGTATATACTGTCTGAGGATTCCTGTTCCAACTCATTTTCTTGAACCAGTTGCTTTCCATCGAACAGCAAAACGTTTACTATGTCTGCAAATACATCATTGTAAGCTTCTAAGGTCTTTTGAGCTAAATCCTTTTCACCCATCTTTGTAACTCCTAATAGAAATTATAGTTTTTTTTATTCTAATATGCAATATTAGTAAGTATACTTGCCAGGGAAATGTTAATTGCAAAAGTAAATCGAATTTAAATTGCGTTTAGTTCTGCAATAATTCGACTTAGTCCTGCAAAAGTTGCAGTTAGTCTTGCAAACTTGCATTTACTTCTGCAAACGCAAATCGTTCAATCTTAGCTAATGGAAAGATTTTTATAAGGTTTTTGGAAAATTTAACTTTCATCAAAAAGTTGCACTTAGTTATGCAAAATAATAGATGCAAGCATTTTATTCTGTACAAATAACTTAAAAAAAACCTGTTTTTTTACTAAAAAGTTGCAGTTACTCTTGCAAAACTTGCAGTTAGTTATGCAAATTTCAGCTTTTATGCAGTTTTTCAAAAAGTTGCATTTACTTTTTCAATTAATCAAAAACAACTTTGAATTATTAATTCCACATTGTTTTACCTGGAACGTATGATTCTAGTTTTCTTTCGTATTCATCATCCATCGAATTAAAAAAGTCTAAATTAGTCTGTTTCTCTATTTCGTCCACAGAAGTTAAATATTCATTCAATATTTCCTTACCGGTTACATTTTGTGGAATTATAAAAGGCAGAACTCTTACCTTCCCTTTATCTTCATCTATTAATATTTTGAAAAAAGCATCTGGAATTTCTATTTGATGATTTAAAAGTTCGACATGCTGATCAAAAATCGGACCAGTGATTACCCATATTCCTCCAAATTTATTCGCATATGCTTCTTCAAGCCGTTCTAATCTTTCCCAGACTTTTCTATTTAGATCAGGTTTTTGGGGACATATGTTAGACATTAAAAAAGTTTCCATTTGTCCTTGTTTCCCATATCTAGCTGCAATTGCAGAGTTTGGACACATATGGCCCCGGTCGTATCCTGTTTTAGCGTATATGTTTTGATTTACTTTTGATTTGGTTCTGAAATCAGTAACAAATTTTGGAGGTCTTTGAAGCTTGTTTTGTCCTTTGTGGGCATCCAATCTATAAGCAACCCATATAGGATTTTTTCTTCTTTCACAATAAGCCGAATAATATGAAAGATTTTCCAAAATGTTTAAATTTTGGATTGTTACAGGGCTGCCACCATAAACAAGATTCTTGAAATTGTTTGTGGCTACTCTTAAACCAGGATTAATAGGTTGCCATTCTTTTGCCGGAGAAACAAATTTATTTGGGAAATTAGATACTTTAGTAGTTTCTTTTTTGTCTGAATAATATTGATATTTATTAGAATGGCTATTATCTTTCTCTGCTGGTTTCTTCTTGTAAGGAATGTTACCTTTTGGTTTACTATTGTTTTCAGAAAAAGAATTATTCTCTATTATTATTCTATCTGGTTCTTTTGTAGCTGTCAGATGAATAGTTTTATCTGGTTTAGTGGAATTTTGTGAATCAGATGATTTGTTCTTTCTTATTAAGAAAAAGATTAATAGACAAGAAAGAAGTATAAATATAATAAAAAATCCGATAATAAAAGCTGGTGATGATTTAGGTTTATTATTCTTTATTACAGAAGGTTTTTTTATGTTGCCTTTTGTAATTGATTTTAAATTACCAGCTTTTTTTTTATCGGACATTATAAAAACTTACTTGTGATCTTTGCAGCTTGTTACTTTACGTATTACAGCACAAAGCTCATCTGATGTAAGTTCATGAAGTTTTTGCATTTCTTCTAAACTTCGTGCGGATTGTACATAATGTCGGCAACCGACTCTAACAGGATTTTTAAATCCTAGAGAGGCAATAAACCCGCCAAGCCCCGTTTCTCTTCGATGATCTTCGAAACAAAATACGTATTTGTATCTAGCTATTGCATTTTTAAGAAATTTATTTTCATCATCGTAACGTAGAACAGGAATAACATCTAAGGCGATATTTTCGTCATATAGTTTATCTATAGCTTCCAAAGCCAGGCTTAACATATGTGGGCCACTTGTAAAAACTATACACCGATTTTCTTTGTCTTCTAATTCTGACTTATAAATTCCTACATTATCGAAACAGTATGGAATATCAAAGTTTTCATCGCATGGAGTTCTGTGAAGCCTAATGAATGTTGGTTTTGATTGTCCAAGCTCGGAAAATTCTTTCTTCATACGGCTAATAGTAGCTTCAAGCATCTGGCTAGTAGTTTCTTCATCTACTGGCTCAAGTATTTCTATTTCTCCGAGGCTGCGCATTAGACCAATATCCGTTATTGATTGATGACTTTTTCCATCTGTAAAGTAGTCTATTCCAGAATAGTGACCAGCAAAAATTACTGGTAATTTTTCCGTAACTATAGAATATATTTGATCTAAGCACCTTTTATAGAAAGAAGAATAAGTATTTACGATAGGAATTCTTCCTGATAATGCCAGTCCAGCAGCTATAGAACACATATCCTGTTCGCTGATTCCAACTTCAATAAAACGATTGGAAAAAGCTTGAGCTATTTCTGTAAGTTTACAGGATTTTTCTAAATCTGCATCTAGTATGTATATATCATCATCTTTTTTCCCTAGCTTTAACAAAGCGTCTGCAAAAGCCTGACCTGTTGATTTTATTAGACTTTCATTTTCTGGTAGACTGTTGTTTAGTATTAATAAACTGTCTTTAAAGGCTTTATATTGGCAGTGCAAAACTTCATTATTTATAGAAGTTAATAATTCTTCCAGCATTTTTAGATACTGTTCGTCAGTCGGTATGTTCCCATGCCAGATTCCACTTCTTGGAGGAGTGTTTCTTGGCATTGTTGTAAGTGTAGTACCGTAACCTTTTAATGTCGAAGCGATAATAATAGATGGGGAAAGGTCTTCTAAGGTTGCGTCTATTGCTTCACAAATCTGATCTGGGTAATGTCCGTTAATCTCTCTGACTTTAAGACCAATACCTTCAAAAACCATTGCTAGATTTCTAGCTTCTTTAATATCAGCTGTCGCACTGTCAGATTGTAAGTAATTGCGGTCGATTATTGGAACAATGTAACCAGGATTAAATTTTCTTAGACTTAATAGAGATTCAAAAATCTGACCTTCCTGAAGTTCTCCATCACCAATAATAACGAAAATAGGTTTTTTTATTCCTGCATCACGGTTGCTAATAGCATTCCCAATAGCTTTAGATAAACCCATGCCAAGAGAACCACTATCGCTGTCGACACCTTTTGTATTCCTATCGCAGTGAGCAGGTAATCCAGATATCTCTTTGTATGAATCTAGACTAGACAAAGGTAGAACCCCTAGACCGACCAGAATCGCATATTGTGCCATAGCTGCATGACCTTTAGATAAATATACTCTACCTCTTTCTGATATAGGATCTAAAGGGTTGTTAATATATCTATGGTAAATGCATGTAAGGATTTCCATGGCAGAAAAAGAAGCTCCTAACCAGCCATGGTTTGCTTTTTTTAATCCTGCGAGGCAGTTTATTCTATGAATATTAGCAATTGTTGAAAGGTTTTCAATATTGTTTCCTAATGAATTAATAAATTCACTGTCTACTTTAAATGTATTCATAGGGCATTAATCTTTTATTTATCTAGTTCTGGAATATATCTAACAGCTTGAACAGATTTTACTGAATTGTCTCTATTCTTTTTCAAGAGATTTATTAAACGTTCCTTGTAAACTGGATTTTGATATTTAACAGTATCAGATTCTACCATTTTGATAATCTTAGAATAATCTGGCAGATACTCAACATTGCATTGAATTTTTATTTTATTGCTAGTAATTTGTTCTTTTGTTACAGGTAGAACAAAATCAAGAAAAGCATTTTTTCTTTCGCTTAATTCTTTAACTTCAAGAATACTAGGAACAGGTTTCAAATCATTATTGTCTATTACTTTTGCAGTCAACTTAACATTTTCTGCTTTCCCTATTAATGACTTAACAAGAAATCTAAATGAAGTTGTATTTTTACTAGATGAATGAATAGACAAGTTTTTACCAATTGAATCGGGTGGCAAATAAACATCTTTGTCATTTGGACTCTGAGCAACCACAGGTAAAGAAATTGCACAAGCTAATATTATAGGAATTGCACGCAACAGATTCATATTGCCCTCCATGATTTTACTAAGTATATTATACAGTAATATTTATTAATATTTCAATGATATTAAAGCATAGATTAAAAGAGAAATAAAAAAGGCTAGAATTTTGATGCTTTCATTATTCTAGCCTTTTACTATTAGATAAATATTAGAGTTGTTCGCTAATCAACTTATCGCCAACCTGTAAAGCTTCAGCAATCTTAGATGGATCTTTGCCACCAGCAGAAGCCATGTCTGGTCTTCCGCCACCGCCGCCTTGA
Organism: Candidatus Rifleibacteriota bacterium; assembly: GCA_905236675.1. Taxonomy (GTDB): domain Bacteria; phylum Muiribacteriota; class Ozemobacteria; order Ozemobacterales; family Ozemobacteraceae; genus RUG334. The sequence continues at coordinate 18,679 of CAJOND010000037.1, read as the reverse complement.
GCAACTTTAGCTACTTCTTTTATAAGCTTGCCAGCGTGAAGACCCTTTTTAACTAAATCTTGAGCAACTTTTAGAACAAAGTTAGCTTTTTCACCACCAGCTGCCAATAAAACAACTGCAGGAACCTTAGAATTAGCAACTAATTCATCAGCCATTTCCTTCATTTCGTCAACCGACATACCGTCTGTCTGACCAAGATACAAAGCAGAACCGTTGATTTCCTTAGCATTATTCTTAATGCTTTCTATTTTGCCTTTTGCTTCAGATTTGCGGAGTTTTTCGATTTCGTGACGAAGTTCTTTTGCATCTGCCATAAGTTTTTCAGCTTTAGTTAATGAAGAATTTAGGTCACAATCAAGAGTCTTAGCTATATCTCGTTCGAAATGCTTTAATTCATGAAGCTTTTCAAGAGCAACAGCACCAGTTACAGCTTCTATTCTTCTAACACCAGCGGCTGCAGAAGCTTCAGAAACTATAGTAAACAAACCGATTTCTGAAGAATTGCCAATGTGAGTGCCACCGCAGAATTCTTTTGAATAATCACCAACATTAACGATTCTTACTACATCGCCGTATTTTTCGCCGAATAGAGCCATAGCACCAGTCTTAATAGCTTCATCATAGCTCTTAACATCGGTGTGAACCTGAAGAGCTTCAAGAATTTCTTCGTTTACTCTGTTTTCGATTTTTTCCAAAACATCTGTTGGAATGCTTTCAAAATGAGTAAAGTCAAATCTTAATCTTTCTGGTGAAACATAAGAACCAGCCTGTTTTACGTGACTGCCGACTATTTCCTGTAAAGCTTTCTGCAATAGGTGTGTTGCCGTGTGGTTGCGCATTGTTGCTTTTCTTGTCTTAACGTCAACAAGCATTTCAACTTCATCACCCTTAGTAAAACGTTTGTTGGTCTTGAAAGAACCGAAGTGCATAAATACCCCTTCGGTCTTTTCTGTATTATTGACTACAAATTCAGCTTCGCCACATTTAATAACGCCTTTATCTCCAACCTGACCGCCTGATTCGCCGTAGAATGGAGTTACATCAGTGATAACAAGAGTCTTACCTTCGTTTTCAACTATATCTAAAACCTTAGCCTTGTCAGCCATGGTTTCGTAGCCTGTAAACTTGGTTTCTGGATAATCAGCCGGGTTAATAGCTGCAAAGTTTACGTAAGCAGAAACAACATTAGCTCTACCGCGTTCTCTCTGCTTTTCCAATTCAACGTTGAAAGCCTTTTCATCAACAGTCATGTTGTTTTCCATACAGATTTCCTTTGTTAAATCCAATGGGAAACCGTAGGTATCGTGAAGCAGGAAAGCCTTTTCGCCAGAAAGCACAGTCTTTTTGTCGTGTTTCAAGCTTTCGATGTATTCGCTAAGCATATCGCTGCCAGTCTTGAGAGTCTGCAAGAAGCGTTCTTCTTCACTGGAAATAATGCGAATAATGTGTTCCTGATTTTCTTTAACTTCTGGGTAATGATCCATTATTTTAGCTACTGTTGGAACAATCTTATTGAGGAAAGGTTTATCCTGACCAAGATAGCTATAACCAAATCTTGAAGCACGGCGTAAAATTTTCCTTAAAACATAGCCTCTGCCTTCATTACCAGGCAAAGCACTGTCAGCAATAGCAAATGATAAAGCTCTGATATGGTCTGAAACAACTTTTAATGCTGTTCTTGTTTTTGTATCATCGTTGAAATGATGACCAGTCAAATCTTCGACTTCTTTAACTATACCCTGGAACAAGTCGTTTTCATAGTTGTCGAGTTTGCCTTGCATAATAGCAGCAAGTCTTTCTAAGCCCATACCTGTATCGATGTTCTTTCTTTCGAGAGGGCTTAAAGAACCGTCTTCGTGGCGGTCATACTGAGTGAAAACAAGATTCCAGAATTCTAAGAATCTGGCACAGTCACAACCAGGAGCACAGTCAGGTTTGCCACAGCCGACGCTGGGACCTTGGTCAATATATATTTCAGAACATGGGCCTGAAGGACCGATTCCAATTGTCCAGAAATTATCTTTATCACCCAACATTTTAAGATGGTCTAAAGGAACGCCCATTTCTTTGTGCCAAATGTCTCGGGTTTCCAAATCGCTGTTGTGATAGGTAATATAAATCCTATCTTTGGGCATGTTCAGTTCTTTGGTGATGAATTCCCAAGCCATGGCTATAGCTTCTTTTTTGAAGTAATCGCCAAAACTGAAATTGCCTAGCATTTCAAAGAAAGTATGGTGACGAGCTGTATATCCTACATTTTCAATATCGGTTGTTCTAAAACACTTCTGACAAGTGGAAGCACGTTTAATATCTTTTTTCAAACCCAAGAAATAGGGTTTAAAAGGTGCCATACCTGCACTTGTAAAAAGAAGAGTAGGGTCATCTTGAGGAATAAGGGAAAAGGATTTTTTCACAACATGGTCATGTCGTCCAAAGAAATCTAAAAACTTTGTACGAATTTCTGAAGTTTTCACAAAAAGTCTCTCCTTAGAAAGTGTTTTGGTTATTTTAATACAATTAAGATAGGGTAGCAATTAAAAGATTAGAAGTTTTATTATTTTATTTACAGCATTGATAGAATCAAAAAAAAGCTATGTTATTTCATAAAAAAAGTGTTAGTATAGGTAATCATGAAAATTCTTGCATTAGATGTTGGTCAAAAACGTATTGGTGTAGCTACTTGCGATAGATTAGAAATAGCCGCTACTCCCCATTCTGTTGTTAAGGCTGGTAAAAATGCTGTTGACGATGTTGCCAAAATAATAAAAAATGAAGAAGTTGAATATATCGTAATTGGCTTACCCATCTCTTTTGATGGAAAAGAACGAGAATCATGCGAAAGAGCTAGGTATTTCAAAAACGAACTTGAAAAGAAAACAGATCTTCCTATTGAGTTTGTTGATGAAAAGTTTACATCGAAAATTGCTGAAACTTCTTTAATAGAAGCAGGAATGCGGAGAGAAAACAGGAAAAATGTAATAGACGCTGTAGCTGCTTCTATTATATTAAGAGGATTCCTGGATCAGCGACGTATTCAGCGAGAAAGAGAAGAAGAGAACCAAGCTTAGTGTCGTCACGAAGCTTGGTAAGGGGTTATGGTATCCCTCATCTCTCAATTCTCTAATCTCTAAAAACTATAGATTAAATTTTCCAAATCTGTTATAAATATAAACTATAAAAATACTAACCCAAAAAAAGGTAATAAAATGTCAGTAAATTACAAATGTGTATTATTCTGTGAAGATATTCGCCAGGAAGTTGGCGGACGTGTAAGTTTGATGGGTATTCTCGGGACAAAGCTTCTTGTCCAGGATTTCCCTCTTGTTTTTCCAAAACTTTGCTTATTTATTGAATGGGGTGAAGTAAAAGAAAATATTAATGTAACCCTTAATATTATTCCACCCGAAGGAGTGAAGATGAATTCTGTTCACCCAACAGCTAATATTGCTGCTCAGCAGGGTGTTGTTTCCCGTTCAATGATTGTTCTTACTAATTTTGCTTTCCCAAAAGCAGGTCAGTATGTTTTTGAATTTGTTGTAAACAATGAAGTTATAAGCAGAGAAATCTTTACAGTAGAAAAATACGAACCAAGTTCAGTTCCTCTTTCTAAAATAAACTAAAATGCCGGAAAATTTTTCTCAAATACTTGAAGCAGCTTTAACTAAACCTGATACTTTTATCCAGAATATTTTGCCTGAATTAGAGCATTTATCAGAAGAAAAACTATCAGCCTTAGCTCTTGTTCTAGAATCAGGAACTGTTATTGACAAACAAAATGTTACTAAACTATTTGTCAATTATTTGAAGGAAGATGGAGTTGCTTATCTTTCAGAAAAATTAGATGTAAAAAGACCAAAGCTATTTGTGGAATCCGCAAATATTATAGGGGAGCTTCATTACGAAAAAGCTTTGGACCCTTTAAAAGTAGCATTAAAAAAAGAATACCCAGACCTGGTCTTATCAGCTGTTAAAGCAATTTCGCTGTTACCAATTTCTGAAGCTTCTATAGAAATTTTATCAAATTTCTATTTAACTTTTGAAGATGAAGTACTTTTGTCTAAGAGTATAAGATATTTAGCAAGCTGTTCAAAAGAATTAATTCCTATTTTTTTAAATAAATATAATAGGCTTTCTGTTGAAAGACAAATGTGGTTGCTTGATTATTTTTCTGTAGTTGCAGATGTTCGATCTGAGAAACTATTAATAGATGAATATGAAAAATTTCTGGATGAAAAAGGGGTTTATTGTATTGACGGGTTAGGAAGAATCGGCTCTGATAATGCAGTAAAAGCCCTTTCAAAATGGTTAGAAACTCCGGAATGGTTTTTGAGAAAGCATATTGTTACAGCTTTAGGTGTTTCGAATAATGTTAATGCAATTCCTGCTATTTTAAAAGCTCTAGACGATGATCACGTTCTTGTTAGGGGAGCTGCTGTTAAAAGTCTTTCATTAGTTGGAAATAAAAATGCTGATCTGCTAATTAGTTCATTGAAAACAGCAAATAAACAAATGAAGAGTAACCTGGTCCGTGCAATGGGATTGTTAAAAAATGAAAAATTTGTTGAACCATTAACGGAAGTATTAAAGGATAGAAATACTTTATTTTATTCAATAGATGCTGTTGGAGATTTAGGTTTTCCTCAAGCTGAGTTTGCTCTTAGAAGACTATTGAAAGATGAAGTCTGGTTTAATCGTTTAAATGCTCTTGAAGCGTTAGCTAAGCTAAATTGCAGAGAGCTAAAAACTTTTGCTCAGGAAGCTTGTGAAGATGAAAACGATATGGTTCGTAATTCTGCATCACGCATTTTGACTGCTTTAAAAACAAAGATATAAAGAGGAAAGAAGAGAGAATATAATTATCTATTATAATAATCTCTTAGCTTTGGTGATGAATTTACACGAAGCTTTTTTAAAGATTTTTCTTCTATTTGTCTAACACGTTCTCTTGTAACACCCATAATTCTGCCTATTTCTTCCAGACTTCTGGGTATACCGTCTTCAAGACCGAAACGTAATTTTATTACAGTCTGTTCTCGTTCACTTAAAGTTTTTAGAATTTTTGTAATCTGATCTCTAAGTAGATTATCTATTACAGCTTCTTCTGGGCTAACAGCCCCTTCGTTTGATATATAATTTTCTAAAACGGTATCTTCTTTTTCGCCAACGGAAACTTCTAATGAAACAGGTTCTTGAGTAAGTTTCTGAATTTCTTTTATTTTTTCAATAGGTAAATCAGCTTCTTTAGAAAGTTCTTCTGTAGTTGGTTCTCTTCCATGCTGTTGGACATAATTACTCACAAGACGACGAACTTTATTAACCAGTTCCATTATATGCACTGGAATTCGAATTACTCTGGATTGCTCAGCTATAGCTCGAGTTATAGCTTGCCTTATCCACCAGGTTGAATAAGTAGAAAACTTATACCCCATAGTGTAGTCGAATTTTTCTATAGAACGTAATAATCCAAGGTTTCCTTCCTGTATTAAATCTAAAAACAGAAGTCCTCTATTGGTATACTTTTTTGCGATACTTACGACTAGTCTTAAATTCGCTGTTACCAAAGCTTCACGAGCTTCGTGATCTCCTTCAAGAATACGTTTGGCAAATTCCTTTTCCTGGTCATGGGTAGCCAATGATAGCTTTGTTAATTGTTGTAAGTAAAGTTTTACCGAATCATCAAAGATTGAATCTTCTTTCAGTTTTTCTCGACCATCCTGATGGTCAAGAATATCATCTTGATGATTTGCAAATGAAGGCAAATCTTTATTGTCTAAAGAATCATTTTCTGAAGAATCTGTTACTAACAGATTTTTATCAGATTTAGATGTAATATCTTCAGATTTTGCCTTTTTCTTAGGCATTTGATTCTCCTTGGATAGAATATTTTCCTATACTTCTAAATTTTTTATAACGTTGTATTAATAATTCATCGGCAGAAATTTCATTTAGGCAAGGTAATTCTTTAAAAATACATTTACGAATTTCTTCAGCAACAGCTTCATAATTCCTATGAGCTGCTCCTAATGGCTCTGGAAGTATTCCATCTATTATTCCAGCTTCTAATAAGTCCTTAGCTCTTAATTTAAGACTATCGGCTGCTATTTCTACTTTAGAAGGATCGTCCCAAAGAATGGCGGCACAGCCTTCTGCTGATATAACAGAATAAACAGAAAATTCAAACATGAATATTCTATCTCCTAAACCAAGTGCTAAAGCTCCTCCGCTTCCTCCTTCACCTGTAATAAAACAGATTATAGGGACTTTTATTTCTGACATTTCTGCTAAAGATTCGGCAATAGCATTACTTTGCCCTCTTTCTTCAGCTCCTATTCCAGGGAAAGCTCCAGGAGTATCTATAAAAGTTATTATAGGCAATTTAAAATGTTCGGCCATATGCATCAAACGTAATGATTTTCGATAACCTTCCGGATGCGCCATACCAAAATTTCTATTTATATTCTCATCTGTATCATGACCTTTTTGGTGACCAATAATCATCAAAGAATAATTGCCTATTTTCCCAATTCCTCCAACGATAGCTTTATCATCTCCAAATTCACGATCTCCATGAAGTTCAAAAAAGTCATCTCCGCAGAGAAGTTTTATATAATCGTTGGTAGAAGGTCTTTCTATGTGTCTTGCAACTTGAACGGCTTGAAAAGGAGTTAATTTTGAATATATTTCCTGTTTTCGGCTAATTACACGGCTTTCTACAGAATTTATCCAGTTTTGAAGTTCTTCTTTTTCAGAATCATCTGTGTCACTGCTATCTTTAGCAGCTTTTAAATCATTTAAATATTGTTCATCGCCTGCAAAACTCTCAAAATCAAGATATTTTGGCATATTAATTAACTCCTAGCGACTATTAATAGATTTAAAAGTTTACTTAAAGAAGCTTTTAAATCTGAACGGCTTACTATCGCGTCTATCATTCCATGTTCTAACAAAAATTGAGAGCGCTGGAAACCTTTTGGAAGTTTTTGTCTTATTGTTTGTTCAATAACTCTTGGTCCTGCAAAACCAACCAAAGCTCCAGGTTCAGCAATATTTATATCTCCAAGAGTAGCAAAACTAGCAGAAACACCACCAGTAGTTGGATCAGCCATTACAGAAATATACGGTAATCCCGTGTGTTTATAGCGTTTTACAGCAGCTGAGGTCTTTGCCATTTGCATCAGCGAAAAAATACCTTCTTGCATTCTGGCACCACCGCTTGAAGAAACAATAATAACAGGTTTCTTTCTGTTAATACCTTCTTCAAAAAGTCTTGTAACTCTTTCTCCGACTACAGAACCCATGCTGCCACCCATAAAATCGAAATTCATTACTCCGAGTAATACAGGAATATTATCTATAGTTGCTTCCCCAACTGTAATTGCTTCATTTATAAGTATTTTGTTAGATTCTTCACTATTTGCAACAGAATTCTTAGCTATTGCTTCAGCAACTTTTTGAGGATATGGTTTTGAATCAGTAAAAGAAATTGGGTCGACAGGTATTATTTCTTGGAAAAGTTCAACAAAAGAATCCTTATCGGTTAAAAGTTTGATTCTGTCACGTATAGGCATTCTCATGTGGTGGTTACATTTATCACAAACGTAATTGTTTTTGGGAATATCTTCTATTCTCAAATCTTCACCACAATTCGGGCACTTTTTCCAGTTTTCAGAATAAGTGCTTCTGCTTTTCCAAAATTTATCTAAAATACTCATTTAATTGATTCCCATATTCAAAAAAGTTACAAGTGTCAAGTCTTTTATAGCAAATTTTTATTTTTTTTTCAACTAAAAACAAAATACCAAAACCTATAAAAAGTATTATAGATTTTGGTATTTTGTTTGTCACAAATTAATCAAAATATCATTTTTTATTCTTTTAAAGTGATATTATAAGCTTTACTCCAGTAAGGATTAGTTAGGTTATTAAATAAAGCTTTAAACTTTACTGTATATTTCCCTGGTGATTGATAAGAATCACATAATTCAGTATATTCATTGGAATCATTTGTACGAAGGTCATCTGAATATGCTGTAGTTCCGTCTTCTTTATACATATACCAATATAATTGATCTGGTTTTTCTCTTGTTTTAAATTTAGCTAAGAATTGTCCACCACCTCTATCGTTAACTGAAACGTTAGAGAAGAAAGCTGGTCCTTCTTGTTCTGTTCCTGTATCTGTGTCTGTATTTGTTGAAGTGTTAGTAGATGTGATTACTACCTCTTGAATTGCACTTGTTTGGAAAGACAAAGAATTGCTGAATGACGATGAAGAAGTTTTATTTCCACTTTTATCAATACAGGTTAATTCATAATAATAAGTGGTTGCTGATTGCAAACCAGATATTGTTTTCTTATGAGAAGTTGAATATGATGTGCTAACAGGAAATTCCATTTTATCGCCTTGTGTTGTCTTCAATGCTAATCTGCTAACACATTCTTTATCGCTTTTCCAACTAATAGTAACAGTACTTTGTGATGGACTAACTACTACGCTGCTTAAAACAGGTGGAGTTGAATCTGATAATCCAGGAAGTCCATTGGTTCCATGGCATAAATAGCATAAACTGTCATCTGAGTAGTTGTGGTCAGGATTATGGGTAGTATCATTATGACAAGTTAAACAATTGGACTGTTGCCAGCCAACATGTTTATTGTCTAGTAAAGGTGCATTATCATGACCATTAATTGAAACACTGCCATCTTCTGTTACAGATATGACAGGACTACTTAGGGAACCAGGAGTTACTGTGGTGCCATCTCCAATAATAGTACTTGTTGAAGTTGATGTACTTGTAGAAACTTCATAAGCAGCAAGTGGATTAGTGGTGGCTCCAGAATCTGATCTGCTAGACGAACATCCAAGCGAGAAGAACGTTGCTATAACAGCTATGCATATAAGCAACCAAGGATTCTCGCGGTAACGAGAGAATGCTTTCATGACTGATTTGTGACCTCCAAAAATTGTGTTAATACACTTTGTTCATGTATCGGCTTTTTATAATAAAATGTTTAATTATTCGTTAATAAAAAGAAGAGTAGGGTAATGAAAAACATAGATGTTAAAGTTTAAAAAAAATTCTTAAAATTTCATTTAATATTTATAAACTTCTGCCGAATACAATCAAAACTTTAACGCTATTAGTTTTTAATGGCGTAAAATTTATCAGTTTTCAGGGAATCATTAATTCATTATGAAGAAAACATTGACTTGGCTATCAACATTAATGAAAACTACATTTTATACAATTGCAGTATATCCGCTTTTTGTATTAAAAAATATAGGCTATCATTTACGTTCTCCATCTGTTTTAGTATATGCATCTCTTTTCTTTATTATAGATAGAATAACTAAGCTGATGATAGTGAACAACTCTCATAAAATGCCTATACCAGTAATTGATAATTTTTTTACAATAACTTTTGTAAAAAATCCAGGAGTTGCTTTTGGCTGGTTCCCTGATTGGAGATTACCTCCAATTCTAATGGCCTTAGCAATGATTTTAATTATTGGATATTACAGTTTGAAACTTCCAGAGGAAGAAAGAATAACAAGATGGGCATTGGCATTGCTTGTAGGTGGTGCAATAGGGAATCTTTACGATAGAGTAGTATATGGTTTCGTAGTAGATTTTTTCCTTTTCCATTTTGGTGCTTTTGATTTTCCAGTTTTTAATATAGCTGATGTAATAATTGACTTAGGTGTTTTTATGTTGTTTGTAGATATATTCTTCCTTTCCGAAGATGATAATGAAGACGAGGTGCTTGCAGAAGCTTCGATTGGTTAATAAATGTATCCTATATTAATTACAACAAAATGGTTTAACGTATATAGTTATGGTTTCATGCTAGCCCTAGGTTATACTGTTTTTATGGCATTAACTATATACCAGGCAAAAAAAAATAGTCTCGATGCAGGGACTATTTTTGATATGATGTTGTTGCAGCTTATATTTGGAGTTCTAGGTTCTAGACTCCTTTTTATTTTAGAATATGCGCCTGATAAACTTATGTCAATTGATTTTCTTGCATTAGAACAAGGTGGTCTGACGTTTTATGGCTCAATAATTTCTGCATTTGTATTTGACTTATTATTCCTTAAATTTAAGCAAATGCCTTTTTGGAAAACGGCGGACTGTTTAGGATATGGTTTAGGCCTTGGCATTGCAATTTCCAGAATAGGTTGTTTTTTGAATGGCTGTTGCTACGGTATTGCCTGTTCATCGACTATAGGAGTTCAATCTCGTATTGCAGGTCCAGGCTTCTATCATGCAACTCAACTGTATGAAAGTTTTTTATCTTTTGTGGCTTTCATTATAATAGTTTCCTTACAGAAATATAAGACTCATTATGGTCAGACTATCCTTGGATTCATAAGCTTATACGGATTTTTCAGGTTTTTTATTGAGTTTTTAAGAGCAGAAAACCCTGTTGTTATGCTAGGAATGACTTTGTCTCAGATTATAAGTATTATTTTAATTCTCTTATCAATTATTGTTTGGAAAATCAACAACAAAAATAAAGAACTAGAAGTCATGCCCGACATGAAAGAAGAAAAATTGGGAAAATGATATGAAATCACTTCTAGGAATAGATTTACCATTTTATAGTTATGGAATCTTAATGGGAATTGCTTTTATTTTAGCAGTTTTCTTATTTAAGTTTAACTCTAAAAGAAATTTGGCTAATAAACCTCCTTTATTAGATATTTTTTTAATTATTTCTATTTTTGGTGTTATTGGTGCCAGGATAAACTATATAATTCTTTTCCCTCAATATTTTGATAGCATAGGCGAATGTTTGGCAATTCACAAAGGCGGTTTAGTCTTTTATGGCGGTTTTATAGCAGCTGTTTTGGCTTTATATATTTATTGTAAAATAAAAAAATATTCTTTTGCTATGGTAGCTGATTATATGGTTCCCTCTCTTGCAATAGGTCATTCATTGGGTAGAGTAGGCTGTTTGATAAATGATTGTTGCTATGGTACAAGAACAAATTTAATAAGGATTTATTATTTAAAAAATGATCCTTTTCGATTTTTTAGGCACCCAACTCAGCTTTACGAGATAATATATCTAATAATTCTAGCTGTTGTATTTACTTTTGTTCTTAGGTCGGATTGGCAGGAAAAGAAAGGAAATAGTGGTTTAGTTGCTGTTTCATACGTTATTGCTTATTCTTTTTTTAGATTTTTAAACGAGTTTTTAAGAGCAGATGATCGTGGTGGTTTTTATACATTGTTTAAGCTATCACCTGCTCAGATTACTTCCATTATATTAGTAATTTGTGGTATTTTATTTTTAATAAATAGAAAAATAATGAATAAAAAAGCTTATAGCGAGGATAAAAACGATGGGCGAAACTAAAAAATGGATTGTTGAAAGCGAATATAATGGTGTTCGTTTCGATCAGGCTATAAACAAGAAATACCCGGATATTTCTAGAACTTTGGCCCAAGAAATGATAAAGAATGGTGAGATAAAGATTAATAATATATCAGGGAAAACCAGTCAGAAACTAAAAATTGGAGACAGTATTGAGATATTTGTAAGAAGTGATGAAACTAATACTGAAATTCAAGCTACCGAAATGAATTTTCCAATTCTTTATGAAGATGAAGATATAATCGTTATAAACAAACCTTACGGATTAGTTGTTCACCCAGGCGCTGGAAATGAGAAAGAAACGGTAGTTTCTGCTATTCTTAGTCACACTAATTTAAGTCCGATTGGTGCACCAGATAGACCTGGAGTAGTTCATCGACTTGATAAAGAAACTAGTGGAATTATGGTGTTAGCTAAGAATAAAGAAGCTCATAAAAATCTTGCAGAACAGTTTGCAAGTCATGAATTAGAAAAAGAATATGTCGCTATAATTCAAGGTCATATAGTAAATAAAAAGGGACGAGTTCAGGTCGCTATTGAACGAGATCCTGTAAATCGCCAAAGAATGAAAGCTACTTCTGTCGAAAACGGGAAGATGGCTATTTCTATTTTTGAAGTGATAGAATATTTGAAAAATGCAACTTTTATAAAAGTTAATATTTTAACAGGAAGAACTCATCAAATTAGAGTTCATATGGCTTTTACAGGACATCCTCTTTTAGGTGACACTACTTATGGGGGTAGAAAATTTGGAAATTCGGAACATTTCCTTCATAGTAATAAACTAACTTTCAAACATCCCATAAGTGGAAAGGCCATGACATTTCAAGCTGAGATTCCAGAAAGGTTTAAACAGGTTCTAGAGCAATTAAGAGAAGGGGCTTTGAAATAATGATGAATATTAAACTTTCGAATAAAAAATTATTCTATAAATCTAAGTTTGGTGGACTGGGTCTATATGCGTTAATACTATTAATTACAGGTTTGGGTCTGGCAATTTTTGTTTTTCTGCCGGATTATTCAGATATGCAAAATGGAATATATAATGTTTCTTGTAATGATATAAGATTAAAAATAGAAAGCGCTATTGAGGATTATAATGTTAAGAATAGCAAAGAATACACCAAAAAAGGTATGATCATTGACTTAGATACTTTAAAAGAGAAAGGTTATTTGAGAGAAATAAGATATTGCCCACAAAAGGGTACATTCATTTATGATGGTAATGGGAAAGTTATCTGTAGTATTCATTCTGGCGAGGTAAAGAAATGACAAAATATAAAAGACATACTTATATCATAAAAACCGGTTTGCAATTAAGATATATGGGTATTTTAGTTGCTTGTATGATTACTGTAGCTACCGGAGTTGGCTGGATAATTTATCATACCTCTTGGAATCAAATTATAAATACTCCTGATTTAAGTATAGATAAACTCTATTTGATATTTGAACAGGTTAATTCCCAGTTAATCTGGTGGATACTTGCTTTTATGTTTTTAATTGCTATAATTTCCATTTTTGTTTCACATAAAATAGCTGGTCCCGTCTACAGGCTTGAAGAAAGTACTAAGCTTATTGCATCAGGAGATTTAACTCATAAAGTTCATTTAAGACACGGAGATGAACTTGGAGATTTACAGGATGCCTTTAATTCCATGCAAGAATCCTTAAGCAGAATGGTTTATAAAGATAGAGAAGTAATTGAAAGGTTAGCAAAAACAGGTGATAATTTGCGAAAAAAAGTTGATGATAAAAATTTAACAAAAGAATCCATAGAAGAAATCGCATATGAATTAAATGCAATAATAGAAGAATTAAAATTGGTTACTAGTGGTTTTAAATTGTTAGAAGATGTAAGAGATAATCCTAATCTTGAAGAAAAAACTCAAGATACTCAAGATACTCAAGAAAATAAAGCAATCGAAGAAAATACTCAGTCATAATATTATAAAGATATTTATCTGTTGTTTTTGAAATAAAGCCCCAAACTTTAATACTGTTCGGGGCTTTCATATTTTAGGTTTAAAGTATTATATAATTCATCTGGTTTTTATTCGTTTTTTTATTATAGTAGCAACTAGCCATATTATAAATAAAATACCTACTATCGAAGGTCCAGCAGGTAGATCATATTCAATACATATGACTAATCCGCTTATTCCAGCCATAATTCCTATAATTGGACATATATAGAATAAACAATTTGCATTTTTGGCAAATTGACAGACTGTAATTACTGGAAAAAGTAGGAATGCGAAAGTTCCCATAGTTCCTAAGCTTTCCATGCTAATCATAATAGTAGCAGAAATACAAATAAATTGCAAATATTCGTAAATTCGCCACTTATTCAATCCATTTAATTCTGCTTGAACAGGTGCCATATTTACCATCAGCAAACGTCTCTTGAATATAGTCAAAAGTAAAAGAGCAGGAATACAAATAACTGCTGTATAAAATATATCATCACCTACAGAGGCCAAAATTCCGCCTTTGAACATAGATTCATAAGCGTGAGTTTCTGCATTGCTTTTTGCCATTATCAACAAGCTGCCTGCCATTGATACAGCAAAGCCTATACCTATAAAAGCATCGTTTTCTAGTTTCAGAGATCCTTTACTGGAGTGCCAGCCAAGTATTAATACACATAGAACAAGAACGATAGCGTAAGTTATGATTTTATTATCTGTAAATAATGCCGACAGCAAAAGCCCAAAACCTGCTATTTGAGGCAATGCTGCACCAAGAAAAAGAGAACGTCTCTGATATAGGAATATTCCTGAATTAGACAGAGAAGCAGAAACGATAATCACAACATAAAATGCCGCCATAAAGAATTTAAGTGATACTAATATTTCGTTCATGATTTACCTTTTAGACATAAGATGTAAGATAAGAGAATACAGAGGTAATTAAGAGAATCAAAAAGCCGTTCATACCCCACACCAATCATACCTCCCTTATAATTGTTTTAAATCGATCTGATTCAGAGATTCGTCTTCGACACGATAAATAGTGAAATCCATTTCTTTGAAGTCATCAAAAATATGAGAAACAAGAATTAAAGCAAATTCCTTCTCTTGTTTGATTTCTTTTAAAAGTTTCATAAAGTTTTTACGTTGATATACATCTAACCCTTGCGTTGGCTCATCTAGAATTATCGCATCTGGCGAGCTAATTAGGGCTTGAGCGAGCATAATTCTCTGTTTTTGACCTCCAGAAAGATTTTTAAACAAATGCTTTCTATATTCGGTTAATGCAACTCTTTCCAGTATAGAATCGAATTTGTCGTTGAAACGGGGCAGGGCGGACTGCCAAGGTTTAAGCTGTCTGCTAAGTCCCATTTCTAATATTTCTTCGACAGAGAAAGGCAATAGGTCTTCTGTTTCTCGTATTTGTGGAATATAGGAAATTGTGTTGTTTTTGTCTATTTCTATTTCGCCACAGACAGGTTTTATTATTCCTAATAAGGTTTTTAATAATGTTGTTTTTCCAGAACCGTTTTCACCGATTAGACCGATGTTTGCATTCCTATCAATAGAGATATTAATATTTTTTATTAAAACTTTATCGGAATAGCCAACAGACAGATTTTTACAAGAAACAAAAGGCTTATCCATTTTATTTCAACTCCTCTGTTAGTTTATTTATTAAGTAATCAATGAACAAAATATATGTTTCAGTTCCTTTTACAGCACCAGTAGAAGCAGGAAGTGATATTACTTTGCCTTGAATTTTACTGGCGACCATATTGGGGAACTTCTTGTTCTGGTAGCTTTCGCAGATTATGCACTTACAACCTTTTTCATTCATCAGATTGGTTATATTCATTATTTCTTTTGCTGTTGGTGGAATACCAGGTCTAGATTCAACGTATCCGACTATTTCTAGTCCAGTAAAATCAGTAAAGTATATCCAGGAACTGTGTTGACAAACAATTTTCTTGTTAGAAACAGAACCAATTTTTTCTTTCCAGATCTTGATTTTTTCATTTATTTTATTTTTGAATCTTGAAAGGTTTTCTGCATAATATTTTTCGTTTGAGGAATCTACTTGAGAAAGTTTATTGTAGGCTAATTCTGCAATCAATAATGCATTATTTGGATCCAGCCAATAGTGAGGGTTTCCTAGAGGATGAACATCGCCTAATTCTGGGGTCACTCTTGTTGTTGGAACTTCCTTAGGGCTGATTACAGTAGAGCAGTCTACATATCCATTCTGACCCTTTTGAATTTTCATGTTATGAGAAGAATCTATTAAGGGCTGTAACCAGATTTCTAAGTCCATACCAACTAGAAATAGTAAATCAGCCTTAGACAAGTTTCTTAAAAAAGTTGGTTTCGGTTCTATTTGATGTGGGTCATCACTTGGTTTGGCTAAATGCATAGAATCGACTTTATCACCACCAACTTCTTTTACTATGGCATTAAGGTCAGACAAAGTTGTTACAATCTTTACTTTTGCGAATGAAGCTGAAGTTTGAAGCATAAATATTATTGCTGCTAAGATAGTTATTATTTTTTTCATTGTTTTACTCCTTTATAAATTTTAGAGATTAGAGAGAAGAGGTTAGAGATTAGGGGATTGTTTTAGTAAACGCAAGTATCTGCTAACAGTTTCTAATCGTGGTGGTCATGATCTTCATCTTCATGTTCGTGATCGTGATTGTGGTCATGGTCTTCATCTTCATCATCATCATCATCATGGTGATGTCCTTCTTCTGCAGTGTTAGTTCCATCTGCATATGCAAACATTTCATCACTTTCGCCATCTGGATCTGGATATATGGCATCGAAATTCGTTTTCGAATTGCAGCCGAATAAGAATGTTGAGTAGCAGATAGCTACGAATAATATTAATGCTTTTGTATATTTGTTATTTTTCATTGTTTTCTTCCTTTTATGTAAGTTTTAAGAGATGAGGATAAGATATAAGAGGTTAGAGGTAAGAGAACTGTTGGTTTTGTAAACTATCTATTTATTGCTAATTATCGCTAGTTTGAGCACTAAACAATCCTCTTATCTCTCTCACTCTAATCTCTTATCTCTTATCTCTAGAAGTTAGACAGATGGGGCTTATGAGGTCCGATGCTCCAGATGAATTGCAACCAGATTTCGTTGTTGTGTCTTCCTTTGAATGGGTCATCTATTTTTCTGAACTGAAGTTGAAGTCTGTCGTTTTCTGTAAGCCACCAGCCAGCAAATATTGATTTTGCTTTTGTCGCTTTTGTATTGTCACCAGGTTTTTCGGAATAATCGTATTCTAAGCCTATATGCCAGTTGTAATCTCGTTTAAATTTGTAGATTGCTGCAGCATAATAACCATAGGAGTCTAAGTCATCTCCTAGAGCGACCTCTCTTATGTTTTTAACATATTCTCCAAAAAGGGTGATTTTATCGAACTGGTTGATTCTATGTCTATAAACTGCGTCAGCAGAATATACTTTTGATTTCAAATCTCCTCTGTCGTCATAAGCACCCTGGTTATAGTTGAAGTCAACTTGAAAATCGTCTCTCTGGTCATTGAAGAAAACATTGTATGTAAGCTTTCCACCAATGACTTTTGTCTGACCATCGTTAAACATAGTGGTATTATTCCCATTGAATACGTTAAAAGCGGCTCTAACGTAGGTATTGTCATTAATATAGAAGTTTTTGCCTAAGATTATACCGTCATCAACATAGCCATGTTCTCCACCATAGAAATACTGATTTGGAAATGGCATACAAACAAATGGCCAATCGTGAGAATGTAATGGATTTATATAGCCAGTGTTGGCTAACATTCGACCAACTCTTAAGTCTAATTCCATTGGTAAGGAATTGTTAATGTCAGCATAAGCTTCTTCAATATGAACTTCATCATCGTGAAAGCCTAGAGTTACTGTGCCTTTAGTATATGGACTAACAGCTTTTGTTAAGTTTATTTCGGTTCCATCGAGTTTTAGAGTATTTCGTCTGGTATCCCTTTTATCGCCAGTGCCCATGTATCTAAACATTACAGCTGCGCTTATATCAGGGTTCTGATTTTGATAAGCAGCTGGTTGAACAGGTTGAGCTGTTTTCTTTTCCTGTTGTTTTAATCGTTCTTCGGCTTCTTCCAATTTCTTTTGCATTGTTTCTAGATTTTGGGAAAGAATTTTAATATTTTCTTTCATCTGCTGAATTTCTGCCATAGTGTCAGCTTCTGATTGACCTGTTTTGGCTTCTCCATTTGCTAACAGCATCGAACTGAATGAGCATAATAATAGTGTAAATAAAATTTTCTTCATAGTTAATCCTTTTTACGTTAAATAAAGGGTATAGTGGTTGGAGAGTAGACTCTAAAAAGATTCATCGTTGATGACTATAGATAGAAATGTATAGCATCTAGATCTTTTTAGAGATTAGAGAAAAGAGATAAGAGGATTGTTTTTTAGCTTATGAGAGTTTGTAGTAATTAAAAATTTACACTTTTAAATATATTTTTATCTTACTAACCTATCATGGATAGCTACTATTCTTAATAGAACCTAAATAAAAACTATCGCTGAAATTCAGACAAAATAATTTTATTACAATACTATATTTTCTAAGCTCTATTCTCAATGGAAATTTAAGCTTCTCCAACTCATATACGAGCAATAGTTAAAGTTAAAAATAAAATTATGCTGCAAAGGAAGGTGGTGAACGCAAAAAGAATTTAAAATACGAAAATGAAGAAAAACCTGTTTGTATTTTGTAAACAGGTTTTTCATTAGTTGCTTCTAAAGAAAAATCAAATATTAAAGGTTTGCTTAGATTTAATGAATTAAAATAAGAAAGATTACAAATAGGGCAATGATTTGGGTTATGCTCTTGTTTTGAATTATCTTTTCTATTGGAATTATTAGAAACATTATCATGAGGAGTTTTTTCAATTGTATCTAATAATTTAGTTAAAACAGCTGAGTCTTTAGAACAATGTAATTCATGAGGTAAAGAAAAAGCAAAAAGATTAAAAATAATAGTTATTACAGTCAAATATGATGCAATAACAAATAAAAACTTATTTTTAATTTTTGTTTTGCTTATTTTCATACACAGTTTCATGTCTATTGTTATATTACAAATTATATTATTTCGTCAAGAAAAGAATAATTATAAGATAGCTTAAATATAAAAAGCTCTATCAAAACATTATTCAGTTTTGATAGGGCTTTAACTTTAGCAGTTATAAATTATGAGAACTTAACTTCAATATTGCGAGGTTGAACAGCTTTTGCTCTTGGGAGGAATATATTCAGAACACCGTTCTTGAGTTCTGCATTGATTCCTTC
>CAJOND010000036.1 GCA_905236675.1 Candidatus Rifleibacteriota bacterium | reverse complement strand
TCAAATTTCCATTATACACGTTAGGAGTTTTTATTTCTTGTTCATCGCTAAAGCTATATAGAACCACGCGACTATCGCGTGGTTTTCTTATACAAATAAAAAACTCGGTTTTACCGAGTTTTTTATTATTGCAACAAAAAAGCCAAGCAATAATAAAAGCTTGGCTTTTTTATTATAGTTTGTTCTAATACTAAACAAGTTTCCCCGACAAAGTCCAATTTCGAGCAGATTCAATTTTAGCATTGACAAATTTACCAATCATGCTTGAATCACCGATAAAATCCACAGGTCTGCCAGTTCTGGTTTTACCTAACATAGCATTATCAGAGCGAGTCGCTGAAGCTTCTACCAATACTTCAAATGTTTTTCCAACCTGTTTTTGGCTTTCTTCATTTGAAATCTGATTTTGCACTTCAATAAGACGTGCCAATCTGGCTTTTTTCACTTCGTCACTAAGCTGTTCTTTCATATTAGCTGCTTTAGTGCCGGGTCTTGGGGAATAATAATACATATAAGCAGATTCGTATCTAATCTGTTTTACTAAGTCAATAGTATCTTCAAATTCTTCTTCTGTTTCACTAGGGAATCCACAAATAATATCCGTGCTCAAACTAACATTTGGAATGTTTTCCCTGACATGCTTAATTAATTCTATATATTTTTCACGCGTATAACCGCGGTGCATTGCTTCTAGAATTCTATTATTTCCAGCCTGGAATGGAAGATGATACTGTTCGCATACTTTTGTAAGTTTTGCAATGCGTTTTATAGCACTTTCTGTAAAATCCCTTGGGTGGGAAGTAAGAAATCTAACCCACTTAATACCATCAATTTTTTCAATTTCTTCTAATAAAGTTGCAAAACCTTCTGTCATGCCTAAATCTTTACCGTACACATTGACATTTTGTCCTAATAGCATTATTTCTTTAACGCCTTTATTAGACAAATCAGTTATATATGCAAGTAATTCATCAAGTGGTCTACTGACTTCAGGACCTCTAACATAAGGAACAATACAATATGTACAGAAGTTTGTACAACCCCTGATTATATTAACCATTGCAGAAAATGGTCTTGTCAAAACAATACCATCAACATTTTCACCTTCAAAAGTTCCTTTGCAAGCAAAATTTCCCAATGCTTTCTTATTGTTTGTTTCTTCTAAAAGCTTAGGTAACTGGTTTATATCGTTCGGTCCAAATACTAAATCTACAATTGGCAATTCTTTTAAAAGTTCGGCCTTATGATTTTGAGCCATACAGCCAGAAACACCAATAATCAGATCTTTATTCTGTCTTTTTAAAGGAGCAAGAGATCTGATTCTTCCATAGAGACGTTCTTCTGCATGTTGTCTGACACTACAAGTATTAAAAAGAATTAAATCAGATTCTTCTTCAACTTCAGTTTCAGTATAACCTAATGTAAACAAAATGCCTCGAATCCTCTGAGCATCAGCCTGATTCATTTGGCAACCGAATGTATGTAATGTAAATTTTTTGTTATTTGTCAGCTTTCAATTACAATAATAAGCGAGAATATATCTTTTAAATTAATTTAAAGGTTCTTCTCTATATCTATTATCATTCCAGCTTGGTTTAAATAAGAATTGAGCCTTGATTTGCTCTTTTTCTTCCAGGACAGGATCGGTTTCTCCAAGAATAGGTTCAATTTTGAAATATTCAGTTTCAAAGCTATCTGTAGGCCTTAGTATTATTTCACGATTGCATCTTTCAGAAAGTTCTTTCAGCTTTTCATCTTTATGACCACGAATAACTTCTAATATACACTTGTGAGCATAAACAACCAGTTTGTTAGTCTGATACCTTTTAGCTTCTTCAAGAATATTAGTTTTAATTATATTTGCCATAGTCTGGTTGGAAAAAACTTTTCCAGAACCCTGACAGCAGGGACAGACTTCTTTTCTTATTTCATCAAGACTGGCAGAAGTTCTTCTTCTAGTCATCTGAACAAGACCGAGCCCAGAAAAATCTAAAATATTGGGTTTGTTTTTATCACCTTTAAATCCATCTTTTAAGCATTTCAAAACCTGATTTCTGTGAGCTGGAGTTTCCATATCAATAAAGTCAATAATAATCATTCCGGAAAGATTACGTAAACGCACTTGTTTGGCAATTTCCTTGGCAGCTTCCATATTGACTTTAAAAACAGTTTCCTCTAAATCAGAACCGCCAGAGAAGCGACCTGAGTTTACATCTATGCAATACATAGCTTCTGTTTTATCAAAGAACAGATAACTACCAGAATTTAGCCAGACTTTCCTAGCCATAGCTTTTTCTATTTCGCCTTCAATGCCGTATTTTTCAAACAAAGGTGTTTCTTCTTTATAAAGTTCCAAGCTAGCTCTCTGCAAAGGAGAAAGAAACTCGCAGTCTTCAATTATAGATTTATAAGCTTCTTCGTTATCAACTATCATTTCGTCTATTTCATCGTCGAAATAATCTCTAGCAACTTTCAAAGGCAACGGCATATCTCTGTGAAGAATAGTCTTAGGCGGAGCCTTGCGCATTTTCTTTTCAACTTTGTTCCACATTTTTATAAGTAACGCAAGGTCAGCTTTCAAAGCAGATTCTTCCAATCCTTCAGAAGCCGTTCTAAAAATAATACCTGTTCCCTTTGGAGCTAACTTCATTCCTATAGCTCTAAGCCTATCTCTTTCTTTTTCCTGACTGATTCTTCTAGAAACACCAATACTTGGCTGAGTTGGCATGAAAACCAAATATCTTCCAGGTAAAGAAATAGTCATAGTTGATCTTGGACCTTTTGCAGCTGTTGGTTCTTTTAATATTTGTAGAACCACATCTTGTCCAACTTTTAAAACATCTTGAATAGGACTTCTGAAAATATCCTGTGCATCAGAATTATTCATTTCTTCAACGCCATTTAATGTTAAAAAAGCATCTTTATGAATTCCAATATCTACAAAAGCGCTCTGGGTGCCAGGAACTATATTGGCCACCCTACCCTTTATAATACAACCTACTATTTTTTCATCATCAGGCACTTCATACATGAGCTCACAGAGTCTACCGTCTTCAATAATGGCAGCCCTAGACTCATAAGGGCCTATATTCACTAATATTTTCTTACTCAAATTAAAAACTCCTAATAGTTATAAAGCCTGTATAGATAATCGTTCAATTAGTTTCAGGCTTTCTTTGCCTTCCATTAAAAATTTGGAAAGCGCAGTAATAATCTTAGAAACCGATGGAACATTCGGCAAACCTTGAATGAAATCTGCTATTATAAAATAATTCTTTCCTTCATGATACATCGTTGGCTTTCTCACAGCAGAACCGAGTTTGTATTCTCTGATTTTTCCTTTGCTTTCTATTTCAAAGGTAGTTTCAGAATTATTTAAGAAATCAAGAGCTTTATTACAAACATCTTCATCATCAAAAACCAATCGATATTTTACAGAATCACCCTTGTTCTTTGTTCTTTTATCATGATAAGGTGTAATTACCTCCAAAACTTCCATACCATTTGGTAATTCCTTTGTTAAAGTTTGTTTTAACCATTCAGGATCAATTTCTTTTGTCAAAGTAACAACAAAATACTCACAATAACTTGCATGCCCTAACGGTAAAGGGGAAGCAAAAGAAAGCTTTGGTCTAGGATGGCAGCCTTGCGAAACAGCATAAGGCAACTGGATTCGTCTTAAAGCTTTACACATTACATCGATATTATCAAGATGCGCAACATATCTTGCTTGTTTGGTTTTTGTGTAAATGATTTTAGCCTTGATTTCTTCAGGATTTTCTATATTTTCAGTTATTTGAATACTCATAACAATTCTTCTCCAGCGATTTTAGCAGCAAGTCTATATTCTTTTTCAAAGAATGATCTAGGAGTCTGAAAATCTATAAAATCCCAAGGGAGAACTTCAGATATTTCATGATTTCTAGTGTAATCTTCCGAGTTTATTCCTGTTTGTTTAAAAGCTTTCTCCCAGCCTTCCTGATTGAAATGTTCAAACCATCCATCAAGCTTGCACCCATTCTGATATGCTGCCAGAACCAAATCACAAATTCTTTCATCACCACGAGCAAGAACAGCTTCTAACAAACATAAATACTCTTCACGCCATGAAATCTTTGTTGAACTACCTTCTAACCCTTTACAAACCATAATCCTTTTTCTTTTAAGTTCATCAATTGAATTTTGACCTGCCCATTGAAAAGGCGTAAAAGGCTTAGGAATAAAACCTGAAAGGCTTATCGAAATCTGCTTTTTAGGTTTGGAAGAACGTCCTATAGCTTCTAGACGCTTAACTAAATCAATAAGCCCTTCTATATCTTCATCTTTTTCAAAAGGAAGCCCCATCATAAAATAAAGTTTTACAGTTCTGTATTCAGAATCACCAGTACTTTTCATTACATTGATGATGTCTTCTTCTGTAATGTTTTTATTTATAACATCTCTAAGTCTTTGAGTTCCAGCTTCAGGAGCAAAAGTCAATCCACCTTTTCGAATTTGAGGTGTTTCATCAAGAAGTTTTATAGTATTATCGTTCATTCTTAAAGAAGGGATAGAGATAGTCTGTTCTGGATACAATTTTGAAGCTTGTAATCCTTTTACAAGGTTTTCAAAGTTTGAATAATCGGAAGTAGATAAAGATAAAAGACCAAGAGTTTCTTCCCCGGTATTTTTAAGCATTTCGCAAGAATATTTCACTATGTCGTCTACAGTGCGTTCCCTTTTAGGTCTGTAATAAAAACCAGCATTGCAAAAACGACAACCTCTAATACAGCCTCTGAATATTTCTATTGCTGCCCGGTTATGAGTAGCTTGAACATTAGGAACAACTGGACGTAGAGGAGGCACGCTCTTTGCAAAACTCTTATAAACTCTTCTCTGAACTTTATTAGCAGGAAACTCGGGAACATACATTCCTGAAATCAAACTTAATGCTTTACGTTTTTCTGAATTACTAGCATTTGCCTGCTTGGCTTCAATAAGGCTGTCACAAATATCAAGAATAGATTCTTCACCATCACCAATGAATATACCGTCCATAAATTTACAAACAGGCATTGGATTAGAAGCAGAAGGTCCTCCAGCAACAACGATTGGTCCTTCTTTTCTATCCTTCCATAACAAAGGAACACCACCCATATCTAGAATATAAAGAACATTTGTAAAAGTCATTTCATAAGGAAGTGTTATAAAAAGAGCATCAAATTCTTTGAGAGGAGTTCCTGTTTCTAAGGAATAAAGAGGAAGTCCCTTTTTCTTTAATAAATCTGCAAAATCGGGCCATGGTGCAAAACAGCGTTCTGCCATAATATCAGGTCTATTATTCAATAATTCATAAAATATCTTAATTGCCTGATTAGACATTCCTAGTTCGTAAAGATCTGGAAAAATCAAGCAAACCCTAAGTTTTGGATTATCTTTTATTACAGCCTGGTTTGCTTCGCCTCCGAGATAACGAGCTGGTTTTTCTATATCTAGAAGTTCCCAATGAGATAATTCATTAATTATGTTTTTCATGCTTTGTTTTCTGGTATATCTTGTTTCTTAATTGTATAGACGAAATCAAATTCTCTACCGACAAATTCAATATCCGAATTAACATGGGTTTCAGGCAAAGAAAAAATTGCTGCGGTCTCTCTGTGTATGCTATCAAAAAGAAATTTAGCATTATCCTCAGTCAGACCTAACCTGTTTCCTAGTAAAGCAAACTTAACTTTTTCTTTATCAGATAGTTTATCTTCGAATATTGATACTTCATTCATTATTTTTCTAATAACTTTGCTTCAACAGCTTTTGACTTACGTAAGGCATAACTATTTGAAGGATCCATAGCTAAAGCGGCATTGTAAGAAGCTAAAGAAGAGGCATACTCACCACGGCTTGCATAAATATCTCCAAGATTGATGTATGGATCAACAAAATTCGGCATTAATTCAGAAGCACGTTTATAATTGACGATAGCATTATCTAACAAACCACGTTTATGATAAGCAACACCCAGTTGGAAAAATACTTTTCCGTTTTCTTTATCAATTCTTGCAGCGGCTTCAAAAGCTTTTAAAGAATTATCATCCTGACCTTCAAGTAAATATAGTTCGCCAAGAGCTATCAGCACTCTAGGGTCCCCTTTATCTTTACTTTCATAGGCTTTAAAATGAAGAATCGCCTGCTTGTTCATTCCTTTCTGTTTGCACAGATTTCCTAAAGCATAACGGGCTTTCATATGAAATGGCTGCAACTGTATACATTTGTTCAGCAATTCAATACCTTCATCATCACGATTCATATCCATCATGAAGATAGCTAGATTATAATATGTTTCAGCATAATTTGGATCCAGCTCTAAAGTTCTTTTCCACTCTTTTATTGCCTCATTTATTCTTCCCTGTTTATAATAACATAAACCCAGGTTGTGATGAGCATCAACAAATAAAGGTTCAGCCCTTAAGGCTAACAATATATTCTTTTCACATACATCCAACTTCCCATACTGTCCTGCAATAGTTCCATACATATAGTCATTGACTACTTTTCCTGATAACTGATTTTTATTTTTACCAGTTACTTTGGTTGTTTTAGGCAGGAGTTGTTCTAATGGAATAGTTTTTGTTGACTCAGACAGTTTAACTGTATTATTTGAGCTTGATGTTTTGTTCGAGTTCTTTCGACAGCCAGTTGAAAGACTAACAGCTGTTGTTATCATCAATAAATATAAGAATAATATGATTCGTCTGCTCTTCAATGTTTTACTCCCGAAAAAATTATGTCTTTTGATTTGTTATTCTAGCATAGATGAAGGACCTTGCCAAGAGGCTACAAATCCTTCTTTTTCTCTTTTAATATGTATTATTCGATGATTCCCACTATCTAACAAGAAAATAGTATCATCACACAATGCAATATCAGAAGGCTTTTTAAATGATGAACCATTAGAAGCCTGATTAATTACATTCAAACGGACTCCTTTTGGAGTATACAGGCTCAATTCATTAGAAGTGTCATCACAAACCAATAATAAGCCATCATTGTCTACAGCAATTCCTGTAGGAGTTTTTAAATGTTCTTTTATTTCAAATTTATACAGACCCAGTCTATCAAAAACAGCTATTCTAGCCTTCCCTCGATCTGCAATATAAACAGAACCATCTATTCCGATATCGATTTGGGTAGGATTTTTCAACTGTTTTTCAGAATAGCCAAAACCGCCTATTTCCAATAGCTTAGTACTATTGGGAGAAATTTTATATACTAGATCTGAACGGCCATCTACTATCCAGATATTATTTTCATAGTCGGTAACAATACCTTTTGGTTTATTCAACCTATTTCGTCTATCGTTTTTCTTGGGGAACAAATTACCCTTATAACTTTTATAAGAGTCATAAATAGCTATTCTATCATTGCCATAATCAGATATATAAAAATTAGAAAAACCGCCAGCAGCTACATCATATGGACTATTTAGACTATCTTCACTTTCATCACTCTTTTTACCTCCAGTATATGAAAGCCCAAATCCACCGTGTTTCGCTATAAATCGTCCATCTTTTCCTAATCTTACAATACGGTCATTTCCACTATCAGCAATTAATATCTCTTTTCTTGAAACATCATAATCAATTCCTGAAGGATTATCAAATTGCCTTTCCCCTTTTCCACAGCTACCTGTTTCTTTAAAGGGAATTAGATTGATATTATATAATTCAATTGTGCCTTTTCTATTTGTCAACTTGCTTTCAGGGAAACTTAAGCGATAAGTTCCCTTTTTCATGTATCTTGGTCCCCAAATTCGTTCAGTTTTATTTCGGCCATTAACTTCACCAATTATAGTTAAACACCCATCATTAGGTAAATTTATTGTAAAAACAGAAGTTCCAGATGCTGTTTCTAAAGTTGTCCACATATTTTCGGAATCTTTAGCAGCAGAAACAGTATTAATAGATAATATAGAAAAGAAAAAAACAATAATAAGAATTAAATGCTTATTTATTTTCACCTTCAATAACCTTGTTTATTAAATTATTAAGTATTTTAATCGCTTGTAGATTTCTTGGTCCAGGTCGAACAAAAATATCCTGATTAACAATAAAAACATTATTATTTTTAACAGCTTTAATGTTACTCCAGCCTGTTCTATTTTTTATTGACTCAACATTTGCGTCAGGATAAATAAGTATAATAATTTCTGGATTAGATAGCAATAGCATTTCTGAATTAACTATTGGGTATCCTGACTGATTCTCAAAAATATTTTTACCACCTGCTATTTGAATAATACTATTTATGTTATTGTTGCCACCTACAGCCTGATAAGGATTATCACTAATCTCTGCATAAATTTTAATGGATTTTGAATTAGATTTTAAATTAATTTTATCAATTTCATTATTCCAGTTAGTAACAAAATTATCTGCTTTTTGTGGATCTCCTAATATTTTTGCCAGGAAACAAGCATTCTTTGGGATATCAGAGAGGGACTCAATATTAATATTGACATAGTTAAGATTAAAACTTTTGAATATTTTTTCGTATTTTTGATGAATATGATTAGTATCAACCAAAATAGTAGGTTTTAAAGATATTATCTTCTCTATATTAAGATTCTGATTCCCTATTCTAGGCAAACTATTTATTTCATTTTCAGGATAATTACAATAATTAGATACCGCTATTATTTCCTTTCCAAAACCAATAGCAAATAAGATCTCTGTACTAGATGGGATCAGGGAAATAATTCTATTTTCAGCCAAAAGAGTTAAAGGATTCCGAAAAAATATAAAAGCAATAATTAATGCTATTTTTTTTAAAATATTATTTTTCATTCTGATGTTTACGTATTTCAAAATAATCTTTTTTATTTTTATTATGCTCATTTATTGTTTTAGAAAAATTATGTCCTCCATCTTGGCCGTTAACAACAAAAAACAAATAATCTGTTTTTGCTGGAGAGGCAACAGCTTTCATTGAGGCTACCCCAAAATTTGATATAGGAGAAGGAGGCAATCCTATTTTCAAATAAGTATTATAAGGGGATTCAACTTTTAAATCTTCATATAAAAGCCTTTGTTTATGCGTTCCTAATGCATATAGAACTGTTGCACAAGATTCCAATTTCATTTTTTTTGACAGTCTGTTATAGAACACTGAGGCAATCAAAGGCCTATCCTTATCTAATACAGCTTCTTTTTCAACGATAGAAGCAAGTATACACCCCTCATACTGATTAAGACCATTTGGTAAAGAATAATTGAAAATTTTATCAATCTGATGTCTCATTAATTTCAACATTCGTTCTGCAACTTTTTCAGCAGAAGTATTTTTTGAGAAAAAATAGGTATCTGGGAAAATTAAACCTTCAGGTTGAGGTATTAATTCCCAATTATTAAATATTTTTCCTAATCGTCCAGGATCAGAAACAGCTTCTAAGAAATCATTTCCGTTACAAATAGACGCATTTTGAAGAATTTGAGCAACTTCTTTTAAAGTTGTTCCTTCTGGTATAGTTACGCTTATGGTTGTCTGACTGCCATTAAGTAATAAATTAATTACTTCTACCAAGCTTTCTTTCCCGCTGAATGAATAATTTCCAGGTTTCAAGTTCTGGTCAACTGCTAAAAAACGAATATAAATACAAAACAAAAATGAACTTTTTATAATATTTTTATCTTTTAGCAAATTAGCTATTCTTTTGGTAGTATATCCAGAAGGTATTGTTATTTCGCTAGAAACACCATTAGGATTAGCTTGTGATACATTATTAAACCATGAAAACAAACTATAGGTAAAACCAGAAAACAATGCAAATAGCAAAAAAGCCATGACAATAGCTATTTTTATGCTTTTCATCATGGCTTTTTCTTTCTTAAATTAAATATTTATTTTGATTTCTTTGAAAAATTAATAATAGTATTTCGTGTGTTATCTAAAACATATACATCTGTCTGATCTTTAGAAACTACGCCTGTTGGATACAAAAAGTTCCCTTGTTCTTTCCCAAAAGTTCCAATCTGAGAAACTAATTTGCCATCAGGACCTAGAACAACAACAGGAACTTCACCTAAATCCAGAACATACATATATCCAAGGTCATCTATGAATATATTTGAAGGTCCTTTCATCTCTTCATAGTCACCTTTAGATTTAATTTCATCAACAAAATTACCATCGAGGCTCATTTTTACAATTCTTTTGCCACCAAAATCAGCGACATATATTATATCATTATTGATGATTATTGAAGTAGGATAAGTTAAAGTTGTTTTTTCCTGACCACCTAATTTAGAGACAAACTCTCCTTTTGAATCATACTTATAGACTTCAGGTTTTCTCGACATGATGGCATAAATATTATTGTCTTTATCTACTGCAACATCCATTGGGAACGATACGTTTTTAGTAATTCTTCCAATTGCAGTACCATCAATATCGTATTTAACTAATTTACTACCCTTTTGATCACATACCCACACAATGTTGTCGTCTTTATCTAAACCGATTCCACTTATACTCTGCAATTTTAATTTGCCTAGACCAAATTCCCCACCGGACGAAACAACTTTGCCATCTGTAGAAATTATTTGAAATCTAGTATTACCAGCATCAGCAATAACCAGATTACCGTTTTTGTCCATATCTAAATCAGTTGGGCTTAAAAACTCTACACTCCCAGAGCCAGATTTCCCTAGTTCTTTTTGGAAAGAAAAATTGTTTGGAACACAACCAGTAGAAAATAAAATTACTATTAATGCTAAATATAAGCAACTTTGTTTTCTATTAATCATAACTAAAGTAAATCTCCTGTTTTTCTGAGTTTTTATTTTAACCCATAAATATTGTTTTGTAAATTATTTTTTTTATGTTATAATTACAATGAAGGTGGGTATTATGAAGAATAAAAAACGTGCGTTTACTTTAATTGAGTTAATGATTGTTATTGCTATTATAGGTATACTTGCAGGCATGGCTGTTCCTAGCTTGAGAAACGCTCGAGAAAGAGCAAGACAAAGCAAATGTTTTGAATATTCATCACTAATATCAAGAACAGCTGAAGTTTATTTTGTTGAAAATAAAGTTTATCCCGAAGGTGATAATTTAGAAGTTTTAAAATCATATTTATCAGGTCAAAAAGTACCCGTTTGCCCAGCAGGCGGCGAATATCACCATTATGGCTCAACAGGCACTGGAGACAACGGAACATATGTTGTTTTCTGCACTTTGCATGGAGTTGCCTCTTCAGCCTGGTATTCTTCTACAAACTGATTTAACTGCTTTTTATAGTAGCTAATATTAGTTTTCCTAGGATAATTATTTTTCTATAAGTGATTCCAGTCTGGATAATTTAGAGTTTAAGTCTATGTGACCTTCCCCACTTTCTGGTTCTGTACCATTAATTAAGAATCTGACTTTTGCTTTTGGATCAAGCTCTGTAATAGAATTAACAATAGAATAGATAGCTAAAGTTTGCTCACTTGCTCCATAATTATATATAGAACTAAATTCACGACTAAAATCAATTATAAATAAACCGGAGTCATAAAATAGTCCACGCAAAGTTAAATTTTCAGGAAGAATTCTATATAATCTTTCATTGCTTGGGTTTTCTAATAATGAATTGACTATTTGTCGAGCTTGTCCAATAAGCATTGTATTTTTTCTTACTCGCTTATTTTCGCATTCTAATTTATCTTTACCTTTAACTCCATAATAAATTTTCAAATATTGAACATCTTCCTGCGGAATATATTCTTCTTCTTTTTCAACAATATTATTATTTTTTTCAATAGAGCTTGCAGTTAAATTAGTTGTTTCTTCTGTTTTAATAGAGGCGGTTGAAGCATTATCCTCTTTAAATAAGCTATAAAACTGCTTTTGAAAAAGTATGAAGCCAGCTATAACCAAGCCAATTATTATTACTCCCATAAGGATAAAAAGAATTTTTTCCTGATTTTTCTTTGATTTTTTTGAAGCCATTTTTACATTCCCTGAAATTATTTCAATTCAATACCATTGAAGAAATCTATGACAGCATTAGTAATTGATTTCGCAATAGCCTTTTTATATTTATCGCTTATTAAATTTTTACCTTCAGTTTTATCTGACAACATTCCAACTTCTACTAATACAGCAGGATTCATTATGAATTTTAAAGGAAGAAGAGGACTCTTAACTACGCCTCGACTATCTGTAGGTAAATGCTTAGTAAGTCTAGAATTAATCTTTTTAGCTAAAAATTCAGATAAATCAAATCTTGTATTTTTAATCCATTCATTAAAAACATCATCATAGTTTAAAATATTATTTTTGGAGTCATTATTATGCCATGTTCCTTTATCTGTAAAAGTGTAACATGCAACCCCGTGTTTTAAGCTATCAATGGAACCACCTGTATGAATAGCTATGTGCAAATCACCACCACTTTTATTTGCCATGCTTAATCTCTGACTGTAAGTTAAATTTACATCATCATTGCGTAACAATATCGCTCTAAATCCAGCTTTTTCTAATTCTGATTTTAGTAATCTGGCAGTTTCCAAATTAATGGTTTTTTCAGGAGGTCTTCCAGCTATTTCAAAGCCTGTGTCTGAACCGCCATGACCTGGATCGATGACAATAGTTCTCCCTAGAAAAGATTTATTTTGAAGTGTTTCCATAGGCACTTCAATATTAATTTCTGGAGGTTTTTCCATTTCAATTGGTTTAACAGCATTGCTTTCAACCTTCTTCTCAGCGACCTCTGTTTGTGTGTTTTGAGGTGTAGTTATAGGAGTTGTAGTTGAAGCCACTTGATTAGGTGCAGGAACACCTAATGGGAGTTCGATAATCATTCTGAAGGGATCTGCCACTGTTTCTATATTTGGAGCTTTCTCTTTTTGATTTAAGATAAAAGTTAAAATTAGACCTTCTCTATTAGCTCCGCTATTTATATCAAGTTTGGCAATATCTCTTCCTACAGGGTTTGTTCTCTTAGTAGGAATAAGATTTTTACAACCACTTATAGTTAATCGATAAATACCGTTTTTAAAATCGCTTTTATATGTTACATTGTTACTAAATTCAAGAACAACTCGAGTATGATCTTCTCTTTCGCTATGTCTTAATGCAATTAATATAGCTTCATTATCTTGTTTTTGAGGCACATTTTCTGGAGTTGTAACAGGAATTGTTTGAACTTGAGCAGGGTTTACAGGAGTAACAGCAATCGGTCTCTGATTGTTTTGGAAGCCATAATTATTAGGTTCCTGATTTGTTTGATTAGGTTTTACAGGATTCATTTGAACCACTGGAACAGATTTACTACCAGCAAATACACTTTGTAAAGAATCAGCTGGAACATAAATTGAATTATTTTGAATTCTAGGAGCCCCACTCAATCTAATATCTTTATCATTTGCTTTAGCTGTTGATTCTCCTATTTTAAACTTTATACTATTCAAACCTTTTCTCATTATAAGCATCTTTTGAATAGGAAACCATTGGTGAGATATTCCGTTAGCATCAGCAAAATTTTCTGCATTAATATAATCTACGGCGAAAACTGAGGATGCTGATGTTAAAGATAATAACAACAAGTAACCAAGATACTTTATTTTACTTTTTCTCATTTGTAACGGCCTCCAAGTTCTCTTTCCATATCTCGCTTTGCATCTTTCTTTGCTAAAGCTTCACGTTTGTCATACATAGCTTTACCTTTTACTAATGCTATTTCTACCTTAACTTTACCTTCTTTAAAATAAAATTTTAATGGTACTATCGTTATTCCAGTAGTCTTAACCTTTTGGCAAAGTTTATTAATCTGTTGTTTGTGTGCAAGTAACCGACGTTTTCTTTCAGGATCATGATCTAATCTATTAGAATATATATTTGAACCTATATGAACATCACATAGCCAAAGCTGTCCATCGATAGCATCTACAAAAGAATCTTTCAAAGCAACCCTTCCCTCACGACAAGGTCTAAGTTCCGATCCTACCAATGCTATACCAGTTTCGAGTTTTTCAAGGATAAAATAATCATGGTATGCTTTTCTGTTTTCAGCAATTATTTTTATTCCGTTATTTTGCTTTTTGGAACTCAATCATGTCACCTGCTTTCAGACCGGTACCGAATTCTTTTTGAATCAGTGCCCAGCTTGTATTTTTATATACTTTTGTTAGTAAAAGATTAGCCATTGTTTTATCAGGTTCTCTGCCTAAATACTTTCCATTATCGGGGTCTTTCAATACTACACCAGGTCTAAATGCTTTCATCTTAAGTCTGAACTCATCTGAAAGATTTAATCCTTCATCCATTCCTATATTGATTATAACCTGACCGTCTAATCTCTTTATAATTTTGGCTTTTGCTACTGGAGGCAAATATTCTTGTTCTACAACAAAATGACTTGCTATTTTAATAAATTCTGGTTCTTTTTCAAATCTTAACCTGTGCTTTGAAACAAGTGGCGAAAGAACATAATCCATATTAGCCTTTAACATTCTTTCTGCACCTTCTTTAAAGTGTTCAAAAGACACTTCGCGACTAAATAATAAATCTCTGTAAAACTTTACACTAGCCTGGTATTCATTCTTATCCCATAGAATTCTAGCCATTGTAAGTAAATACTTAGGATTGCCAGGATAATATTTTACTGCCTCGGACATTTCTATTTCGGCACCATCCCAGTGGCCTTCATCTAGCAGAACCATTGCGTTATCGTAGTGTTGTTTTGCCTTTTTAATTTTGTCGCTTGTTTTCTTTCTTTGAATATAATCAGGGTATTCATTGTTCTGAATCTTTAAAGCTTCTCGTCTATCGTGAATTAATTTGTTTAACCTTTCCACTTCTTCCCAATGGAAAAGAGCATCATCTAATCTTCCCATTTCCCTGTAAAGTTTACCAAGCCAATAATGTGCCTTTATCAGATTAGGTTCGAAATATAATGCTTCTTTTAAAGAATCTTCTGATTTTTCAAATTCCCCATAACGGTAATATTTATAACCTTTTTCATATGCATCTAAAGCTCTATCTAGTTTTTCTTCCGTGGTAATAAAATCAGGTTTCAAATCAGCTGCTTGTATTATTTTTGTAAAACAGAAAAAATTAGTGAAAATAACTATCAAAAATATGCCTTTAATAACCTTTATATTCAAAGGCGTTTTAGAATATTTTTTATACATTATTTGCCTGCCTGAAATTTGAAACTAAATCAATCTATTTATCGGAAAAAAAGGAATAAATATTTATAGCTTCAAAACGATTAATAATGTATATAAATAAAATTTCCGAAAAGACTATTTGCTCAAATATTTAATCGGGTTAATATAGTCTCCGTGATAAAGCACTGTAAAATGAAGATGAGGTCCAGTTGCTCTTCCTGTCGCCCCTACATTTCCAACTATTTGTCCTCTTTTTATTTTTTGCCCCTCTTTACATTTTATTTTACTTAAGTGTCCAAAGCAAAGAGTGTGCCCTGACTGGGTCTTTAATTTAACCATACGACCTAATGCACCTGCCCAACCAGTTTCGACAACAATTCCATCAACAGGGCACATAACAGATGTGCCCGATTTTCCTCTAATATCTATCCCATTATGAAAAGAACGATTTCCTGTTACAGGATGTATTCTCATTCCAAACTTTGAAGTAATAGCACCTTTTAACGGCCAAAGCTTAGCTTGAACAACTTCTTTTTTTGTTTCAACCTTAACTATTTTCCAAGTCTTTACAGCTTCTTCTGTTTGTTTTAATAAAACTTCAGCTGTTTGCTGATAAATTTGATAATCAGTTTTAACAGAAGCCATTATTGATTTTAATGACTTATATACCGCTAAGGGCTTTTTCAAATTTACTTCATTTGAGCTTATTGAAAACGAATAAACCTCTGTTGAAGGAACTGTTAAATGTATAAGTCCTATAGCAATAATTACCAAAAAAGCTTTAATAGGCTTACTAAAAGAATTTGTTTGCGAAATCATTTTTTTTTAGAGAATATTAGTTTTCTGTATCTTTTTTACTTGAAGAACTCTTATAGTTTGGGTTAATCAAACTGAGAAATTCTTTATTATTTTCTGTATTTGATATACCTTTAACAAGCATTTCAACAATTTCTTGAGAACTCTTGTCTTCAAATGCACGTCTAAGAATAATAACTTTCTTGAGATCTTCCGGATCCATAAGAAGTTCTTCTTTTCTTGTACCTGACATCTTAACATCAATACATGGGAATATACGTTTGTTAAAGAGTTTTCTATCAAGATGCAGTTCCATATTGCCTGTACCCTTAAATTCTTCAAAAATAACTTCGTCCATTTTTGAACCAGTATCAATAAGAGCTGTAGCAATAACAGTCAAACTCCCACCGTGTTCTATTTTTCTTGCTGCCCCTAGGAATTTCTTAGGTTTATAAAGAGCAAAGGGATTAACACCACCAGAAAGAGTCTGACCAGCAGAAGGCATTGATATATTATATGCTCTTGCAAGTCTAGTAATAGAATCTAATAGAATTACAACATCTCTACCTAATTCAACATGACGTTTTGCTTTTTCTAGAAGGAGTTCTGAAACTTTAATATGATTATTAATATGTTCATCAAAAGTAGAAGCAACCACTTCAGCATCTACAGAACGTCTCATATCTGTTACTTCTTCTGGACGTTCATCAATTAACAGTATCAACATCAGAACTTCTGGGTGATTTTTAATAATAGCATTTGCCAATTGTTTTAACAAAACTGTTTTACCAGCTTTTGGCGGTGCTACTATAAGACCGCGTTGTCCTTTACCTATAGGACATACCAAGTCAAACACTCTTGTAGAAACATCTTCTTCACCTGTTTCTAGTCTAAATCTGTCTGTCGGGAAAACAGGAATTCCGTCTTCAAAATTTACACGCTGGTGAATTCTATCTAAGCTTACACCATTAACTGCTTCTATTTTCAGTAATGAGTGATAACTTTCATCATCTTTAGGCAGTCTTACTTGTGCTATTACTGTATCGCCAGACAATAAATTATAACGTTTAATCTGAGAAGGCGAAACATATACATCATCGTCGTTTTGAACATAACTATGGGTTCTAAGGAAGCCATAGCCTTCCGGCATAATGTCTAATACACCTTCAGAAAGAGCTAGCCCATCTTGAGCATATTGTTCCTGAAGTATGCCACGAATTAATTCGCCTTTTTTCATTTTTTCTACGCCATCAATCCCGATAGCTTTTGCTACAGCTTTTAAATTCTTTATAGGTTCATCACATAGCTGTAAATATGTAAATGTGGGATTAGGACTTTCCACTTTTTTCTTCCTTTCGCAGACAATCTACTTATTTTTTTCTTGGTTTATTAGTCACTGATATAATAGACTGGGAAAGTTGTCTAAACATCATATCACCAAGACCTATTTTCATTTCTTTAGCTCTTTCTTGGTCTAGCATATCTGAAAAAATCTCTTCGGCCTGTCCACCATAAACTAATGTATTTTTAGGGTTAACTGTTTTCCGCATCTCTTTTAGCATTTGATGCATGAAAATTGATTCAAACTCAGAGCAAGCTTCTTTTAGTTTTGTTAGCTCCTGTTTTTTAGATTCAGGTAGTTCACTAATCTTATCGGCCAACAAAGAATTGCTAAGAGATGAAATAGTCATTCTTAAAACCCCAGTTTCATTTTTAAAGTTAGCAAGTCTTGATTAGCAGGTTCTAAAGATAAAGCTTTCATTAAATTTTCTTTTGCTTCAGAAGTTTGATTGAGTTTTGCCTGTGCTTCTGCTAGTGCAGCAAAAGCTTCGGCATCACTATAAAACATTTCATAAGAATAATGATTATAAATAGCATCTGTATCATATTCAACAGCTAACTTAAGATGTTTAACAGCTTCTTCATAATTTTCCTTGAAATATTCTACCTTGCCAAGATAATAATGCGCTTCTGGTGAATTTTTCTTTGTCTTTGCTATAACATTATATTTTTCGATAATTCTATCAAAATATTTATAAGCTTCTTCTTTATTCCCTTCTTTAAGAAGAATCTGAGCATAATAATAATTTGCCATACTATTGCTGCTAGTAGCATTTATTGCATTTGCAATAGCATCTTTTTTACTCAGCTTATCTTTTAAAATATTTTCAAAAGACTGTTTAGCTTCATCCATCATTTTCTGATCAAAATAAATCTTTCCGATGAAGGCATGAATATCTTCCTGTGGTTTCATATCATAAGCTTTTTTAAAGTTTAAAAGAGAATTCGTATAATCACCAAGTAACAAATAGGTACGACCTAAATCATAATAATTGTTCTGAATACTAGGCTTAAGTTCTTGAGATTTTAAATAACATTCTAATGCTTCTTCTATTCGACCTAGCTTCAAGAGACAATCACCTTTTTTATTAAAAGCTTCCGCGAAATTTGGATCACATTCAATTGCTTTATCTGCAAGTCTAAGAGCGTCTTCTGTTTTATTCATCAAAAAGAAGGAAAGACATGACTCCATATACTGTTCGGCTTCCATAAACCTATTTGTTTCACTCATAAATTATGAACCTCTGTGGGGAAAACTAGCTTGTGATAAAAAAATTCAAGCACTTTTTTTATTAATACCACAGATTGATTTTGTTTTGCAAGTATCGAACAAAATTTTTATTTAAAATACTTACATTATTTTTAAATCACCGTGCAAAGCTCCAGCTGCGTTAATAGCTTCAAAGATAGCAATTAAATCTTTAGGTGTAGCCCCAACAGCATTAAGAGCTTCTACTAAGTCATTTACAGTGGTTTCACCCTGAACTTCAACCATTGAAGCCTGTTTTTCATCTCTTCGTCTTCTTCCAAAACCGCCATTGTTATTATTGTTTTCATCAACTGCTATTCTTATTCCATTATGGGAAATAACTACTTTACTGATTCTGACATTATTACCCACGATGACAGTACCTGTTCTTTCATTTATTACGACACGATTTGGTTCATCTATTGTTAAAGTCAGGTTTTCTATATTAGCAGCAAAACTGACAGGATCATCAGACATACTTCTAGGTACAGTGATTTCAACTTGACCAGGGTTCTTAATAATAGCCCAGCCATTACCATATCGACGATCAACTGCTTCTTTTACTTTTCTAGTCAAAACAGCATCCTTTTCCTGTAGAAGTATACTGAATTTTCCAGAGCGAGCAAAACTATCTTCCACAGCTCGTTCCATTATTGCACCGCTTGAAATATAACCTACAGTCAGATGGTTTCTCTGAGTATTTCTATTGTTCGCATTGCCTCCAGTAGTAGCCTCAAAACCACCTATTGAAACATTTCCTTGAGCTACAGCATAAACCTGGCCGTCTCCGCCTTTTAACAGTGTTGGAAGCAACACACCACCCATAAGACTTTTTGCATCGCCAATAGAGCTTATAGTAATATCAAAACTTTCTCCAGGACGGCCATAAGAAGGAAGCATTCCAGTAACAACTACAGCTGCTGAATTTTTGGAAACAATCTGAGATGAATTAACTTCCATGCCCATGTTCTGAAGCATGCCCTTCATCATTTCAATACTCATTTCACCTTTATCGCCGGTAGCATTCAAGCCAGTTACTAAACCATATCCAATAACCTGGTATTCTCTATCTCCACTCATTCTAGAAATATCTTTTATTCTAACTTGAGCTTGAGCAAATAGAGATTGATGAGATAAGAATAAAAAAAGAACCATTAAATAAGTTATAGTTAGTAGTTTATTTCCAGATTTGATTGCTTCCATGCCAAACTCTCTTTAATTAAATTATTTTCCACTAGTCATATCGGCATAATGCCACTCA
Source organism: Candidatus Rifleibacteriota bacterium (assembly GCA_905236675.1). Classification (GTDB taxonomy): domain Bacteria; phylum Muiribacteriota; class Ozemobacteria; order Ozemobacterales; family Ozemobacteraceae; genus RUG334. Next base: position 22,842 of record CAJOND010000036.1, on the reverse strand, counting down.
TAAATTAGGGAAAATTTAAATATTTATATTTTTAAGATAAAAATGTATAATAAGTAAAAACAGAAAGAGAATCAATACATGCAAACAAAAATCACTTTTTATTTACCAGAATCTAATCTTCGCATTGGCTTTCTAGAAGCTTTTAATATCAAAGTCAAACAATCATCTGAAAAATATCAGCAAACAATCAATAAAGATATTAATAATATGCTGAAACCCAATTATTCTTATCCTGACAATATGCAAAAAGGAATCAGAAGTTTATTAAAAACTTTTGGTTTTCATCCATCAGGAAGAAGTAGACCAGCTTCAGAATACCTTTTTAAAGATTTGTCAAATAGAGGAAGTTTCAATTACATAAATAATGTAGTCGATATAAATAACCATATCTCTTTAAAATATAAGCTTCCTATCAGTGTTTTTGATTTGGATAAATCAGGCTATAATCTTTGTTTAAGAGTTGGGAACGAAACAGAAGAATATGTTTTTAACAAAGAAGGCCAAATACTTACTTTGAAAAAGCTTTTGTTAGTTGCCAAAACAGATGGTGAAGCAATCGGGACACCAGTTAAAGATTCTCAAGCTACAAAAGTATTTGAGCCAACAAACAAAATAGCATTTTTTGTTTATTCATCAAGTAATATCACATCTAAGGAAGAAATGGCAAAAATACTAGATGAGATAGCAAAATACTTATCTGAAGAAGCAGAAGCAACAGATATTTCCTCAACAGTATTAGACGCAAAAGATAACTAAGCAATAAAAATCACCTAATAATCTTGAAATCAGAAGAAGCTTCCTCCACTTGATTTGAAGCTATTTTTTCTATTCCTTCTACACTTGAAAACCATGAACCTTGGGCAATTTTATCTAAAAAACTACTAATCTGTGACTGGGTGCCAATTGCTTCAATTTCAACATTACCATCAGGACAGTTTCTGACCCAACCACCAACAGAATATTCATCAGCGCATCTTAGTGCAAAACGTCTGAATCCAACGCCTTGAACTCTTCCATATATTATATATAAATTTTTGTAATACATATTAATTAAGATATAAGATACAAGATTTAAGATTTAAGATTGAAGAGGGAAGTTATCACCAACCACTAATCACCAATCCCTAACCACCAAGCTTAGCTTGGCTCTTCTTCTATCTTCCTTACGGTTTGGACAACGCAGCAGAAGCAAGATCAAAGAATCTACCCATATCAGGCTGATAAAGAAACAGCATTAAATCTCTCTTTCCTGTTCTATTATGAATCAGTCTGAACAAACTGAAAGTATCTGTTTTTAAACGCTTTCCGCCTGAAAGCTGCAATGCTTTCTGTTCCAAACTTGCTACAAGAGTTGGTTCAACCTGACCTTTTACTAATGCTACAAATTTTCTAAGATTTGTTTTTTCTGTTTCCAAACAGATAATAGTATCGCTAAAACGCTGATATTTAGCCAAATAATCTAAATCCGTTTCTTCTATAATATTAGGCCTTTTAACTGGATTAGAATTATTATGAATACTGATTAAGAAAGTCAAATTATTTTCTAGAGCAGCTGTTTTTAGTTTTTGAAGCTGAGAATTAATATTCCCGTTAAAATCTTCTTCTGTCAGAGAATCTATAACAATTAATTTTCTTGGAGCTTCTGGCAACATTGAAACCAATTGAAGAATTTCATCTGCATCGAAATTAATTCTTCCTGCTTCAGAACCTGAAAAATACAAATTCTGCGATAACTTTGTCTGAAGTTTATCTATCGCAGCACCCAAAGCCATTTTTACCTGATTAGCATTAGGACCTAATAATCCGGCCGTCATTTCAGATTTATTAATTCCACCAATCAAGCAAGCAGTATTAGTTACAAAATCTCTCAAATTCTGTTCATAAGAAACATAAAGAACAGGCATCTTATTTTCAGTTAAAACAGCCTGTTGAACCAATAAAGAAGCTTTCCCTTTTTCCCTATTTCCTAAAATTATATGCAAACCGCCTGTTGACCAGCCTTTACCTAGTGTTTTATCTAAGTTTAGAGAAAAAGATGGAATTCCTTGTGGTATGTCTTTAAATTCTTTACCAGATTGAGCCAATTCTTCCTTTAAAGATTGAAAAACTCCTATAAAAGTCTTTGACACAGTTTCAGCAGAAACTTCTATGTTTTTTACCGAAGAGTTTTGTGAAATATTACCTTTAACAGATTTATTAGGCATTGCAACCTTTGGAATTTTATCCAGAAATTCTCTAACACCAGGAACAGGAGGTAATTCCTTTTCCATAAAATTTAACCAGTTTAAAACTTCCTGAATACATTCTTCCTGAGTGCGTCTTTTTCCACAAGTATCGGAAAATGCGGCAATACCATAAGCGAAATGTGAAGTTCCTACCGCTACTTTAACTCTTTTCATCGTTGGATGAGGACTTCCAGGCAAAAGTATCTTACCCTTAGGCAATACAGAATCGAGAATAATAGTTTTCACGTCTGTCTTTTGAGGTTTTCCGCCAACTTCTTTAATATTTGCCAAATGACAAAGTAATTTGTAATAACGTGAAGATAGTTCATCATTCCCTTCTAGGCCAAGGGCAGCACCACTAACTTCAACAGATATATCGTTTGGTGTTGCATATATAGCCATTGTTTCATTAGTAAAACCTAATTTTTTCAGACCATCTATGCATTTAACAGAATCATCATAAACCTGCTGAAAACCAAAAACTTCCGTATTAGGTTTATAAACATGACCATTGATGTGCACTATTGTTTCTGGCTGGCTAAGCAATTTCTGTAATTCTGCGTAAGCTGGCAATGCAGGCAAAACTCTGCCGCCTGTTTCAAGCTTAATATCTAGTCCTTGATATTCACAGCCCTCAGTTAAAATATCTTTTGCTGTCCTTGTTTCAAAAATCATGGTTAAAGGACCGTAACAGTCTTTTTTACCGCTTTCGGAGAAAAAAGAACTTCTGAAACAAGATGTTGTCTTTTCTTTTAATACCTCTGGAACTCTTGTCAATTCACATTGTTCAATCTGTTCATCAGGATTGTAGGTTATTAGTTCCAGTGTTTTCATATTTCATCTCCATAAATTTTTGTTTAATACTAACACATATTCAATAATACAAGCAAATAAAGCAAATTCTACCCATAATTGATTTAGGATTTAGACTTGTAACACAAAAAAGGGCCCAAATTCAAAGGAATTCCATTTTCCTCCCAAATTAGCTGTACCCCTAATTTTTCACATGAAACATTTAGCATATTTTTTAAAGCTTTCCAGTTTTTCCATAAACCGCCGCTACCACAAAATCTCACACGTTTCAAATCAAGATATGTAGCAAGATCTAATATAGATTTACTAAGTCTATCAATTGATTTATTTATAGTTTCTACTGCATAAACTTCATTTGCTTCATAAGCCTTAATTAAATACTTTGAATAGTTTCCCAAATAATTCTGAGGGGAAGAAGCCATATAAATCCGATTTAAAATTTCTTCTCTTTCTATAAAATTATTGTTATTTTTAAAATCATTAACATAATATTCAAACGACTTGTTTCCATCTAAGCCTGATAAAACCGCTTCTATATACTTTTTACCGAAATATGATCCAGATGGAGTTTCATCAAATATATAGCCCCAACCACCATGTCTGATCTGTTTTTTTCCATTGACTCCAAATAAAATCGAACCAGTTCCATTTATAGATAAAATACCGTCTTTACCATTCAGATAAGCTGCATGATTACACAAGAAATCAGGATAAATTTCTATTTTTTCAAAAGAATCAGATAGCTGTTTAAAAGAATTGATAAGTCTATCAGCAGTTTTATCATTACTGACACCAGCGGCCCCAATCAGCAATATAATTTTAGAATCTACATATTGTTTAACTATTTTTATAATGTTTTTACATATTTCTTCTAAATTCTTGTCGGATATTAATTTTAAATTGGAAGAAGGCAATTCAAATTCTTTTAAAAATTTTTTTTTTAAAGCTTTATCAATACTATTAAAGATTACCCCATTCAAATGGGTTCCACCCCAATCTATAGAAACAAAGTTTTCTGTCATTGAATTGCTCCTCTTCTCATTCCTTCCAGCATATATCTAGAGAAAAGCAAGAATATAATTACCATTGGAATAGCCGATAAAGTTGCACCAGCCATTAAAAGACCGTAATCCATTGCCTGCTGGTCTTGTAAAGTTGAAAGCCCGACAGAAAGCGTGTAATACTTTTCTGAATTAAGAGTGACTAAAGGCCACAAAAAAGCATTCCATTCGGTAATAAAAATGAAAATTGCAGATGTTGCAAGAATAGGCTTAGAAAGAGGGAAATATATATTCGAAAACAATTGATATTCACTTGCTCCATCAATTCTTGCCGCTTCACACATTTGAACAGGAATGGAATCCATGTATTGTCTTATCATATAGATTCCAAATGGGGCCGCCATTGATGGAAGTATTACAGACCAAAGGCTATCAACCAGACCCCATTTTGCCATAAATAGAAATAGTGGCAGCATTACTATCTGACCAGGAACCATCATTGCTGCTAGAAGCAGCATAAACAAAGATTCTCTTCCTTTAAACTTGCCCACACTGAATCCAAATGCTGCCAGCGAATTAAAAAATGTTTGAGCAACTGTTATTGAAGCCGCCACAAAAAAAGAATTTAAAGACCATCTCAATATGTGACCTGCACCAAGAAGCATCTTGAAGTTTTCTAAGGAAAAATCATTATAACGCGGCGGGGTTGAACTTAAGGCTTCCTGAGAAGTAAAAGCTGTAATGAGCATAAATATAAGGGGTCCACAAGTTGCTATTAAGCCTATTGACAGTAATACTAACGAAACATAGTGAAAGTATTTTGGTTTCATACCAAATTTTAGTTACCTCTTGCAAACTTACAATTAGGATCAGTGCTCATATAATCTTTATTCACGGCAAAAGCTCTGGCACGACAACCACCACAAATAGTCTTAAAACGGCAAACTCCACATGCCCCGTTAAGCTTTGTCTGTTCACGCATATCTATTAATACCTGGCTGTTTTTGTAAATCTCTGCTAAGGGCTTTTCTCTAACGTTACCTACAACCATATCAAAATAACCACATGGCTTAACTTCACCTTTCCAGCTGACAAAAATATAGCCATTACCTGCCATACAACTTCTGCCATGACTGCCGCTTTCCAATCCCTTTGCAGCTCTTAATTGAGCATATTGTGGAGCACAGGTTACTTTAACTGGAATTCTATTTAAATCAGCCAAATCGGAAATGTGCTCTAGAACCTTATTAGTTTCTTCATTTGAAAGTCTGACTTCGGCGCTACCTTCAGAAGCACGCCCAGTAGGAACAATGAAAAATAAATGCCAGGCACTTGCTCCTAATGAAACAACCCAGTCCATGATTTTATCAAGCTTTTTATGATTCTGAGGAAGAACAGTAGTATTTATTTGGAAAGATAGACCATTGGCTTTTATTCGTTCGAAAGCCTTCAAAGCATTTTTATAAGCTCCATCTTTCCTTACAAAGTTATCATGATCTGATTCCAGTTCTGAATGCATACTAAAACTTAAATGTTTTATACCAGCTTTGGCAAGACTTTTAATTCGTTCTTCTGTAAGAAGAGATCCGTCATTACAGGAGACTACAGGACGATGACCTAATTCAACAGCTTTTGCAGCCAAAAGCTCTAAATCTTCTCTTAAAAGAGGCTCCCCACCGCTTAAAATAATAATACTTTTACCAGCTTCAGCAGCAGATTCAAGCATTTTATAGCCTTCTTCGGTTGTTAATTCATCCTGTTCCCGATGTTCTACTGCAGAAGCTCGACAATGAGGACAAGCCAAAGGACAGGCTTTAGTGGTTTCCCAAGCTAAAACTCTTAATTGCCCTTTTGCTATTGGTTGCATTCCATGAGGATATTTATGCATCATTTAGAAATTTCCTTAAGCCATTCAGCAGCTTGCGGAGCAAAATAAGTTATTATTAAATCTGCTCCTGCTCTACGCATAGCAATCAAAGATTCTAGAACTATTTTCTTTTCGTCTATCCAGCCTTTTTGAGCAGCAGCCTTAATCATAGAATACTCACCAGACACATGATAAGTTGCTATTGGACAAGGATAGTTTTCAGAAGCTGTTTTTAAAATATCAAGGTATGGCAGACCTGGTTTAACCATTAATATATCTGCACCTTCTTCAAAGTCCGATTCAAGTTCTATTAAGGCATCTCTTGAATTTGAAAAATCCATCTGATAGCCTTTTCTATCACCTTTACCAGGAGCTGAATCTGCAGCTTCTCTGAATGGTCCGTAGAAAGAAGAAGCATATTTAACAGAATAAGACATTATTGGAGTATTTTCAAAACCGTTATCATCAAGAATTTCTCTTATAGCCCCTACTCTTCCATCCATCATATCTGATGGAGCAACCATATCTGCACCGGCCTTTACATGAGAAAGCGCCATTTTAGCTAATTGCGCGCAGGAAACATCATTTTCCACATTACCTTCTTTGTTTATAAAGCCACAATGTCCATGACTAGTATATTCACATAGACATACGTCCGTGATTATATAGGCTTCAGGACAATTTTTCTTTATATGTTTTATTGCTTTGCATACTACAGAATTGTCACTACAACCAGATTCTCCATGGGGATCTTTTTTTGAAGGAATACCAAAAAGTAGGAAAGCTGTTACACCTTTTTTTAACGCATCTTTAACAGGCTTATCTATTTGATTTACAGGCCAATGCATCTGACCAGGCATTGATTTTATTTCATCAGGTTTTTTAATAGATTCAGAGACAAATAAAGGATAAATAAGCTGTCTTGGTTCAACAGTAAACTCTTTAACCATATTTCTTAGACGACTGTCTATACGTAATCTTCTTGGCCTACGGACAGGAAATAGCATAATAGCACCCCAATCAATGAAGTAAGTTTTAATTTACATTATCATTTTTTATAACTTTGTACAAGTAGAATAATCTCTCAAAAGTGACAGTTTATTGTAAATATGGTAAAATTCTCTAAACATAATTAAATAAGGAACAAAATATGGAATGTTTGTTGGATGAAAAAGACCACGAAATAATACAAATTTTACAAAATGGTTTTCCATTAGTTTCGAACCCTTATAAAGCTATTGGCGATAAGCTCTGGATTGATGAAAATGCAGTAATATCCAGAATAGTCAGACTTTTGCAAAACGGAATCATTCGCTATGTAGGCCCTTTCTTTAATAGTAGGAAACTGGGTTACAACGGTTGTTTAGCTGCAATTGATGTCCCAGGAAACAGAATAGATGAAATAGCTACAATAATAAACAGCTATAATGAAGTAACCCATAACTATTTACGTGAGGGAACTCCCAATATGTGGTTTACAGATTCTACTGAGCGACAACAGCAGATTTTAGATGACATTAAAGCTAAATCAGGGATAGAAAACATCTTTATTTTCACATCAAAGAAATATTTTAAAGTGAAGGTGGATATTTAATGATAAATATTGATCAAAAAACTAAAAGTATCCTTACAGAACTTCAAAATAACTTTAAACTTGAAGCAAAACCTTTTAAACGTATAGCAAACGACTTAAAAATCACCGAGGAAGAAGTTCTTTCAACGGTTAGTAAATGCTGTGAAGAAGGAATAATCAGGCGGATCGGAGTTGCAGTCAAACCTCAAAAAGCTGGGTTAGCGGCTAATGCTCTTACAGCCTGGAAAGTTCCTCAGGAAATAATACATGAAGTTGGTTCAGAATTAGCTGAAATGAAAGAAGTCTCCCATTGTTACGACAGAGAATGTCCTCCAGGATGGGACTACAACTTATTTGTAATGATTCATAGTCAAACTGATGAAGAATTAAAAAGCATAATAAATAAAATATCCTCTAAATTCAATTTAAAAGACTACAAAGTTTTTAATACTGTGCGTGAACTAAAAAAGACCTCTATGAAGTATTTTTAGAAGGGAAGAAGGAAGAAGGAAGAGGCTGAAGCCTCTTAGAGCGGAGAAATGAGAATTGAAGAACGAAGAAGGAAGAAATAAGAGATAAGAAAACTGGATTGCCACGCCTCTTTCAGAGGCTCGCAATGACGGATTTGTTACAAGGAGAGAATTGAGAATTGAAAGAAGGTAAACAAATGAGCAAAGAATTAGAATTAGCAAGCAAATATTTTCCAGGTGGTGTAAATAGCCCAGTAAGAGCCTTTAAATCTGTTGGCTGTGAACCACCTTTTATCAAGAGTGCTTATGGAAGTCGTGTTATTGACACCAACGACATAGAATATATTGATTACGTAGGAACCTGGGGTCCTGCTATTCTAGGTCATGCAGAAGAAAGTGTTATAGAAGCAGTCAGACGTAAAGCCTTAGATGGTTTAAGTTTTGGTGCTCCAACTATGGTCGAAACAGAACTAGCACAGCTTATTTGTGATGCTTTTCCTGTCATTCAGAAAATGAGGTTTGTGAGTTCTGGAACAGAAGCTACTATGTCGGCAGTAAGACTTGCCAGAGGATTTACTAACAGACCTTACATAATAAAGTGTGACGGCGGTTATCATGGGCATGGAGATTCTCTACTTGTTTCAGCAGGTTCAGGCGTAGCTACTCTTGCGATACCTGGCTGCCCCGGCATACCAGAAAGCATAGCATCAAATACCCTGGTTGTTCCCTTTAACGATCTCGAAGCAGTAAAAAAGGTTTTCGAAACTCATAAGGATAAAATAGCTGCAATGATTGTTGAACCAGTATGTGGTAATATGGGTGTTGTTAATCCCAAAGATGGCTATTTACAAGGATTACGAAAACTCTGCGACGATAATAAAGCATTATTGATATTTGATGAAGTTATGACTGGCTTTAGAGGCTGTTATGGCGGTGTTAGCAAAATAACAGAAGTAACACCTGATTTAACTACACTTGGTAAAGTTGTAGGCGGTGGTATGCCATTGGCAGTTTATGGAGGAAGAGCAGATATTATGTCTATGATCGCACCAGATGGCCCAGTTTATCAGGCTGGAACTCTATCTGGCAATCCTATTGCAGTAGCTGCTGGTATTGCAACTCTAAAAAAATTGAAATCGGACCATACTTTTTATTTAAAACTCTTGTCTACTTCAGAAAAATTAGAAAAAGGCCTTTTAAATGCTGCTAGAGAAGAAGGAATTAAAATTCAATCTAATCGATATGGTGCAATGATGACTATCTTTTTTACTGACTCACCTGTAACAGATTATGAATCAGCAAAAAAATCAGACACTCAAATGTTTACAAAGTGGTTTAAAGGAATGTTAAAACGAAAGATTTATTTGCCACCATCTCAATTTGAAGCCATGTTTATTTCAGGAGCGCACACTGAAGCAGATTTAGAAAAAACTATATATATGGCAAAAGAAACCTTTAAAGAAATCAAAAATAATTAGAAAAAAAATTTAGTTTGTTGCCTACCCATTGTCATAACCGTAATTCTTTCAGGGCTAAAGCCCATACGAATTACTTTTTATGACAAATGTGTAGGCAATTAGCACAATCTAATTTGGGCTTAAAAATTTCTTTTCGCACAAGCTCTCGCAATGATGAATAACTTGGGGTTTACTCTAGTTAAGTTTAATTATTCAAGTAATTAAGGCATTTTAAAAGGAACTATTTCAAATTTTCCTTCTGGTGCTTCATAAAAATTACACTTTCCAACGAAAACATCTTCATAATTTGCATGTTCTATGAAGCGGTTCATAAGAAATGGCGCTGATATTTTTCCTTTAGCTTTTACATTTCCATCAAAACCAACTCTTATTATTTCATAATCTTCATAAGAATTTTTGGAACTATTAATCTGAGCTACTTTTATATCTTCTAGGTCTTCTTTTTCTAAATTATCATCTGAAACGGGACGTGGAGAATAGGTTATAACAGCTTCTTCTTTTACGTCATCAACCCACCAGAGTTCTGGCTCATACATTTCAACATCTAAAGCTTTTGATTTAATTACTTTTCCTTTTACATCAGTAGTAACTAACATATATTTTTTTTCTTCATTAAAATATATTAATCTGTAAAGGTAATCATCTTTACCAGCTACAGACATACCAGAATCTTCCCAGTTTTGTTCACTAGTCATGTTTCCGTCAGAATCATAAATGTATATCTTTTTATTCCCTTTGTCTGCAACAAACAAATGACCACTTAGGCCAACTTCAACTCTAAATAGATGACCAAAACCTGGGTCTGTTAATAGAGCAAGTGGTTTTCCATCGGCAGAAAACTTTAATAGCTTATTGGTGTTGCTATCAGCTATCCACCAAGCTTTAATAGCCCCATACTCTCCCAATACAGGAGCCATATCTTCAATAAGAATATTTGATAAAGGAAAACCCTCTACATCTTTTTCGTAAGGTTTGATTCCATCAGGAAGAACAGAAAATTCAGAAATAAGCTTACCTTTATTATCAAATTGCATTAGCTTTCCGCCAAGACTATCAGCAATCCAGGTTTTGGCGCCAACAATTCGGAAAGACATAGGTCCAGAAAGAATTATTTCTTCATCTTTTTCGTCAAGTTCATCATTAGGTTCTACTTCTGGGTGTTCTTCAGTTTCTTCAATTTCTCCTGTTTTTTCTAATTCATTAGAATCTTCAGAATCTTCAGATTCTTCAGTTTCAAGTTCTTCTTCTTGTTCTTCTAATCTTTTCATATTTAAATACTTATTCGTATTCAAATAATCTACTTTGCCTGATCCTTCTCCATAAGGCACAGACACATCTGCAAAGCTAGAACCAGTCAATAATATATATGTAGCTACCAATATAATTTTATTTAATCGCATATTTTTTCTCACCTTATTTTATTGCAACAATTTTACTAGAACCTTTTCCCCAGGCTGCTTTATGTTTAAATTTAGTATTTTTAGGAACGTTAGATTTTCCATTTGTTCTAGGAACAAATGCAAATAAAATTGGGCGATTCATACAGTAACCACTTTTTCTATAAAACATACTTCTGCTAGTATAACGCTTATTTGATTGATTACAAGAATAAATTCTATTTTTGCCCCAAGCAAATACATGCATTAGATTCTTGTATTAAATAAATACCTTTTTGTCGAAGCCAATCGGGGCATTCTTTATATTTCTTCATGACCATAACTATGTCACAAGTCCCTTTAATCAAAAGGTTAGCATTGTATACCGATTTTTTTAATGCTGTATCAAAACTTTCATTACTGTGTCCTCTACGTCCATTAGGTGTATGACCAACAGTTTTTCCTTTTGGAATAATACCTGCCATTTGGAAAACAATAGAAGAAGACTTTGTACAACATATACGTCTTTTTTTCTTAATATCTTTAAATTTGCTTGCATAAGGAGATTTATGGAGACATTTATATTTTAATATTTCACCAAATACTTTTGGAGTCCATAGCTCAGCAGCCTTTAAATGATCATTGCTATTTTTATCAATATTCTTATCATTATCATTTGATTTTGTAGATTTTGCCGTTTTAGTTTTTTTAGATTTTTTTGTTTTTTTACTATCAGTTTTTTTAGCAGGTTTTGTTTTTGTATTTTTATCATTAGTTAAATTCTGTTGTTTAGCATTATCATCACCAGAATCATTTTCTTCATCATCAGTTACTGAAGTAAAAGTAAGTTTATAATCCCCAGGATTGTCAAAAGTAAAATAATAATATTTACCATTGCCTTGATTTACTTCATCATCTTCATCGTCATCATCGTCAATGTCATTGTTAGTGATCGCTTCTGATGCTGAACCATTAGAATTCGAGTTAGGAGAGTCAAAAACACACTTTCCATAAATCCAACCGCTTCCCTCATCAGTTTCAACTTCATACCAGTCACCATCTCGATTTACGATGACAACTTCTTCGTTATTGTATAAGCGAGCACATACTTTTCCAAAAGGTTCATCTCTTAAAGACAAATAAGAATTAACTCCGATATAAGCTTTTCCATCAGGTAAAACTGCCAGGCTAGTAGTCTGAGAGGAACTACTTCCAGCAGAAGAAGTTATATCTGTTTCCTTTTTTACTTTTGAACTTGAAGCTGTTTTATGAATGCCAGGAAGTCCTGATTCTGCTGCAAAAGTAATAAGACAAAAAAACACAGCTAAAAATGCTAATTATTTCATATAACTCCCCTTTAAGGAATGAGAACTGTAACAGAATAATATCTTTCAATTTTAAATATTAAAAAAAAACTGTCAATAATGTACAAAGTCTAAGCTAGAAATTCATAAAAATTATTTCTTTTAATAAATAAACATTTTCATTGATAAGAAAATATTTTTATAATATATCTGTTTGTACGGATATTCTTAAAGGAGATAATCATCGTGAATTATAAAAGGTTATTCATTTCTTTGTTAATTGCTCTTACCATAAATAATGTCGTAATAGCTCAAGATATTACCGAAAGAGATTATTTTGGGAAGGTGAAGATCGGCTCTACAATAGATGAAATTAAAGAAGCAGAAAAATCTAGTAAATTAGTATTTGATTCAAAAGATGAAATGGTTTTCAATGAAACTTCTGATTTTATTGGAAATAGTCAGAATATTTATAGTTTTAGCGATGATGGTAAAATGGAAAGTTATACGCTTAGCATAGTTAACGACCATAAAGACTTAGCAAATTATATTAATGATTACAATAAATTAAATGAATCGTTAAAGAAAATATATGGAGAGCCTGATCAAAGTGTATATACAACTGATGATAAAGAATTGCTTTCTAATCCTGCAAAACTAGCAGAAGCAATTAAAGACGGCAAAGTAGTTGCAACTACAGTCTGGAATAAAGAAAATTTTACTATCAGTCATATTCTTTCTGACTCAATGAGTACAGAAGAAATGGATGAAAATGTTAAGAAAGTAACTATTATAACCCCAATTAGCCATATTGTTTTAGAAGAACCTAATTTTTATGAAGAGGAAGAAGAAATTGAAGATACCGATGATTCTGATTCTGAAAATGAAAAAGGAAGCTCAGATTCAGAAGATGATGATGAACAAGATTCTGAAGAAGATTCTGAATCCGATGATGAAGATAGTGATAATGATGATGAAAGTAATGGATAATTAGTATATAAGTAAAAAAGGAACTTCTTTATTTATAAGACAAGAAGTTTCTTTTTTACCCTTGAATATATTAAATATTTTACTTATAATAAAATAATAGATTAAAATTAATAGTTAGCTTTGGTGTTAATTTATCTTTTAAGAAAATATTTGTATTTTAGTTTTATTTAAAACCGTATCAAATATAGATTATAAATTTTTTCAGATATAAAATAAAATTGGTTATTATTGTAATATATTTTAAGGAGAAGTTATAAATGCGTAAGATTTTTTCAAATACTTTCACATTACTTATTGCTTTACTAATCTTTAACTTTTCTTCAAATAATATATATGCAGCTAATGAAAAAAAAGTAGAAGTTATATTACAACCAGTAGATAGTAGTGTTTTTTATCAACCAAATGATTCTGATTCAGAAATAATTATTGAAGAAATTTCTGAAAACAATTCTGCTAATAATAAAACGAACAAAACTTCTAAGAGAAAAAATAAAACAAAAAAAAATAGTAGTTTTTCAAAACTTATGAATGGCTCAAAAGGAGCAAATGTTGTAATTCAAAGAATTGATGATGATGAAGAATCCACTGAATCATCAGAAGCTTTAACAAATAATAATACTCAAAAACAAGAAGATTCAACTACTTCTAAATCTAATAAAAAGAAAACCGTTTCTAATACAGTAAAAGAAAAAGTAACTAAAAATTATATAAAATCAAATATTGCAAATAAACCCAAGAAAAATAAAAAAAGTTATATTCAAGAAAAAATATTTTTGCCTGGTCACGAAACAAAAGAAATGGTTTGTCAAGGTATTGCATATTTGCCAAACAAAGTAATGAATGCAAACAAACAATCTGATGGAAGCTATTGTCGTTATGTACTCCTCTCTTATTATCCAAAAAACAGTAGTCAGCCGTCACAGATTGTTGCTGTTGACAAAGAAAAAGGAAAAGCCGTTAGAAGATTTGCTTTATACAATAGCAAAAACTCAAAATATGATGGTCACTGTGGTGGAATCGCAGTTGCAGGTAAATATCTATGGGTAGCATCCAGTTATAAAATCCGTGCTTTTGATTTACAGACTATTATAGATTTTATCCTGGATAAAAATGCAAAATCAGATCCAGCAAAAGGATTACCTGATAGTTTAGATAAATTACCCGTTAAAAAACTAGTTGCAGAAAAGAAATATGGAGTAGATAGCATAGCCAGTTATTTAAGTTTTGATGGAAAATATTTATGGGTTGGCGATTTTTCAGAACCTGGTTCTAGTAAATATAAGCCAATTAGTCACCATAATGTGATGGGAAGAAAAAATTGGTTAGCAGGATATCTTGTTAATGAAAACGGGTATCCAACTTCTAAAACAAAATATTCTTTCAGTAAACATTCAGTTCATAAACCAGATGCAATCATAGCAATGCGCCAAGAAGTTCAGGGAATGGCTGTATGTGGCAACTATATAGCTTTATCACTTTCGTTTGGCGCAAAGAATTCAAAACTTGCTTTTTATAAAAATCCTTTAAATAGCAAAGGTGAAACAGTCACATATAAAGCTGGTGGTGAAAAACATAGTGTTAAAGGCTGGGAACTAAGTGGTAAAAAGAATCATGTCAAAACAATAAAATTACCTGCTGGCTCTGAAGACTTAGAATATGACGGCGAAAATCTCTATGTAACATTTGAATGCAACTCAAAGAACTTTAGGTCAAGATGGGGAAGTAAAAAAGGAGTTAAAATAACAGAAAACTTCTACTTAATAGACCCTAAAATAGCCATAAAAAAGAAATAATTACATAAAAACAACTATCTAAAAATTAGATAGTTGTTTTTTAAAGAGGTATTATTAATTATATTAAAATTTTATAAAGTTTAGAATGGAGAATTAACATGAAAAGATACTTTATTCTTTTTTGTTTATTTCTAACTTTTTTTTCTACTAATGAAAGTCTTTTTGCTAAAATAATAGGGTATGGTTATGTGAACAGTAATATTTCGAAAAAAAAGCTTAAAGTCAGGAAAAAACCTAGTACAAAATCAAAAACAAAATTTAAATTGAGTTTAAATGATCAAGTAGCAATAACATCTTCTTCAGGAAAATGGTTTAAAATAAAACATACTTCAGGTAAAGGCTGGGTTAAAAAGAAATATATAGATGAAGTTTCTTCTTTTGGTATTCCTTCTGATAGCATAAAAAATCCCAAAAAAGTAGTACCTAAACAGAATAAATCAGCAGCTAAATCAAAAGTAAAAAAAGTTACAGATGACTTAAATTAATATAATATTCATTCTAACAAAAACTTGTCATGCTAAAAAATAAAAAAGGGAACATAATAATAGTTGTAGTATGTGTTGTATTAGGTCTTATGGGATCCTTAGGATATCTACTAAAAAACACAACTTCTAGAGTATTTACAACAAAAAAACTTAGTTCAACTTCATATGCAAGAGAGTTTGCAAATACTCTTGCAAAACTTTCCGTACAATATTTAAACCAGCGTTTAATAGATAAAAACGATGAAATTGCAGAAATTCTTTCTTTACCCTTAAAAGAGTTTAAGGATTCAGAAGAAAAAAACCTTCTACCTAAAATCAAATCTTTAACTGAATTAAATGATAGCAAAAATATATTAGATTTAATAGCTGCCAAATCCAGCTTAAGAAATTTAAAAATAGAAAAGCTTTATTGGCAAGTTTTTAAAGATGATTTCAAAGCTATTGACGTCAATAACCAAAATCCCTATTCAAGAGAAAAATATGGTTTAATTCACATATTCATGAACTTTTCTTATGCAATGCCAGGCAAAAATAATACTAGCAAAGAAAGAAATAAAGAATCTTATCATTTTGTTTCAGATGTTAATGTAGTTGCAAATATAATACCTGTATTATCCCGTTTTTCTTTATATATTGATGATGCTTTAGACGGAAATGAGGAAGATTTAGAACGTTTTAATGTGGTAGATACCAATGCCAATGGCATTTTAAACGATAAAAACTCTAATAATTACAATCCTTGGATATTAAATAATCATGGAAAAAATGAAGAGCCTATTAATAAAAATTTAAAATCTTTTAATAAAATAATAGAATCATCTAGAGGTTTAATATTCTTAGGTGGTGGTAATTTTGGAGAAGATAAAGGGATTAAATTAGGCTTGGCTTTTGGAGAATCAGATAAAAGAAGCCCTTTGGGAGAAGGATTTCAGTTCTTTTATAATGAAGATACAGGGTATTGGAAAAATCAAACAGTTAAAGAAGACTTTGATAGATGGGGAGAAAACGTTGGTCTTCTTACTGCTAATTTTGGACTTTGTAATGAAATTGATAATGATGATGAACCAGATAATATGGATGATGCTCTGGAAGATGAAGATATTGATGATGATGATTACAATACATATTTTGATTATGTAGGAGGATCAGATACAGATAAACTTAGTTCGATTTTCAGACTTTATGGTACAGATATGAATCCTTCACCAACCTTAGTTTTTGGATATGTAGATGCTAAATATGCAGCCGTAAAACAGTTTAGATTTGGTGACGAAGACTTTGAATATGATATTTTGGGAAATTACCCTTCAAATCATGATTTTAAAGAAGCTTCATCTTATAATTATGAATCTTTAAAAGAAATTGAAGACGAAGAAGAGAGTGAAAGAGACTCTTTATACGATGAAGATTTAACCGATTTTGCCTTCAGATATAGAGATGAACATTCAAAAAATAAATTAGAATTTGATCATTATCTGCAAGAATTTTCTTCTAAGATTGAATTTGATAATTATAATAAAGGTTATGCTTACGCCTTAAATCACACCGAAGAATTTCCATTTAAAAATAATTTGCTTGAGGGCGATGAATTTAAAAAGCTATTTAAGAAAAAGGATAAAGATATATTTATAGATGTTCCAAATACAAAAGAAGCAAAATATAATAATATTTATCCTGATGCAAAACTTGGACAAATCGGTGAATTCCTAAATGTAGACAAGCTGAATATTAATGGCATTGAAAAAGGAAGAAACTACAGAATTGCCCATACATTAACATTCACATCAACTGAACCTGATTTTAAAAGTATAGACTGTTTTTATCCAAATGAAGTAGAAATAGACTTTATTAATTTCTTAAAAAATAAAGGCATATTAGTTAAAAACAAGTTGAATTTTAATGGTTGGTTATATATTAATAACGAATCTGAAGATACAGATTTAATATTGAATCTTAGAGGAATGAAGCTGATAAGTCATGGAGGTATTATTTTATCAAATGGTAATCTTCGCATAAAATCTGACATCATGTCTGAGATGGATGATAATAAAAAATGTTTAACATTGATTACCTTAGGTGAAAATAAAGATATTATTATTGATGATAAAGTAAATAGATTAGATGCTTCTTTATTCAGTAAAGGCGGTCAGGTTATTCTGGAAGGAAGAGGAAATACTCAATATCTAGAAGTAAATGGAAATGTCGTTATGAAAAAAATCCATAGCGGTGAAAATGGCATAAAAGCAATGATGAGAGGTCTTAAGCTAAATTATAACAATCTTTTATCTGCAATTCCATATAAAAACACAGAAGAAGAAAAAAGTATGCTTATGTTTAATCTAGAAGATAATCCGAAAATTTTAAAATAATGAAAAACACAATGAAGATTAACAACCATGGCTTTTCTTTAATTGAAGTATGTATTGCAAGTATTATTCTATTGATATTACTAATACCGATTTTTACTATTATGTCTAAAGGGAACTCTGGAACAATACATAATAGAAACGAACTTACTGCAAGACAATATGCTTCTAATATCATAGCTTATTGTAATTTAATTCCTTTTAACAGCCCAGAATTAATAGAAGGAAATGATAAACTAGATAAACTAAAATTAAATTTTACCAATAATGAATTAATAAAATTAAAAGATAATGCCCCGATTAACTTAAACGATATAGATCCGACTTTCAAAAAACTAATTAAAGAAAAGACTCTTTCAATTAAAGATATAGAAATGAAAGAATTACCTTATAAATATAAATTATTTACAGTAAAAATAGAATGGTTGGAACCTGGGAAAACCCAAAATTCTGTTGTAGAAATTTCGGAGCTAAGATCTGAACTATGAAAAAAACAAAATCAGCAATAACACTTATCGAAATGAGTATTGCTATTGTTTTGGCATTTATTCTTTTATCTGTAGTTTTAAAAATCTTTTCATCTGGAATGAAGGAATCTGCTAATGCATTAACTCATCAAGACAATATGGAAACAGCAAACATTTTAATGAGCCAGATAGAATATGATTTAATAAAGGCTACAGCAATTCAAAGTCCTGATTGTAATGAAAAATCCAATAACGCTAAATGGCTTTTTAATAGTAGAAGTAGCACTTTAGGAGATATTACGTTTATTTATGATTATGTTCCAAATAGTCTTGATGGTGTCTATCGCCAGGTAATCGGAAAAGATATTAATGAAAAAAACTATTTTGCCAAAGGACATCCTGTAAATCTTCAATTTACTCATATAGTAGTAAGTACTGAAGATAAAAAAGACAATAGACTAACCGAAAGTCACGGAATGTGGGTAGAACTAGATGTAGGTTCACAAAAAGGAGATGTTGCAACCTACACCCTAAAGAGACTTATAGTTTTAAATCACTAATATTTATATTTTGCTAACTATTGAGGCATTTCAAAAGGTATAATTTCAAAGTTCCCTTTTGGAGCCTCCATATAATTGCACTTTCCAATATAAACATCTTCGTAATTGGCATGTTCAATGAAACGATTCATAGAAAATGGTGCAGAAAGCTTGCCACTAGCTTTAACGTTTCCATCAAAACCCACTCTTATTATTTCATAATCTCTATTTAAATCAGCAGGTTGAGTGACTTTTGTATCTTCTATATTTTCTGCGACTTCTTCAACATCTGTATCTTCAGTATCTTCGGGATTTGCAGAGTCTTCTGATTCTTCTGAGTCTTCCGAGTCTTCCGAGTCTTCTTCCGAATCTGAAACTTCTGAAACTTCTGCAACTTCTGGGTCTTCTTTATTTTCTGTTTCTTTTAATTCTTCAAGTTCTTCAGAACTTTCTTTAGAATTACCGCCTTCAGGACTAGTAAGTTGAGCAACCGCAATATCTTCTAAGTCTTCATTGTCTAAATCATCTTCGAGACCAGTTTTAGGAGTATAAGTAATAACAGCTTCTTCTTTTACTTCATCAACCCACAATAGTTCAGGATTAAGCATTTCAACATCTAGAGCTTTTGCTTTTATTACTTTACCTTCTACATCGGTAGTAACTAGCATATATCTTTTTTCTTCATTAAAATATATTAATCTGTAAAGATTATCTTCTTTTCCAGCTACTGACATTCCAGAACCTTCCCAGTTCTGTTCGCTTAAAAGATTGCCTTCAGAATCATAAACGTAAATAACGTTATTTCCTTTATCTGCAACAAATAAGTGACCACCAGTACCTACTTCTACTCTGTAAAGCTGTCCAAAATCCTGATCCTGCAAAAGGGCAAGAGGTTTCCCGTCTGCGGAAAACTTTAACAACCTATTATTGCCACTATCAACTATCCACCAGGCTTTCAAGTCACCATACTGCCCTAATACAGGTGCAATATCATCTATAAGAATGTTTGATAATGGAAAGCCATCTTCGTCAATTACATAAGGTTTGATTCCATCAGGAAGAATAGAAAACTCAGAGATTAGTTTACCTTTATTATCAAATTGCATTAACTTTCCGCCAACACTATCAGCAACCCAAATTTTGTTGTCAACAATTCGAAATGTTAATGGACCAGACGGTAGAGGTTCTTCAAGTTCTACATATTTATTAGAATTTATATAATCTACTTTTCCGGCTCCTTCTCCATAAGGCACTGACACATCTGCAAAGCAGGAACCAGATGATAGCAATATAAACGAAACCATTAAGAAAATTTTATTTAAACGCATATTCTTTCACACCTTATTTTTAAGCCATGCAAATTTCATAGTTATATAACCGCAATGTGATATTAGGTTTTCTTAGATTATAAGTGTTAATTAATTTCCAGAATTATTTTTTAACATCAACAATCTTGCTAGAACCTTTGCCCCATGCTGCTTTAACTTTATATTTACAATTTTTAGGAACGTTAGATTTACCATTTGTTCTAGGAACAAATGCAAACAAAATGTCGCGTGACATACAGTAACCGCTTTTTCTATAAAACATACTTCTACGAGTATAGCGCTTACCAGTCTGGTTACAAGAATAAATTCTACCATTGCCAGCTGAAACACAAGCATTTGATTCCTGGATATAGTAAATACCTTTTTGTTGTAACCATTTTGGCAATTTTTTATATGGTTTCATAACCATAACAATATCGCAGGTACCCTTGATTAAATACTGAGGATTAGTAACTGATTTTTTTAATGCTTTATCAAAACTGTCACCAGAATGTCCTCTCAGTCCATTTCTTGTGTGACCAACAATTTTACCTTTTGGAATCATACCAGCCTGTTGAAATACAATAGAAGAAGACTTTGTACAGGAAATACGTTTCTTTTTCTTTATTTCTTCAAATTTATTTGCTTTAGGTGCTTTATGCAAACATTTGTATTTTAATATTTCAGCAAATACTTTATCGACCCAGACTTGAGCAGCCTGCAAATTATCGTTTTTATCAATACTTTTGTTGCTCTTAGAATCTGACTTAGATTTTTTATTATCTGTATTTTTAGCTGTCTTTTTTGTAGTAGAAGATTTTTTCGAAGTTGTTTTTTTAGTAGTTTTTGTTTTCTTAGAAGTTGTATTTGAAGCGCTTTCCGTTTTCTTAGAACTTGTATCTGAAGTAGTTTCTGTTTCTTGAGAACCGTTATCTGTTGAAGAAGTAAAAATAAACTTATAATCACCTGGTTCAGTAAAAGTGAAATAGTTGTAAGTTCCATTACCTTTATTAGAACTTACATCATTTTCATCGTCATCATTTTCATCGTCATCATCTTCATTACTATTAGTGGTAGAGGCAGAACCATTAGGATTTGAATTAGGAGAGTCATATACACATTTTCCATATATCCAACCGCTTCCCTTTTCACTTTCAACTTCATACCAGTCGCCATCACGGTTTACGATAAGGATTTCTTCATTGTTATATAATCGTGCTACGATTTTTCCAAATGGTTCATCTCTCAAAGCCAAATAAGTATTAACTCCAACAAAAGCTTTCCCATCAGGTAAATTAGCTAAACTAGGTTGCTGAGACTCTTTAGCAGCAGAGGAGCTTTCTTCTGTGGTTGCTTTTTTTACTTTTGAAGAAGAAGCTGTTTTATGTATGTTCGGAAGTCTTACACATTCGGCAGTAAAACTAATCAAGCTAAAAAGACCTACTAAAAATATAAACTTTTTCACATTACTCTCCTTAAATATTAACATCGATAGAGTAATTCAATTATGAATTATGTTTAATTCTAATTTATATAATCAAAGCAGTCAATCTATAAATTAATAAAATCAGGCAAAAGCATTATAATTCGTAATCGTTATTACAAAGTATTGAAAAAGCTGGAACAATACATAAAAGAATACTTGGTTTGTTCCCTCTACAGCAAATCAAAAAACTTGAATAGTACACTTAAATATATTACAATATAACGTTAGTATTGTAATCTTTAACCAGATTGCAATTAATGTAGTTGTTGCTTATTAGCTATTATCTCTTCGCATTTCTTGTAGAGTTTAAAGACTAAAAACGAGAAGTTGGAGATTACTACATAATAAAGTTGAAAAATAAAGATTTAATAGAAAAATATAGAAAAGGGAGTTAAACATATGAAACGAAAGGCTTTGTGTTTCATTTTGACTTTGCTTGCTATAGCAGTCTTTTCATTAGGCTGCGGCGGAGGCGGAGGTCATTCTAACCCTGCTGCTTCAAACCTTTCAGGCAATGCAAAGGTTAGTGGTGTAGTTGTTGATTCATCTAACAATCCAGTGGCAAATGCCAACGTAAAATTGGTTCTTTCTTCGACCACACCAGTTAAATCTCTGGTTGATAGACTTGCTACAAATGGTGATAATACAGAATTTGATACCATTACAAACAATAAAGGGCAATATACTTTTGTTAATGTTCCTTTTGGAGACTACACTCTATCAGCTTTAACAGCCGATAAAGCCCAAATTGTAACCAAATTAGCAGTAAGAAGCAATGTAGTTGTACAACCAGACCTGACACTTATGCCCTTCGGAACGATTACAGGAACTGTAACAGGCGGTAATACAAATGCCATAGTCTACATAGAAAACACTTCTTTTTGTTCTGCAACAGACGGAAGCGGTAACTATTCAATAAACTATGTTCCAGCAAGTTCCACTCCATATATTTTAAAGGTTATTTCATCCGGTTACGAATTAAAAAAGAGTGTTAAAGTTACAGCTTCTATAGATAAAGCCACAACAGATTCAAGCAAAAATCTCAGCTGGAAAGCAGATGATCTGACTCTAACTTCCGTTACATCTGTTCATACTCTTGAATGCACATTAACAGGTTATGGTGCTAATTCAAACTCAACTAATCTTATGGCTTTTGCTGTTAATCAAAAGAATGGCACTACCTATGCAGCAAAGGTCGAAAATTTAACCTGTGATCTTTGCATAGCAGAATTAGGCACTTATGATGTTTTTGCTGTTAATATTGGTGGTGGCTATAACTTAGCTAGCCCGAAAAAGGTTGTA
>CAJOND010000035.1 GCA_905236675.1 Candidatus Rifleibacteriota bacterium | reverse complement strand
AATTGCATTTACTCTTGCAAAACTTGCATTTAGTTATGCAAATTCCTGCTTTTATCCAGTTTTTCAAAAAGTTGCATTTACTTTTTCAATTAACCTTTTGCAGAACATTTCTCACTACTTTTTAGAACAAATGTAAAGTTAAAATCTTTAAGCAAAAAATATGTTATAATAACAAATACAAGAAAAATAGGAATTAAGATCTAATTATGAAAGATAAAAACAAAAAATATTCTATAATAGCTATTCTTATTGCTTTGATTTTTATACTTATAGGAATTAACAAAAAAGAATTTGAAGCTTATTATAGTAAAGCGAAAATGATTTGCACGCAATGTATAGGAATTGGATAATTACTGAAGAGTAATTGAGAAAGAGCTATTAATAGATTGATTCTAGGAAAGATTCATTTAAGCTATTCTTAAGTCTTTTATTTTCAATCTTTAATCTTTATTCTTTATAAAATAAAATGACTAATAAAACTGAAAAAAATTTAAAAATAAGAAGATGGGTTCAAATTGGTTCAACTGTAGTTGGCAATGGTTACATTAAAGGCTTTAAAACAGGAGATATTTATCAGGGGCCTTTAAAAAAAGGCTGTGTTCCATTTTTGAACTGTTATAGCTGTCCTGGTGCTTTATTTTCTTGTCCAATAGGGGCTATTCAAAATGCTGTTTCTGAGGCTAATGGAAAATTTGACATAAACGCAATTCCTTTTCTTGTTATTGGCTTTCTGATGCTTATAGGTAGTCTTATTGGCAGAGCAATCTGTGGTTGGTCTTGTCCCTTTGGTTTTTTACAAGATTTAATAAATAAAATTCCTTCAAAGAAATTCAAAGGTTATAATTGGCTTAAATATATAAAATATGTCGTTCTTGTTTTATTTGTTTTTATTCTTCCTGTTTTTTGGCTGGATGATTTTGGCTATAGTGCCGGACCAACTTTTTGTAAATATATTTGTCCTACTGGCACTTTTGAAGGCGGTATTCCACTTGTTTCTCTGCAAGCTGGCTTACGTAGTATGTGTGGCAATTTATTTATATGGAAAACAAGTCTTTTGGTCTTACTGCTTCTTTTAGCTGTTTTTTTTAAAAGACCTTTTTGTAGATGGATTTGTCCACTAGGAGCTTTTTATGCTCCGTTTAACAAGATAAGCCTTAAACAGATAAAAATTAAAAAAGAAGCCTGCGTAAAATGTGGTAAATGCTCAAAAGCTTGTCCTATGGATTTAAATGTTCCTGAAGAAATCAACACAGGTGATTGTATACGTTGTTTTGATTGCAAGAAAGAATGCCCAGTAAAAGCTATTGATTAATAATAAGTCTGCAATATAGATTTATTAGTTTCTTGTTACAGAAACATCATCAAACCAAATACTGCCGCTTGAATTTGGACCAGCTTGCATTAATATTCTAATATAAGCAATATTTGATCTGAACATTATATTTTCTTGACTGTTTACTAATCTTGCATTTATTTGATTCCATTCTGCGGGGAATGCCATCATTTCTTTTGCCCAAACTCTATTGCGTAATCTTTTATTTCTATCGTAAAGTTCTATGCCAACAGCACCTACTTGTCTTCCTGTTTCTGATTTTACACATACTTTAAGGGTTAAATCAGAATTTTGGTCAACAGCAATAAAATTAGACAATATTCTGCTTTTTGAAAAAGATCCGTTTGCAGTTCCTTCTAATGAATAATTACCATTTAAAACTACTTTATTTGATAGCTTGAAAAGTCCTTCACTGACTTCCCAGTTTTCTAGTTTGTTTTCTGCTGTGTAACCATTCTCAAAACTACCATCCAATACTAAATTTTCTATGGTTGGCTGAATTTGTTGAGGAGGTTCTGGAGGAACAGAGATATTTCCTCTAGGTGCTGGGGTTGGTGCCTGAACTTGAGAACTATAGTTCTGAGAAGAATTTGTTCCTGATCCTTGAGAATATTGCGAATCAGAAGTTGTTTGAGTTGGAGCTTGATAATTCATCTTCGCAATATTTTTCTTCGCATTTTCTATGCGTGCTTTGTGAGAGGGATGCGAACTTAAGAATTTTTCGAGTCCTTTGGAATCACCATATTTCTGGAGAAATCTTTCCCAAACTCTGACTTGACCATATGGATCAAAACCTGCTGCTGCAAGTCTGAATTGTCCAACATCGTCTGCTTCGTCTTCCTGTTTCTGGGAAAATTTCATTAAAGCTAATGAAGATAGAACAGCACACCATAGGTCTTTATTTTTTTGATTTTTGACGGCTTTTTGTAATAAAGCCGTTAGAGCAGCTGAGGCACGATAGTTTTTTAATGAATGTCTTTTTTCAACGTGAGCTAATTCATGAGCTATTACGGCTGCTAATTCATCATCAGATTGTAAAAAATCTACAATTCCACTGTAAACATAAACATTACCACCAGGAATAGCAAAAGCGTTAACTGTGCTATCATGAAGAACAGTACATCTCAACCCCATTCCGTGAGTATTATATTGAGGAGCCAATCTGTTGAAGATTCTCATGACTCTGTCTACTTTTGCCTGGTCGCCTTCATTTCTTGAGGTTAGCTTTTGCCACATAGCCAACTCTTTGCCAAGACGTTTTTCGGCTTTAACATCTCCGGTAAGCCAAAGAAGCATGTTAGCTTCTTCGTAGCCTTGGTAAATTTTGAATAATTGTTTCAAAACATTTTTGCTTCCAGCAAAAGATTCTGATGAAACAACAAATATCATTAATATTGTTAAAGCTAACAAGAAAGGTTTTTTCTTCATGAGCAAACTCTCCTGTGTGACTTGTTCTTTCCTAAGATTAATCAAACTCCTTTAAAAAAGCAAGATAATATTAATTAGGCAATGTAAATATTTTTTAGCTAATAATCTGTATTTGATATGTTTCCTTGAAGCCTTTAAAGATAATATAATAATCTGTAAAGATATTGATATATTAGCGTCATTTCTTGCAAGAAAGATAGTATTGTGTTAAAGTTCTGTAAAAGAAATTTTTCGGGAGTTAATATAAAATGAAGAGACCACCAGAATTCAGTTGGCAAGATAAAGCTATACTAATTTCACTTCCTATAGTTGTATTTTCTATTTTCATTTTAACTAATTATTTTAGTAGAGATCCTTCTATTGAAGATGCTTTCAATGGTCAACTCAAGGAAATAAGTGTTAGAGATGGCGGTAGAATTATTCAGTTATATAATCAAACAGCTACTGATAGTGTTAGATTTAGAATGAAAACTTTGAATGGTTTAAGAGATTTTGATTTTGTTTATGTTATTTCAGCATCAGAAACAATGAGACCAGAATTAGGTGGAATAGTTCAATTTTATGGGCAATATAATTACGATTCTAAGGGCGGTGTAGTAACAGTTCCTTATAAAGGTAAAAGTGGACAATATGAAGGTTGGGCTGTATATGGTAAGAACAGATTCTCTGGGCCTCATGTTCAGCCAAAGACACAAACTCAGACCCAGACTCAGACCCAAAATTCAAATACGCCAGCTACTAATTAATATTTAATAATTATCCCCATTTAATAATATCTATTGAAAATTCATCATTAACAGAAGCAGCTAGTTCGCTAGCTGCTTTTTCTGATAGTTTAATTATATAATCCCCTTCAGGCATATTGTGGTCTGTAATCGTTAAATTAACGCTTCTGCCATTATTTAAATTAGTGACTTTAATTTTTGTTCCATAAGGCAGGTTTTTATGAGCAGCTGTCAGGGCACTTCTTTCATAACGTGTATTATTAGAAGTTACAATCCCATTTTCTTCTAAAGTATAAAAAGCTGCATATCCTCGTTCGTAACAAATAAGTTCGTTATTAGAATTAGACTTAGAACCGCATCCTGTCAAAAGAAATGAGAGAAAAAAGCAAAGAGTAAATAAAAAAAATTTTTGTTTCATGTTTAACTTATCGACATCATTAAAAATTCAATTCATTAATTTTCCGTCTTCAACCTTCAATATTCAATCTTCAATATTCAATCTTCAAACTTCTATCTTCTAATATTCTACTCTTTGCCGTTTCTACTGCAGCTTTTGAAATGTCACAGCCGAAATATTTTCTATTGAGCTGTTTTGCTGCGACTAGTGTCGTACCACTGCCACAACAAAAGTCGCCAACTAAGTCGCCTTCGTTTGATAGTGCTGATATTAGTCTTGTTAATAATACCAATGGTTTTTGA
This sequence comes from Candidatus Rifleibacteriota bacterium, assembly GCA_905236675.1. Classification (GTDB taxonomy): domain Bacteria; phylum Muiribacteriota; class Ozemobacteria; order Ozemobacterales; family Ozemobacteraceae; genus RUG334. Next base: position 21,858 of record CAJOND010000035.1, on the reverse strand, counting down.
GTGGGATACCCCACCCTTTCTTTTGACATCGGGTTTACTATAGGAATATCCCAAACATCATCTATGGGGGTTCCAAGCGGGTTAGGCATATATTTTTTGCCAGCGGCAGAAACTATACCACCTTTGGCAAAACCAGAAGTTTCTTTATAAGGAACTCGAACAGCGTCTAAATTGTACACGGGTTTTCCACATTTTCCACATTTAGCATACCAGAGTAAAGTGTCGTGTTTACATGAAAACCTTCTTTTAGAGCGACCTCCGCCTGTATAATGCCAGATAATTTCATTCATAAAAGAGTTAATGCCATATATTTCATCTAGCATTATTTTGGCGTAATGAGAAGCTCTCCAGTCTAGATGTAGAACAAAGCTGCCGTTTTTGCAGATTAGAGGATAAAGGGCTTCTAATCGTTCTCTAAGCCAAGGAAGATAGCTTTTTAAATTGCCATCCCAGCGGTCGTCATAAATAAGTCCTTCTTTTGTTCCTATTTGTTCTCTCCCTGTTAAAAAGGGCGGATCAATATAAATTAGTCTGAAAGACTCTTTGGGCAGAGTTTTTGCTATATCTAGCATGTCACCGATGATGATGGAATTTTGTTTAAAATCTTTTGTCACATTACTTTAAGATGCTCCTCCAAAGCTATGCTATTGGGGGAGCTGTCACGAAGTGATTGAGGGGGGAGCAAAGCGATAGCTTTGCGTAAGGCTACTTAGTATTAACGCAATGCTTTGCATTACTCCCCCTTCAGTCTCGCTATCGCTCGCCAGCTTCCCCACTTCGTGGGGAAGCATTGGGAAAAATCACTCAAGTGAAGTATTTTGAATAATAACCTAAGAGGATTGACTAGCTTAATGGCTAGAACATCGAGCCGTTCCAGCCCCACAAATCTGTTGGGTGATAGGTTATATATACGTTTGCTCCGTCTATGTCGTAGTCACTTGATAGAAAATTACATATTTCTTTGGTTAATTTTTGGCAAACAGGTTTTGATGTTGAACCTAAAAGGCTTATTGAGATATAAGCGCTTTTATCTAGCTTCTTTTCATCCATATATAATGACTTGTCGTCTTCTATTCCAGCCATAATATAGGCTTTAGGCTTAGAAAAAGCAGATGCTACGGCATCGGTCAGTTTTGCTTGAAGCTTGTTTTTCTGGTTTTCGTCTAATTTAACACTTAATTTAGCGTCTATGAATGGCATAAAAAACTCCCTTTAATTTCTACTACATTTGGTTTTTGAAGTAGTTAAGACTTTGTAAAAAAATCTAACTTTTTAGAGGATAGAGATTAGAGCTTAGAGATTAGGGATTTGTTTTAGCTAATAATTGTTTTTATTCTTTCGAAGTTTTTACTGTTTAATTATGTTTTCTAGACTAACTTTTATGGATTTCCGCGCTACTGCAATGCTTTGCATTGCAGCCCCCTCAGTCACTTCGTGACAGCTCCCCTATCATTCGAGGGGGCTTTTTCGGCTCGCAATGATAGTTATATTAGAAAACTAATGTTGGCTAAAACATTTCTCTCATCTCTTCTCTTTTATCTCTCAAAAGAGGCGTTTGCCTCTTTTGTTAGTCATTATGACCAATGCGTTTGGCTACGTAATCTTTCAAGTCGTCGATAGCAACACGTTCCTGAGCCATTGTATCACGATCGCGAACAGTAACGGTATTATCTTCAAGAGTTTGGAAATCTACTGTTACACAGAACGGAGTACCAACTTCATCTTGACGGCGATAAAGTTTACCAATTCCGGCAGTATCATCATAAACGGTTCTGAAACCGCTACCTAAAAGAATCTTTTTTATCTTATGAGCAGTAGCCTTGATGTCTTCGTTATTCTTCTTCAATGGAAGAACAGCAACTTTTATTGGAGCTAATGCTGTATGAAGTTTAAGAACAACACGTGTATCGCCTTCCTTAACTTCTTCTTCACAATATGCATCCATCATGAAAGCAAGAGTAGCACGGTCCACACCGCAGGAAGGTTCAATTACATAAGGAAGCAAATGCTGATTAGTCTTGGGGTCAAAATAGGTCAGTTTATTGGTAGCATCTGTATTTGGAAATTCTCTACCATCAGCAAGAACAAGTTTTCCGCCCTTTGTATGACAGCTAAGGTCAAAGTCAGTGCGGTTTGCTACACCTTCAACTTCGTCAAACTGCTTATCTTCTTCTGGTCTGTCAGGGAAGAAACGATAGTGAATATCTACTGTAGCTTTGGCGTAGTGAGCAAGTTCTTCTTTTTTCTGGTTGTATAGTCTGATGTTTTCTGGCTTGATACCATATCTGATATACCAGTTCTTGCGAGCTTCAACCCATTCTTCGTGGCATTTTTCATCTTCGCCAGGCATTACGAAGTATTCTATTTCCATCTGTTCGAATTCACGAACTCTGAAAATGAAATTCTTTGGGGTTATTTCATTTCTGAAAGATTTTCCAATCTGAGCAATACCAAATGGAAGCTTACGGTTTGTTGAATCAAGAACATTCTTGAAGTTGATGAAGATGCCTTGAGCAGTTTCTGGTCTCAAATAAGCAATGTTATTTTCATCTGCAACAGGACCATAAGTTGTTTTGAACATCAAATTAAAAGGTCTTGGTTCTGTGAGATCGTGAGTTCCACCTTCTGAACACTTTTCGTTTGGATCAACCTGGTCGGCTCTGAATCTCTTTTTACACTTACGACAATCTACCATTGGGTCAGAAAAAGTTGCTTCATGACCAGAATATTTTAAAACTAATCTATTTAAAAGAATTGAGCTGTCCAAGCCTTCCATGTCGTCTCGTTCATAAACGTTATAACGCCACCAGGCTTTTTTTACGTTATTCTTTAATTCAACACCAAGTGGACCGTAATCCCAAGTGCCTTGAAGTCCGCCATATTGTTCGCTTCCTTGGAAAATAAATCCACGTCTTTTGCACAAAGAAATGATTTTATCAAGATCTACCATTTTTATCTCCGTTTAAGAGTTTATTTTTTCAAAATTGAATTATAAGCATCTAAGCTTTAAAAAGCAAGAGAAAAGCCAAGCTTTGATTGAAATGATGTGTGGTAGATGATAAGTTATGATTGTTTTATAAAGATTGTTATAGTGTTTTCTATGCTTAGTTTTTCGTTTTTTATTGTTGTTATATTTTTCAGATGTTATACTTGAACTATATGATAAAGAGAACCGTAATAATATTATTAATGCTTTTTATTGCTTGTAGTGTTTTTGCTATTTCACCTCAGGCAAGTGAATTATTACGTAAAGCTCGTGTTTATCTTGATAGTGGCAATATAAAAACTGCAGAAAACTATTATCGAAAAATTCAAAGTTTAAATGAAAAATCTGACGAAATAAACTCATTTGGTGAAACTCTGCAAAAAGAAATAGATGCCTATGTTCAAAATCTTTCTAGACAAGCTTTTGTTTATATGCAAGAAAAAAACCTACCTAAAGCCGAAGCTTTATATAAAGAAATACTTACATTTTTCCCTGAAGACAAAGAGGCTATTTCCCAATTAAATGAAATAAAAAAAATAAATAAAAAAATAAATCAGTATAAAAAACAGGGAATAGCTTTTGATTCGGCTTCAGGTAAAAGTTTTGATGTAAATGCTTATTCTGCTATATCAGAATATAACCGTGCTTATGCATATTTTCAAAAGGGTGATAGAGCTAAAGCTCTTGAAATTTTAAACCAGATGCTTTCTAAAGAATATAATTACAAAGCGGCAGAAAAATTAAAAGAAGAAATTGAAAGTATTGAAGAACTTGAAAAAATAATTGCCAAAGCCGAAAGTTCTTTTAAGAATGAGTCTATGACAGATGCTATTGTGGCTATTACAGAACTTTTAGAAAGGGCTCCAGATAGATATTTTTATTACTTAATGCGCGCAAAAGCTTATATGAAACAAAAGAATTATGAGCTTGCAAAAAAGGATCTGTTTGTTTATTTTACACATACAAAAGATGAAGATAATGTTTATCCTTTAATGGCTGATTTATCTGAATCAGAAGGTAAACGTCAGTTTGCTTTAGGCTTTGCATATAATAAAGATAAAAGAAGCTATTATAAAGATTTTAATTTTATTCTCAGAAACTATTTTTACTGTTATTTTTGGGAAAACTCTTTTTTATTAGCAGTCATTTTTATTTTGTTACCTCTAACTGTTTTTTATGCATGGCGTATAATGGAAAATTTCTTTTTAAAGTTTTCCATTGTTAATTTAATTAAAACATTCAAATGTTTTTTCTATGCTTCTATAAATAAAATAAATAATACGAAAGATTTTGAAGATATTGCCAGAGTAATAAATTATCCTTGGATGAATTATTTTGTGGGTCTGGTTTTACTAAAGAATAATGAATATGTTAAAGCTCAAAGATTTTTTAAATTTGCTTCAAACAGTATAAATTTCAAAGCTAGAGCAAGTTATTTTCACGGCATTACCAGCAAATTATTAAATCAAAAAGCTTATGAAACAGATTTTGACGAAGTAGTAATTACAATGTTAGATAATATACTGGTTAAATCATGGAATCCATGGTTTATGAAAAGATTGGAAATTAGTTTGTTAAAACAATATGAAGTTCCTGATGACGACTCTTTAGAAAGTATGTCTCATAAGTTATTGAGCAGTTGTATTTATTAAAGTAAATAAGAAGTTGATGATTAAATATGTCATTCAATTAATCAAATAGAAAAACCTCCTCTTTATGAATTAACCAAAGACTCTTAAATAAAATCAGCTTTAGATAAATTACCTATTCCAGAATCTGACAAATAATTAAAATTTTCTAAAAATAAGATAATACTAAATTGCCTACACATTTGTCATAAAAAGTATAGCGTATGGGCTTTAGCCCTGAAAGCTATACGTTTATGACAATGGGTAGGCTACAAACAAATAAATACTGATTTTTCATCAAATTACGAGTTTTAGCACAGCCTCTCGCAATAATTGCTATTTACTACAAAATAGTTAATATTATGCCTGATTTTTACATATAGTTGTAAAAAATATTGAAAAATTTTATATTTGTTTTATAAAATAATTGTTATTGGTGATTATTGCTATTTTATAAGGAATTTATTTTTAGTTTCTTATTCAATAATCTCTATTTTATAAAACATTATAATAAGTAAATGAAAGTGAGAAATATCATGGCCGTAGATACATATAGAGAATTAAGAGAAGCTTATAATAGCGGAAAATCTTTTGTATTATGCACAGTAATAGATGTTAAAGGTTCTAGTCCAGCCAAGGCAGGACAGAAAATGATTGTTTACCGCGACGGTTCTTTTGTTGGAACTATCGGTGGAGGCATAAACGAAGCAAGAACTATTGGCAAATGTATGGATATGTTTGCTATGGGTGGAACTCAGGTTATTGATTACGATCTTAGTTCTTCTAATGCAGAAGATAAAGAACCTATTTGTGGTGGAGAATTTAAAGTTTTATTGGAATTCCAATCCAGTGCTCCTAGACTTTGCATTTTTGGTGCTGGTCATATTGGGGAAAGATTGGCCAAAGTAGCTGCTTTAACTGGTTATAATGTAACTATTGCAGATGAACGTCCTGATTATGCTGATCCTAAAAAATTTCCAAATACTGTAAACGTTATTTGTGACCCTTATGAAGAAGCAGTAAAAAAATCAAGAATAAATGAAGATACATTTGTTGTAGTTTGCACTCCAGGTCATGTTAATGATGCTCAAGCCATAGAAGCTGTTCTTCCATATAAGCCTCATTATCTAGGTCTGGTTGGTTCTGGGAAAAAACGACAGCAATTTATGGCAAACCTTAAAGAAAAGGGATTTGATCCAGAACAATGTGAAGACATATTTATGCCTATAGGTATTTCTTTTGGCAGCACAACTCCTGAAGAAATAGTTATAGAAATAATGGCTCAGATTATTGCTTTCAGAAATGGACGTGTAGTTAGATATAGTCGTCAGCAAAAGATTTAACTACAGCTATAAAAAAAGCGAGGTAATTTATTTATCTCGCTTTTTTACTTGTTCTGAACAATAAAAAACTAATAGTGTTTATTATGCTAAAGAAGTTTTTTTATAATTATGTTATAATAAAAATACTATGAAGTTATATAATTCAAAAACCAAAGAACTAGTAAGTTTTGTTGAGGCTGTTAAATTAGGATTAGGTCGAGAACGAGGACTTTTTTGTCCTTCTTATATTCCTATTTTTACAAATATAGATGAAATTTTAGAAATGCCTTTTGTTATGCGTAGTCAAAAGATTATGCGTTCTTTTTTAGAAGAAGAAATTGGCGGTTCTAAAGTTGATGATATAGTTAGAAAAGCTTTTACTTTTATGCCGCAGCTAGTAAGGGCAACTCCAAGAATGTTTGCCTTAGAGCTTTATCATGGTCCTTCCTTAGCTTTTAAAGATTTTGGAGCACGTTTTATGGCTCAATGTCTTAATCTTTTTGCTGGTAAGGAAAAAATAACGATTTTAACAGCTACTTCAGGCGATACAGGTGCTGCAGTTGCCGATGCTTTTTTTGGATTAGATAATATCAGAGTTGTAATTCTATATCCAAAAGGTAAAATCAGCCCTTTACAGGAAAAATTATTTTGTACTTTAGGAAAGAACATTCACACTTTAGCTGTTGAAGGAGATTTTGACTCCTGCCAGGATCTGGTTAAAACCGCATTTTCAGATCAGGATCTTTGCTCGAAAATAAAGCTTAATTCTGCTAATTCAATTAATATTAGTCGTTTATTTGCTCAGATTTGCTATTATTTTGAAGGTGTGGCAAGATTTAGAGACTATTATGGCAATAAAGTTCTGCCTGTAATTTCTGTTCCCTGTGGTAATTTTGGAAATCTTACCGCAGGATTCTATGCAAAAGCAATGAGTTTACCTGTTAAACGTTTTGTTGCTGCTACAAATGCCAATGATACTGTTCCAAGATTTTTGAACACAAATAAATGGGAACCGCACAAAACTATTCCTACTATGACCAATGCAATGGATGTTTCTGAGCCAAGTAATTGGGAAAGAGTAATCGAACACTTTAAAAAAATGCAAGTTCATGCAAAAGGCAATAACTGGCAAATGAATGAAGAAAATATCCAAGGGATTTCAATATCAGATGCTCAAACTGCTGCAGCTATGCAAGCACTGCATAAAAACGGCTATGTGGCAGAACCTCACACTGCCTTAGCTAGTTGTGGTTTAAGCAAATCTTTAAAAGAAAATGAAGCTGGTATATTCCTTTCTACTGCTCATCCAGCAAAATTTAAAGAAAAGATAGAAGAAGTATTAGGAATACAAATCTTTTTGCCTGATAAATTGCAAAAAGCTTCTAGTAAAAAGATTCTATCTGAAACTATTTCTTCAAATTATAAAAGTTTGAAAGAGTTTTTACTTTCGTAAATCCTTTACTTCAAAAACATCAATTATAGCGATAGTTAAGTCAAAAGAGTTTTATAAATTTTTTAAATAAATTTTGTAAAATATCCAATGGCACTTCAGAAGGGGTTAATCCTGATTCATCATATAATAATATCTTTTAATCATTCTTTCTTTGCTTAACAATTAGTTCTAAAAATCACTTTTAAATTCAAATTTTTTTATCAAGATAAGATAAATATGGAAATTAACGATAAAGCAATTACTTTTATTCAACATTCTCTAAAATTTTGGCTTGATTCATTAAAATACCAAGATATTTATTACATAAACTAAAAGATAATTGTCCATTATTATCAAATCTTAAAGATAAACATTTATTGTGACAATTAATATCTGTTAGTTCTGGTTTTGTTGCCATAAATTTAGAAACTGCATTTTCATTAAAAATTTCACTAATTTTATTCTCATCACTTTCAGAAAAAATAACATATTTTTCTCTAAATTTTGGATTCTGAATATTGTATTTATTTTGATTTTTTATAGTTATATAAGTTTTACTTACTTCATACATTGACATATAGGCCTTGAAACCAATTACAATACAAATTGCACCCATTATTACACCAACAATTAAATTCTCTAATAGAGAACCAGAAAAAAAAGAATCCAAATTATCATTGCGAAACAATAATATAAAAAATAAAATAATGGAAATAATTAAAATTATTCCTAATAAAAATTCAGATATAGCTTTTGAACGTGATGCTTTTTTTGTTGTCAATTTAAAATCAGGAAAATCTTTATTCAAATGTAAATGAACATTTGATACCCATCCCGAAGGATCGTATTTGCCATTACCTTGATGAAAATATTCTATAAAACAATATTCAAATCCCTGAATTTCTCCAGTAATAGCGTTACTGTTTTCTAGGTCAGTATATAATTCACTTAAATCAAATTTGTATATTAATTCATCAATTTTGTTAACAAAACTTCCATTTAGTTTTGATGCTAAACTTTTAATAAACTCCGTTCTTTTTGTTACTTTCGTATGAGCGTCATCAAAGATTTCCATTCTATATATCCCTCTGAAATCAGAAATATACTTTATATTTTAGTATCACTTTCATGTTGTGTCAATATCATACCTTGGATGATAATTAACAATAATAACTAATACTTCCAAAATAATTAATCCACTTTTTGATTATTTCTTTACTTCTAGCTTCGATAACGTCAATTATATATTTTAATTGTCTATTTGGAATTTTAGAATCGTTATTTGCCAATAAGCATTTGCCTGTTTGGGTTATCCAGATTTTAGTAGATTTTTCAGAAGGAATACCTAAAGCTACATGAACATGAATTAGCTCTAAAGGAATTGTTTCATTAGACCAAAAGAAGATTATATAGTTTCCAATTTTAAAAATTTGCGGCATTATCAAAACCGCCTTCTCTTGCAAGAGATATGATTATATGGGCAGTTGACTGTAATAATTCTTGGAAAGATTCTATTTCTTCTTCTGAAAATCCATCTATATTTTTCCATTCATAAGCAGGCAAATAGCATTCTGCAGATTTAAAACCGCCATAAATCGGTTTTTCAAAATATACTTTTACTTTTTCTTGATTATTTTCTATATATGCATCTGAATGAACTATTTCTGTTTTATCGTTTAACGTCATAAATGGATACATCATATTTTTACCTACTGATATTTTTTGTTATTTTAAATGTTTAAAATGTTTTGTGTCAAGAGGTTAGAGAAGAGAGATAAGGGGATTGTTTCCTTTCATCTTTCAGTTTTCTGTTTTATCATTTTTTTACCTCATATTTCTAAAATAAGGTTAGTCGAAGAAAACTTAGTAATTTGTAAAAAGTTAATTATAGTTAAATATTTTCATTAGCTAAAACAATCCTCTCATCTCTTATCACTCTTCTCTAATCTCTAAAAAAGAGTTTGCAGCTTTTTTTGGATGATAATTTTAAAATTATTATTGTAATTGGTTTATAACAAATGTTTTTGGGAAAAATACAAAAACATTTAGAGAATTAATCTCTACTCTTTTACCAAAATTATTCTGACAAATAACTTCTTAAGGCATTTTCTACAAGACTATTCAATGAAATTTGCCGGGACATAGCTCCGATTACTGCCATTTTATGCAATTCAGCAGGTATTCTTACATTGAAACTACCTTTATACGCTTTTTCTGGTTCTATATTTTTATTTTTACATAGTTCCAAATAATCATCTATTACAGAATGAAAATCATCAACTAATTCTTTTGCATTAGTTCCTTCATAAGATAATAATGCTTTAATTCCAAGCACTTTTCCAAAAAAGATGTTGTCTTCTTGTGAAAATTCAACGCTTCCCACATAGTTTTTATACTCAATTGTATTATTCATATTAATCCTTCTTGTTCTAATAAAGTTAATAGTTGTTTTATTTGATATTCAAGTAATTCTTTTCGATTATGAGGCTTATGTAACAAAATAGGAGCATGATTGTCACTAATAAACATAACTCTAGAACCGCTTGTTTTTCCTTTGTTATCTAATTCATAAGAAAGAAAACGCAAAAGAGTTTCTAATTCTGCAAAAGTAAAATCCCTTGGCTTAGATTTTAACCGTTTAATAAGTTTTTCTTTTTGCCCCATTTTTTATATAACCTGTAACTAATTTTAGTATCACTTTTGTGTTGTGTCAATATACTTACCTTATAAAAACATAAATTAAACAAAGAAATAGTAAGTTTTTTTAACCTTATAAACCGATTAATCTAGCCTCATTTCTAAACGTATCGAATTGCACTCGGTTAAAATAGAGCTAAGAGCTAAGAGTTAAGAGTTAAGAGCAAAATAGATAAGGGATTTATTTCCTTTCATCTTTCGGTTTTCAATTTTATCTTTTTTTTACCTCATATTTCTAAAATAAGGTTAGTCGAAGAAAACTTAGTAATTCATAAAAAGTTAATTATACTTAAATATTTTCTTTTGCTAAAACAATCCTCTTATCCCTAATCTCTTATCTCTGCTCTCTAAAAAAAAGAGTTTGCAGCTTTTTTTGGATGATAATTTTAAATTTATTATTATAATTAATTTAAATAATAAAATTTAGGAAATATTTATGAAAAAAGTTACCCTTTTCATATTTTTTATGGTTCTTCTATGCCCTTTATCATCTTTTGCAAAGAATCCATTTCGTTTTTTATCACCAAAAAAGAAAAATTACACTCCAATCTGTCATACTTTGCCTGCTTCAGCTCCTGTTACTATAACTTTAAGTGAAATCGGCTATGACATTGAGAAAACCTATGTAGAAAAAAGAACTTACGGCGGAGAGGAGATAAAAACTGAACCTGCTAGAATCTACCTTCGACATGCCGTAAAAAACAAAGGTAAAAAGACAATTACCGCTTGTAGTTTTCAGGTTAAGATATATTACTCCCCCATTGTTGTATTTGAAAAAGTTCTTTATGAGGGCAACATATTCTGGCATGTTTGCAATATTAGACCCGGCAAATCTCAAGCTGAAACTTGGAAGGAAATATATAAAAATACCAATGAATGGCACGATAATATCAGGAAAGTTTCAGAAGATTTTATTACTTCAATAGTCTACAAAGTCTATTTTGTAAAATACTCCGATGGCACTTCGGAAGGGTTCAATCCTGATTCATAAGGTTCGCAATAGAGCATTTTCTGACCTTTTGGAAACAGAAAACCTTGTTAAATGTGATAATCTTAGTAAGTTTCTTACTTGAAAGTGAATTTGCTAACTAAGATTAAAAAGGGGAATAGCCGAAGGTCGAAACCCTGCTTAACCCTCACTTATTCTAATCATAACACAAAGAAAGGAAAATTTTAAATGGCAATACCAGAATCAAACAGAAAAGCTATAAACAAATATAATGCAAAGAATTACGATACTATTTCAGTCAGATTACCAAAAGAACTTGTTCAGCAGTTTAGAGAAAAGTGTGCATCTAATAGTGATTCACAAGCAAAAATAATATAAGAAGCTATCGAAGCTTATCTAGCTAAATAAAAAAAGTGCTTGGAATAGCCACTTATTGGTTTGCAATAGGTTTATTTTCCGACAATACTAAAACAAATAAAGAAGGTAGATTTATATGTGTCCCAGAACATCGTAGATAATTAATCTAAGCATTCTGCACATGAAAAAGATAAATCTACCTATTAAATAGATATATGCAAATTAATTCAGGATGTCAAACCTTATAGCTTAGTTTGCAACAGGGCAAGTTTATGACCATTGGAAAACAAAATACTATTTTTGATAGAAGGAAAAACTCATTTGCAAGGAAGGATAACCAGTATGCTTTATGATTGTTCTAAATTTCGTAAATGGATGGATGAATCTTATGAACCTGGTGACGAAAACCGAGTGTTGACAAAAATAAGAGATGATGCCCCTGTTGAAGCTAAACAAGCGTATGAAGATTACTTAGAAGTCTTGTTTAATTTAAATACAGACGGTCTTATTGGTATAATTAAAAGTTTAGAAGACTATAAGCCTTACTTGAATAAACAAAAAGTGTTTCCTGTTTCAGTAAATAATAAAATTTATTACCAGAAATCTAACGAATACGAAATTAGAGCTCAAAAGAAGAATTTCAAGTATTTTCTTCAGGAACTAGAAAGAATCGGTGTAAAATACGAGATTATCAACCCCGATAATCTCCCTTTGGATTAATTGTTAAAAACCTTTTAAGTTTACAACAGGTAATTTTCTGACATTTGGAAAACTGTTAAAACATCCCGAAGGGACGTTACTTTAATAACCGTGGGCAAGCCCACGGACTAGATACTCTCTCTCAAGATCCTTCCCCAATTTTGAATAAAATTTGGGAAGGTGTCACGTATGTGACGGATAAGCCACAAGGATGTGGCTATGCAAGCGAGCGACAGGAGGTCAGCGAGTCGCTGGGGGCTGATTGCGAAGCAATCGGTAAGGGCGCTACTTTTTTCCCCAAGGGCATCGTTGATGCCCTTGGGATTATAGTATCGTCCTGCCGGACGAGAATTATAAGAGGGTTCTATTCCTAGAGCGTTTTCAACGCCATAGGTTAATGATGTGATGTCCTGGCGGAGCTTGTCCGAAAACTAAGAATTTCTCAAAAATTCAATGTGTGGAGTAATGTTCTTGCCCCCTTTTGTAAAGGGGGATTAAGGGGGATTTTAAAATAATTAGAATAATCTAAATATGGAGCCAAAACCTAGTTTTCGGACAGCCTCCTGGCGGACATATAATCTAATAAGAACGAGTTTTTTAATACGCTATCGCTAAAGAAAGTTTACTCTAGTTCGGTCACCCTTTCGACTACGCAAAGCTTCGCTTTGCTCCCCCTTCAGTCTCGCTTACGCTCGCCAGCTTCCCCGCATAGCGGGGCAGCATCTTTTTATGCATTACTTACCGAAGTAGAGCTGGATGGCAGTTTTGAAGCCTTCGGAGAAGGTGGGGACGTAGGTGTCGTCGCCGCGGATGATTTTTACGTGCTTATAGACTTCGTTGAAGTCCACACCGACAAGCTTTTTGGTGGTATCTCCGCCGATTGAGCCGAGAGCTCCAGAGAAATAGCCCTGCAAATCCTTGGAAGTGGCTAAACCTTCGACGGCTCCGATTACATCGCAGAGAGCTTCACAGAGCTTCTTTGCCGAAGCCATTACAGCCTTCTCATCATCAAATTCCAAAGTATAAGCTGCAACTGAGAAGTTGGAGCAGGTAAGCCCAATCATAGCACCAGCAACAAAGTTACATTCGTTGTAAGGAGTAAGCCCTATTACATAGCCAGCCAAGCCAGAGCGTTCTCCGTTATCAAACATTGAAACAACATAACCAGTTTCGTTGTTGACTTCAAGCCAAGCCCAAGTGGGTTTGCCGTTTCTAATCCCTTGAGCTGTTGGAACAATAAAGCTCAAGTTATTGCATTTTTCGTCTTTCAGTCTGTCGGTTAAAAGTTTCGGGAAGTTCTTTTCTACAAGATAATTGCAGATTTCTTCACGACCTTCTTCGCCGATAGTAATAAGACCTGCATTCTTTGGTGTTGTTGCCCAAACATGAGCATAGCTTTCGCCCTTTCCACCAAGCAGAACAGAAGCTTCAATCTGTGAGGCAAGAAGCCCTGCAACTGTGTTGTAGTATTTTGCCTTTTCACTCTGACCTTCTTGTTCTATAGCGCTTGAAACAGCAACATTTATCAAGTCTATGCCGATAGTGGCATTATTTCCATCGCTTTCACAGATTGCAGCAACAGCTAGAGCGTCTTCTTCAGTTACCCTAGGAACTATAATCTCAAACTTTTTAGACAGATCGTCAGAAATTTTGCCAAAAGCTCTGATAAACTTAGCTAGAGCAGCATGTCCTTGCCATTTAACTTTAGTATAGTTAGAAGCATCTTTTATTCCTTCAGCTCTAACTTTAATTGCTTCTTGGTATGCTTTTACAGCCGGTTCTATAAGAGTCGGCATAAAATAACCAAGAGTAAAATGAAGGTCAGTAAGCTTTTTCCCTTCACCTAATAGTCTTGTTGTTTTATTGCGTTCATCAAATTGAATTGTCACAGACTTGATTTCATAGCAGGAAGTATCTATCCAAAGTTTTTCATCAACAATAACTCCATTGGGAGAATCTATAACAGCGCAGACAATATCGCCTTTTCCGTCACTGCTCTTGCCAACAGACTGGAAGCTTACATCGAACAAGTCAGAAGAGAAATCATTTACAGTAAATTCTTTGCTAAATAGAGTTGTTGTTTCAAAAATTCCATCTTCAGTTTCGGCGCCTTCGCTTCCGCCAAGAGCACCGAACATATCTGCCGCTATTGCCTGTTGAGCAGCAATTCCAGCATCGCCTGTAAGTTTGCCGTAAACGCTGACTTTTAAAGTTATTTTGCTTTTTTCATAATAAGTTTCATTTACAACTGGATTCTTAAAGTAACACAAACCATTTAAGTCGCTTAAATTCTTGCCAAAAGCAGGAACAAAAAGAACAGGTTTTCCATCGCTCTTGTATTCTAGAGCTGTCAAAAGAGTCTTTTCTGGAATATTGCCTAATGTGCGTGATTTAAGCTTTTCTTCACCTTTTTGGGTTAACTCTACATATCTTTTTGACGGTGTGTTACCTAACTTAATAAGCAGTTTTTCAGCAAGATTTGTTAGTTCGCTGTCGTTGCCCCAACCCTGAGTTATTACAGCTTCAGGAGAATAGAATACATTTACATTAATTTGTTGATTGTAAGCTATTTTTAATTTTTCAAATAAAGCTAGAATATCTTTTTCTGATTTAACCGAATTGATTTTTTCTGTTCCATAAAGGGTAATTGCAGGAACAGAGACAGTTGTTAACGGCTTATCATCCTTGTTTAAACCAATCTTAGGAGTTTTATCAACTTCCTTGTGAGTGGCTTCATATTCAAGTTTTGCTTGAGCAACAGCTTCATCAATTCGTCTGTCTAAGGAATCATCGAAAGTGAAATCATAATTTTGTGCCAATAAAGCTTTGTTTGTGAATTCTTCTTTTGGAAGTTTCAATTTTAAATTTGGTATGAAATCGCTGATGAGTTCCCATTCGTCAGAGTCTTTATATTGGTCAGTAAGCTTGAACGCAACAATTCCACGTCTGGAAGTGCCTTCAAAAGCGCCCCAGCTTTCATCAATTCCGTAGGCAAGTGAGCGCATATATTCAACATCAGGACTTACACGACCAGGCATTACTGGTCCTATTGACCCGAAGTCAGCAAGTCCACGGCGAGTAACTGCCTTTATAATTGTTCCGCCGTTCGCTGAAGTTTCAAGCTCTTCAGACTTTTCGGCTTTGCAGTACAAGGTAAAGAGGGTAGTAAGCCCGCCTGTGCCTAAACCTTCTTCATCAGGCTTATCAACAATGGTAAAATCGACAATAGCATACTGATTATCATTAATACGACCAATGTCGTTAATGATTAAATCAAAATGCTCATGACTGTATTTCTTGCCTAGCTTTTTACCGCTCCAAGGCTTACCATCAGAGATTTTAATCTTAACATCGCCTTTAGCCACATCACCCCAGATATAGCTTGAATTCTGCGATAGCTCTTTCCCTATAACAAAAGGAAGTCTAACTGGATTGTTAGAGCCAGGAGCAAACATCAATTTGCTTACAAAGCCCAAAGGCATTGAATAAACAGCGTTGTTCATCTTGGTCATCAACGGTCCGTTATCGGTTTCTATTGCATAATAGAAGCGTTCTATAGGCTTAATGTCGAGAAGAGCAGAAACTTTGCTGATAAAGTCAGCGTCAATAATTCTGAAAGCAGAATTGGCGTAAGGATCAAAGACTGCTTGTCCAGCCTTGTCTTTATCTTCAAAGCCTTTAACTTTGAAGGAAAAAGCATCGGTAATTTTCTGCGGTTCGGTATTTGGTAAGCTTTTTATGCTTTCTAGCTTTTCGTTCATTCTACCTACAATAGGCAGTTCGATATGACCGTGAGTTTCATCGAAGTAATGTAATGAAATTTGAGTCATGCCGTTTTGTGTATATTCATAAGGCATATCGAAAACAAAGAAACCTTCGGCAGTATTCTTTTCATCAACGAAAATAGAAACTTTTTCAGGTATTTTAGTAATGGTATTTTCTGCAAGCCAAGTCAGTTTTGAAGTAGCTGTCAAAGAGCTGTTATTCAAAGAAAGATAGAAGTGGTTGAAAATACTTGGAATTTCATAGCCTATTTCTTTGTCGCTCTTATTCGCCTTTTTGAAAGAAATTTTAACTTTCAAAGCAGCAAAGATACCTTTTGTTGGTTCAAACCCCTTGAATTTGTTTAGTAAATAGAGTTCCTGGGCTTCTATAGAAGCAAATTTGTTATTTGCTGTAGGTTTATTCTGGAACTTCACTCTGTTAAAAACTTCTGTGTCTTTAGCGGTTTCAGAATGACTTACAAGACCTTCAGTCTTAACCTGTGGCTTAAAAGCATATTTTTGCCCTGTTTTAATTGAGATAACGCCAGGTTTAACAATCTGGCCCTTCTTTTCAAGGGGTGTAAGCTTGTCATAACTATTAACTGCAGAGTAATTCATTCTGCTGCCATCTTCGGTTTTGGCGTCAATAGCTACGCTTAAAGTCAGATTTTTCTTAGTGGAAAGAGGCTCGTCAACCTTCTTCAACAGTTCGTTAAGCTTGTTTGCAATATCTTTTGTGTTAGCTGTAATGATATAATCGCCGCCAGATATTTTTGCTGCTTCAACAAAGGGTGCTTTGTATTTTTCAACGTAGTCAGCACCACCAAGACCAGCAAATAAAACCCTTATGTTTTCTTTTTTAAGTTCTTTTAAAAGTTCTTCATATCTGATTCTTAGAGCTTCGCTTTCTTTACTTTCCCAATCTAGGGCTGCGTCGGTAAAGAAAATCAAAACTTTTTTGCTGCTACTTAAGGACTTAAGATTGTTGATAGCCACTGTTAAAGCGTCATTTATTGGGGTTCCGCTATATCCCTGACATTCTGACAGTGCTTTTAAAACAGAAGCTTTGTTGTCTGTAAGAATCTGCTTGCTATCTATATACGATGGTTCCATTCCCTGACCAGTAAATGTCATAAGAGACATTAAAGAATTTGAGGGCAAGCCAAGAATAAAGTCATGAAAAACAGTTTTCAATTTATCCATTCTATATCCCACATCATCGTCTGGTGCTTCTTCTGGAGCCATATCCATTGAGCGAGAGTTGTCTATCATCATAGCGATTACAGGAACGTCACTCTTAGAATCTATGCTTGTATAAGGGCGGTCATAGCTTATTTTGAACTGATTGCCGAATTTTGAGGAAACAGCGGCGAAAGCTGCTGGCAAAGCATTTTTATCTGCGGCAGCTACATACATTCCATTAGGAGTAACTTCGCTCATAGCTTTGAGAGTTTTGGGGTCGTGACCTTTGCCAAAACCTATAGCCAAGAGAGTTGCTTTGCTTTTTCCTAATTTGCCGATAATCTGTTCTTTAGTTAAATCACTGCCTTTGCCATCTACTCCTGGTTCTCGGCTGTCGGCACCGTCAGAAAACAAAACAATATAAGGCTTCTTTTTGTTTTCAAGTAATTTCAAAGCTTTATCTAAGGCATCATACATAGCTGTAGCACCGATTGATTTAACACTATCTAAAGCCTTGATTATTTCAGCTTTCTTTTCGCCTTTATGAATTGTTATTTTCTGTGCAAATTGAATAAATCTTACGTTTGAGCTGTCGGGCAGAGAGTTTACAAAAGTCTTGGCTGCCTCAACAGCAGGTTTCATATTTTCCCCCATAGAGCCTGAAGAATCTAAAACTAACACAACGTCAACAGGCTGAGGTTCACGTTCTATTTTTGTTACTTTTCCTTCAACACCGTTTTCCAGCACCTTAACTTCTTTTTCTTCTGGGAAAACATCACGTTCCAAGGGGTCATTTACTATTAATTCAATTGCGCCTTTTGCATCTTTTACAGTCAGATTGGTAAGCTGAATACTGCCTGTATCTTTGTTTTCATCAGCAATAACATATTGCTTTCGAAGTTCGTTAATTGCTCTGGCATTTTCTGTTGGAATAATGACTTCAGTAGCTTCACCAGCACTTACAGGAATATTTTGAGCAAAACATTTGCCTTCGACACCATCCATATAAGGATTTTTAGCGAATAAAAGCTTATAAAAGCCTGCTGGAACTGTGAAAACGAAGTTCCCTGCATCGTCTAGAATTGGATTAGTAAATATTTTTTCGCCTTCGCTTGATCTGAAATATGGAATCAATTCAGCGCCTAGATTAGAGTCAACACCTTTTAAAACTAGAGTTCCGAAAGTTGAACCGTAATTAACAACGGGCAAATCATTGCCAGTTAAAAACTTCATTGTTATAGTTTCAACTTCGCCTTCAACCCTGATATTGTAGTTTAAAAAGCCGTCAACTGCTGGAATATCGTCTAATACAAATTCTTTGCTTTTTATAGTTTCTAATACTATTTCTTTGTCAAAGCTTTCATCATGTTTTTCATAAGATATTTCATTGTAATATCGAACAAAAACCTTTGCCCTTTCTTCGGCTTTTATAGCAACTTTGGCTATCTGTGATTTTCCACTAACAGAATCTTGAGTGAAAAACAAGCCTTGATCTTTTCCGTCAAAATCTTCTCTCTTTAAAGTAAGAGTGCAGTCATTGGGGATAACATTACTGCATAAAAAACGGATAGTTGAATTTTCTTTGTTTTCTGCAATTATGAAGCACTGCTTGTTATAAGCGGTTTTCAAAAAATAAACAGCATCAGAACCGGTGGTTCTGTATCTTTTGGCTCCTGCTTGGGTTAGCTTTTTATCAAGCCATTCATAGTCAATACTTTGACAGTCTGGAATTTCATATCTCTTTATAAAGGGGTTCAAAACATTGAAAACAACTGGGGAAAAGCCATCATAAACAGTTATTTTGAACGCTTCATCATTAGGTTCAAATTCAGCCTCAAAATCACCTTTGGCTGAAGCAAGCATTTTGTCTATTTCATCATTTGCTTCATTCTTTTGCTCATCAGTCATACCTGATATGACAGTCCAACCTTTGTTATCAAGCTTTTCCAAGTATCTTGAAAATGGAACGAAGCTGTCTTTTGGTGTTACTGAATTACTTATTTCAAAAGCAAAAGCGGTAGATGTGAAGATTAGGTTTATTAGAATAGCTAAAAATAATTTCTGGATTGCCACACCTATTACATCGGCTCGCAATGACGAAAAACATATAGATTGCCACTCTCCTGCAAAGCTTCGCTTTGCAGCCCCCTCAGTCAGCAAGCTGACAGCTCCCCCACCATTCGTGGGGGAGCATCGATTTTCTTTTACACCACTTATAATTGATTTAGAGTTTATTTTCGATTTATGATTACGGATTTGGAAAGTAGTATTATTCATTTGTTTAGATGTTTGCCCCTTATTTATTCGATGTTTTGTTATCTTTTTATCATAACAATAGCAAAAAAAGTTACTAAAAAGCAATATGGTTAAGAGTTGTAAATTCTTTAATCTGTGATTCCCATAGGAATATGGTCTCTTAATTCATATTCTAGGAGGTCAACAACGTTATCGTAAACACGAATATCGTTAATGTTGTCTTTTGTGGCGTAAAGCTTGCCATTTTCACCCACATAAAGGGTAGAAGCAGGGAAATAGCCGAAACGTCCGACTGCCGTAATGTTGCATAAGGCTTTTTCCTTAACTTTTAAATAGATTTTAGAAAAATTATAACCTGTATTAGGTAACGTTGTGTCAAAAGTTGCTTTTCTCAGCAGTTCAACCTGGTCGGTATCTTCGTCAATAGAATCATAGCAGTCAAAAAAGAACTTTGTGCAGTCCATTTCATATTTAAAAGTAGGAAACATAGCAGAAAAGAGATAAGCATAGCGGGAAATGAATTTTTCGGCTGCCGGGTATAAATTAACTTTAGCTCTTTTATAAGATTCTTTTATAGTAGAAATTTTCCATTTATTGTTTTCGTCATCGCCAGCTATTTCCATCATTTTGATTATTCTTTCACGAAGACTTCCATCTAATTTGTAACCAAAGTCTGTTTCAAGAGCCTCTTCGTCTATTTCATCATCATCGTCTTCTTCGATATTTTCTGGTTTATTATTTTCTATGTTTTTCTTGTTGTCCCAGAGCTTTTTCTCTACATAATCAATATTTACATCATCTAAGTTGTTTTCTATCATAGCATAGACTAGATCACAGAATTCTTTGGGGCCATATTCTCTTCCCGTAATGCTGGTTATTTTTTCTTTATAAAGAAAAGACTCGAAGACATCAGTGATTTCGAAAGCGTTATGAATACATCTGCCTTCAATAATGGTGCATGGCTCATAAGGGTGGCAGGTTAATTTATAACTTTCGTTTTCTTTGCATAGATAATAATTGGTGCCTGACTTTAAAAGCTTATAAGTATCGTCATGAAAAACAGTTACATTATCGAAGTATTTTATAGGTTTTCTAAATGGAGCGTTAAATTCGGCTAAAAAATCATTTTTTTGTTTTTCTGATATTTGCTTTTGTTCAAAAGCTTTGTTTACGCAATCAAGCACTTCTGAATTGTCTAATTCATAATACTTAGAAGTAAATGCCCAAGCGTCAAATTTATTGTGATGTTCCCAGATTTCTAAAATGAAACGGCCATTAGCATCACGATTCAGACTTTTATGTGTTCTTTCTTTAACCTGTCCTGGTTTCCAACCACCTTCAAAATCTTCAATATCAAAGCGAAAGTAAAATTTTTCACCTTCTAAGTGTTTAATATTTAGTTCTTTCATTGTTTTTCTCTATTCTTTAATCATGGCAAGGCGGAAACCCATAAATTTCTGTTTATCTTCGTGGTAGTTGTAGTAACGAGAAGCAGAGCGGCAAGTGCCTGGGTTGCTAAGATAGCTGCCTCCACGAAGAACGTGGTAAGAACCGCTTTCTGGTCCTGTTGGATCCGTTACATCATGTTCAGGATAATAATCATAACTGTCTTCGCACCATTCGCACACATTGCCGTGCATATCGTAAATGGCCCAGGCATTAGGTTTCTTCTTGCCTACGGGGTGGGTTTTGTCGTCTGAATTTTGTATATAAAATGCCACTTCATCCAAACTATCACTTTTACCAGTCCCAGATATTATATTTCTTCCATTATTTAAATCTGAAGTAGTTCCCGCACGGCAGGCGTATTCCCATTGAGCTTCAGAAGGCAAAGCAAATTTATAGCCTTGAGGAAGTTGCCTTTTATACAAGAAATTAATATTTTCAACAAATTCTTTTGCATCATCCCAGCTTACTGATTCAACAGGTCTATCTTCACCTTTAAAAAAAGAGGGTTGTTTCTTCATTATTGCATAATATTGCATCTGAGTTACAGGATATCTACCAATATAAAAAGGTTTTCTTAGCTTCACTTGATGTGGTGGGTATTCTTCTCTCTTTTTTGGACTGCCCATTCTGAAACTGCCTTTTGGGCAATAAACCATTTCCAATGCAATATCTTTTAATATCCAGATATTTTCAATTTTAGCTTCATCGGTTCCGATTTTTTCTTTATCTATGTTATTGCTTGAACCTTGAGAATCTTTTTCTTGAGCCTCTTCTGAGATTTCAGTAAATTTACTGCATGAATAGTAATCATCTACGACTTTTATAATAGAACCTGGCCGAGGTTCATCAATAGGGTTAGAGTGTTCATCGTGTTCTTTAGAATCGTTGATTTCAATAAAGCATAACTTTTTTCTGTCGTAATCCCAGTGAGGTTTTGAATACCAGTAGTTCATCAAAGCTATATGACCTTTAACTTCTTCTTCCCAACGTTCTGGTGGAAAACCTATTTTTACAAGTGCCAGATACTGTTCAAAACCATGTAGTCTGGAATCTTCTATTGCATTATAATCATATTTTTTGTATTCGATATATTTCCAATGATTATCTTCTGCATAAGCTCTGTAATAACGCCAAGTT
>CAJOND010000034.1 GCA_905236675.1 Candidatus Rifleibacteriota bacterium | reverse complement strand
TTGAGCAGTTCTATGATGTCCATGCCGGATGGTATGAAAAAAGCAATTAAAGAAGTTTTTGAAGAATTACCTAAATACTTCACTACCTGTACACAGGGTGTAAGCTATATGCCTACAACGGATACATGTGATGCATTCTCATCCGAATCGTATATATTTGTAACAAACAATTCCTGGTTCGCCCCTGCTTTTGTTTCTTTAAATGACTCTGAAAGGGCTAAAAGATTTAAAGAAATATTAATAAGAGAAATGACAGAATGCTTCCTTTATTATCATGCAAGGAGAATTTCAGAATGGCGTGCAAAATTCGGTTCTGAAATTACAGATGAAGAAGCAAAAACAGATATTATTGAATCTACTGTTCTTTATTATACTGACCAAAGTTATCTTGATTCTTTAAAACCTGAAAAGAAAGATTTTATAGCGTCAAAAGTTCTGACAGAAAATGCCAATACTGATCCTGATCCTGAACCTGAACCTGAACCAGATCCAGATCCCGGTCTGAATCCTGATACAGATACTAATACTAACACTAACACCAACACCAACACCAACACTAATACTAATACTAATACTAATACCGACACTGACACTGACACCGACACTGACGACAGAGGAGAAGAACCTTTTGATGGAGCGTTAAGCGTAATAGTTTCACTTAAAAATGCTACGTCTTCTACTCTTACAATAGGTCGAGAATCTGATAACAAAGGCTTAGGATTCCAAATATACGGTGATTATAAAAATGGTTCTGGCGGAAGTGGTTACATTAGACTTCAAGGCTTTTTTGTAGATAGTAAAAATAATACAATTCCTGCTGGAGGCACTGTAACAGGTACCGTAAACTTTATCGAAAATGATTATGGAAAATTTAATGGTTATCCATTCTGTACTGCTGACCAGGTAAAAGATGGAGTTCCTTCAAATGCTTTTATTTATAAAACAGAAGATGGATGTTCTTACTGTTGTGAAGAAATGATTACAGGAAAACTGATACATGGTAACCATTACGAAATTACCTTTAATAATGGCCCTGTAGTTCCATAATTTATAATTTAAACTCTTAAAGTTGCCTAATCCTCCGAAATAAACTATAATTGCTAAAAAGTTTATTCGGAGGATATTTTATTGTGAAATTAGCATCGAACCAAAGAAAGTTTCTTGAAGCTCTTGCAAACCAGATGGATCCAATCGTTAGAGTTGGCAAAAACGGTTTGGAAGCAAAAGTTATAGAAAGTGTTTCTGAAGCTTTTAACTCTCATGAATTAATTAAAATTAAGATTCTTGATTCTTCCCCGAATACAGCTGAAGAAGTTGCTGAAGAATCTGTTAAAGCTACTAAGGCTACTTTGGTAAGAATAATTGGACGAACAATTCTTCTTTTCAAGCCTTTTGAAAATAAGCCTAAGAAGATAGAATTACCAAAGTAAGAAAGGAAAAAATAATGAAAAAAATAATAATAGCTTGGTTTTTAGTTCTTGGAATTACAACTTTATCTTTTGCTGCTCCAAAAACCTGGACAAAAGATGAAGAAAAGAAAATCAGTTTGTTTTTCAGCAATTTTGCAGAAGTTTTCTTAGATGATTTTGCGGAAAATGAGCTTTCTGACGCATTAATGCTTAATTTTGCACAAGGTCATATTTATAAAAACCGTTATAATAAATTAGAGACTTCAAAAGGTGAAATTGAGAATTTTAAACTTATTCCTGCAACAATGGTTGATGAAATAACTCTTAAATTTTTCGGTAAGAAAATTGCTAAACACGATGATAAGGTTTATGCATATCCAGATGCAGATGGCGAAGCCTATACTTTTGCTCATATTTACGGATATGAATACAATGAAAAAGATGATACTTATACTGTTAAAGGCTATATCATTACTGCACCCAGCGGAGCAGTAATTAAAGACCCTTATGGTGATATGAGCAAATGGAAAAAAGATGAAAAAAGATGATATTAACTGTTTCTATTGTTTTGAAGGGAAAATAAAAACTTCACCTTTAGACAAGAAAAGATTTATTCTTCTTTCTTTCAAAAAGCATGAAACAACCGACGAAGAATCTGCAGCTTTTACTAAAGCATGCGAAGGAAAATAAGAAAATCATAAATTAGCTTAATTTTATAGTTATTTTTTGAAACCAAAAACTCCCTCTGAGTGATTTAAGAGGGAGTTTTTGTTATAGAATTAAAACTCTATAAAGATTTTTATTTCTTACTTGGCATTTTATAAATGCCGTCAACAATTCCATACTCAATAGATTCTTTTGAATCCATCCAGTAGTCTCTGTCTAGATCTTTCAATACTTTATCTTTACTTTTTCCACAGTTTTTACCAAGAATTTCTGCAGATATTTCTTTGGTTTTTACTATTTCGCGCGCTTGGATTTCTAGATCTGAAGCTTGACCATATAGATATTCTACGCTAGGTTGATGAATCATAACTCTGCCATATGGGAATATGAATCTTTTTCCTTTTTCACCAGCGGAAAGAATCAAAGACCCCATAGAGGCTGCAAGACCCATACAAACGGTGTGAACTGGAGATGAAATCAAATTCATTGTGTCTATGATAGCCATTCCACTGGTTACCACACCACCAGGACTGCTGATAAAGAGCGTAATTGGTTCTCCGGGTTTCAGTGTTTCAAGATAGAGCAATTTTGATACTATGTCTTGAGCAGATTCATCTTCTACTGCTCCCCATAAGAAAATCTGACGATTATCTAATAGTTTTTGTTCTATTATTTCACTGAGTTCTGTTGGACGTTCACGTTCTTCTTCTATTGGTTCATCATCTTCATCATCAAGACGTGTTTTGGCAAAAATATTCTTTTTCATATAATCTCCATAAGAAAATTCATTATACAACCAATAAATTCTATATTTTTTTTTATCTCATATCAATAGTATAATTTTTTTTTTCAAATTAATTAACTTTAATTAATACTACTATTAAATATATTGTGATTTTTATAAAAATATTGACAAATTTTCTTTCAATTGCTAAACTCATTCACTCATAATTATGATTTTGTACAGAACTCAAAGGAGTCTTGTGTTTTATGTTAGCTATTCTTGTTAAATTTGTTCATCTTGTTGTATGCATAGCATTGATCGTTATCGTCCTTTTTCAGGCGG
Organism: Candidatus Rifleibacteriota bacterium; assembly: GCA_905236675.1. Classification (GTDB taxonomy): domain Bacteria; phylum Muiribacteriota; class Ozemobacteria; order Ozemobacterales; family Ozemobacteraceae; genus RUG334. Next base: position 55,205 of record CAJOND010000034.1, on the reverse strand, counting down.
ATAAAGGCGAAGGTCTTGCTGGGGCATTTGGTGGAGGAGCTTCTGCAACCCTATTTGGAGAACGTGGTGCTGAAACTCAGATTTCAAAAATGACTACTTATCTTGCTATAGTCTTTATGATAACTTCACTTATTATAGCTGTTTTTGGTCCAGGTTGGGAAGAAAGCAATGAAATGGCTATGAATAATCAGCCAATTACTGCTATTCCAAGTCAAAATCCAGTTCCAGTACAAGTTCCTAATACCAATCCAGTAAATCCAATGCCATTTTCTTCTCTTCCAACTACAGCTCCAGAAAATGCTCCGGTTGCACCTGTCCCTGTTCCAACACCAGTAACAGAAAATGCTCCGGTTGTACCTGTCACTGTTCCAACTCCAGTAACAGAAAATGCTCCAGTTGCACCAGTCACTGTTCCAACGCCAGCAACAGAAAATGCTCCAGTTGCGCCAGTCACTGTTCCAACTCCAGCTCCTGTATCTGAAAATGTTCCACAGACTTCTATTAACACTATACCTACAGATATTGTTCCCGGTGAACCTATTAAGTCAGAAGACAAAAGCCAGCAACTTCCACCTCAAACAGGTGTTCCTGGTGTAAACGGACTCTGATGGGGCTATTATTTCCAGTATACTAGTAATAATAGTCGGAATATTCAGCATAGTCTGCGCTGCATTTGATTTCGATTTCTATATGAATAATCACAGAGCCAGACTTTTTGTTGATATATTTGGACGACAAGGTGCTCGCATAATTTATATTTTATTGGGTATTTTCCTACTATTTGTAGGAATAATAGATATGTCTTAAAAAATTTGGAGTTTAAACGCTCCAAATTTTTTTATATGTTATTTTTTATATTTACAGAGGTTTTATAAAGTTCAATATTATCTATTGAATTTTTTTTTATTTTGATTAGATTTTTATGGGATTAATTATATGAGCATAAAGAATACTGAATTAGATAAAGTTATCCGAGATTTTCTAACATTAAAAAAAATTCGTAGAACAGGTTGGCAACTTCGAGGAATTAGAGATGGGGAATCTATTGCTGACCATTGTTTTGGCGTTGTTTTCCTCACTTATTATCTTTCTTCACTGATAAAAAATAAAATAGACAGGAATAAGGCTGTTTCAATAGCAATTGTTCATGAAATTGGTGAAACTAGAGTTGGGGATATTCCATTTGTAACTTTAAAATACTTTCAAAATAAAGATTCTATAGAAACACAAGCAATAGAAGATGTTCTAATGCCTTTAGGAAGTGATATTGCAAAAGAAAGCTTAGAATTGTTTAAAGAATTTGAAGAAGGTAATAGCATAGAAGGAAGGTTCGTTAAGGCTATAGATAAACTTGAAATGCTTGTTACTGCTGCGGAATATGAAAAAGCAGGGTTTTCCGGGCTGAAAGACTTTTGGGATAATAAATTTACCTTTAAAGTCTTTGAAGAATTTCCAGAAATATCTGACTATGCAAATTTCCTTTTAATAAATAGAGATAAACGAATAAAAGGTGAATTGTAATGATTACATTATCTCATCTTACAAGAAAATTTAATGAAAACATTGCTGTTGATAATCTTTGCTTAGAAATTCCCAAAGGAGCTATGTTTGGTTTTTTAGGTGCAAATGGGGCTGGTAAAACAACTACATTAAAAATGCTTATGGGGTTGCTACAGCCTACGTCTGGTACAGCTATCATAGATGGTTTAGATGTCGCTTCAAATCCTACAGCAATTAAAGCTAAAGTAGGGTATTTGCCTGATGAAGTATTTTTATATGATTATCTTACCGGCAGACAATTTTTAAATTTTGTTGCAGATGTTTATTGTGTAGATTCTTCAACAAGGGAACAAAAAATTAACGATTTATTAGAATCTTTTGGTTTGAAAGACGCTGCAGAAGAATATACTGCTAATTATAGTTTTGGCATGAAAAAAAAGTTGGCTTTGGCAAGCATAGTTGTACATAATCCTTCACTGCTTATATTGGATGAGCCCTTCAATGGTTTGGATCCTCAAGCAACCAGAGACTTTAAAGAAATGTTAAAAAAAATGTCAAAAGAAGGTACAACAATTATATTTTCTAGTCATGTTCTAGAAGTAGTAGAAAAATTAGTTACTCATATAGCTATTATAAACAAAGGAAAATTACAGGTTTGTGATAGCATAGATAATATTATTGGAAAATATGAAAGTCTTGAAAAAGCTTTTTTTTCATTTACATAAATTTTGCTTGAATATTGTCGAAATGAATATTATACTGTATAATTAAATTATGGAATTGCGAAGGAATAAAATGAAAAAGAGTATTAAAAATTTACTTTTAGTCATTGTACTTAGCCTAATGGCTAATGTACCATATTCCTATGCTCAATCTCTTGAAACGCTGGATAATATATCTGATTTTAAGTTGAATAGCGAAATAGAAAATTCTAAAGATATAAATTCAGCTTCATCCAAATCTGATTTGTTTTCAAGTGAATTTAACCTTTCTCTTGGTAGTCAGATTTTAGGTTATCAGAATGTAGGTAAAGTTTTCCCGTCCGAAGCAGAACATATAGATACAGGTTTTAAGGGTTTTGCTTTATCGAATAATTTTACCGATAGTGTAAAAGATAATAATAATCAGAATGATTTGAAGTCTGTTATTACTCTGAATAGTTCATACGAAGATAATGCAATAGGCTTTGGTGATTCTAGTGCCTCATCTTTCAGTCTTTCTGGTAGAACAGGTAAATTAAGTCTTTATGGTGAATACAATAAGTCTAATTTGACTATAGGTTCTGGCAATCAACAGTCCGTTTCATCTTCGCCAGTTCGTGCCTCTTCTATGAATTCTTCAGAAGATGGCTCAAATCCTTCTTTGATTTCTTCTGATTATTATTTAGAAGCAGTTTATTCTTTTAAACCTACTTTAAAGGGTAAAGTTGCTTTTAAAAAGACAGTTATGGATACTTTTGATTTAAAAGAAAATGTTGAAGTAGAAGGTATAGTTGAAGCTACTTCTGATGTTTCAATTAAAGCTGGTTATTCTAACGAAAATCGCCCAGAAGTAGAAAAAAAATCATCAAAAGAACAAAAAGTCTGGACTGAATTTATTCTTAAGTTTTAATTATAGTTTTGAAAGTCACAGATATACGCATTCAAGTTTTTAAATCTCCTAAAACCAATCTTAAGGCTTTGTCTACTGTTATTTTAGATGATAGCCTTGTATTAAAGGATTTGCGTATTTTTAGTAATGAAAAAGGTGATTTTGTCGGTATGCCTAGCGTAAAAGGGCCAAATGGTGATTGGCATGAAGTTGTCACATTAATAAATACAGAATTAAAAAATCAGATAAACAGTTATGTTCTTCGTGCTTATCATGATGAACTGTTAAGAATAAAGATAGAAGATTGAAGATTGTGAAGAGATAATAAGGAAGAGTCAAGCGAAGTTTCCCCACGAATAGTGGGAGAGCTGGATTTTGCGAAGCAAAAGACTTAAGGGGTTGATTGCTGAAAGCAATCCGAGGCGTAGTTGGTGGTGAGTGATGGTTGGTAAGGTGAAAAGTGAAAGCTGAAAGATAGAAGAGCATAGAGCAGAGAGGGAAGAGGGAAGTATAAACTGTATCAATAAAAAGGATATAAGTCATTTTTCGAACTCTATTTATGTACAGAGATTATAATTAAACTGTTTCCATAAAAACATTACCTATTTATATAGAAAAAGCATGAACTATTTTAGTTAAATAAAGATTGTCAATTTCAAAAAAATTCCCTTGACAGAAATACAACTTTTTATAAATTTTTGGTTTTGTGATTAAAAGGTACTCACGGAGGGTGTTTTATGAAAATAAATATGGGTTACGTTGTTAAAGGATTAGCAGGATTAGCTATATGTTCTGTTGTTATGTTGCTTGCTATGGAACCAGCTCAAGCTGTTTTAGAAGGAAACAACAGAGATAGACTGGAATACTTGAATTTTTCTGAAAGACTAATAAAAGCTGGTTTATATGCTAAAAAAGGTAAAATGACTTTTAATACTCAGAAAAGAAGATATGTAAGAGGTGTTAAACGTCATAATGAACCAAGAATATATGAACCAGATGTTTATACTTGGGAATTAGCTATGAACGAGCATAAAAGAAAACTTCAAGCTCTTGCTCCTGTTTCTGATATTCCTATATCAAATGTTGCCCCAATGCCAATGTATACAGATGGAATTTTACCTTCTGATCCTGTTGGTAATATGCCTAGAAATGGTAAAGGTGATTATAAAGCAGAAGATATTAAGAGAAGAATTGTTGAACACATGAATTCACTTGATTCAAAATACCCATATAATATTCCTGCATTGCAGCCAGCTGTTTATCCGATGGGTAGCCGTGGTGATTCCTGCGATGCCAGCTATGAAAATTAGAAGCAAGATTTAAGATATAAGATATTTTATGGTTATTATTGTAGTTGGAAGATATAGTTTTTGTAGTTAGTAGAAGGTCTGTAAAATATAATCAAATGTTTTCTAACTTTTGAAAAAACAATAACTATAACAAAAACCGACTACAATAATTACCTTTCTTCTATCTTTTATAATATATGTATTCCTTGTTCTTCACAATATTTTAACATTCTATCAGGCCATACACTAACCTGAACTTCGCCTATGTGATGCTTTTGAAGCAAAAGCATACTTAAACGAGATTGTCCTATACCACCACCTATTGTTTGTGGCATTTTCCTTTCTAATAAATTTTTATGCCAAGGTAGATTGGTTTTTTTCAAAACATTTCTTTCTTTTAATTGTCTTAATAGTGTTTCAGGATCAACTCTTATTCCCATAGATGATAATTCAAAGGATTTTTCAAATATTGGATTCCAGACAAGAATATCGCCGTTTAAACCGTGATGACCTTCTGTTGTAGGAGTAGACCAGTCATCATAGTCAGGGGCACGTCCGTCGTGTGGTTGACCATTTTGTAATTTTCCACCTATACCAATGAGAAAAACTGCTCCAAGTTCACGACAAATAGCATGTTCTCGTTCTTTTGAAGCTAAGTTTGGATATTTTTCTAATAAATCTTCACTGTGGATAAAATGGATTTTTTGAGATAAAAATTTATTAAGCCCATATTTTGTAGCAATATGATGTTCTGTTGAGAGAATAGCAGAATAAATAGTTTCTACAGTATGTTTAAGGTAATCAAGATTTCTTTCATCTTTATTCATTACCTTTTCCCAGTCCCATTGATCGACATAAATGGAATGTATTCCTGTTTCAATACTTGCTTCGTCAGGTCTTAAGGCGTTCATGTCGGTATAAATGCCTTCACCCATAGGGATATTGTAGTTTGCTAAGGCCATTCTTTTCCATTTAGCAAGTGAATGGACAATTTCAAATTTTGTATTGCCTATAGCTGGAACAGAAAATGTAACTGGTCGTTCTGTCCCGTTTAAATCGTCTTGAAGACCTGTTCCCATTTTAACATACATGGGAGCAGAAACTCTATAAAGCCTTAGACTATCAGCCAATGTGTCTTCAAAATGTCTTTTTAATTCAAGAATAGCACGTTCTGTTTGTAATAAGCTTAGTCCATTCATTTAATTGTTTTGCCTCAAATTTAGTTAATTTTGTGGTTTTGATTTTATTCTGTCTTGTATAAATTTGCAATAGCTATAATGTAAAAGCATATAAAAATCTTTTCTTAATATTAATTTACATAAAAAAAATTGAGAGTATGCTTCATGCCGAGTATTATTTCTCATCATGTTAAATTTTTATCAGAAGATACAAAAAATAGAATCCTTACAGTTAGAGGCAGATAAAGCTACAAAATCTTTCAAAAACAAATACCATATAGATTGTTTGTTTCATTGTTCGAAATGTTGTCTATATGACGATATTAATGCTACCCCTCTTGAATTTTTACCTTTGGCTTTTCATTTGTATAAAAGTGGTTTGTTGGAAGAAGTTATAGAAAAAATAAATAACAAAAATGATTCGAGATGTATTTTTTCTGTTTTTGAAAATGACAAGTGGGGATGTTCTGTCTATCCTTCAAGAGGATTAATCTGTCGTCTTTTTGGTTTTGCATCAGTGTTAGATAAACATGAAAAACCTTGTTTTGCTGCTTGTCATTCTTTAAAAGAAAATTGTCCTGAAAAAATCCAGCAAATATGCAAAAAAATAGCTTCCGGAGAAAAATCTCCTGTTATTCCTATATTTTATAGGAAATTGGCAATGTTAGATTTTCAGCTAGGTGAAGACCTTTTACCTATTAATCAGGCAATAAAAGAAGCCTGTGATATTGTTTATATGCATAATGCTTATTTGTAATCTCTTAAATTTTCAATATCATTAGATTGTTTGAAAACTGGAAATTTATGATATTTTTTACCGAATCGTCACGGCTATTTCATAACATTTTGGATAACCGTTATAAATTTTTAATTTTAAATATTTGATTATAATAAACTTATAACATCTGCTATATAAACTGAATTTTCGTAATCTTCTACTAATATTTGAGCTGTTATTTCTTTACCAGTTTCTGGAACTGATTTTTCATCCCCAAACATAAGCAGATATTTTTTCCCTGTATTATCTAAGAACATTGCCTGTAGATTCTGAACACTGACTTCTAAAATTACACCTTTAACTGTAATTGGTTCTGCTGGTAATAGATTGACTTCTTGATTTTTCCCTTCTTCTGTGACTATTCCTTCAGTCGCTTTATCACTTGTTTTAAACCAAGCGTTGGGAGCCATAAATCCGAACCATATCAGAAGGGTAAGAATAAAACCTATACTATGACTTATAAAAGCAAATTTGACTAGTTCTATTTTTTCTTTTCTATCATCTTTGGCTATCAAACTTTGAATTTTTTCAAGTTTATAAGCCTCACGTTGTGCCTTATTTTCATTTTCTTCATTCCAGCGTGCTTCAGCATTTTCCCAAAAATCATCTTTTGTTTTCCCAGCATTTTGTGATGCTAGTTTTTGTGAATATTTAATTAAAAAACTTTTTAACTCAATCTTTTCATTTGAATTAGAAGTCATATAATGAAAATATATTTCATAGAATACTTCTTCATTAGCGTTGTCTAATAAAACATTATATAATTCTTTTCTTATGCTTACTTCTTTTTCCTGTTTTACAGCTACGATAATAATATCACTAACAGAAGCGAAGTCTAGGCTTTCTAAGCAAAAAAGAGCATTTTTTCTCTGGGAAATTTTAATAGAAGTCATCATTTGACCAAGTATTGATAGTGCCTGTGGTTTATCGAATAAGGTAAAAGCATTAATAGCCGATAATTTTACCTGATCATAATTGCTTTTTATAAGGTTTGGAAGATAAGGATTCAAAGCCTCTTGGTCTATTTTGCAAACGCAGTCGATGACAGCCTGTTGAACATCAGGATTATTAGTTTCCAGGCATTTTAATACTTGCTCTGATTGACTTTTATCACCATAATCTTTTACAAAATTTATTATTCTTATTTGTTCTATTTCTGGAAGATTTCTCAATATTGGCAGTAATAAGGCTATTAATTGAGAATAATTATCCTTATTGATTGAAGAATATATTTTTTCCCGACCATCTAAGGTGCTAACATCTTTTTTATCCTCAGTGGTTAGCTTTTTCTTATCTGAATCTAGAAAAAATCTAACTTGATTTACTACAGTTGCTTCTTCTTCGGTTTTCAGAAATTCATTGATAATTATGTCAACCCCAGGAACATTCTTTTTTATCAGTTCACATAGTTTCAATGCTGCTTTCAGTCTGATAGAAGAATCTTCAGAACCTAGCATAGAAGAAAAGTGATTTATATATATTTTAGTCTTTTTTTCGTTATATTCTATTTGAAGCTTTTTTAACTGTAGTTCTGGAGAATCATTATCTAATTTAGCTTGAAAAAGAGAATTTAAAACTCCTACTAGTATGGCTTCTATTAGATTAGACCTCAAACCTCTTGTTGCTTGCTTGGCTTCAAATAAACGATAAGCTGTAGTTTTATCTGGATTAACCATAAAAACGACACCGGCTTTTTGTATTAGATTCTGCTCTCTTTCTACTGTTAAAAATTTTAATAAAAGGCTTTCAATCTGATTAAATGGGAAAAAAATAGAATTATTTAATGCAGCTTCTCTTTCAAGAATTTTATTTGAGAATAACATTGAAGCTAAATATCTTATTGCTTCACTTTTATCCCAGCGGCACATAGCTCTAGTTGCACGAGAACGAACCCAGGCATTTGGATTTAATAATAAAGGAACAATATTAGCCTTGAGTTGTTCTGGATTTGATACTTCTAAAGTTTCTATTGCTGCACAAACTACAGAAGGCTCTTTTGATTTTAGTTCTGATATTAAATCACTCATTATTTCAGTAATTCAGTTTCTTTATCTAAAAGCGTATAACCCTTCTTAAAAGTTTTTGCTAATTCATACATTTCTTTGGCTGTAGCTTTGTCTTTTATGGAATACATGAAAAGACCTAAATTACGTAATATATATCTTTGCAGCTTATGTTTTTTATTACGATAAAAAGCTTTTTTGAAAGCTTCTTCCGTTAATCTTCTTTGTCCTTGTTTCCAGAATATTAGAGCTCTTATATTGTTTGTTGCTATATTTAAATAGTCTGCATAGGCTTTTTTTAATGAAAGCGACTCTTTTTCCAATAACTCTAGAAGATTTAAAGAAGTTTGATAATCTTGATTTTTCCAGGCATCAACAGCTAGAACATAAAGTCCATTTAAATAATCAAAATGTTTCTTTTCTATATCTACTCCTGTTTCTGAAAGTTTTTCCGATAAACCTTCATCTGTTTTTAACAATTCAGTCAGTTTATTATACATTTCAACATCGGTTTGAGCTTGATGCAAACTAATCATAGAATCTATATAATAAACAGGGCCTTTTAATTTTTGATCAGGGGACATTTCATCAGCATAACTAATCCACATGTCGCCTGAAAGAGGGTAAAAGGATTCTTCTGGAAAAATTGCAAAAGATGTATCTGTATATCTTTTGGTGGGGCTTGGCCAGGATTCTACACTTTTTTTCAAGCTTTCAGCTATGTTTTTGTCGGATGCTATCTTGTCTATGGCTTTGTTTATATTATTTTTGGGAACATCAAAAGTTGCTTCTACAACGATTGAGCCTTGAGATAATTCCGTTTTTGGTATAATAGAAAAAATGATTGATTCAGTTTTACTGGCTTCTATTTTTTTTATATTTCTTTCTGCTTTTACTGCTGTCCACTTGTCTGGCAAAATCAATCTTATGCTGATATTTTTTAAATCTCCAATAATTGCTTGTAGATCAACAGTCAGGTTAACTGATTTACCAACAACAGGAGGCTCTTCTAATTTCGCATTAAGCTTGTACCATTGCGGAATTTGAATAGTTGCAGCATTCGCAAAACAAGTTACAAACAAGAAATAAAGAATAATAGATAAACATAAGGTTCTTTTCTTCATTTATTTTTAGCCTCTATAAGCATCTTTTTTACTTCCTGTTCTTCGATTTTGAATATTTTGCTTGCTGCGATAAGAACTCTTTTTTCAGAGTCTTCTAAAACTCCATCTCTTAATGCTGCTTTGCACAAGTTTTTAAATACTCTCTTAGGATTGAATTTTCCTTCTTTTCCTTTATCTAGTTTACCGCTGATAGCAATCTGTTTCGATATATGATTAAACATTTTGTCGTAATCTTCATCTGATATTTTGAGGAAAGTTTTTAGATTATTCAAGAATTTCTTTTCTTGATCTTCAATATCACCATCTCTCATAACTTCAAAAAGAACCAGCATAAAGAATTCTTGAATAGTTACTGGTTTAACATCTTTAACTGGAGATTTGTAGTTTTTATTTAATTCGACTCCCTTTGTATCAATTTTCTGTTGAGGTAAAGTAGATTCTGATTGAGCTTTGTTGTCTACTTGTTTTTCTGTTAAAACAGGTTTAGGTGGTAAAACAGCATTCTTTGCTTCCGCCATAAGTTCTGCGGTTGATTTAGGCATCAACGTGGTTTCTGATTCCGAAGGTAATTTATAATTCTTTGCTTCTGCCATTAATTCAGCAGTAGACATTGGCTTCAGCAATGTTTCGCTTTCTGATGGCAAATTAGTATCTTTTGCTTCAGCCATCAGTTCTGCCGTAGACATTGGTTTTAATAAAGGTTCTGCTTCTGGTGAAACTTCGGAAACCGTAGCTTCTTTCATTAATTCAGCAGTTGTTTTAGGCTTTAATAAAGGTTCTGATTCTGTAGGCAATTCGGAATTATTAACTTCAGCCATTAATTCGGCAGTTGTTTTGGGTTTTAAAGCGGGTTCTGTTTCAGAAACAGGTGCTGGAGTATTATCTATTCCAGTCATCAAGTCAACGTTTGAAACGACAGGTTTGGGAGCTGGCATATCGTCTACACCAGTCATTAGGTCAACATTTGAAGTGACAGGTCTGGGAGCTGGCATATCGTCTACACCAGTCATTAGGTCAACGTTTGAAACGACAGGTTTAGGAGCTGGCATATCGTCTACACCAGTCATCAAGTCAACGTTTGAAACGACAGGTTTGGGAGCTGGCATATCGTCTACACCAGTCATCAAGTCAACGTTTGAAACGACAGGTTTGGGAGCTGGCATGTCGTCTACGCCAGTCATTATGTCAACATTTGAAGTGACAGGTTTGGGAGCTGGCATATCGTCTACGCCAGTCATTAGGTCAACGTTTGAAACGACAGGTTTGGGAGCTGGCATATCGTCTACGCCAGTCATCAAGTCAACATTTGAAGTGACAGGTTTGGGAGCTGGCATATCGTCTACACCAGTCATCAAGTCTAGATTTGAAGTAACTGGCTTCGGAGCTGGTATATCATTTATGCTATCTTTAAGAGGCTTTTCTTCATAAGAAGAAACAGGTGATGGCGCAGGTTTTTCATCATAACCCGCAAGTAACGCTTCTCCTTTGGCAATATCTGGAGATTTGTCATCTCCAGCCAATAGACTTTGTTCTTCTAAAGCTTCATTTCTTTCATTTTCAGTAACTTCTTTTTCTACTGGTCCAGCTATAGGCTGTGCATAATCTCCATCTTCAGATATTTTATTTTCTATGGCTGCAATAGCAGCCTGACTTGCAGCTTCAGCCGCTTCTCTATCTAATGGTATGGAAGAAATTTCTATATTATCCTTATTATCTTTAGAAAGGTGTTTAACTGTTTGATCATTGCTTTTCTGATTTTCTTCAAAAGCTTTTAATTCAGCTTCTCTTGCTTGCTTTAATAGATCGTCATCTGAATATTCTGGAGTAGATTCAATAAGCTTATTTAATTCTTCCAATAATTCATCATTTACAGATTTGCCTAATCTTTTAGCTGATCTTTGTGCTCGACTATGACACCAACCTGAAACGTTATTTTCTGCAGAAGAACCTTTTACAGATTCTATAGCTTCTTTCATATTTTTTAGAGCCGATGCATAGGCTCCATTGTTGACACAAGATTCTATTGTTTTTAATTTCTTTTGTAATTTATAATTTGCAAAATCACCAAAAAGCACAGTTTCTTTGTCGGAATAATCAATTCTATCGTAACCGAATTTTTCCATATATGCTTTTATATGGTTTTGTGCAGCTGTTACATCTTGATGAGCCGAAGAAAGTCTTAAATTATATAATTTTAGTTCGTAGCTGTCGGGGTTATTGGCAAGCAGCCAGGTTGCTCTTTTTATTAAAGCATTGCAATAGTAGTTATCTGCTTCTATTGCTTTGTAAAAAGAAGCCTGTGCTTTTTCTTCATCGCCTTCTTTTTGAAATAGAACACCAAGATTACAATAAGCTTCTGGTGAATCTGGAGCTAATTCAATAGCTTTTTTGTAACATTCATAGGCTTCATCCATATTTCCTTCGGTTCGGAAACAACGGCCAAGTAAACCATAAGCTCTATAATTTTGAGGATTTGCTTCTATAACTGCTTTATAACACTCTATAGCCGTTGAGTTTTTCCTTTTGGATTGAGATTCTATAGCTTGTATAAATTTTCCTGTAACGTCTATAGGTTCTTTTTTGTATATAATACTGTATTGATCACCCAATGAATAGTTTAATTCGAAGAAGTCACATTTAGATATAGATTCTATATTATCTTGGGACGTATTTGCGGTAGTCTGTTCTTTTCCACTAGCAAAGGAAAACAATCTTAGAAGTTTACTGTCAGAATCAGCCATTATGCTTATGTTGTCTGACAACAAGTAGCCCCAAACGGCTTCAAATATATCAAAATGTATTTTTATAATTTTGTCTTCAACAGTAATTTTTACAGAAGTTTTCATTGGTCACTCTCCTAATAATTATTCTAGAACTGGTGGAAAAGCAGAAATATAGCTATTATCTTCAGGATATTTTTGAAATAATGTAATCCCTTTATTTGAGCCGGATTTTTCAACATTTATTTCAAGAGTTTCTTTTATAATTTTATCTGAGTTGTAACTTATCGTTACATCAGCACGAATTTCAGCTAATTCGTCATTTGAATCTGACAATTTTATAAAAACCCCAATGTCGTTTATTTGAAAATTAATATTCTCGGCTTTATCGATAAAGTTTTCTAATCTATTTTTAAACTCTTCATGTCCATAATTTTTATTATAAATAACTTGTGACATAAGGAGTTTTGTTGCTCTTGTTTTATCTTTATCATTTACAGCAGTTGCGAAAGCATAAACCACATCAGCAAATTCCTGCTGCTGAGGAGTAAGAACAATTCCGTTATCGCCACCACCACCGCCACCACAGCCTGTGAGAAGAAAACAAGATATTGAGATTATTAATATATAAAGATATTTCATAGATTTTATGGAAAAAAGAGATTAAGAGATAAGAGGTAAAAGAAAAGAGACAAGAGAATTGTTTTAGCTATCGTTAGTCTCTGCCATAACAGTCATTGCGAACCATCTATAGATGGCGTGGCAATCCAGGAAACCTTTAAAAAAGGGGATTAAACAACCATATCCTACACCAAAACTTAAGCCTTATGGAGTTGTATGTCTACTATCCATAAATAGTGTTCTAACTTCAGAAAGGCTAAATTGCTATACCTATCGTAGCGATGAGCCTTTCTGAAATTTATTCCTTTTGCTAAGTAAAGTCTTTTATAACACTAGACTTTTGCAGAGGTAGAGACTAAAAATTTCCCTAATCCCTAAACTCTTATCTCTACTCTCTAAGCCAAAAAACTTTGTTTTTTGGCTTATGCTTTACCAGCGCAACCGAGAACGTCTCTTAGTTTATGACGAACAAGTTCTTTAATGTTAGCACGAGCTGGTTTGAGATATTCGCGTGGGTCGAATTTGTCTGGATGAGCATCAAAGAATTCTCTGATTGTTCCTGTCATAGCAAGGCGCAAGTCAGAGTCGATGTTGATTTTGCAAACAGCCAATTCTGCAGCTTTTCTGAGTTGTTCTTCTGGAACACCAATAGCATTTGGCATCTTGCCACCATGAGAGTTGATCATTTCAACAAAGTTCTGTGGAACAGAAGAAGAACCGTGAAGAACTATCGGAAAACCTGGCAGACGTTTCATAACTTCTTCTAAGATGTCGAAACGCAGTGGAGGTGGGACTAATATACCTTTTTCGTTTCTGGTGCACTGTTCTGGAGTGAACTTATAAGCGCCATGGCTTGTTCCTATAGCGATTGCCAAAGAGTCACAGCCAGTCTTAGTAACGAATTCTTCAACTTCTTCTGGTCTAGTATAAGAAGAATCTGCAGCAGAAACCTTAACATCATCTTCAATACCGGCAAGGCTGCCCAATTCAGCTTCTACTACAACACCGTGGTCATGAGCATAGTCAACAACCTTTTTGGTGATTTCGATGTTTTCAGCAAATGGTTTAGAAGAAGCATCTATCATAACAGAAGTGAAACCGCCGTCAATGCAGCTCTTACAAGTTTCAAAATCTGGACCGTGGTCAAGATGAAGAACTACAGGAATATCTGGACATTCTTTTACAGCTGCTTCAACAAGCTTTACTAAATATGTGTGATTAGCATAAGCTCTAGCACCCTTAGAAACCTGGAGGATAACAGGAGCTTTTTCTTCTTTACAAGCTTCGGTAATACCCTGAACGATTTCCATGTTGTTTACGTTGAATGCACCAATTGCATAATGACCTTCATAGGCCTTTTTAAACATATCTTTTGAGGTTACTAATGGCATATTGCCCTCCATAAAAAAACTTTGATGATTGCTGATAAAACAACAAACAGCCTCATCTGATATTACATCTAAAAGATTTTATCAATTTAGCATATAAATGTCAAAAGTATCATCAATCATAGCAAACTTTTTTAAGTTAATATTTAAAATTAGAAAAAGCAGATAGAATTAAATATTCCATGTGTTTTTTATTATTGGTTTTGTTCTTTTTTATTAATATGTTAGTAAACTGTTTTTTATGGTTGTACTGCCTCTGATTGCTTTTTTTTATATTAATGATTTATAATATTTTATCTAACAAAAATGTTTTTGCGGAACTAGAGAAAGGCAGAAAGATGGAAAATTTCATTCCTTACGGACACCAGAATATTACTGAAGAAGATATAGAAGCCGTAGCAAAAGTTTTAAAGGCTAATTATATTACTCAAGGACCTGTTGTTGAAGAATTTGAAAAAGCCGTTTGCGAAAAAGTTGGTTCTAAACACGGTGTTTGCTGTACCAATGGAACTTCTGCCTTGCATTTAGCTATGATAGCGGCTGGTGTAAATAAAAACGATAGAATTATAGCTCCTGCAATAACTTTCTGTGCTAGTGCTAACTGTGCAAAATTCCTAGGTGCAGAAGTTTTATTTGCAGACATAGATGATAAAACAACTATTACTATGTCTGGTGAAAGCTGCCGAGCTTTGTTAGAAAAATCAAAAGCCGAAGGGAAACCTATAAAAGCTGTTGTTACTGTCGATATGGCTGGCTATATATGCGATATGGAAGCTTTTGCCAAATTGAAAGAAGAATTTGGCTTTGTGTGGGTTGAAGATTCATGCCACGCAATAGGCGGTTCTTGGAAAACTAAAGATGGTAAAACTTATAGAGTTGGCGAATATTCAATGGTTGATATGACAGTGTTCAGTTTCCATCCTGTAAAACATATTACGACAGGCGAAGGCGGTATGATTGTTACTCATTCTGATGAATATGCGAAATCTTTAAGATTTTACAGAAGTCATGGAATGACAAAAGTACCTGAACTTTTTCAATGCAAAGAAGAAGCTTTTGATAAAAATGGTCTGGTTAACCCCTGGTATTATGAAATGCAGGATTTAGGCTTTAACTATCGTATGACTGAACTTCAGGCTGCTTTAGGATTGAGTCAGCTTAAACGCTTGGAAAGCGGTATTGAAAAACGCAGAGAAATTGTAGATTATTACAGAAAAGAATTTGCAGATTGTCCTCTAATTTCTTTCCCTGTTGTAGATAAAGAAAAAACAGGTCATGCTTATCATCTGGCTATTGTTTTGATAGATTTTGAAAAGGCTGGCATGACTCGTGCTGCTTTTATGACAGAATTGAATAAATTAGGAATAGGAACTCAGGTTCATTATATTCCTGTGCCAATGCTGCCATATTATCTGGATAAGCTCCACGGAGAAGAATTCCCGAATGCCATAGCTTATTACAGAAAATGTCTGTCTCTGCCATGTTTCCCAACACTTAGTGATGACGACCTTCAAAGGGTTGTTCGTGGCATAAAGCAAGTATTAAATAGAGCTTAGAGCAAAACATAAATGACAAACAGCTTAACATTGAGACCTTGGCAGGAATCAGACTGTCGAATGATTTATGATTGGCGGATGAGTCCTGAAGTCAGAGCAAAAAGCTTTAATAACAAAGAATTCTCTTATGAAGACCATAAGAAATGGTTTGAAAATTTTATGAAGAACAACCTTTCTTTTGGCTTTATTTTGGAAAATTCTGGCAATCCTGTTGCTCAGATAAGATTTGATAAGACTAAGATTGAAGGCTACTATAATATTTCTATTTTTACCGCACCAAATCTATCTGGAAAAGGCTATGGGAGCAAAGTTCTTGAATTGGCCTGCAAAGATAAAAATCTGTTAGCTAAAGCGAAATACTTTGTAGCAGAAGTTTTCGATGACAATATTCCATCAAAAAAAATATTTTTAAAGAATGGTTTTGAAATAACTGGCGAAACAGATATAGATGAACACCATGTGTTATTGTTTAAGAAAAAGGCAATTTAGAGAGAAGAGGTAAGAGGGAAGAGTTTTAGAGATTAGAGGGTTGTTGAATTAAATCGAACGACAGCGGAGTGCCTGCTTGCACATCTTTCGCAAAGGTTTTACCTAATACTTCAAAGTAATATTTTGGTTTTAAGCCATCGCCAGGTCTTATGCTGCGAATATTTTCTTCAGTTATTCTTTCACCTGCTTTTACATCTTTTACAATGAACAGCGAACGTCTGAATTTGTAGTTGCTTTGTTCTGTTTCGGAAGGACCGAACTTAACTTTCCCAATAGCTTTTTCTGCCGCTCTAACATCTCTTACCATTGAGAAAAATTCATCTGGTTCCATTGAAAAATCGCTATCAGGAGTTTTTATTTTTCTACTTAAACAAAGGTGCTTTTCTATAATGCAGCCGCCTAATGCAACAGAGGTAACTGCACTTATAAAGCCTTTTGAATGGTCTGATAGTCCAACAGGCACTTCGAAAACTTTACTTAATTCCTGTATGGTTGCAAGATTCATGTCATCAGTAATGGCAGGGTAAGCACTAGAACACTTTAAAAGAGCCAATTGGTTGTTATTTTCAGAATGGATAGAATCAACTGCTTCTTTTATTTCTTCTAAGGAAGCCATACCTGTAGACATAATCATTGGTTTGCCTTTTGAAGCAACATATTTAATTAAAGGCAAGTCGATTAATTCAAAAGAAGCTATTTTGTAAAACTCAATACCTATGCTTTCAAGAAAATCAACTGCCGTTTTGTCAAACGGTGTAGAAAAGAAATCTATTCCTATTTTATCAGCTTCTGCTTTTAATTCTGCCTGCCATTCCCAGGGAGTAAATGCTTTTTGGTATAGGGAATGGAGGTTTTCGCCTTTCCAGGTTCCTTCTTCAATGTTGAAATATTTATTGCGACAATCTATTGTTATGGTATCTGCTGTATAAGTTTGAATCTTTATGCAGTCGGCATGAGCTTCTTTTGCAGCGTGAATTATCTCTTTGGCATAAGCAAGGCTACCAGCATGATTTGCCGACATTTCTGCGATTATATAAGCAGGGAAACCTTTACCTATTTCTCTCTTTTTTATAATTATTTTTTCATTCATCTTTTTCGATTCTAATTATTTTTATGTTTTTGTCAAATATATAACTTTTGTATAACATAATTTGTCTCAAGATAGTTGTAAGTTGATAAAATTGATTTGTGTACACTCTTTAAGTGTATGTTTTTTTTTACCTTAATGCTGTTCAATATGTAATAAACATTATTTTGAAAAATTTAAGGTATATTTATTTCCGAATTTTGTTGTTTTATGCTATAATATAAATTGAGATGTTATTTAGTAAATCTTAGTGAGGTCATTATGAAAAAGTATTTGTTTGGTTTCATTATTCTCTCTCTAATATTGGCTGGTCCAATATATTCACAAGCAACTAGTGGCGATGATAACGCTACAAACACAGAAAACACTGAAGAAACTGAAGAAAATAAAAGTCTCGTTCCTGACAGTGTTCCTATGGACTTACAAATAAAAGAAGGGCAACGATACGTTTTCCCAGAAACCTATCGTGGTGGCGATCCTGACTCAACTCTAGTTCATGTTCTTGAAGATGTAGAATATGAAAGACACGAACATGCTCTTATTTATGTAGGAGATGCTGAAGCACTTGCTAAGGGTGCTGAATTTGAAGATGATCCTAACATCGTTTGGAATACCAAAAAGAAAAATGGTGACGGCGATTACGAAGATGCTAAAGGTAAAGGTCCAGACGATGATGGTACTGGTGACAACAACAACAATAAAGCCACTTGTACTGAAAAGATGGATGAACCAGGCGATTACCAGATTTGTAACTCTGGTGCAAGAAATGTAAGTGAACCAACTGAAGAAGATGAAGATGTTGGTATCGGTGGTACTGACGAAGAAATGGCCTCCGCTAGCAAAAAAGATGATGATGATGGCGAAGGTGAAGGCGATGACAAAGATGAAGATAAAGACACTAAGACCGTTACTTCTAGTCAAACTCTTGGTGTTATAGTTCATGACTGCACTGCTCCAGACGTTTGGATTGCTTTTAAAGAAGGTGCTGGTAAAGCCAACATCGATATGTATGCTCAAGGCAACATATTAGAAAATCAAATGTTCGATAAAATGAAAGAAACAAAAGGCGAACCCTTCTCTGATAACGCAAGTGATTATGAAGAAGTAAGCTATTTGTTTATAGATGAAGGTAGTATTGAAAATAAAGAACGCGATAAAGAACCTTGGAATAAAACAGCACGTGTTACTACTGCCGGTTCTATGTTTAACGAAAAGGGAAGATGTGAAATCGAAACCAATACCATTAATTCTTTGTTAATAGATGAAGAAACTCAGTTAAGATTAGTTCGCGTTGACGATTCTGATGAAAACAAAATTTCTGGTATTTATGTCCGCAAAAATGTTCCTTTCGTTTTTGCTGCAGCTTCAGTAGATAACGGTACTGAACGTATTCAGTCTACAAAGAATTCTGTTAAAAAAGGTGAAAAAGAAATAGAATGCAGAATTGAAAATGCTGGTGATAATTCTGTTGTTCAAAAAGAAAACGGTGCTTATATGTTCCGTGTAGCTAACTATCCAAGAGCCAGCTTTGGTGATCAACCAGATTACGTTTTTGTTGCTGCTTCTGAAGATGCTGAAGGTAATATTACTGAAGTCAGACTTCCTATATATATAGTTGATACTAATGCTGCATTTGAAACCACTAAGTAATAGATAAGCTAACGAAAACGAATGAAAAAAACACTTTTATTTAATTTTTTGGTTACCTTTGCTATTAGTGCAATGCCTCTAATAGCAGAGGAAGCCGCTTCTAACAGTAAAACTGATAATAGTAAAACTCCCTGGCTTGAAGGTGTTGAATTAGAGCCTGTTCCAAAGTATATCACTCCTGTTATTCCTTTGAAACTTTATTTGCAGAATGGCGAAAAAATTCCTAAAGTTTTAACAGAAGATGAACCTATCTGGATTCAGGCTGATAGCGATATTTTCTTTGATAATCCGCCAACTAAAGACCGAAAAATGCTTATTCCTAATCCTGAATGGGAAGGAAAACCTTCTGTAAACTGGCGAATTATTAACTGGGAAACGAATAAAACTACGAAATGTCTTTCTACTCCTGGACAAGCTCCTAATATAATGGAAGTTGTTCCTGTAACTCCCACAAGAAAAGGAGCCTTATATTGTGATGTAGGGCGTAAAATGTCTTATGACACTGAATCTGGCGATAGGAAAAAGACTTTTGCCAATTCAAGTGGAGCAAAGGATGTTAGAGTAAAAGATATAACTCCACCTACATGTGGACTAGAAATTTCTGTAGTTAATGGTTCTTCTGGTAGTATATATCCTGTAGAAAATCCTCCTAACCATTTCCCATTGCCTAAGACAGCTGATTTGATAATAAAAGGAAGTCTTTTCAATAAAGAAAGTGATCCTGATTACGAAGAAGTTGTTTCCGGTCTTATTTTGGGCACTGATATGATTGCACCTGATGAACAAGCAACTATCACTGTTGGTAGAGGAGATGTCATAAAGATTACCGTAACTGGTAACGATAATTATAAGCTTGATACAAACAAAGTTAAGTATGGCATCTGTGCAGGAGCAGGTGGAGAACCAACTCCAGTTTGTCAGGAAAATCAGCCA
The DNA here is from genome assembly GCA_905236675.1 of Candidatus Rifleibacteriota bacterium. Lineage (GTDB taxonomy): Bacteria > Muiribacteriota > Ozemobacteria > Ozemobacterales > Ozemobacteraceae > RUG334. The sequence goes on along the minus strand of CAJOND010000034.1, from coordinate 35,299 downwards.
GAATATGACTTGGCTGGTATAAAAATTCCAGAAAAGCCGTATTTCTACTTAGACGCAAGAGATACAACAGGAAATCGTGAAGTTCTTTTTGTTCCAATCAAAGTTAAATACTAATAAATAATGACTTCTTAAAACCCTCAAATGCTTTAAGCATTTGAGGGTTTTTTTATTTAGATATTAAGTGTTATAATAGATAAAAATTTTTCCTGGAGAGCTTTTTTATGTCTAATATTTATCAAAACAATCTAAAAATCTTAAAGAAAAGAATGCCGATTATTTATCAGGCTTTGAATAGCTGTCCAGAATCAGACTGCGAATATATAATTTCAGATGCCAAGAGTGGAGTTAAAACTCTTGCTATAAAAAAAGATGGTAAAGTTTTTCAGGTTCACAGTAAATATGATCCTGTAAAAGAAGCAGAACAGCAACTCACGAATGCAAAACTAATTAACCCTAAAGTAATGATGATTATGGGTTTTGGATTAGGTTATCATCTGCGTGCAGCAAGCAAAATATATGGGAATAACAATATTTACACATTAGTTATAGAAAAAGATCTAAAAGCTTTCAAAACTGCATTAGAAAACGTTGATGTAACCGATTTGCTTGAAAATCCAAAATTTGTCTGGGTTGTTGGAATAAGACCAGATGAGGCTTTTGTTGTTTTAAACGAACTTCTTAAAAAAGTCGGTATTACAATTCAGTTATTCTTGAAAACTTTAGTAGTATTCGATCATCCTGTAATAACAAGAATCCACGAAAACTATCATCAGCATATACTTAAATGTTTTAAAGATGCTGCTTTTAATATAATCTTCAATTACGGCAACTGTCCCAAAGACTCTATGATAGGTTTACAAAGCATTATGGATAATATGTCACTCATATTGCGAAGTCCTGGAATAAAAGATCTCTTTGGAAAATTCAAGAAAGTGCCTGGAATATTAGTTTCAACTGGTCCATCACTGGATAAAAATATTGAGGACTTGAAACCTGCTTTAGGCAATTGTGTTATGATTGCTGCAGATTCTGCTTTAAGAACTCTAAACAAGCATAATATCGTTCCACATGCTGCTGTAAGTGTAGAAAGAATAGAGCATGTAGCGACAATGTTTAAAGAACTTCCCGAGGACTATAAAGCAAAAATATGGCTTGCTGCCTGTCCTGTAATTTTAAAACACTCTTATGATGCATGGAATGGTCCTAAAGTTATCAGCTATCGCAATTTTGCTCATTTTGAATGGATACAGGTTCCTAAAGGCACTTTAACAACGGGTCCTTCCTGTTCAAATCTTGGTTTTAAAATATTAGAGGCAATGGGTTGTGACCCTATAATACTTGTCGGGCAGGATTGCTCTTTTGCAAGCGCAGAAAAGACTCATGCAGAGGGAGCGCCAGAAGTCACCAACCTTCATTTAAAGCAGGAAAATCTATATAAAGTTAAAGGCAATTATTCTGAATTTGTCTATACAAACAAAATATATGATATGTTCAGAAAAGCTTTTGAAACAGATATGCTTACTTACCAGGGTACTTGTATAAACGCTACCGAAGGTGGAGCATATATAGAAGGTACAAAGATTTCTACTTTGAAAGAAGCTGTTAAAAAGTATTGCAATAAGCCTATTGATACTTTAGGTGTCTTTCAGAAAGAATGTAAATACCCTGATGAAACAGAAATAGCTCAACAATGGAAATCATTAAGAAAAATAATGGTAGCTACTCGTGAAGAGGTCGAAAAAGTTGTAAATAGCTGTTTAGAAGGGGAACAACGCATAGCAGAATTTGAGATTCGATTAGGACGTGATAATATCAACGAAATAGACGATTTCCTGCAAAGATTTCCTGACGATGAATTAAAAGAATTTATGTCTTGGCTGGTAAAGACAAAAGCGAAGATAATATCTAGTGGAAAATATTTTAACCTTTATCTAATGCATATAGTTCAGATGGTTATAGTTAAATTCGAACTTGATATTAACCAGCTTCCATCCCTTTGTGAAGACCCAAAACGATGCAATTTACAGCATATAAAGATTATGAAAAAATGGTTCAAGGAAGTCGGCGGAGTTTGCCAGATTTCCTGGAAAATGCTTATTGATGCTTTGGCTCAACTAGATGCAGAATTTGGAACAAATGAATAGTATTTCGAGAAGAAAAACTGTCTACGAAACACTAAATTTTCTTCTTCATTTCTTTATACAAAAACCGTCATCAATAGATTGGCCTCTTAAAGCAAGATAAGGATTGGGTTCTGTGGTTGAAGGCAAATCAGAATCCCAGCAATTTTCTTCTTTTTTAGCAGGGACTAAGATTTTTAAACCAGAATTGGTTACGTAATTATTCATATTTATTTTTCTTATTATTTGCATTTTAGTAATTGTAAATTCATCGTTAGAATAATCACAACAGAAACAAATTAAAAACATAAAAAATGAATAGAATAAGAAACCATTCTTAATATCTTTTTTTACTTTAATTTTAGGGAAAGACACTTTAATCAGTATTAATACTGTTGTAAAAAGTAATACAAATATACCATTGGCAAATCTTGGATTTGGAGCTGTAAAAAACCAGAAGAGGATGGATATGATTTCAGTAGTAAATAAACATAATAATAGTTTAGATTTATTCCAGATATTTTTATTTGAAAAAGCAGATATTAGCCAGAACGTAAAAAGCAATAAACTTACAATTAAAAGTGTTAATGAACCAATGCCCCAATAAATCATTGTCATTGGGAAAAAGACCATAAGGATTATACTGTAAAAGTTCAAAGACCCATCATCAACATTGAAGAAGCTTTCTTTAAGCCATGAGTCTATCCAACCCCAGTTGTTTAGAAGAGGTGAATTGTAGTCATAATTGTTAAGTTTTGCATAAGCATAGATTTCTTTTTCTGTTTTATTTGTTAATTCTAGAGGAACTGTCCAGTCGAAATCTATGCGGCCAATAGAAGATGGGAACAAAGGATAACCTGTTTGAATATAGCCTCTTAATACCCAAATAATGAAATATATAGCTATAAATGAGAATATAGATTTAATTAATTTTTTATCAGTTTTATCAATAGAAGATTTGCTTAGAATAAATATTATTATTAAACCTAGACCTAGTGCCAAAACCGCATTGCTTAACTTTAGGCTGACCATCACGGCTAACAATATACCAACAAATGCAAATATATTTATTTTATTTGAATTTTTATAATAAATTACTTCGATAAAATATCTAAAAGCAGTTATTTGAACTAAAGTCGAAGCCATATCTGGTGTCGGGTTATTTATCCAGAAATATGGCATTGGTATATAGAAGAATAGTGCAAGTAAAAGATAATCTACTATTGTTCCCCCTAGTATCATGCTAATGCAAAACAGAGCATATAAAAAACTGTTTGCTACATGATATGCATAATCATTTAAATAAGGATGAAAATTTAAAGATGCAGAATAAAGAAAAAATGACTGATTAAATCCTAATCTGGTATGTAAATTTCCTAGACCTTTGATAATATGATGTTCGTTTGCCCATCTTATATTGTTAAAATGGTAAAGACCTGTATCAAAATTCATTGGTAATTGAATAGATACTGTTGCGGCTATAAATAGTGTAAGTATAATAGCAATTTTGTTCTTTAAGCTGATGGGCTTAATAAAACCAGGTACTTTTTTCAAATATTTTATAATAAAGAAAATAAAGGCAGGAAAATAAAAGATACAGCTTGCAAAAGCATTTATAGGGAGAAATAAATTATATACGGTATAAAAGAAAATGCCAAATACCCAGCCTAACCATATTTTGGCAATTATTCCTTTATAGCTGGAAATTTTTAAATTCAGTATTTTGGCAAAACAATGTCCCCAACTAAAAAATGAAATTGCTAAAAAAAGCCAAGCAAGCATTATACAAAAAGAATCTCTTAGAAAACCAAAAATATCTATTGGCATAAATAACCTCTATATAAGTATTAGTCTTTCAAACAGAACCCATCATCAATACAGTTTCCTATAAGGGTTAGGTTTTCTTTTGGGAAAGGAGTTGATGGCAAATCAGAATCCCAGCATTGATCACTTTGTGTAGGAACAAGAAGTTTGAATCCAGATTTTGTAACAAAAACCTTCATGGGTGCTTTATTCAGTTTTTCTATTCCTCCAATATGAAAATTATTGTTATAAATTTCAAGTATAAAGGCCCATATAAAGAAGATTATCGGAAGAATCATAAGAACATTTTTTAAATATGGTTTTAAGGTCATTTTTGGATAAGCTGCTTTTACTAACAATAAAGAAGTTATAAAAAAAACTATGAAAATTCCGTTGGCAAATCTTACTTCTGGAGCGACAGTAATCCAGAAATAAATGGAAGCGACAGCTACTAGTAATAAATAAAACAAATATTTTGTTTTATAAAAAAGTCCTTTTTGTTTGAATAATGCTCTCAGCCAAACCAAAAAGAATATTGTTCCTAATATAAACAAATCTACAGATCCTATTCCCCAGTTAAACATTGTCATAGGGAATAATATCAGTAAAAGCATAGTAACAGAATCTGACTTCCAGTCTCCACTCAAGTATTCATTTTCATTAAAGAAATTCCATTTTATCCAAGGATCAATCCATGCCCATTTTTCTTTGAAAATGGGATGCTGTGGATCTACTATTTGACCGTTAGTTTTTGAACCACAATAAACGCAGCTTTCCATATAATTAGCTAGAGCTTTTGGAACAGACCAGGTAAATTTTATTCCGCCTTTATCTGATGGAAAAACAGGATAACCTGTTTGTATATAGCCTCTTAAGACCCAAAGTGATATAAATACAAATATAAATACAAAAGATTTTTTGAAGGCTCTTAATCCTAACTTATCAAAAGGATGTTTACCACTATATATTAACGTTATAATGCCTAATCCAAGAGCAAAAATAATATTACTAAGCTTGACTGTAACCAAAATAGCGGACAAAATAGCTACAACAGATATAATATGCGGTTGATCATTTTTTCCTGATTTATTCTGTATGGCATCAAGAAATAGCCAGAAAGCAGTAATCTGTAATAAAGTTGATGCTATATCAGGGGTTGGGTTAGCAATCCAGTAATAGGGCATTGGAATATAAAAAAACAAGCATAATAAAAGCATGTCTACAACTTTACTACTAAGAATCAAACTCGCAGCAAATATAGCAAATAAAAAACTATTTGAGGCATGAAAAGCATAATCATTTAAATAAGGATGAAAGTTCAGTGAAGCTGAGTAGACGAAAAAAAGCTGATTTAATCCAGGTTTCCAATCCCTTTTATTATATGATGTTCATTTACCCATCTAATTGAATTTAAATGATAAAGACCGGTATCATAGTTTATAGGTAGTTGTATAGCTATGATTGCAGAAGCACAAAAGATTAATAATATAAAAGAGAGTTTCAAAAGTCCTATCTTTTTAAAAAAAGGTATTAATTTACTTGCAAATTTTTTGAAGAAATAAATAATTCCAGAAAAATAGAACAAACAGCTTGCAAAAGCATTTATTGGGAAAAACAAATGGTAAAAAGCGAATATTAATAAACCAAAAACCCAGCCTAACCATATTTTTGCGATATGCTTTTTTGAAGAAGATATGTTTATTGCTAATAATCTGGTTAGAATATCACCCCACGAATAAAATGAAAATGCCATAAAGCCCCAGGCAATCATGATTAGCAATGAATTACTAATAAATTCTAAATAATTCGAATTATAGGTCATAATTTATCCGTGATATTTCGTTTTGAATTATTATACATTATTTGGCTGCTTTTGTTGACTATTATTAAATATTGATGTTTTTCGGCACTTTTTAAGAGAGCAGATACAAAACTTATTAAGTTATTCGTATTCATATGTTATAATAAATGCCATGGTTACCAAAAGAGGTTTTTTATGAGAAAAGGCTTTTCATTGGTGGAAATATTGATTTCCATTATGGTGCTTTCAATAATAATTGTTGGCATTATGTACTTATTTGGAAGGAGTAATGCTGCTTTTTCTATTTCTTTATGGAAACAGGAAAGAACGGTACAGGCTGAACGTTTTTGGACTCAATTCAGAAAATATATAGAAGAAGCTAGCGATTTACTTGATATTCCAGACGATGAAATATCTAACCCCCATCCGAGTTTAAAAAATGTAGCTTCAAAACCTCTTCTTTTACATACTAACCCAAACGAAAACGAAGGAAGACATATCATATTAGCGTGGAATGTATCTACTTTGAATTTTGATTTTTCTGATGCAATTCCTAGTCATAGTAGTAGTTCTTGTTATTATTACCTATATAAAGAAGGTAAAAAAATAACTCTTGTTAGTAGTAAAGGAAAAAAAGTAATAGCACAATTAGATGATGTTAAAAGCATTCAATTTTCAACGAAAAAAATAGCTTATCAGGCAGATAATAATAGATCTTATGCTGGTTTAGGTTCTACTGGTGATGTGGTTGGAACGTTGTTGGAAATATCAATAACTCTGTCTCCTCCAGATACATATGTGGGAAAAGGAAGTGAAATACCTCAAAACCACAAATTTAAATTAAATGTTGATTCGCATGAAACTCCAGATCCAATTTATTAATGGAATTATTAAATGTTAAATAAATTATTTTTATTGGCTATATTACTTGTTCCAATTAGATTGTTAGGACAAGATACCAATCAAGATATTGCTGATCCTAATATTGTTTTGGAAATTCCATCTACCCCAATAGCCTGGGTTTTTTCGGCTTTTCTTATAGTTGTTATTATTGCTTTGATTGCCGTAATCATATTTCTTTTAAAGAAAAAAATAGGTAGTGACTCTACGCTTAATCCACAAATAAAGAAAGAAGTGGAAAATGCCTACGCTCGAAAAGTAAAAAGCGAATATTTAGAAAAACAAAAAGTTTTGGATCAAAAAGTTAAACAAGCTAAATTAAGATTTGCTGTTGTCATGGGGAAAGTAAAAATGTTACTTGATACTTTGGCTCCAGATAAACTTTTTAATGCTATTTGTGAATTAGTTCAAACAGATGTAGGAGCTAAGAGATATATTCTTTTTCTATTGGACCCTGAAAAACGAGAATTGTATCCTTTTCGTTGGCAAGGCTATTCTGATGATATAAAGAAGGTTTTGATTATTCCTGAAAACGTTCCTCATATTCTTACTTATGCTTTAAAAAGAAAGCAGAATGTTTATAGAGATGATGCCAAATATGATTCGGAACTGATTAAAATAATGGATAATAAGCCAGATTTAAAAACTATAGTGGCCATACCTTTATTTTCAAAAGACAGAATATATGGAGTTATTCATATTGAATCTTTTGTTGATGGACATGATAAAATCGATGATACAGAAAACAAATTTTTAATGGCTTTGCCGTCTTTTATTAGTAGTGCAATAACAAATTCAGATGTGTTTGTTCAGACTCGTGAGGAATTAGAATCCGCTAAGTTGATTAGTGAAAGAGAAATTGCGGAAAAAAGACGTTTACACGATATTTTTTCTAGATATACTTCGTCAGAACTTATAGAAGAACTATTAAAACATCCAGAAAAAGTAGATTTAGGAGGCAAAATGAAAAATGCTTCCATATTGTTTTCTGATATAGCAGGCTTTACTCATTTCAGCTCTCAACTTACTCCAAAGGAAGTTGTTTTGGCAATGAATGATTATTTGTCTAGAATGACTGAAATAGTTCTAGATTATCAAGGTGAAATTGATAAATTTATTGGCGATGCTATTATGGCTCGTTTTGGAGTTCTTAGCGATTTACCATATCCTTCTCAAAATGCTATCGAAGCAGCTAGAGCAATGTTGGTTGAATTACAAAAGTTAAAAAAAGAATGGTCACAACAAGGAAAAGAATGTTTTAACATAAGAATTGGAATTGCAACAGGTCCTGTTTTAGCAGGTAATATTGGTTCGAAGAGAAGACAAGAATTTACGGTAATGGGTACTACAGTTAATCTTGCATCTAGACTTGAAGCTTATAATAAAACTCTTAATACTACTATTGCAGTAGATGAAGAATCTGTTAAATATGCTCCTAAGAATATGAGTTTTGTAAAACACGAGAAACAGACAATAAGAGGTCTTGACACGCCTATTAACGTATATACTATTACTGTTTAAAACTTTCATAGGAAATAAAAAATGGCTATAGAAACAAAAGTATTATGGTTGACCGATAATTATCCTCCAAGAAGAGGTGGTATGGCTCAAGCATGTGACAGGATTGTTTCTAGTCTTAGGAATAATAATATTTACATTGATGTCGCTTTTTTTAATGCATCTGCTTATAATTTTAAAGTTGTTTCTCAAAAGAATGGAAAATTATTTGCTGTGCCATTATCTGACAGCCCGGCTCATAATCTGAATTTACTTTATAATTATATTACAGATCCAAGCAATAAATTAGAATATACTCATATAGTTGCTTTTGGCGGTACCGCTCCAATTCTTGCTCTGCCTATATATAAAAAGTGGTTGAATGCTAAAGCTATAACTTTGTTAAGAGGTAATGATTTTGATGTCGGAGTTTTTCAGCCAGCAAAAAGACAAATTCTTTTCGATGCTTTAAAGAATTCCGATTATGTTTCTGTATTGAGTAAAGATGTTAAAAACAAAGTGCTTTCATTATTCCCTGATTTGAATGTTATCCACATTCCTAACGGAATAGATTTAGAAGAGTGGGTTCAGGATTCTTCAGATATAGAAGAAGCAGCAAATTTTAGAAATAAGAATGGTATAAGTTGTAATCAGCTTCTTATAGGTTTGTTTGGACAGTTAAAAGAGAAAAAAGGAGTTGTTTTTTTCCTGGAAAATCTTTTAAGAACTGGTTTGCAGGAAAAAATAGCTTTTTTAATGGTTGGAGATGTGGAAGAAAATGTTCAAAAGTGGATAACTGAACACACCAACGAAGAAACGGGCTTAAAAATTCTTCAGTTACCTTTCATGGATCGTTATGAACTTTTAAATAAATATCCTGCTTGTGATTTTATTGCTTTACCATCTCACTATGATGGTATGCCTAATGTTTTGCTTGAAGCTGGTGCTTTAGGCATACCAATCATTGCTGCTAGAACAGCAGGTATTTTTGAAGCTCTTCCAAAAGAACAAAAGTTTTTAACTTTTCATCCTGGAAATGCTGACCAATGTAGACAAGCTTTGAATAATGCCGCTAACCTTTCGTTAGATGAAAGAAAGCAAATAGGCAAAGATTTAAAAAAGCATATAAAAGAAAATTTCAATTCGCATTTAGAAGAAGTTGCTTATTTGAAAATATTTTCTGACAAATAACTTACAACAGTGATGATTAATTAATAATTTAATATGTTTGTACTGCTTCAAATAAAAAAAGCTTGCAAGTTAAATAGACTTTGTATAAAATATTTGCCTTAAATAAAAAGACCTGACTTTGGTTTTAGGAGTAGTACAGTGACAGCACATAGACACATTTTTGATCCTGAAAAGATACGTAATGTTGCAATTATTGCACACGTCGACCATGGTAAAACAACATTGGTAGACGCAATGATTAAACAGTCAGGACTCTTCCGTGATAATCAGCATGTTGAAGAACGTTTCATGGACAACAATGATATTGAAAGAGAACGTGGAATTACAATCCTTTCCAAAAATCTTTCATTAGAATATAACGGATACCGCATTAACCTGGTAGATACTCCAGGGCACGTAGATTTTGGCGGTGAAGTAGAACGTGTATTGCATATGGCTAACGGTTGTCTTCTTCTCGTTGATGCTTTCGAAGGGCCTATGCCTCAGACTAGATTTGTTCTGAAGAAAGCTATTGCTGCTGGTTTAAGACCTGTTGTGGTAATCAACAAAATAGACCGTCCAGATGCTCGCGTTGAAGCCGTTCAAGATGAAATCCTGGATCTTTTTATAGATGTTGGTGTTCCTGATGAAATGTTGGAATATCCTGTTCTTTATGCTTCTGGCAGAGAAGGATATGCCATAAGGGATATGGCTGATGAAAGAAAAGACATTAGGCCTCTTCTGGAAGAAATAATAAAACAGGTTCCTGCCCCTGAAGCAAATCTTGAAGGACCTGCCAAGTTACAGATTACTAGTTTAGATTATAACGACTATGTAGGCAGAATTGGTGTGGGTCGTATTCTTACTGGGGTTTTGACTGCAAAAGCCGAAGTTTATAGAAGCAATCCTTCTGAAGTTGCAGAAAAATGCAAAATTATGAGGCTGTATTCTTTTCATGGAATACAAAGAATAGAAATAGAAGAAGCCGGTGCTGGCGATATAGTCGCAATATGTGGTATTCCGAACATTTCTATCGGCGATACTATTTGCACTGAACTTTGCGATCCTGAACCAGTGGTTGCAATAGATCAGCCTGTTATTTCTATGACTTTTGCTGCTAATACAAGCCCATTTGCAGGACGCTGTAAAGAAAGCAAGTTCCTAACAGTTCGTCAAATTCAGGCAAGACTAATGAAAGAACTGGAAACAAATGTAGCAATGCGTGTTGAGCCAGTTCCTGGCAGAAATGACCAATTCTTGGTATCTGGCCGTGGTGAGCTTCACTTAGGTATCTTAGTCGAAACTATGCGTCGTGAAGGATATGAACTTCAAGTTAGCAAGCCAAAAGCAATATTTAAGAAAGACCCTGATACTGGTGAAACTCTAGAACCAGTAGAAGAACTTGCAGTAGATATTCCCGAAAACTATATGAATGCAATAATGAATGCATTATTGCCACGCAGAGCAATTCTAGAAGACACAAAACGTCTGTTAGACAATTACTTAAGACTAATTTTCTCTGCTCCTGCACGAGGTTTGCTAGGTTTCCGTTCATTGTTATTGACTCTTACAAACGGAACAGGCATTATGAACCAGTGTTTCAGAGGTTACGAACCCTATCGTGGTGATATTCCTGACCAAAGAAATGGTGTTATGGTAGCAACTGATCCAGGCACAGCTACAGCCTATGCCATTAAGAATCTTTCTGATCGAGGTGTGTTGTTCTATGCTCCTGGAGAAGAAATATACGAAGGTCTCGTAGTTGGAGAAAGACCTCTTAATACAGACCTTAAAGTTAACATTACCAAAAAGCGTCATGTAACCAATCATCGTTCTGCTACTTCAGAAGTATTAGAAACCTTGCCTGCACCACGCCGCATGACACTTGACCAGTGTCTGGAATATGTCGCAGATGACGAATGGGTTGAAATAACTCCAGAAGCTGTTCGTCTACGTAAAAAAGGCGAAGCTGTAGTTGGTATGAAGATAGCCAAATTCACAGACGATTGATTTTCTCTTTTTTCCCGCTTATTAAGGCGGGATTAAGGATGATTTATATAGGAAGTAAAAATGTCAGAAAAATCGGATAAGTTAAAAGATTTATTCAGCAAGCTTTTTGCCAAACTTATGGAATTTTCTATCGAACAAGAATTCCTTAACGCATTAGGAGAATCGTTAGAAATATTCTATGACCTCAAACCCGAAGAAGAATACGAGTTTGTTCCCACTGATGAATTTCTGTTTCTAACTTGGTTTTTGTTAGACGATATAGGAGTTGGTGGCGAAGGCAGATGCTTAATGGATGAATTTATTAGACGCAAAGCCGATGTTCTTTCTATTCAGGAAATGCAAATTTGCAAAGCTTTAGAAGATACTTCTTTGAATCTTCTAGAAATAAGAGGCTGTGTTCCTGGTAAATCTATATCTTTAAGAGACGCTTTTACTGGTGAAACTTTTGATGTCGAAGAATCAATGGGTAATGGTGATGTTGCCGAAGAAGGAAATCTTCTTTTTACTCGTGTATTAAAGCTTGGTGACCAGTATTTTTTAGTAGGTGCCGGTATTTTCTTAGACAAATCGTTAAAGGAATATATTACAGAAGACTTTACTAATGCATATAAGCAAGCTTGTGAAGAAGGCGATCATAGAAGCTTTAAAGATTTTCTGAAAACAAATGGCTTTTTACTTAACCATTGGATTAGAGCCTATGAAAGAGGCGATTTAACCGATAATACTGTGGCAGAAGAAAAACCTTCTGATGATGGAGATAGTCATGACAAAAAATAATAAAACAATTTGTGTTTTTTGCTCTTCGTCAAATGAAGTTTCTGATTTTATAAAAGCTGAAGGGGCTGATTTTGCAAAACTAGTTGCAAAAAAAGGTTATAATCTGCTTTATGGTGGAACAGCTCAAGGATTAATGAAAATAGTTGCCGATTCATACAAAGCTGCTGGTGGTCATTTAATTGGAGTTATACCTACTTATATGACAGATTCTGAGAGCTTAAAAAGCAGATTCAGCTCAAATACAGCTTCATTAGAAAATATGGCTGATCAAGGCAAATTATATCTTGGTCTTGATGAAGTAATTAAAGTAGATGATTTAGGTCCTAGAAAACAGCTTATGCTCGATAAATCCGATGCAATAGTCTGTTTGCCTGGAGGCATAGGTACTTATGACGAATTTTTCACAGTTCTTACCTTAAAGCAGGTTGGAAGCCATAAAAAACCTATATATTTGCTTAACAGCGATAATTATTTTAATGCTTTGATTGGTTTAATAAATCATGGAGTTCAAGAAAAGACTATAAAACCTGGCAATTTTGATTTATTTGAAGTCTTTGATTCTCCAGAAAAACTAGTAGAAAAATTATAAAAGCTGTAAGCTACAAGATAGAATATACTCTGGTATTTAGTGACATCTCTCATTAAAATGAGAGATTATTTTTTGACAATAAATATTATTCCTGCCAAACTCTAAGCCATAAGTTTTTTTTATGGCGAAGAATTTCAAAGCCAGTATGTTTTACTGCTCGACCATTATTCTTTATAAGCCATAAATCGTCTATTCTTTCAATAAGACTTCTTGTAGTAGCATCTTCTAAGCCGCTATTCGCCAGCCATATTCTTATAACTTCTCTTCTGAGAGAAGTATCTGGTTTTTTGGCTACCATAATCTGATTCTTTTCAGGATTATAGTATTTTTTTAGATATTTTAATGCCCTTGAGTGCAAATCTTTTTGAAGTTGGGCAGCATCTGCTCCAAGAGCAACTATATGGCTTAGTGAACCTTTGTATATTTTTTCAAATAAAGGCATAAGTCTATGTCTTATTTTGTTTCTCAAATACAAATCAGTTTGATTTGTTTCGTCTTCTCTCCAATTTTGATTAATAGATTTTAGAAAATCAGAAAGCTCAGGCCTTGAAATATTGAGTATAGGTCTCCACATTTTTAAATTGGTATTATTAAAATTGAGGATAATTCTATCTTTTATTCCATGTATTCCTTTCCAGGAACAGCCTCTTAACATTCTCATAATAATTGTTTCAGCTTGATCGTTTAGATTATGACCTGTTACTATTACGTCTGCATTAGATTCTAATAGCATAGAAGCGAAAGAAGAATATCTAAAGTTTCTAGCCCAGCCTTCGGAGCCTAATTCTTTGTTTTGTGAAAGGTCAGAATCTGTTGCTTTTCTTGAGTAAAATTCTATATTAAGTTCTTCACAAAGTTGCCGAACCCAGTCGGCATCTGTTCCACTAGTGGATCTTAAAGAATGATTCACATGAAACACGCAAATTTGTTTATGTTTAATTTTGCACCATTCTTTTATTAAAAACAATAATGCTACAGAATCTGTTCCGCCAGAAACTGCAACAGCAAACTTGTTACCGTTAGGGGCTTTTGTAAACTTTGATAATAAACGTTGAAAAATAGGATTTTTTTTGAATGACAATTTTTTCTTATATTGAAATTACTATACTATCTGAAGAATTCTTATTGGGAGAAGTTTTGTTTGATTCTTTTTCTGCTTTTATTTTTTCGATAGCTTTTTCTACTTCAGATATGGTTTTGCCTGTGCCATAACCTACTATTTTGCCTTCTTCTGTAATGGGCCAACTACCAGCTATACCTGCAACAACTTCATAATAATTTTCTACTTTCCTTAAAAAAAGTAGAGTTTTCATTCCCTTTTTTAATCTGGCATTATCTTCGATACCTCTTGTTTTTATTTTTAATCGGTCTCCTATTGCAGTATCACCCATTAAAGGCTGATTTATGCTTACTAGGTTTGCTATGACCCTAGCTCCAGAAGGAAGTGTTTCGACTGCTTTTACAGCTAAAACATCAACCACAGCTATAGTATCTGACCTTCTTATCAGTTCATCAAGAGAAATATCTTTAATCATAGCGTTTAATGATGAGATTGTTCCAAAGAAAAACGTAACTAGCAATGTAGCTATTAAATATAATTTTGGGGAAAGAATACTTTTTTTGAGATTAAACATTCTTATAACCATATAAATTTATCGTTGGAGTTTGTCTATAATTTGTTAATATAAGACTAGCTCCAACGATAAAAATATTAATTTACTTAGAGTTCATTGAGCAATCTTCTAGCAGCTCTTGCTTCTAGTTCGTTTTTACCGCCATCCATTTCGATAACTTTTGTAAACCATTTTTCAGCGTCAGCATTTCTTCCAGCTGCTTTAAGAGCTTTTGCATATTCTAATCCTCGAATCATGAAAGTTTTTCTTTCTGGTTCAGGATCTTTTTGGAATAGTTCTTCATAAAGATTGCATACTTTTGAATGGTTTTCTGTTTTTTGGTAGGCTATTATAAGACGGCTTTTTGCATCTGGCATAAGTGGAGAATCTGGATACTGCTTTAGAAGATGTTCTAGGCAGGCTATACTGTTTTCGTATTCCGGGGGTTCAACTCCTAGTTCATAAAGATTGGAAAGACGCCAGCAGGATTCTTGAGCCTGATCTGTCAAAGGACATTTTTCTATAACCTGTTTATGCAAAGTCATAAAGTCATTGACAGCCCATTTGTCTAATTCGGTCATTTGTTTGTAAAGCTTCTTGGCCAGTTCTTGTTGTTCTTCTAAGCTAAGCTTGTCTGAAACTTTAAAGGTTAGACCACTGCTGAAAGTTGCATCGCTATAGTCGGTGTCTTCTGCATTTGTAGTTATATTGTCAGTGTTATGGTTAGCAATAGGTGAATCAGAAGCGGCTTTTTCTTTTCGTATTGTTTCAAGCATTGTTTTGGCATATTTGTTGTCGGGATCTTTGCCTAATACTTGTGAAAATAGTGAAGAAGCACTAGACAAATTACCTGTTTTATATTTTGCCATACCCAGCGCATTTTTTATTCTTAAGCTATTTGGATAAATGCTTTGAGCTTTGGTTAGCAATTCATCACATTCTTTATATTTCTTTACGGTAATGAGCAATGCGGCGTAATCTACATATAGTCTTTCTGAAGCATTATTTTTATTTGATTCAAAAAGATTAATTGCTTCATCATACTTTTTTGATAATTGCAGCTCTCGGGCTTTTTTAAGAATAGCATCTTCATCTGCGGCGTTTGCACCTACAGCAATAAAGGAACCAATTGCAATAGCGAGCATTAAATTTATTTTTTTCATTTTCCCTCCGAAATACTAAGAAAATTAAATATATTAATATTCTGATCTTTTACTTAATTCTCTTAATTTAGAAATCATCAATTCTGATTCTACACATGTTGAACAAAATTGGCAAGCAATAGAAAGAGTTGTTGAATCAGAATTTTTACTGCTAAGTTCATTTGAAGATAATTGCATAGCTACATTTAAACATTTAAATTCTCTTTTTTCTGCCTCTGATTTTTCTTTTAAATTATTATTTTCAGCTTTTTCATTTTGTTCTAGTATATCGTTATTTCCATCTTTAAATTCTGGTTTAAAATTCATTGAGATAATCTGATTTGTTCCATGAAAACTACTCTTCCCTGTTTCACTTTCACTATTATCTTCTTTCTTTATCGTATATTCATAACGAAAGAATGTTTTTTCTTCTGAATCGTATTTATATACTATTCTTAATTCCGTGGCTCCTTTTGCTACGAAAAACTCGAAATAATGTGGGGTATAACCTCTGACTCGTTTAAGGGAGCGTACATCAGAACGAATACGCTCTAAAATATTATCCATCAGTCTTTGAACATTAACCAAATCATTACTTTTTTTGAATTGTCTGTTGCTTCGGCTCATCATAGCCATTCCAACTCCCATAATAACAGAAGATATCAGAATTACTATGACTACTTCAGTCATGGTTAAAGCTTTTTTATTTCGTTTAAAATTATTCATCTAAATTTCCATATTTAAAAGCAGAAAGTTTTACGGATTGCTCGTTTTCAGCTCTGGTGTCGCCTTCCGCAACTCTGTAGAAAACTTCTACATCAATTCTTATTATTTTTGGATCTAATTTTTCAACATCAATCTGGTATTGAAAATTTTTAAAAGCTGTTTTCATATTTTCTTCGGCACTTTTTAATTCCTCGTCTGAGTCATTATTAATATTGCTTATAAGCCCTTGCAGGTCAAACATACTTTCGTCATTTACTGAATTAAGAACGAGTGTTTTGGGTATTCCGGTAAAACTTTCTAAATCTTCATAAGAACGCTTTAAAAGATTATCCATATAACTTGCTGCTAATTGACCTGCCATCATGTGTTTGCCAGCAGAAAATGCATTTTTTGTCTGATTGGTATTTAGCCATACCATAGGAAGTATAGCCAAAGAAAACAAACAAATACCAACAAGAACTTCTATCATTGAAAAAGCTTTTTTATTATACATGATTATTGTGTCGTTGCAGCTGCTACCGAAGATGTTAAATTATAACTTCGCATATTTTCCATAACCTGAACTGCTAGAGGAGGATCTTTATCGGCCATGGCTGAT
This sequence comes from Candidatus Rifleibacteriota bacterium, assembly GCA_905236675.1. Lineage (GTDB taxonomy): Bacteria > Muiribacteriota > Ozemobacteria > Ozemobacterales > Ozemobacteraceae > RUG334. The sequence continues at coordinate 18,553 of CAJOND010000034.1, read as the reverse complement.
GGATAAACAAAAAATGGCATATTAATATCGTCATCTGCTGGACTTCTTTCTATTTCTCCGAACTCTTTTAATCTCTTTGGAAGGAATAGTTTGTTACAGGCTATAGACCCATAAAACAAAATTTCTTCCCTTTTATTAAATTTACTATCGCTTGTGTCCCAGCAAATCTGATCATTAGTAGCATTTTTATTTGTTAGATTAATAAGTTGTACGCCAAGTAGCACATTGCTGTTATTTTGGGATCTTGTTTATTAGGATTCTTTAAACAAACAAAAGTTATTATGCTATCTGTTGCTATATAGCTGTTAGAATTTGGATTTGTCCAGTGAGAATAATATGAATTATCTCCAACAAATACTTTATTCATAGATATATTTTCAATTTTTTCTCCTCTGGTAATATTAGGTAAAGTAATGTTGCCATCAACTAAAACTACACCACCACTGCAATCCCCAGGTTTTAAATCCATATCTTTGTCTAAATCTAAATCTCCTCCAACATAAACAACACCATTTATTATGAATTTATTAGGGTATCCTACTGCTTCTTTAAATTTATCCTGTGCTGATTTCGATCCATCAAAGCTATCAATGAATGATCTTCCTATGCGTGCTTCTACGGCAGCAGAGGCATTGGTATCTTCAGGATTAAACCAATCTTTGCCAAAATCATCAAAATGATATGCATTGAATTGATTCGGGTTGTCTTTATCAGCAGAAGAATCAGCTAATAAAAAACCATCACATGGAGCAAAATCTCTTTCATCAAAAACTTTATTCTTATTTACAGATGGATCAAAATCAAAATTTAATGGCATAAAAAGAAATTGATGAGTTCCGTTTCCATCTTTTAAATAATTCTGTTCGTTGTTTGTTTTGTCATAAGCCGGCATTCCTGATATTATCTTAGACATTAGTTTTTGATAAAACCTATCTTGTTCATATTCTGATAAACCTTCAGGATATTTGGGCCTTAAATCATACATGGTTTTTCTTTCTTCATCTGATCTGACGTATTCTGGAGATAATAAACCCTTTTCAATAAATTCCTCTCTATTGTTTTCATTATATTCTGATATGGTAGAGGTAGGCTGGTATTTTAAGGGAACTTCTGCACCATCATGGCAATGGAAAAAAGAAAAAACAAAAAATCTTCCAAATACATTTCCAAATATTTGACGTGTTGGAGAGGCAAAATTGCCTTCAGGGAATTCTCCATATTGGTCTTCCAAATAATCTTCATTAGTATTAAACATTGAATTAGAGAATAATTTTAATCCAGATGAATAACTAATAAAATCTTTAGGATTATTATATATTCCACCCCAATAAGTATTTTTTATTAAATTAAGATCATCCCCTAAAAACTCTTCAAGATCATAGTGAGAACCTTCAAACAATTCTGGCATTTCATTACTGAACCCAACGTAGCCGAATTTTAACCATTGGTTTGCTGAATCACGATTATCCATTGTAAGTAATGGATAGTTCGTTAAAAAAGAATAAAAATTATTGTCTAAACCAAAGCTTTGTTTTGTAACATCTGACAAATCCATTTCAAAATATTGTGGATTTATAACGGAAATATCTTTAAAGTTATAGATATGCTTGGTACTTTCAGGATCTTTATAATAAAGTGTTGTTCCTGCTAGATTTAAATAAATACTGTTTTTTAATGTTACATCAGTTGGACCCAAATATACCATTCCCGTTTTTTTGCTAATTTCTACCAAATCAATTCTACCATTATCATCATCATACATTAGTTGTAATGCTAGAGGTCGAAATTTATCTCCATTCATTAAACCAAAATTTGGTAATTTGGAATTATTGTGGTCTCTTATATTGGGAGGAATATTAGATTCATCTAATAATTGCCCGGTTTTTACTGATAAAATATTCAATGTATCCATATTATTGTTCTTGGTTCTGGTATCAGAATTATAATAAATCGAATTATATTCGTTTTGTTCATCATATAAGTTATCAACAAAGAGCATAAAGTCTTTTAAAATAGGGGTCATTCGATAAACCACAGTAAACGGATATTGAACCACAAGAGTATATTCTCTTTTCATGAATTCACATTTACATGTAATTTGTATAACTCCTTTTTTTTCTTTTCCCTTCTGAGGGCCTGGATTGATTTTATCTGGATAAGGTAATGCTCCTATATCGTTATCATCACTATTGTCTTCTTTATCAATGAGTTCAATCTGAAAATCAGATTCCTTTATTTTTATTTCATTACCATATGACTTTGCTAAATCTTTTAGTGCGCTTGATGGAGAATAATGTAAAAGAGGAGTAAGATTAGGATTTATTTCTTCTATATTTTTACAGATTTCTTGTGCTAATGAAGAATTGGGTTGGCTAACCTCATGTCTTACTTTTTGCATAACTTCGCCAATGTAAGATTCTAGAAAATATCGGCTAATTTGCGTATAGTCACTTAATGTGAGCAACTGAGTATGACTGGACATTCTTTTTGCGAGAATAGCTGTCATTAAAATCATAAAAGCAATTATCATTACTAATAATGCAGTAAGATTGCCTTTTTTGTCCTTAAATTTGTGAATCATAATTTAATTATAGCATAATAATTGTACCCTTTAAAAGATTTTTTGTTTTTATTCTTTTTATTGTGTTATCTTAATATACCAATTTATTTATGAAAAAAAGGAAAATAGAAATGAAAAAGATTATCAAAGTTGACGGAATGCATTGTAATCATTGTAAAATGAGAGTTGAAAAGGTTCTTAAAGCATTATCAGGCGTAACATCGGCTGTTGTTAATTTGGAAGAAAAAACAGCAGAAATAGAATCTGATTTTGAAATAGACGATACAGCAATAAATACAGCTATTGATGATGCAGGATTTAAAGTAATCAATAATTAGAATTTATAATAAAACTAAAAATATCATAAAAACATGATTTTGGGTTTTTTAGTAGGGATAAGAAATGTCTAAATCTAGAATAAGCGTCTTGATTGCCTGTTTGGCTATGCTTGTGCTTCTGCTGCCATTGTGGTTCTGTAATAATAGAATAATAAAAGGGGAAAAATTTGAGATTTCAGACCCGGATTCTTTATTCTATTATCGTATCATAGACCAGGCTTACCAAAAAGGCAGTGAAAAAGAATTAGATTATGATAATTATGGTAATTTCCCCTATAATTTTAAAATTGGATATCCTAGATTTTATTTCTGGTTTTTTTATGCGGTAAAAGCATTATGTACAAAATTATTTCCATCTAAAGCGGAATTCTTAATAGGTCTATTTCCTGTCATAACCACAACGCTGACGGCTCTAATTATAGTTTTAGCATTATGTTATATGAAATACCCGCTTGTGTTTTTGATATTCGCTGCTTTTATGCTCCTTCCTACAGCACCTGCATTCTACGTGGGTGGCTATTCGAAATGGGATTATGACCACGTTCTTTCTTTATATGTATGGATATGGCTGTTAAGCGCAATGTTTTATCAAGATACCCAACATAAAAAGTGGTTGTATTTAGGTGGAGTATTTGCTGGTCTGATTTTGGGAAGCTGGATAGGTTCTTTGCTTCTGTTTTTTACTGTTACCATCTTTTGTTTATTGTTATGGTGTTTTAACAGTCCTCTTTGCAAAAGATATTTGCCTTTCTGCTATATTACAATATTCATTGCTGCTGTTATAAATTCACTAATCATGCTGGTTTCTCCTGGAAGATACGGTTACTCATTGCTTGATTTTGGAATAATACATGTCTCAGCTATGTTTCTTGCTTCTTTGGGTATTTATGCTTTATCAAAATTTAATCCTTCCAATAAAAGTAAAATATTGTTCTTTTCTGTTTCTGCAATTGTTATTGTGCTCTTTGCTCTAATAGACCCGACAGACACTAAAGATCTACTAGAAAGAGTTAGTGGAACCGATCCTGTTTTCTTGGAAATAAATGAACTTCAACCTATCATTTATTTTTCCAAGCTTTTTGTAAACATAAAATCTCTTGAGAAAGCGATAAATAATTATGGTTTTCTTATTGTTTTTTACCCCCTTTTTATGTTTATTCCAGCCCAAAAGCTTTTGAAACGTGAATCAGCTTTATTATTACAACTCTGGCTTATTGTTGTAGCTTTTGCCAGTTTTTATCAAACTAGATATATTCGGATTTTTGGCGTAGGAAGCTGTATTTATTCTGCTTTTATTCTTTATTTCCTTTGGAATAGTCTAACTACATCATATATTTTTAAAAATATATCAAAAGCGAAAGTTTATTGTATTTTTGTTTTTCTTTTATTAATGGTCAGATCAAGTTCAGTATGGTATTTGTCTATTGTAAAAAACGATTTAAGAGAATCTGAATTAGATGCTTATAACTGGATAAGAGATAATACTCCAAAAACATCCGGCTATTATGACAACAAGAAACCAGAATATGGAATTTTAGCTTATTGGGATTATGGACATTTTATAAATTATTATGCACAGAGACCTGTTTTAGCAAATAATATGCAAAATGGTGTCAAAAACATGGCAGATATTTTCTCTTCTAAAAACGAAGAGAGTGCTTACAGAATATGTGAAGACTTAGGGGTTAAATATGTTTTTATGACCCCTGACAGATTGTTTTTACCTTCTATTATAAATTTTTGGCCAGCGTATAGTAAATTAGAAAGAAGTTCAGGCTATAGAGCTTTGCCATACAATGTTGAACGTAGTACAGATTGTGATAACTGGTTTTTTGCATGGTTAAATAAAAGTTTCGGTTTACATAACAGGGGAGATTTTGGAGTAAGTTCATATTTCAGAATGGTTTTTGCTAATTCTGAAAACAATTCGCCGATATTTTCAACAATTCTGTTTGAAAGAGTTAAGGGGGCAAAACTTATTCTTGAGGCGAAGCCGAACTCAACAGCAAATATTTCTTTAGGAATAAAAGTAAGAAACAAAATTTTTGAGTATAGAAAAGAAGCTAAGGTATCTGAGAACGGATATGTTAGTTTTATAATTCCATATTCTTGTTATTTTAACAATGGAGTAGTTTCTACAGGAGAGATCTGTAATATTTCGTTGGTTTCACGTGAAACAGATAAAAATATTTCAGGGAAGGTTTCAATAAAAGAGCGAGATGTTATTTTAGGAAATCAAATTGCTACAAAAAGCATATTGATATTTAAATAATGTTATGTAAACCCGTTGATTGTTTTACAGAGTTTTATACCGTTTTCTAGTTCATAACTGTTATCAATACAACTGTAGTAGCCAAATAAGTTTCGTATAGGTATATAGCCAAGTTTCTGAAATAGACTTAGCGAAGCCTTATTACTTTCTCTAACTTCCGCGAATAATTTAAAGATATTTTTTTGTATAACATATTTTTCTAACTCACTTAGTATTTCTGTTGCTATCCCACAATTTCTAAGTTCAGGCAAAACAGCAATTTTATATATGTGTCCGGAAGGTAAATTTTTAAAATGCCTCAATGTCACTATGCCATAGGCATAGATTTTGTTCTTATTCTTTATGACTAAAACTTCAGAATTTGAACTTTGAATCAATCTTTTTAAATTTGATTTTGAAGTATATTCTGACGAGTCATTTAAAACATTTTTTTCAAAAATAATAATCTTGTCTATATCAGAAACACAAGCCTTTACAGGCTTGTGTTCTAGTTTTTTAGATTTAAATGGTTTTTCAGTCAATTTATTCTTTATTTTTTAATTCTAACAATAGAGCTTTTACGCGTTTCTGGGTTTTTTCATCACACTTTTGTTCTGAGAAACATAAGAAATTCAGCTTTGCAATTAAATCAAGACTGATATCTCTGTTATTACCGTTTGCTTTGGCAACATATTCTTTTAGTTTTGTAACTTTGTTTTGAGCTACTTCTTCCAAAATAGGATTTATTACAGATTTTTTGTAATATTCTTGAACGAATGAAGCCCACATTGTTCCTTTTGCAAATGGAAGATGGAAATATTCTTTACTGAATTTATAAGATTCTTTTGGAAAATATATTGCTAGACCATAAGCAAAATTAACTCCATAACCACTTCTTGAGGATATAGGAACTAGTCTTTCCATCGCATTTAAAAGTTTATCAGCAGTATTTTTTAGTGCTGGATTTTTAATTTTTGATTTTGAAAGTATAACAAAATGTCTTAAGTCAATATTTTCAGGATAACCAAAAACCTGAACTTCGCTCAGCATTTTGGTTATTGGTTTCCCATAATCAGTTGACATAAGCATTTTAGCATAACCATTCAAAGCATCTTTAAAGTTTTCGTAAGCGGAAGAAACTATAATGGATTGAGTACTTGCATGATAACCTGCACTACCATCATCATAAGAGTCTGTGTAAGACTTGACAATAAGTTTAGCAACATCTATTGCACTCATACCCTGCTTCATTCCAGAAAATATTTCTTTATAAGGATAACCATCTCCTGGTTCAACTTCTTCGGAACCTACTATTAAATCAGCACCATCTTTAACAGTATAGGCAACTTCAGCCATCTGCATCAAACATGCATCAAAACAGAGAATATCAAGTTTTCTCCCTAAAGCCGAATTAATTTCTTTTAAGGCAAAACCTAGCTGGGCTGTGGTAATATGATTCCCAGACTGGTCATCGTAAGAAATTCCTCTGACCATACCTTGGGCTTTTTTTATTGCTTTCCAACCAGTACCGTGGTTCCATATTATTGAACAATAATGCTTTGCAGGGTATTTTTTGATTGCATTTTTAACAAAGCTTGAATAGACTTTATAGTCACCCATGTCAACTTCTCCGTGTTTGGTGACTATTTCCATTTTGCCATCTGCTAGATAATAGGTATAAGCTGGACCTTTTTCGCGGTCAACCATGACAACAATGTTCATAAATTCGTTTGAGCCACCTTTGGCACGCATTTCTTTCAAATCTTTGACAGCGTTTTGATCCAAATTGTTGTCGGCATTCATAAAAATCATGAATGTCCATTCCTTTGAGTTTCGTTTTGCTGCATCAGCTTCGGTACATAAAACAAATACCAAAGACAAAACAAGCATTAATTGTGCAATCATTCTTTTCATAATATTATGTAAACCTTATGTTCTTATTGGAAAAGCTCTATATTATCTTTTGATTATATTTATCAGTACAAAAAGTGTCAAGACATTCTAGCTAATAGTTATCTTACTGTAGCTAATTAATTTTATAAATATGACGATTGATAATAATTAGAAAGTCATAAAAAATGTCTGATACTACAACAACAAATAATACTGACCAATCAAAATCTGCTGAAGCAAAGTCTTCTGTTGCACGTTCTGCAGCTATAATGGGGATAGCAACTTTTTTAAGCAGAATTGCTGGCCTGGTAAGAGAGCAGACTTTTGCATACCTTTTTGGAGCAGGAAAATGGACTGATGCTTTTAATGTGGCTTTTAAAATTCCAAACCTGTTAAGAGATCTTTTTGCTGAAGGTGCTATGAGTGCCGCTTTTGTTCCTACTTTTAATGGAATACTACAAAAAGAAGGAAAGGAAAAAGCTTTCAGATTAACAAATCTAACTTTTTGTACTATTTTTATTATAGTTGGTTTCCTAACTCTGGTAGGTATAATTTTTAGCCCATATATTGTTAAGATTTTAGCACCTCAATTTGTTGAAGATCCTGAAAAATTTGCTGTCACAGTTACTATGACTCGCATTATGTTTCCTTTTTTACTGGTGATTTCTTGGGCGGCAATTTCAATGGGGATATTAAACTCTTTAGGAGAGTTTTTCATCCCATCGGTAGCTCCTGTTTTTCTAAATCTTTCAATGATTTTATCAGGGTGGCTTATATGCCCTTTAACCGTAAAGTGGAATATGCCAGCGATTACAGGTATGGCTATTGGAGCTATGCTTGGCGGAATAATGCAATTTGCAGTTCAGCTTCCATCACTTTTAAAAAAGGGATGGAGATTTTTCTGTTGTCTCGATTTTAAAGATTCTGGGATAAGAAAAATAGGAAAATTGATGATTCCTGGAACAATAGGTTTGGCGGCTACTCAGGTAAATGTTGCAATAAGCACTATATTGGCAACTTCTCAAGGAGATGGCGCAGTTAGCTGGATAAGTTATGCTTTTAGAATCATGCAATTACCTATAGGTATTTTTGGAGTTGCTGTTGCACAGGCGACTTTGCCTGTAATCTCACGACAGGCTGCAAGTGGTGATAAAGAAGCAATGGCTGGAACCTTGGCTAGCTCTATCAGGCTTTCATCTTTCATAAATCTTTGGGCTTGTTTTGCATGTGTAGCATTAGCTGAACCAGTAATTCGTATTATATACCAGCACGGCAAATTTGGAATTGATGATACTTTAGCTACTACAGCAGTTTTACGTGCCTATTCCTTAGGGCTTGTTTTTTATGCGTTGATAAAGATATTAGGTCCGGCTTTTTATGCATTAGAAGATACCAAAATACCAGTAAAAGCAAGTTTTATTTCTATTGGAGTTTCAATTTTTCTAAGTTTTGCCTTAATTAAGCCTTTCGGTTATATAAGCTTGCCTTTTAGTAGTAGCGTAGCTGCTATTGTGAATGCAGGTTATTTATTTTTTGTTCTTCAAAAAAGATTAGGTAGTTTTAAAAAATATTCTTTGAGTTATAACCTGATCAAAATATTTATTTCTACTCTTATTTCTGGAATAGCAACCTATTTTTCTTATTTTTATTTTTCAATATATTTTGGTTCTTTTTTTTCAAATTATGGCGTTGGAACTTTTGTTAATTCCGCAGTGTCTTTATGTGTCGGTGGAATAGCGGGTTTGATTGTTCTATACGTGGTTTCAAGGTTAATGCATATCGAAGAAGCAGATAAAGCTGCCGAACTGATTTTAAAAAGAATACGTAGAAAAAAACATGAGAATGTGAAAATTAGTGATTAGTTGCTAAGCTTTTAAGTTTTTTCTTAGGCCACATAAACCAAATGATAACTAGCATTAATAGATATGGAGAAAAAATTATTATTTCTGCTATATCTTCTGATTTTAAAAATGGTTGTGAAGATTCAATTTCTTTTCGATGTTGTTTAAAAAAATCGCTTTCAAAGTCAATGCCATGGTAATCACAATATAGAACACAACCTTTTGATAAATCTCCAATTGAATGAAAATTGCACTGAGCAGAAGGACTTTTGGGTTGAGGCGATAATATTGTTTCAATAGATGAATTTTCTCCAAATAAAAAATTGTTATCGACTACTTTTAATTCTATTTCTTTGTTTGCTATTGATCGATCTATGGCTCTTGATATTCTTCTTTGAAATTTATGGCATCGGGTATATGGTTTTTCCGGTCTTCTTCCTGTAAAAAAGTTCTTTTTAAATATTAATTCATCTTTTATGTTATTCCAGTTTATTTCATTGTGATTCTTGAAATAAACTGCATTTAATAACGAACTGGGAAGATGGTTGCTTAAGTATGTGTCCGAGGCTGTTTTGCTATCTGTTGATTTTAAGTCGTCGGCTTCTGAATTATGTATATTAAAAGATATAAAAAAACAAGTTGCCAAAATTATCCATTTAACTTTGTGTTCTTTTAATAACATGTCTAATTCTGGTTAGGAATACTATCTTGTCTTGTTGAAGGATTAATGACGGTAGCTTCTGAAGAGTCTATTGGTTCGTTTTTGTCATCAATTGTATACACTACAACTTCTTCTGGTTTAACAAGTCCTAAGCGTTCCCTGGCTAGTCGTTCAATGCCTTCCGGAGTTTGAAGCATATCAAGGTTTTCTTTCAACATACGGTTTTCACGTTCAAGATCTTCTATTCTTTCACGCTGTTCTGCTTCCATCTGTTTCAATTCGCGTATGTCTTTATATCTTGAAAGATAAATTATTGATAATGCAGCACAGAAAAAGATCGACATAATAAACATTATTTCAGTAGAAAATCGAACTCTTTTTCGTTTTGGAGATGAATCTAAGTCTGACATTTGTTTTACACATCCTAATCGCACCCTGCGCGATTCGAACGCGCGGCCTTTTGCTCCGGAGGCAAACGCTCTATCCAACTGAGCTAAGGGTGCTAATTATATTCATCTAGAATATTGCATGAATTTAATCATCAAGCAATCTGTCTTGGGCAACACGTTGAACAATTGTGTCTAACGCATCTTTCACATTATTCTGTCCGTCTAGAATTGTGCTTACTTCGGGATTAACAATACTTTCAAGAATACTGAAATCCTTCAATACAGGATTAGCTGATGTATATTTCATTTGTTCCAGGAAAGCAACCTGATGCTGATCTTCAAATTTTACCAAATCATAAGCTCCCATATTGATAGGAATCTGATTCAGTTCTTTGCACCATACAGCCTGATTCTTTGCATTTGTAAAGAATGTCAGGAATGAATAGCAAGCTTTCTGTCTTTCAAAAGATTTATCTTTAAAAATTACAACATCAGTTCCACCTATATTAGATGATGTTCTGACTTTTGCTCCAGGTATCAATGCTATACCAAAATCAAGTTTTAAATCTTCTTTAAAACGTTTTAAATTCCAAGGACCCATTAGAATCATCACGTATTGATTATTTACAAAACCAGATTCCGGGGTAATGGCACCGGTTTTCCATCCACCAGCTTCAACCCCTTCTTTATAAAGTCTGGCCATCATAGTGAAAGCTTCTATTCCATTGGCTGAATTTATAACGCATTTGTTCTTATCTATAACTTTAGCCTCAAAAGTATTTAGTATAGCCAGGTTCCACCATAAAGTATTAAGTATAGCGAATGGTTCGCGTTTTTTAGCAGTGTCTTTAAATTGTTTTGCAAAAGGAATAAATTCTTCCCATGTTTTTGGAAATTCCTTACCACCAATTAGCTCACCAAATTTAAATTCAGAATCTTGAGGCAATAAACCAAGATCTTTAAAAACACTTCTATTATAGAATAAAGCAACACAGTTACTCTGATCGGGCAATCCATAATATTTGCCATTAACACAGCAAGAATCTAGTGGGGCTGACAAATACTGATCTTTTATAGTATTAAACCCAAATGTATCTAAATCTGCAGCAGCATTTTTTCTTGCTAATTCACATACAAAAGACCAGTCTACACGAGCCATATCTGGCCCTTGACCTACGGTAAGAGCTGTTCTGATTTTAGGTTTATGACCATCAAATGGAATTCTTACGGGTCTAATTGTATATTTTGGATTATCTTTTTCCCATTCAGTTATTACTCTTCGCAAAATTGCTTCTTCATCGTCGCCATAAGTGTGCCAGAAGGTAAGTATTTCTTTACCATCTTCACTGACTGTAGGGATTCTTGCAGAACCCCAGCCAAACCAACAAAGGATAGCATAAGCAATTATAACAACTATAGCACATATTTTTTCTTTCATTGCAAGCCTCCTTTATTCCTTAACCGCACCAGCAGTCATACCTTCAATGAAGTAACGCTGTGCAAACAGGAACAATACAGCTATAGGAACTATTGAGAAGCATGAAGCAGACATTATCAAACCTAATTCAGAGGTGTATTGGCCTCTGAATAGGGCAAGACCAACTGGCAAAGTAACACTTAAAGGATTTTCAAAGTCAGTTACAATTAACTGCCATAAGAAGTTTGACCAGTTAGAAAGGAATGTTAGTAAGAATAAAGTCAGTATAATTGGCATAGATAGAGGAATAATCACTATCCTAAATACTTGCCATTCGCTTGCTCCATCTATTTGTGCAGCTTCCAATAATGAATCCGGTATAGTATCCATAAACTGCTTAAGCATGAAGATTCCAAATACAGAGGCTAAGTGAGGTAAGAACATAGCCCATTTCGTTCCAAATAGTCCCATTTTACAAATCATAAAGAACTGTGGAACCATAAACATCATACCTGGAATCATCATTGACATGAGCAATACTTTGAAGATTTTGTCTTTATATGGGAGGTTTTTCTTCGAGAAGACATAAGCACCCATTGAAGCAAAAAGAGTTACAAGAAAGGCTGCTGTTGTAGACACGAGCAGAGAGTTCATGAAATAAGTTCCAAAGTTCTTTTTATTTTCTATTGGATCATTAAACTTAGCCATCATTTCTTTTGCTTTATCGTCAATCTTAAGAACGCGGCGGAAGTTATTCAGAGTTGGAGAGGTCGGAACTATATCGAATGGGTTGGAAGTGTTTATTACTAGTTCTTGACCTGAAGGTTTAAAGGCTGTGCAAAGCATCCAGAAGAACGGGAATAGAACAACACAAACCCCTAGAGTTAATGCTTCATAAACAAGCATCTTTTTTAAGAATTGAGGTCTTTCTACTATTTTGGTATCTGTGTATTTTTTTAGAACAAATAAAACAGAGGCTAAAGTAAAGGCTAGAGCCAAACCTCTGTAGAGTGGACCCATTTTGTCTAGGAAAACAGCGGGAGATTTTAAATCTTTTAACCCAAGACTAACGTTGGAAAAATCTTCTTTAAAAATTTTACCATTAGGATCTTCAACAGATATCTTTTTTTCTGCACTAAAAGCTTGGGCTTCTGTTATTGCTCTTTCTGTTAACTTATAGAGAGAAACAATATCACCGATTTTTTTATAGTTATTCAATTCTTCTTTTAATGAATTTATCTTAACTTCATATTCTTTTGAAGTTCCAAAAGAAGAGGCTGTACTCCCAAGAATATTGTTAACCATAAAATCTGCGTATTTTACTATTTTTTCATTAGATTCTTTTTCTTGGGCTTCTGTTGCTGTAAATGATGTTATCACCATTGCAGCAAACTTAAACAGTTGACCGGAAATTGTGAAGGTCATCATTACCATAAATACAAGCAATAATAAAAAAGCAATAGTTCTTGTTACTGGGTTTTTCATTATTTTGCACCTGCTTTCTTAGCGGCAAGCTTCTGCTGTATATAAGTGATTCCTAAAGTGATAATCAACATTATATAAGAAATTGCTGCTGCATAACCGTAATTACCTGCGTCAAATTGTTTATACAAGTAATAACCTGCAACTGATGTAGAGTCTACCGTTTTCCCAATACCAGAAAGAACAGTAGATGGACCACCAGAAGTCATTGCATAAATTTCTGTAAAAGCATTGAGGGAACCGATAATTCCAGTAATAACCATGAAGAAAATAATAGGCTTAAGCAGAGGAACAGTTATAAGATAAAATTTCTGCCATTCGTTAGCACCATCTATATCTGCCGCTTCGTATACATCGTTTGGAATATTTTGGAGGGCCGCCAAAAATAATACCATACCGAAACCAGCACCTTTTAGTGTCATGGCAAATATAACAGCTAATAATGCGGTATAAGGGCTACCCAATAAACCAGGATTATTAAAGAAATTGTTTTCGCCTAGTAGTATGCTGCTGATTTGAGCAATTACACCATATTTTGGAGCATAAATCAAAGACCATATGGTACCTACAACCAACATATCCAATATATTGGGTAGAAAAAATGCACTTCTGAAAAAGCTTTTACCAAATAATTTGTTGTCTAGAAGCAAAGCTAAACCTAATGATACTATAATACCTGAAGGTATGCTAATCAGAGCATAAAAAGCTGTGATAACTAATGAAGACCAGAACTGCCAGTCTTGTATAATTCGTTTATAATTTTCAAATCCTACCCAAGTCATGGAAGTTAAACCATAATCTGTGGAAGTGCCCAAAAAACTAAGATAGAACGAATAGAAAATCGGGAATACCAGAAATACAACGAATAGAATCATGAAAGGTGATAAAAAACCCCATGAAACTACCGTATCTTTTGTAGTTCGAATAGCCAAAACAAGCCCTCCTGTTTTATGCCTATTAGGAAAATCTAAATTTTAACCTTTAGATAATAACATACCTGTACAATTTTGACAATTTTTTGAATATCAATATGAATGACAAATATATTCTTTATTTAGCTGATAAACTATATTGAAATAAGTTATTGAGGCTTATGAAAAAGAGGTTATGGCAATAAAAAAAGCCTGCTCTTTTTTAGAGCAGGCTTTTTAATTATTTAATTAGAACAAAACATCAAAACCAAAATATGGGCCTTTGTAAGTCAGATCAACATCATTCCCTTTACCTTTAACATCATATTCTATATAACGATAACCTAGATCAACCATAACGTCGTGTAAACAATCATCGCCACTTATTCTGTATGATAAAGTTGCGTTATAATCGTAATGAGAAGTATCATAATCTTTTATTTCCGTACCTAAATAACGAATGCTTCCTTTTAGGTAAAATAGTTTACCTATAAAGGTGCCATATTCTATTCCTACATATGGTGTGGGTAAGGTTTCTGAATATTCTGTCCTTCCTTGTCCAGCATTTCCACCAGGGGCGATAACTTGCCCGCTAATTCCAAAATCCATATCAGATGCTTTAATACCGAAAATACTTGCTATATAGTATTTTTCTATTCCGGAATTATATATTTTATGCCACAATCTATAATTAAATAGTAAATCGTAGATATGGTTATCTATTGTATATTTAGAATTGGCTGCGTAATTTACTCCTTTGAACATTCTAGCCAGTTTAAAATTTCCTTCATGTTCTGTTTTTATAACATTTAGTTCTATAAAGCCTCTGTGAGAAGATTTATAAGAGCAGTTAACTCCAAAAACATTCTCTTTATCTAAATTACCAGTATCTTTTTTTAAGTCGATAATCTGTCCTAGAGCAGGATCTTTGTTCTCTACAATTTTAAAATGTCCGCCCAACTCAGTATTCCAACAGATTGGCTGTACACTCCATTTCCTGTTTACTTGAGCGTATCTATGGCTTCCATTATAGTAGTATGAGCCACCCGCGAATAAAAGAGATGGAGTGAACAGACTAGAAATCAAAGCAATATATAATATTTTCTTCACAATTCTAAATCCTTCTTTCTTGTAATTTAAAACTGATTAGAAAAAGTATTTAAAATTGAAGAAAAAACAATCTGTTTTTTATAGTAAATGTTATTTATTTTGAAAAAATATAGCCTCTAGAAGAGGCTATATAAAAACTCGAAATTTGTATTATTTTTAACTGAATTGCCACAGTTCTGGAAGAACGGTGGCAATTCAGACCAATCTTTACCAAATTCTTACTATCTGTTTACGCCAAAGCCCAGCCAGCATCAAAAGCTTTAAGATTTAATTCCTGCAATTTTTGAGGAACCTTTTCTTTTATGCTTTCTTTCCATAGATTGGAATCAATCATTGGAAGCTTATGAGCAAGCACACCAAGCAGAACCACATTAAGGCATTTCTGGTTGCCAAGCTGCATTGCTTTGCCGACAGCGTCAACACAGATATTTTGTATAGAACTTTGAACAAGAATATCAGGAATGTTTTCTGGATATTTTTCGCTACCAGCAGAAACAGACATTGGAAGTATCTTTTGAGAGTTAGTTATGATAATTCCATCTGGTTTTAGGTATTCAGCCCATCTTAAAGCTTCTAATTCTTCAAATGAAAGAACTATATCGGCTTCGCCTTTTCTGATAATAGGAGAAGCAATCTTATTGCCGAATCTAACATGGCTTACAACACTTCCGCCACGCTGAGCCATTCCGTGAATTTCAGATTTCTTAACATCAAAACCAGCTTTCATTGCACAATCTGCAATTAAGTTACTGGCAAGCAAAGTTCCCTGACCGCCGACACCGCAAAGTAAAATATTAGTAGTAGTCATTATTTAGCCTCCTCAGTAGCCTGTGTAATTGCACCTGGTCTGCAAACCTTTGCACAAAGTCCACAATGAACACAAAGAGCATAGTTGATAACAGTCTTGCCATCTTCAGGATTAATTTCCAATGCAGGACAGCCAAGTTTCATGCACATTCCGCATTTAACACATTTGTCTCTGTTAATGCTAACTTTGTAAGTTTTTGGCTTATAGCTCTTTAAGAGGAAGCAAGGGCGTTTGGTTATAACTACACTTGGATTCGGGTCTTCCAAAGCTGTTTTAATGGTTTCTTCCAATCCTTTTAAATCAAAGGGGTCTACGGAATAAACATGGTCTACTCCGAGAGCCTTACAAACAGCTTCGAGATTGACGGCCTTTGTTGGTTCGCCTTTCAAGGTTTTGCCACTTGCAGGATTCGGTTGATGACCAGTCATTGCTGTGATTGAGTTATCAAGAATGATTGTAACATGGCGACCTTTGTTATAAATGGTGTCTAACAGACCAGTCATACCAGAATGCATAAAGGTTGATTCGCCGATAACAGCAACAAGCTTGCCATGGATCTTGTCTTTCATGGCTTTTTCCATGCCAAGAGCATTGGTAATAGAAGCACCCATACAAACTATTGTGTGCATTGCATTGTGTGGAGCAAGTGCCCCAAGGCTATAGCAACCAATGTCGCCTGTTACAGTGCAGTTAAGTTTGCGAAGAGTATAGAAAACACCACGATGAGGACAGCCTGGGCATAAAACAGGAGGTCTGACCGGTATCTTAACGCCAGAAACAAGTTTTGCAGATTTTGGAGCTTCTTTGTCTGCAAATTCTTTCAAAGCTTCATAGACTATATCTGGGTTCAATTCGCTGCAGGCAGGAATTCTGTCTTTGCCGATGCAGTCAATGCCCAAAGCTCTGACAGCCATTTCAAGGAATGGGTCGTTTTCTTCAACAACTACTACTTTTTCTACTGTAGAAGCGAATTTCTTAAACAATTCATTTGGGAAAGGCCAAGTCATTCCAACTTTTAAGAAAGAAGCATTGGGGAAGGCTTCCTTTGCGTGCTGGTAGCTGATACCTGAAGCTATAATACCAAGCTTTTTATCGCCTTTTTCGATTCTGTTAAATTCACTATTGCAACTGAGCTTTTCTAATTTTGCAGTTCTTTCTTCAACTTTTTCGTGAAGTTTCTTAGCAATTGCTGGAAGAACGCAGTATTTGCCCATGTTTCGTTCAAATTCACGTTCTGGAGCTTTTTCTCTTTCGCCTAATTCTACTATTCCTTCTGAATGAGAAACTCTTGTAGTAGTGCGAATTATAACAGGAGTATCATATTCTTCTGAAATCTTTACAGCTGCTTTTACCATGTCTTTGGCTTCCTGGCTGTTTGAAGGTTCAAACATTGGCATCTTAGCCATTCTAGCATAGTTACGGTTGTCTTGTTCGTTCTGAGAACTGTGTAGACCTGGATCATCAGCAGTAACAATAATTAATGCCGCATTAATTCCTGTATAAGAAGAAGTAAAGAACGGGTCTGCTGCAACGTTCAATCCAACGTGCTTTTGAGCACATATAGAACGGGCACCAGCATAGGCTGCACCAATAACGGTTTCCATAGCTGTTTTTTCATTAACAGCCCACTGTGCGTCAACTTCGTCATAGGTTCCCAAGAACTCAAGAATTTCAGTAGATGGTGTTCCTGGATAAGCAGAAGCGAATCTAACGCCAGCTTCCCAAGCACCACGGGCAATAGCAGCATTTCCTGAAAGAAACGCCTTTTTACCTTTTTGAGCCATACGACACTCCTTTTCCTTTTGGGTAGTTATATTTTTTAATCTCTAACTTTTTTACAATCAACTATTCTATTATAGATTTATATCAATTATATTTCTATAAAAATAATAATACTATGTTAAAATAAGTACAAATTAGATTACCATAGGAAAAATAAAATGAAAAACACAAACAGACAACCGTTTAAAAGTAATAAATCAAACAATAATTTTCCCAAAAAGGATTATAAAACAAAACAGTTTAAGAATTTTAATAATGAGCCACAGATGAATAAATCTTCAGAGGAATCAGAACATTTATATTTAAAGGGCAGGCATGAAGTTTTACAAGCTCTTGAAAGTGGTCAGTCCTTGAAAGCAGTATATGTTTCTTTATCTGTTAAAGGTGGAGTGGTTGGTCAAATCAAAGAATTGGCTTCGAAATCGGCGGTTCCAGTAAAAGAATTGTCTCCTGACTTGTTTGAGAAAAAGTTTGGTGAAAAATCTCAGGGAATTGCAGCAGAAGCTTCAGAATTTCAATATACTGATTTTGATGAATTGATAAAGAAGGCGGAAAACGGTCATCAGGTTATCGTTGCTTTAAATCAAGTTGAAGATGCAAGAAATCTTGGAGCAATTGTAAGAACTGTTGAAGTAATGGGTTGTGATGGGGTTATTATTCCAAAGCATCGTTCTGCAGGAATGACAGAATGGGCAATTAGGACTGCTCAAGGTGCTTCTGCCTGGCTTCCTGTTGCTAGAGTAAATAATATGAGCGATAGTCTGGAAGATCTGAAAGAAAAGGGTTACTGGGTTGTAGGACTTGATGGCGATGCGTCTAAACAACTTGCTGATGTTAAATACGATTCTAAAATCGTTCTTGTTGCTGGTGGTGAAGATGTGGGTCTAGGTGAAAGAGTTAAAAAATCCTGCGATGATATAGTTAAAATTCCAATGTTTGGGCATACCACCTCTTTAAATGTTTCTGTAAGCGTTGCAATGGCTATATATGAAATTTTGAGACAAAAAAAATTCTGGTTAATTGAAAAAGTAAATGCAACTTTTTGAAAAACTGGATAAAAGCAGGAATTTGCATAACTAAATGCAAGTTTTGCAAGAGTAAATGCAATTT
>CAJOND010000033.1 GCA_905236675.1 Candidatus Rifleibacteriota bacterium | reverse complement strand
AAGAAGTCATTAAACAAAAAGCTTATACCAAATACAGTTAATAAGTTTGATGACTTAATATATACAAACAGCTTAAAATCTGCTATGGATTGCAATATTACAATCAACGTAATTGAAAAAGATAGCAACCCAGATGAAGGTTCGGCAAATTTGTTGATTAACATTTCTAAAAATACAAATAGTCAATTTCCGATTGAAGTTTCTATTATTGAAAATGGTGCTGTTAATAATAATGGTAATGAATGTAAACTGAGGTTTATTTTTAAAGTAAGCACTATAGAACTCGGTATTAAAACTTTAGTGGATGTTGATGAAAAGGGTTGGATAAATGGAAAACTTGTGAAAAAAGACGGAAATAACGGAGATCAAATAAGTTTACCATACGGTTTAATGGTTGAACATTATAAAACGGTATCTGGAAAAGAATACTTTAAAAATTTAGAAGGTAAATATATCGGGAAGAATGCTAGATTACTTATTCCTAATAACAAAAAAACTAGGCTGAAGAGTAATTTTAAATATAAATCTGCTTGTAATATAGAATTTAAATATAAAGAAATAATAATTAGTAATAAAGAATATTTTGTTATAGGTAATGTAAAAATTAATGGTATAGCAACTTCTTTCAAAGCTTTTAGCTTTAACGATGAACGTTTGCCTGTAGGAGAATATTTCCTTGAAATACCAGATGAACCACATCCTAATGGGGCAAAATACGAGAAACTCAGCTTGTTTTCCAAATCTTGGTTTAGAATAAAATACCCAGCAAAACCAAAAGCGGCTTATTATTTTCATTTAGGCACTGCATCTAGTGGTTGCGTTACTGTCTATATACCAGATGTTAATCCTGCAGATACCTGGACAAAAATCTATAATCAAATTGTTACCTGCCGAGTGGAAGGTATGCCAGGAATAATAGGAAAGGTTAAGGTAATAAATGAAATCAAATAATGTTATAAGTTTTCTAAGTTTATTTTTGTTATATTTTTCATTGTCTTTAAATGCAGAACCAATGAGGTTTACACAGTATTATGCTATTGAAACTAATGTTTCCGATGACAAAGAGCTATTTGAAGTTTTGGAACAGGTGCATGAATTTTTAAAGAATAATTTAATTGAATGTACAGGTGACTTTAACAAAACAACAACACTTACAAAATTTGTGAGAGTTAATGCAAAAAAATGGTGAAAATATTTTAATTGATACTATTAAAAGAGATTCTAAGGGAATATATACAGCTAAGGTTTGTGTATATAATATAAAAGATGGCAAAAGAACAAGTCAGGAGAAAGCCATGCCTCATTTACATAAATATATTAATGTAAATGACAAGAATAATATTAAGAGTATTCCATTAGAAATTAAAGAGTTTAAAGAAAATATAATTGATACTATTAAATATTATTCTAATAACTATTGCGTCTTGGATTATGAGTATCAGGAATATCTTAAAGAAAAGAAAAAACAAAAAAACAAAAAGTAGATAAAAAACAACCACTCATCACCAAACACCAATCACAACGCTAGCTATGTAGTTATTGTTTTAATAAGATTTCTGGGTTTTGGTTAATACAATCTAACAATTTAAGAAGAGCTTTCTTTGTATTTAATTGCAAAGCAAGAAATTGCTTATCTTCTTCTGTGAGCAAATTTTCTTTAGTTTCTATAAAATCTGTTATTCTAAGATGATGATTGGTGTAAAATTGTCTATGATTCTGACAAAATAGGTTGGGTAAAAAAAGCTGATATATCAGTTTCTAATTCAACTAAAATAGAAAATAGTTCAAATGAAAATCAAAGCTACAAAGAAAAATTAAATAACTTATTAGCTAATAAAAGTGACAGAGATTCAAATTACTCACAAGCATTAACATATAGAAAAAACGGAGATTTTGAAAAAGCGTTGGAATTATTTCAAGAATTATCTAATTACAAAGACTCAAAAAAGTTATATGTAGTTACTTTTAAAGAAATGGTAAAAAAACTAAAACCTGGCAAATCTTTTAAATTTGGTAATTTTTACGATAAAGATTTGGAATGGAATATAGTTGATAAAAACGATGAGTCAGCATTATTGCTTTGTAAAAATGCTTTTGATGATAAATATGATGGAAATAATGATTCTGTGTCTTGGTCTAGTTATGATTTAAGAAAAACTTTAAATAAAACTTTTTATGAGGAAGCTTTTAATGGGGAACAAAAGAGTTTAATTATGGAAGTGAAAACAGATCAAACTTGGGGTTCAAAGAAAGAAAATACCGATAAAGTATTTTGTCTAGGACAAAGAGATATAGACAAATATAGTCTTATTTTAATTAATTCGATATTGAATAGTAACTATGTATTTTGGCTTAGAACAACAATTAATGACCCTTTGGATAGTAATGAATCCAAAGGTCGCTCTTATTATTATAGCTATGGTCAAGTAAGAATTACTTACCAAAATAGAGTTTTTGCTGTTAGACCTGCTATCAGAGTTTCCATAAAATAAAGGTAAAAAAATGAGAAAAATATTTATATTTATTGTAATTTCTATAATTATTTTTAATAGTTCTGTATGGGGTAAATCAAAGAAAAAGGAAGAAATAAAAACAACAGAAGATAATATTATCGAATTAATATCAAATAGTGATGTAAATGGATTAAATAAAGAAATAAAAAATAATCCATATTTTATGTTTGAACCAATAAAAGAAGCTTATAAAAACAAAACCTTGGACTCTAAACAGAAAAATGCTTATGAATTTGTTGAATTATGTTACGAATTTTCTGATATGCCTCTTTTACAAGCTGTATTTTTAAAAGATTTAGATAAAGTTAAAGCTAATACTCGTTTTAACAAGGATATAAACAAAGTTCACCCACAATATGGTTCTGCTTTGGATATAGCTAATATTTTAGAAGACTCTGCTATAAAAAAAGAAATAATATCAATTTTAAAGAATTCTGGTGCAAAATTAAGCTCGGAAATAAAAACGGAAGCTCCTAAAGAACAAATTGTTAAAAGTAACGTATCTACAGAAAAAAAGTCTTTGAATAATGTTAAAGAGACAGAAAAAAAACAAACAAAATTAATCCAAATTTCTTAGATAATTTAGATGGCTATCAACTTAAAACAAAGATTACTGTGACTTCCAAAATGAAGCAAAAAAAGACCCTGTTTCTAAGTATTTTACTTTAGACTGTAATGGTTATAAGCTTATTATTCAAACGACATATGCTGATGATATATTTTCAATAAGTAAAGTTTTTTCTTTTCATTCTATGAAAGATGCTAAGAAAAAAATGTTGCAAGAAACATAAAGAATTGAAGAAAAATATGGTTTGCAAGCTTTTTCAGAAGAAAGAACAAAAAAAGGTGTTTATCTAAAAAGTTACAATGTATCTTCTTTTGATTATGGGGCTAGTGTAAAAGTTGAATATGATGATTTAAAAGAGATTTATGAATGTAGCGTAAATGTTTTCAGTATGCTGTTGTTATATGATTCAGCACGCATAGCTGCCGAATATAGATAAAAACAAAAAGCGAGAAACGATAAAACTTTTGAATAAATATGTTTTATGATATTGAGCATAAACCGCTGGTTGTCAAACGTTCTTTGATATGCTCTCAATGCGATGAGGAATTTGAAGCTATTGTAAAAGTGTTCCAAGAAAATGAAATAAATTTAAGGAACAAAGAAACGATTCCAATATGTGTTTACCCTGTAGATGATGATTAGCAGACACTCATAGTTAATTTGCTTTCATTATTATATCAATTATATCTTGTGAAACACCAGCATCTAATAAAGCTTTTGTTTTTTCTTCCAATAATTTTTGCATAGCAATAGCTTGTCTAGCTTGTTCTTCAGCAACAGCTTTTTCATAGATTCCTTCGCCTAAGTTGCACATATTTTTAATTACAGTTAATTATTCATTATGCGTTTAACAATATCAGGATCAAGACCAGCAGCAATTAGTTCTTGGATTTTTTTATTTTTTTCAGTTTCTCTTTCATTTTCCATTTTCTTTAATAATTTTTCAGTTTCAATTGCTTGTCTAGCCTGTTCTTCAGCAACAGCTCTTTCATAGATTCCTTCGCCTAAGTTGCACATAGTATTGACCTCCTCGATTATAGAGTCTGAAATAGTAATGTTATAAAGATTTTTTAAGGTATCAAGTTTTTCTTTTGATGGTTTGTTGGAATAAAGCAAGGTGTCTAGCATATTCAATATGGTTTTAGGCTCTGTATCTTCGACTTTGCCTAGACCTATTGTAATAATGTTTAACAGGTCATAATTTATAGAATTATCTTCATACTGACCAACAAGATTTTCTTCAATAACCCTGTAACGGTTCATAGTATTCTGCTTTTTCTTCGATGTATTCATCTGAATCCAAATTGAATAAACCTTGTGAAGTTTTTCGTAATGACTTTTTACGAAAACTACATTTTTTTGAGAGGAAATAAGTCGGCTACAGTAATATAAAGCCCTTTTCAAAAGCGGATAAGGTGTTTCAGAAGTCTTTTGAGCTTCGATATTAATTATCAGGGCTACAGGAATATCAGAATCAGGAACTACGACATTAAAGCGTATATCGTAAATTATAGGTCCATTTTTCCTGGAATTGTCTTCGCAGTTAGAAGTATCTATTCTTGTCGGTTCGTCTACATCATCTTCATCTTGATCAACTGCAACTTTAGAAACTTTTATTTCACCAACGAATGCTTCTTTAACTATCTTTTCGATTTCAAAGGGCTTAAATTCAGTAGTACATTCTTTCAATATCCAGGCTAAAATATCTTTTTCGGAGAGCAGTCTCTTTACATAAGCGTCATACTGCTCTTGAAGAGTCTTTTTATCTATTTTTGAATAGTCATTAGCCATAATGTAAATTCCTTTTATTTACTCAATTATAACAAAATATTGTTTTATTAACAAATAACTAGGTTGGTTAATAGGCAAAGTTAGGTTAGGCATAAAAGCTATAAATGGCTTTAGTAGCTAGGTAATATATTGAAAGTTTCGTTTGCCTATTCCCTAAAACTAAAAAATAATAAAACAAAAAGGTATCGGTGAAGAATTCGGTCTCCCATCTAATAAAGAAACCACTGGAAAGATAGTTGCAGCTTTAAGAAGACTTGGCTTCAAGAAAGTTTACGATACTGTATATTCTGCTGACCTTACCATCATTTTCTCATCAATCATCGAAACCTACAAGAAGGTTCTCCCCCAAGGTCCATGTGCTGAAAAGTCTCACCACCTGCTCCACACCAAGTATGCAAAGCGTGGTAACTTTAGATAAGGTTTAAAATAAAAAAACTTCGATAGAAATCTATCGAAATTTTTTTATTTTAGGTTATGATTGGTTTAGAGCCTACGGCTCTTGGTGTGATTGTTGCTCTAAAGCTTCCCCTTGAGGACTCCATAAACCAGATGCTACTCTGAATTTTTAACAAACCGTATACTGTCACTTGACAATATACAATTGTTTATATATTTATAAAATATGATTAAGTCATTTAAACACAAGGGATTAGAGTTATTTTTCGAAACAGGAAGTACCAAAGGAATACAAGCTAATCACGAACAAAAACTTCGTATTATACTTGGTGCTTTAGATGTAGCGAAAAAACCTGAAAATCTTGACATCCCAGCTTTTCGGTTGCATCCACTGAAAGGAAATTTAAAAGGGCTGTATTCTATTACAGTTCAAGCAAACTGGCGTGTAATTTTTACCTTTAAAGGTGAAGATGTTTATGTTGTAGACTATCAAGATTATCATTAGTAAAAATCATTAAAACGAAAGGAGTAATAGTAAATAAATGTTTAATCCTCCGCATCCTGGTGAATTATTAAAAGTAGGTTATATTGACGAATTAAAATTATCTGTTTCAAAAGTTGCTCTTATGCTTGGAGTTTCAAGAAAAACCATTTACGACATTATTAACGAAAAAACTGCTATTACTCCTGCTATGGCTCTAAGAATTTCCAAAGCTTTTAATACTGAAGCAGAATTTTGGCTGAACTTACAAATGAAATACGATTTGTTTAATGCTATGCAAACAACGAATCTAGATGATGTAAAAACATATAAACAAATTGCTTAAAAATTATATAATAGATAAAATTGGAACCAGTTTAATTGTGAACGCATTGCGCTCGTATTTGGAAAAAGCATATTATTTTTTTTCATTTGTTGTGGTTTACGAACAGAAAAACCGTTACCAAATCCTCTGTAAGCTGTTCAGATAATTTTTCTAGTATAATAAATCAATTAATTTCCTCATAATAAATGCTATTTTTTTTTCTGCGAAGTTGTTTTTGGCAGTTTGCTAATTATTCTTTTGCTGATTCATTATTTGGATCTATTTTTAAAGCTTTTTTAGCATATTCTTGAGCAGATTTATAATCCTTCGATTCGTAAAAAGATGCACCTATCATACTGATTACTGCTATTTTATCTTCATCTTTATCACAATATTCTAAGCTTTTATTACAATTATATATTGTTTTTTTATAATCGTTTTTAAGAGTATAACAAACTGCAATTAGAGAATAAACACCTCGATTAATTTGTTTAAAAAAATTATTATCTTCTATATTATCCCAATATTTTTTATCCAAATATTTATTACCAAATCGCAAAATTCTATAGCTTTATCATAATCTTGGGATCCAGAGTATGCTAGACATAAGTTAAAATAAAAAAACCTAAAAATCTTGTATCATTGGTTTTAATAGATGTTTGAATTCCTTTTTCTGCAGCAACCCTTAATTCATTAAAATTTTTAGAATTAACGTAAAAACTACAAAGAGAACATAAAATTTTTAAATTGTTAGGTTTATATTTCAAAGCTAATGACAATTCCTTTTCTGCTTCATCATATAAATGTGCTTCTGCATATTTTTCCCCTAACTCTAAATGTTCCATAGCTTTTTCTTCGGCTTCATCTGAAGATAATTCATCAGAATTTGCATTTCCAATATAATCGTTTTTCTTTATTTTTCTTACCGCATTATCTTTGTTAAGCATATAAACTGAAGCAGTAGGAACAGCAAAATTCAAATTTTGACCTTTAGCTAAATATGCTGAAACAACTCATAAGACTTTCCCTTCTTCGCTTAAAAGTGGACCTCCGCTATTGCCAGGAGAAACAGGTGCAGTAAACTGAATTATATTTGTTCCGCCAAGATTTTGAATTTGGCTGACCATTCCGTTTGTGAAAGAGAAATTAAGACCCATTGGATTTCCAAGAGCGTAAACATTAGTTCCTGGGGTAGGCATATTAGCGTCAAGAGTTAAAGTCTTACTTTTTTTAGAACTTTTGAGAATAGCTATATCCATACTTTCAGAAAAATCAATTATGCCTTCAATTTTATATTCGTTACCGCTAGAATCTTTTGCAGTTATAGTAGTAGCACCAGCAACAACATGGTAGCAAGTTGCTATAATATTTGGTTC
The DNA here is from genome assembly GCA_905236675.1 of Candidatus Rifleibacteriota bacterium. Taxonomy (GTDB): domain Bacteria; phylum Muiribacteriota; class Ozemobacteria; order Ozemobacterales; family Ozemobacteraceae; genus RUG334. The sequence goes on along the minus strand of CAJOND010000033.1, from coordinate 35,930 downwards.
AAGAGCAAAAAAGCCTGCATACCGCCTTTAGAATTCATAACTGTTAGGGCAACTACAGAACTTACAGATTCTTTATATAATTCTTTCGTGTCTAATTTTTTATTATCCTCAGAGCCAAAAAGATTAAAAACGTCCCAACCTTCACAGTAAGATGTGGAAGTAACAATTATTACAAATATAAACAGACATAAAACCAGCTTTTTCATTAGTTCTACCTATATAAAGTTCATTTCAAATCAATCTATAAATGATTATAGCATAAATAAAAAAGCTACGCTTTGTTTTCGTTGGAGGTAGTGTTTTAAGAAGACCTCTTTCTACGATTGCTACTCAATCAACCCCCTCCGTCAGCAAAGCTGACACCTCCCCCAAGCTTGGGGGAGGATTTGGATGGGTTGGTTCTAATCCGTGGGTATCTTTCGATACCCACGGTTAATAATGTTGTGTCCTATCAGACACTTAATAAAAAAGCGACTGGAAGGCGCTACAAAATGTGGTTGATTTGGGTAGCATCAGAGAAAAAGAAAAGTTAAACCGGGGAAAGTTATTTGTTGTCGATACGATTTAAAACGGAACGCAGCGTTCCGAATCTGATGCTTCAAAAAATACTAAAACCTTAGAAAATTTTGTACATTTTTTCGTTTTCGGTTGATTATTATATGTGAATTTTAAAAACAACAGTTTTTATTGTTTTTGTTGTGAGATACAAGACCATAGATGGAGACACTAGAATTTTTGTAATTTGAATCTTATAACTTGTAAAGAGAAAAAATAATTACCAATTGCAATCTTAGATAAAAAGGAACAAGCCCTATAACTTTGTTTTACATTATCAGCATTAATCAATTCTTTTGGTTATTTCTTATTTTATAAAGGAAAAAATTTACTAGATAAAGTGTAAATGCTATATTTGTTGAAGAAAAACTGGAGGAACAAACTATGAAAATATATAAACTAAGTATAGCTCTAATCATAATAACTTTATTTTCAATGCCTGCTTGGGCTAAATTTTGTTCTGAATGTGGTAAGCCTTTAAACGAAGGTGCAAAATTCTGCTCTGAATGTGGTGCAGATGTGAGTAACACAACTCCTTCCGAAAAGCCGAAATTAGTAACTAACGATTTGAACAAAATAAGAGAAAAATTAGAATGTATGGAAGAATTATGTGCTTATTTAGAATCTTCCAACAAAGCTTCTTGTATGGATAAATTTCCTAATTGTAAATTCCGTTTTCAAAAAGGACTAGAAGATTTACAAAAAGAAACTTTAACTGATTCTCAAAAACTGTTGGTAAATATGTACAAATTAAAATGGCAATTTGTTGAAGAAGGCTATGATACGATTTGTAAGGATATGGTTCCTGAGAGTAGAATTTATTATCTAGGTCTTTTGAATGGATATATAAAAGATTTTATCGCAGGAGCTTCTATAAAATACGGAGAAAAATGTATAGAACTCTGTAAAAAAGGTGTAAATATTTCTGGAAATACTGTTAAAGTCCAAAGCACATATCTGCAAGTAGGAAAAGGCAAAAATGATCGCATTTCTAAAGGGCAACGCATAAAGATATTAGCTGTTAAAAGTAATCAAATTATGATTTATGGCGAAGTCAAAGCATTGCTTTGGGGATTGCCTTCTACATATGTAAAAGTTTGGTTGAGTAAAGAAGAAATTCTTAATCGTACAGATTTTAAAGATAATAACTCTTTAATGAATCTCTTAAAGAATTATGAAACATTAGAAAAAGAAATTATGGCACTTTCGTTTCATTAATTTTTGTTATTTTGAATAAATACTTAAAGTTATATTTAAACGTATAAGAGGAAATAAAATGAAAAACAATCTGTTTAATAATATTGTCGTTTTCTTGTTTTTGTTGTTTTTGGCAAATGTTTCTTTTGCAGAACAACCCGATCAAGCTGATGAAGATTTCACGAAAGAAAACAATAACAAGATTACTATTGAATTAAAATCTGATACTGATGAATACGCTCTTGGTGCAGCAAAGGCTGTTCACGACTTTTATTATGATCATTTTAAAAATATGTATGAAAGAAGTAGCTGGGCAACCAATAAATATCTTTCACCCAAAACGAAACAGATTTTCACCATGTTGAACTTTATTATTTGGGATTATGATTTTATTATTGATGGACAAGATTTTGGTAATATCTGGATAATTAATAAAGTTGATGTTTCAAATGATAAAGCCGAAGTAAATTTAGAAAATAGTTGGGACGGTGAAGGGAAAAGAAACCTGAAAATATCTTGTAAAAACATCAATGGAAAATGGTTTGTTGATGATATTAGCGATGTAACTTATAGCTTTTACTCTTTCCTTAATTCTAATTCTAATTTGGCTGTAGTTACTAAATATGAGTTACCTATTTCCAGCAATAAATATAGGCAAACAAAACTAACTTTTTATGATAAAAAAAATAGAATTATTCCCTTAAAAAATTTTAAATTAGGAAATAATTACGCTATTGATTTTAATGAAGAATCACCAAATGGTGATTTGTCTGAAAAAATAGATTCGAAATTGCTTGATTCTGATTGGACTGTTAAAGCTACAGATGTCATTCCTTTCAGCTTTTTTAATAAAATAAAAAAAGGCGAAGATAAGTATATGGCATATATCGTTTTGGGTGAACCTAGCGAAGACTCATCGAATAAATTGTTTTATTCTCCTGATGATTATATAAGTTATGACAAAGAAGGTAAAATAACTTCGTGGAACGGCTTTGAAGATTTAAAAGAGTTTTTTGATGATGGCACAGGCTCAGACAATCAAAATATCGGTTATATTAATGCCAAATCAGGAATCAATTTAAGAAAAGAACCTAACACAAAGTCAGAAAAAGTTTGTGGATTTCCTTTCAATACCAAAGTCATTATCATTGACAAGAACGGTCCTCAAGCAACTTTTGAAAAGATTACATCCAACTGGTATTTAATCACTGACGGCACTAGAGCTGGTTGGGCTTTTGGCGGGTTTATCAAGGAAAACTGAAATTTGTTATATTCTAGTTAAAGATTTTGAGTCAGCTTTGGCTGGCTCAAAAAACGATTATGACTAATCAAAATAAACATAGTATAGTAGAAAAATGTTAATACATATAGGACAAAATGAATTTGTAGGAATGAATAAATGTGAAATCATGGTTAATCTTCAAACCATTGATGATATTTCTAAAAAAAATATTCTTTCTAAGTTACCAAAATTAAAAGAAGGCGAAGAATATAAATCTGCAATTCTTACTACAGATGGGGAATGGATAGGTTCAACATTATCGACAGAATCTTTATCTCAAAGAGGAGTTTGCAGTCCGTTTTCTGATGCTTTGTTTATTAAAAACACCTAATTTTTTTAATGAAAAAAGAAGTAATATTACTCGAAAACCTAGATTTGTATCCATTAAATTCAGAGGAATTATCTCTTTGGTTAAATGATATTTCTACATTAGAAAAAACAATAAATTGTTTTTATAATGGTCACAAAATAACAGAGGAATTAAGAGATTATATTTATTCTCAGCTAATTATCGGGTTATCTGAACCAGAGGAAAACTGGATTTGGTATACATATTGGTTTATTGTTCGAAAAACAGATAATACCATTATTGGTACTTTATCTTTTAAAGGTAAGCCTAATATAAATGATGAAATAGAAATCGGTTATGCTCTAAATAAGGAGTATGAAAATCATGGCTATATGACAGAAGCTCTTAGAGGTTTGTGCCAATGGATAAAAGAAAATACAGATATAAAAGCTATAATAGCAGAAACAAAATTAGACAATAAAAAATCTCAAAATTTGCTTAAACGTTGTAAATTTAAACCTTATAAGGAAACAGATTACTCTCTAAGTTTTAAGTTAAATATTATATCGGCTTGAAATACTATGAAAGACAACCATGTTCATTTAGATTTAATGAAAGACAATTTGGAAGATATTATTTTTAGAGCAAAAAAAGCAGGTGTTAATGAATTTATTGTTCCAGGTGTTTGTGGATTTCCAAATAAACTTAAAGAATTATTAAGTTATAGTGAAATTAGTATTTGCTGGGGTATTCATCCAAAATTTGCTGACATTGAAAATGTTTTTGAAAATGAGTTACATAAGCTTGAAAATTCAAATATTAAAATAGTTGCAATTGGAGAATGTGGCTTAGATAAACGTTTTCCAAAGGAAGAGAAACAAGTAGAACTTTTTAAAAAGCAAATAGACTTATCTATTGCTTTAAATTTACCGTTAATGATTCATCTTATCGGTCATTGGCAGAAAGCTTATGATATTTTAAAAGAATCCAAACTAGGACAAAATTTCGTTTTACATTCCTGGAGTGGATCTGTAGAAATGGCTAAAGAATTCATTAAAATTGGTGGGATTCTTTCGTTATCCAGCGGGATTTTAAAATCTCCCAAAAAGCTTTCGAAGCTACACAAAGAAATACCTAAAGAAAAGATAATATTCGAAACAGATAGTCCAGATCAAAAACCTGATTTTATAGAATCTGACGGAAATGAGCCTTCTAATTTGCCTTTGATTATCAAAAGAATTTATACTTTTTCATAAAATTTTTTTTATAGTATAATGAAAAGCTAAGAGTTCTATTTAATTAATAATTTTTCAAAGGATTACTTTTTATGGGAAAAAACAACGGAATCAAGGTTACTGTATTTAATCAGAATTTTTATGCTTTTTTTACTATTTTACTTAGTTTAATCTTTTTAACATCAAACTGGTGTATCAATAAAGCAAATGCTGAAAATATTACAAAAAATGAAGTTCACTCTTATAGTAAAAAACCAGAATCAAACTTTCTTCAATCTAATAACCAGATGAACTTAATTGATTTTTACCCTACCGAATTAGAAAATCAACAGTTGATTCAAATAAAGAAAGAAAAAATTTGCGATCTTGATTTGCCTATTAGAGGCCACATGGCCAAATACATGGAACAGCTTGGAGAAGGTTATGGGCAATTAATAATGATAATAAAGATGATGAGGCATATTGCAGAAGATTGTCAAAATTTATCTAAAGAAGCTAATTCTAACATAGAAAAGTTAACTACCATATATGGTCCTGTTATGCTACAACTTTTAAGTTTCCTTAACGATATAGACGAATACATTCCTTTGTTACCAGATAATGCTATCAACGCTACTTTGCAAGTTTTACACAAAACATTTGAAAGTAATCCAGCCGGAAGAGTAAGTGTTCCTTTTGTTTTTGGTGAAAAATTTGAAGAAGAAAATGCTAAATTAATACTAGAAAATTTAGGAACAAAAGTAAAAGACAACACTACCGAACCAAGTCTATGTTATTTCTTATGTTTTCATCCTATGGTTTTAACTTGCAATAGTGATTATATTCTTTCTAATTTATGTATAGAAAAACAGAACGCCTTTGATTTTGCTGATGTAAATTTTACAATACCAAGATATTGGGAAATAAAAGAAATTGATGGAAACGATAAATATTCTTTTTTCAATTTTTCCAGTAAAATAGATGACACTTCTGTTGCCTACAAAATGTTAGATTTTCCCAAAGAAATAAAAGCAAATACTCCCAAAGAATGTCTTGAATTATTAAAAGACAACAATAATCTTATGAAATTAATCATCAATGATTCTGATGCCACGATAAACAGTAAAAGCATTAAAAAACTTGGTAAAGCTGATGTTCTTGTTCTTAACTACAAGTCATCTTCACAAAAAAGCGGTTTAAAAATATATAGACAATGTAATTCCTATATTTTCATTTCAAGCAAAAACATATTTGCTTATAACTATTCAGTTGGATCACTTACTGAAAAAGGTAGTTCTGAATCATTGGAAAGAAACAAGCCATTATTTGAAGCTTTAGTAAAAGCAACAAAGTTTAATTATTTGAAAAAATAAATAAATTTTACAAAATTATAAAAAACTACTTGCCAAAGGTTTTATTTTGCATACTTTTTTGAGTTATCACTCGGAGGTCAGTATGTTAAACCGAAAAATTGGCATTTACATTAGTGCAATAATTGCAGGCATTGTTATGATTGCTGGAAGTAACCAACTAAAAGCAGCGTTAGACAGTTGGGAATACGCACCAGACATCGCTTCAATGAACCCAAATACTTCACAGGCTTTTACTGCTTCAAACAATAAAAGTGTTGGACAATTTGATAGAAATGGAGACGGTGTTATAGATTTAATAATCACAGACAGAAATGGAGATGGTAAACCCGACTACTGGGCTACAGACAGAAATTTTGACGGTCACTTCAATGATTATCAGTATGATAGAAATTTCGATGGTAAAATAGACCAGTGGGAATACGATTTAGATCTGGATGGCGTTTCCGATAAAATTTATGTTGATGCAGATGGAGATGGTAAAGCTGAACTTTATGCTATATTAAACCCAATCAATAAAACCTACACTTGGTATGGAAATATGATAGCAAAAGAAAAGGCAGCAAGCAATGTAACTCCTTTTCCAACAATGAATTCATTGAACACATCAAATTTACAAAATAATTATAGAGGTGGTAGAGCAACAGATTCTTTTTAAATAAAAAATATAGTATAATACTATGTATGAAAAGAATAACGATTACCACTTTTATATTTATACTTATTGCATTATCAGTAGAAGTTTGCTTTGCAGAAGAAGAAACTGCGAAGCAACAACATAATGAATCAACTAGTAGTGTTTCTGAAGCTCAAACAGAATCAAATTCTGCTATAGCTTCGGAAACATTACTTTTAGAAGAACAAGAAGCAGAATTATTAAATAATACTGTTCAAGCTGAAACAGAGAATACAGAATCAGAACAAACTGACGAAACAGACAAAAACAAGGAACAAATCACCGAAGAAGATAATCTAGAAAATAAAGAAGAAGACTCAGAATCTTTAAAACAGCCAGAACAACAGGAACAGCCGAATAAGTGGATTGAAAAATCGACTGGTAAGCAGCTTAATAGTTTAAAAAGAAAATTAGAGGAACTTCAAAAACTTTATAACATCAATTATAAGACTTTTAAAATCGGAGATGCTATAAATTCTTTTGAGAAAGCAGATACTCAGCAAAAGAGAAACAATTCTTTGCTGCTGGATGTTACCAAACAGCAACCTTTTACTATTTACGCAACTACTTATGTTTTCCCCGAATTGTTAAAACTTAATATAGAAAAAAATAATGCTTATTTGTTGAATGTCGAAAAAACTCTTACAGATGAGATTAAAGATACTAACGAAGAAATAGATGAACTGATAAACAAAATTTCAGATTTGTTAGATTCATATAATTATATTAGTAAAGTCTATAAGAATCTTGTTTTGAAAGAAGAAAAAATTTTAACAAAGTTAAGAAATATCAATTCAAAAACAAATAATCTAACCAAATTTGGTTATTATATAAAAAATACGAACAAGAATATTATTGATATAATACAAAAGCAGATTAATTCTATGAATGAATTGATTGAACAGCTTGATATAGCTTTAGAATACAGTAAAGAACAAATTAAATATATAAAGACTCATAACCACAGTATTCCTGTTAAAGGGAAATACATAGCAGAAATCAGAAGCAGTTTCAAAGATTTTGAAAAATACTTAGAAAGCTATGACAATAAGCAGGATTACAACTATTATCTTCTCTCTACTAACTATTCCAACCGATATGATGACGTCGAAAAGCTTATTGGAAAGGAAGAAATAAGAGAAGGACGCATAAAAAGTCATATAAAGTCAAGTAAGTTTTTCAATGAAGCAAAGTCTATTTGTATTTTTAATGCAAAAGATGAGTTAACCAGTATATTCGATTTGTTTGAGTTTTCAGACGTAAATACGGAACTATATAATCAACTAATTGGATTTATCAGTGATGAAAGCTGGTATAGCCGTTATAAAGATGAAACTGAGGCAGATAAAGCAACGAAAGACTCTGACATAACTAAAGATAATAAGAAAAAGCCTAAATTAATTGACTTTGAAGAAGATTTGTAAAATAAATAGGGTTGCGTTCTTATATAAAAGTTATGTATCATTTGTTTTAAAAGACTATGAATAAAAAATATTTTAATATTTTGGGGGAACAAAAATGTCTGATTCCAGAACTATGATATTACAGATGCTCGCAGAAGGTAAAATTACTGTTGAAGAATCCGAAAGACTTTTAAAAGCTTTGAACAAAGAAGATGATGCTAGAGGTAGCGGTTCTAGAAACGACAATAGAAATTCTAACGGTCAATCCCCGTATATAAATGTTTTCCCAAATATTTTAGAAGCAGCCAAACTAGGACTAAATATTAGAGATATTGCTGAAACCATTCATCAGACTGTTCATCAAACGATTAAACAGGTTGAACCGGGTCGAAGAGAATTAAAAGAAAAAATGAAAGAGTTTGGCAATTGGATGGAAGATGTTGTTGAAGCCATGGCAACAGAACTGACTAATCATAATGGTTTACCAATAGATAGTATGAGTGTGGATTTTATTGTTCCTGCTCCAAAAGGCGTTGAAAATATTAAATCTTTTGTAATAGAAAATATTTATGGTGAAATTAGAATAAATGAAGGTTCTTCTTTTAAATTGCTTGTAAACGGTCAGGTAGGGAAGCATATTATAGGAGAAATGCAGTCCTCTGAATGGTTCTCCAACAATGCAATAAGAATTAAGGACGACAAATTATATATTGGTTTTAACGAAAATGCTTCAATAAAAGCTCTAATAGATTTAAACCTTACTTTACCAACAGGCTCTAAACTAATATGCAAAACAATTAATTCTGCAGTCAAAATCAAAGGTAATTTTGATGTAGAAACAGTAAAAACCATAAGCGGAAATATTAGAATAGATGAAGCAAATATTACCGACAGCGACATTGATAGCGTTAATGGGGTAATTCAGATTGAAAATATTAAAAACATCAAAACTCAGATTAAATCCACTTCTGGTGACATTTTAATCAGGAAATGCGGTCTGAACAAACTTAAAGTAAATAGCGTCAATGGTGATGTATACATTGGAGAATCTAATATTTCGCTTGAAACAGAAGTTAATGCTATTACTACTGCTAGTGATATAAATATAGAAAAGCTTGAAGGTCCTTGGAAATCAGTAGAAGCAACTTCAAGAAAAGGCGAAATAATTGTAAACTGGAAAGGTAATTCTACCCCGGTAAATAGTCAGAGAGTCAATATTAAATCTGGCGGAGAAGGCGCTACTTTATATGCCGAATCAGTCAGTGGAAATATAAAATTCCACTAACTGATTGATATTTTAAGTTTACTAATCAAAGAAAGCTTTAATAGCATCTCTGATAGTTTTAACTCTTATTATGCCCTTTTCATCATTTAAGTCGGTTCCTTGAGCAACGATAAATCTCTTGAAACCGAATCTTTTACCTTCGGCTATTCTTCGGCTGATTTGAGCAACAGGACGTATTTCACCAGCCAAAGTTATTTCGCCAATTGGCATAATATCAGGAGAAATTGGTCGGTCATGAAAACTTGCAACTAATGCAGCAGCAAGCCCTAAATCACCACCAGGTTCATTTAGCTTCATTCCGCCTGCAACATTTGTAAAGACATCTCGATTGTAGAATTTCATTCCTGCATGTTTTTCTAATACAGCTAAAATAAGACTCAATTTATTGAAGTCTACTCCAGCAACAACACGTCTTGGAACTTCTAAAAACGACTGAGTTACTAAAGCTTGAAGTTCTGTAAGAATACATCTAGATCCCTGCATTACAGGAGCGACTATAACTCCGGATGTTTCAGAACGATTCTGGCTTACAAATAAGTCAGATGGATTAACAACAGGAGACAAGCCTTTTTCTGTCATATTAAAAACAGCAACTTCACCAGTAGCCCCATATCGGTTTTTAAATACTCTTAAAATTCTGAAATTTGAATTTAATTCACCTTCGAAATAAAGAACAGTGTCAACAATATGCTCTAATATTTTAGGTCCTGCTATAGAACCTTCTTTTGTTACGTGACCAACAATAAAAACGGGTAAGCCTCTATCTTTACCATACTTTGTGATAATAGCCGCACATTCTCTTATTTGGGAAACTGAACCTGGTGTAGCTTCTAGTTGTGGGGTATAAACAGTTTGAATTGAGTCTACAACCAGCATTCTTGGCAAATATGAAGCAAGACCGTTTAGAGCAGAATCTAAATTTTGTTCGGAAACTAAAATAATATCGTTTCCATTACCAATTCTAAGGCGTTCAGCTCTTAGTTTAATTTGAGTTGCTGATTCTTCACCAGAGATATAAGCCACAGGTTTAATATTAACACCAAGTCTAGAGACTAGTTGCAGCATGAAAGTCGATTTTCCAACACCAGGTTCACCACCAATAAGCGTTATTCCTCCAGGAACCAACCCCCCGCCAATAAGCTCGTCAAATATATCTATTCCCGTAGGCCATCTCTTGGTATGCTCTACAGCTATATCATCTAAAGTCTGAATTACCGACAAACTGCCAGTAGTTTGAACTGGCATACGCCTAGATGCAGGCTGTTCCAGTTCAAGTTCCAGTGTGTTCCATTCCCCGCAACCACTGCATTGTCCCTGCCACTTCTGGTAACTCTGACCACATTTCTGGCAAACATATTTACTTTTTGATTTTGCCATTTATCAGCCTCTATCTTAAGTAATCAGGGTTGCCAAGTGATGGCATACTTCTTAACTGAGGTAAGTTATAACCAGAATTGAATATCCATGAATTAAGGTTAAAACCAACTTTTTTATTTACAGTCCAGAATTTGTTTCTTGTTTTTGAACCATAAAAAGAATCTTTGTTGATGCTTTCACCGTTTCTGCCTTCTTTGGCTCCTTCTGAACCACCAAAACCACCTTCGGAAAGATACTTGTTGTTTCTATCTCTGATATATTCCCATGCAAAACATCTGATGAAGCTGCTATTTTTTGCTTTTCCAGCCAGTCTACCCTGATTTTCGCCTTCAATTCGGCTATTTATCGCAATACAGCCTTTTGTTTCACAATTATTCATATAGCCAACAAGACCACCTGCATAGCCTATTCTACCAGATTTTAAACTGCCAGTACTATAGCAGTTCTGAACTTTGACTCGTTCAGCCTGACCTACAAGACCACCGATAGAAGATTGATTTCCAGAGGAAGTAATATCACTGTTTACGTGACAGTCCGTAATTGTAGTATCTTCGGTATAACCAATCATACCGCCAATAGTAGCATTTTCAATGTTTGAATTGTTTGAGAAATCTGAAATAGATTTCCTGATAGAAGTATTATTTTCGCTGTAACCTATTAGACCGCCGATATAATTGTTTGCTCTTATAACACCAGTAGAATAGCATTGAAAGACTCTTGCGTTAGAACAATAACCAGCTAGAGCACCAGCATAACTATCACATATTATTCCACTTGGAGAGAGTTCTATTTTCAAATTTTTAACAGAACCATTTTTAATACAACCAAATAAACCTTGATAAAATTCATTTGGTTCATTAATAGTAAGATTTCTGATTGTTCTAGAATTGCCGTCAAAAGAACCGTTAAAAGGTTCTTCGTTGTCTCCCAAAGCCAGCCAATTACCGCTTTGATAAGATCTTAAATCCAAATCGCAACCCAATCTAAAGAAACGTCGTTTATAATCTCTGACTTTATCAAGCTGCTTAACGTTAGTTATAACATATGGATTGCCTGATGTGCCATTACCTCCAGAAAATGGAGAATTATAGCTGCTTTCAGGGAAACCAATATAAATAAGCTGATCTTCTGTAGAATAGAGAATTCCATCTTCATCAAAGCAGGTTGCCCTAGCGATTACAGCATTTGGAATATCTTCTATATTGGTGTTCTCAAAACCAACCCACACTACATAGCTAATAGAAGTATTATCATAATACTGCTCAAAATTTTTCAAATCAACTTTACAGAAGCTATATGAATCAGCAGTAGTAAAAGAAACATTCTGAACGAATACTTTTTCTTCGTTAACAGATTTATAAAGACTTAAAGAAACAGAATTTGAAGGTTGTATAATAGTTAAAGTCTGGGTGTTAAAATAAGAATTACTTCTTGTTAAAGGGAAAATATGAGCAGAAATTGCGAAGCCGTCATTTTCTGAAAGAGTTGCGTAATACGGATTTAAAGATTGGTTTTCAGAATTTAAAGCTGAGGAAAGCATAAAACTTTTTATATAGTTTTTATTGTAGCTTGTATCTGCTATTAATGCTACTTTGTCATAAATTGCACAAGAATTGATTTCACCAATTGCCATGCCATAATTGTTTGTTGATTTAGCAGGAATAAAATAGGTTTCGTTACCTAGTTTTGCAAGCATAAATAAACGGCTCCCGCTTGGTACATTCCCTTTTGCCACTATTACATATTTTATAGGTAAACCAGCATACTGGTTCATTCCTGTTGTTTTAATTTCGTATAAATCGCTAACGGCTATAAATCTATTGTTTTTACAATTTGTGAATATTTCTGCAATAGTTGCCCCAAAATCAAGCTGTTTTATTTCAATTGAGCTTTTTTCAGCCATAACACCAGCTTCTGCGGTCAGACAAATACCGTTTTTTATCAATTGACCAAGATTCATATACATATTGCTAGAAGTAAAATCCTGTCTTATTGGAGGTGGCGGTGGAGGTGGAACTGGTGTCGGGGGTGGAGTTTGAGGAGTTTGAGTAGATGGTTGAACAGGTTGTGGATTAGTATGTGGATAATTCTGTGGATAAGGATGTCTTTGTGCTAAAAGACCGTTTGAACAATAAAAAACAGAGTTTATTATAAAAAGAACTGCGAAAAGTTTTTCCTTTATATTTTGTTTACATAGCCTCATGTTTAAAACCTTAAATAATAATTTTACCTATGATAAAAAAATATGGAACTATTTGCAATTATTACTTTGAGTTATTATCTGTCTATGGGTTTCTACGAATGAAAAAAGATCTAACCAATTTCTTAAGATTCTATTTTTATACTGCATCATAAAGGAAATAGGCTTTTTATGATGTTTTCCCTATTGTCTTTGTTTTATAAAAATAAAAATATACTTCGTACAAAAAAAATGTACATTTTTTATTTTAGGGTATTGCGGTTTTTATTTTTTATCATTATAATTAAATCTGTTCACCCCTCAAAAAATTTTAATTTATGAGGTTCAATAAGTAAATTACAATAAGGAGTATAAGCTTAATGAAAAAAGTATCTAGTATAATCGCTGCTACTGCTCTTATGATTGGTGCCGCTTGTTCTGTTTCCTCTGCTGCAACTGCAACTAAGGCTAAAAAAGCCGCTATGAAAGAATGGACTTTTGCAGTATTTCTGAATGCTGACAACAACCTCGACAGATTCGGTGTTGAAGATCAGGAAGAAATGGCTCGTGTTGGTTCTAACGAAAATCTTAATGTTGTTACTTTAATCGACCGTGAAAGAGGTCCGGCTCAGATCAACTATATCGAAAAAGGCAATATCAAGAAGATTAAAGATATGGGCGAAATGGACATGGGCGATTATAAAGAACTCGTTAAGTTCACAAAGTTCATTAAAGAAAATTATCCTGCCAAACATTATATGATTGGTATTTGGAATCATGGTTCTGGTTGGAAAGCAAAACAAGACGAAGTAGTTCGTGGTGTTTCTTACGACGATTCTTCTAACAACCACATCACAAATGACCAACTTGCTATTGCAACAAAAGAAATGGCTCAAGTTTTAGGTCAGAAGATTGACATTATCAACATGGACTGCTGCTTAATGGGTATGGCAGAAGTTGCATATGCAATTAAAGACAATTGTGATTATTTTGTTGGTTCTGAAGAAACTGAAGCTGGTAAAGGTACTCCTTATGATGACGTTCTTAAAGGCTGGAAAGCTGGAATGACTCCAAAACAATTGGCAAGCCATTGGGTTGATGCATATGCAGAATCATACAATGGTGGTAGCCAGGGTCGCGATGATTCTACTCAGTCTGCTTATGATTTAAGCAAAACCGATGCTTTCCTTGATGCAATGAATGGTTTCGCGAAAGCAATCATGGCTGGCAAATATGCAGATAAAGTTATGGCTGCTGCTGGTAAGACTGTTAAATTTGCTTATCCACAGAACATTGACCTTGGTCATTTCCTTAAAAATTTAAGACCAGAAGTAACAGGTGATTCTTCTGTAATCACTGCAATGGATAAACTTGAAAAAGCTATAAAGGCTCTTGTTATCAATAACAAAACAACTGCTAGATATGGCATGAACAAGTATGCTGAAGCTCAGGGTGTTGCAGTTTATCTGCCTTACAACTTGGCTATCGAAAGCAAATACTTGACTCTTGATTATTCAAAGAATGTTTTGTGGGATGATATGCTCATGGCTCTTCGCGAACAGAGAGATGTTGCAAAAACTGTAAAAGCTGTTTGCAAAGGCGACTTCAAAGGTTTGAAGAGTGCTATTTCTGAAGCTAAGAAGAATCCACGCAGCAAATATGCTAGAGCACTTCTCCGTGAACTCAACTATACTGCATACACTGAAAAGAAGATTCCAGCAAAAGATCAGGCTGAATTCGATAAATTATTCAAAGATCTTAAGAGTGCAATGCAGACTCGCTAATTAATATTAGCTTAGCAACAAAAAAAAGCTTTCTCTAACAGAGAAAGCTTTTTTTGTTATAATTTATTTCCTTCTGAAATAAATTGATAATTTCTGGCTGTTAATAAAATTATGTTTTTTATTTAAAAACAAAATCTTAGGAAACAGATTTTCTTATTTTCTGCCAAAAATCGTTTTTCATACTTTGTTTGGATAAAAGGAACTTCATTTAATAGTGGAGATTCATAGAGATTATCTGTTTTTTCAATTATTCTATAACCTAAAGATTCTATTAAATTACAAGTATAATCATACAATTCTTTTGAATCCGTTTTTAGACAAATATTTCCATTATCTTTTAATATTTTTTTATAGCGGTCTAAAAACAACGGGTAAGTCAGACGTCTCCTTGCCCTATCTGGTCTAGGATCTGGGAAAGTCAACCATATTTCATCAACTTCACTATCAAAAATATGTGTAACCATTTCAACCTGAGTTCTTATAAAACAAGCATTAGAAATATTGTTATTTTCAATTTCTTTAACCCCAAGATTAAGCCTTGCGCCTTTTATATCAATACCAATAAAACAGTCTTGAGACATCATTTTAGCCTGTCCAACAGTATATTCACCGTAACCGCAACCCAATTCCAAGACAAGACGACCAGAACGCTTAAAATAATCTGATAACCATTTTCCCTTAAATTCATGATTGTTTTTTAACAAATCTAAAGCATCTGGCTCAAAAAGCTTATCAAAATTTTTATTTTCTCTAAATCTAACTAATTTCTTTTTCTTACCCATTTTAATGTCCTAGAACAAAGGCTTTCTTTGCTGCCAATTCCTTTTCTGTATTTTCTAATATTTCTTTTATAGCAGGAGAATCATGACCCTTTTCAATCATGTGTAAAACTAAATTTTTGGCTTGCAATGGTAAACCTTTATCTAAATACACTTCAACTGTTTCTATAAGCAATTTTTCGTTGTAAGATAAATCGAAACTTTTTTCAAACGATTTTTCAGATTTGTCAAAACGATTAAGATTTATCAACTGAATTTTACCTAGGTCAAAATATAGTTGACGTTTATTATTCCCATATTCGCCCCATTTTTCATATATGTCTGCATAAGTAACCCAGTCTTTATTTATTCTGGCAGTTTCTGCTTGCTGTAGGTAATAAGAAGCTGAAACTTCCATAATTCCAAAATAAATTGCTGGAATAAGCATCAATAGAATCAATGCCTTAGAAGTTTTCACCTTTTCTGGCATTGAATCAAGGAATTCAAAACCTTTTTTAAACCCAATATACTTAGCTATCAAAATAAAAATTGTTATTGCAATAATTCCTTTTATTAAAGAAGTAATTGGATTCATGTCATTTCCGAAATATAAACCAACAGCACAAAGTGGTATTAACAAAGCTTCAAATAGGCTGATTGATTTTGAATGCCAAATATGTATAAGAACGAAACCCATTACAAAGCTAGACGAAAGGGTCATATTCCCACCGATATTGTAACAAAGTAGATGCAAAAATATTACGCAAATAATTACTTGTAATGTAGAAGACAAAGAATCGAATTGAGGAACAGGATAGTCTATCTTTTGATTGCTTTCCGATTCATTTTTTTTGAAAGAAGCATTTAAAACATTATGGGGACAAGATCCCATACATTTAAAACATTTAACACAGGAAGTATTATTAATAACTCCGTTTATTTTTATTTCTTTTGCCACATTAATATCCATAAAACAAGAGTTGGTACATTCGTTTGAACAAGCAGAACAATCTTTTTCTTTACGAATTTTATATGGAGCAAATTTGTCAAACCAGCTAAACCAAAGTCTGAAAGTACATATTGAACGACAAAAAGCTCTTTCTCCAAAAAGAAAAATAAGTAAGAAACCGCTTATTATACAGGTCATACAAATCATAAAAATAGCTTTTGGATTACCCGCCCAAACTTCAGTATAAGATGGATTAAACTCAACTGTCGTTGGGAATCCGTTAAACCACCAATATAAAACAACTTGAGCAATTAAAACGATAAACCAAGTCCATTGAATATATTTTGAATCCAAATGTCGCATTACTGGTTTAATTCCACATTTTTTCAGTATCCAGGCAAACACATCCTGAGTAACTCCCCAGTGACAAAACCAGCCACAAAATAGTCCGCCAAAAAATAATGCATGAATAAATACGACAATAACAAAAATTGTTCCAGCTGTAACAATACCTGTTTTTAATGTTAAGAATATTTCACCAAAACCAAACTGGCCAATTCTGTGATAACCTAATGCATACCATATATAAGCATGCAAAAAGAAAAGTGCATATAGAATCCAGAGTATTGTTTTTCTATGTTTGATCCAAAACATTATTATTCCTCGAACGTTTTATCAATAAAGAAAATCTAACAAAATTGCATTAGAAAAATATAATCTTTTATCACTAATTAGACAAGAATTTGTTTTGTCGTTTTATTTATCTAGATAAAGCAATTCTTGCTTATCTAAGAATCTACAAATAAATTTGAAACAACTATTCTTTAACCTACTTATTTTCTAAAATTCATTTGCAAGCCGTATTGTAAACAGTTATAATTTGGTATAAAGCTTTGAAAGCCAATAACTCTCAGGTTCTTACTAATATAAATCAAAACATTTAAAGAATGAGACAGAACAAATGAGCAAATTTGTAGTAGCTGGCCTGTTGTGGCGGTGTTTAAAATATCCGAAGTATGGTTTTATGGCAAGCGATTATGACCATGTAAAAGATTTTGTTGATGAAAAAATAGATCGTATTTCTGCCCAATATGGTTTAACCCAAAAAATCACTGAAAATCAGAAAGAAGATACTTTATCAGACTTCTGGGATGCTTTATTTAATCCAGACGGAGTCTTTTTAAAAAATGTCAGAGCCAAGTATTATAAGTCTGACGAAGCAAAGACTATTTTTACAGATGATGGTTCAATTAATATAAATGAAATTCAGAAAAAAATGATAGAAGAAGAGGAAGAGGCTGAAAAGAAAAACCAATCTATCTGGGAAGAATTTGAAAAGAATTATTTGAATACCTGCATTCTGAGATTGTTAGAAAAAAATGCTGACCCTGTAACTAAAGAAAAACTGATTTTTAAGCGTGAATTGGTCAGATTTTTAAAAAAGCAGATATTATCTGATAATGAATTTGAAAAACTCTATTATGGTCCAAACAAAGCTGGCTATGCCCGCTATGCAAATACAACTTTACTAGGAAACCACTTTGAGCCAGTTAAATATGCTTCTGAGGAAGAATATAAAAAGCGTCATTTTGTTAGAATTATGCCTGAAAAAGAAAACGGAAGGGCACAAAACAAAAACCTGAAAGAAAATATAATTGATTTGCTCAATGTTCAGCCTCCACAATACTTTTTTGAAGATCTTTTAATAGGAAAATATTTATATCAGCCACAAAATATTGTTAGCTATGAAGTGTTTAATAACAATATTCCTGAAGAAGGTTCTGATTATGCAGACACTGCCGATAATTCCATATCTTTTATTGATGAAGCATTTATAGAAGAAATAGATGAAAGAGTTATTGATACTGAATTAGATAATTTGTCTGACAATAAAAAAAGAATGAGAACAGAAATGCTTCTAGCTGGTTTGGGCGAATATTATTTGAATTATCCAGAATTATTTACTGGGAAAATGCAGATAAAGCCTGAACACTATGCAATGCTTTTCCCTGAAGATACAAAATCTAAAGATAAAACAACAAAAATTCAGAATTTTTTAAATAAAATATTGCCAGGGAAGTTATTGTTCAATGAGCCGTTAAAACGAGAAACTACAAATAATCGTATGACAGCTTTCCGAAAAGAAAAGGATGAAAAGGTCTCAGATATGATTAGCAAATCCTCTTTGTCTTTACTGGAGGTTAATAAGCTGATTGTTAGAGATTTATTCGATTTTTACAAGAAAGTAATAGGAGAGTAGAAAATGAATAATTGTGATTCTTTTACAAAACAGCTTGTTGATTATATCAGCAAAAAACAAAAAGACTCTTCTATTGAGATTCCTACTGCTCTAAAAGAACATGTGGAAAAATGTGAAAGTTGTAAAAATCTTATAGAAAACCCTAAAAAGGCAAAGCTATTTCTTAAGGCTTATTCATCTATGGTTAAGATTGCTGAAGCAACTCAAATTCCTTCAAAGCCAGATAAGCCACAAAAAGGTCAGATTTGGCAGCTTTGCCAGAAAATAAGTGTTCCTTCTGAAAAAGAGGGACGATTTAAGGAAATAGAAAAAATAGAATATGCAATTATTCTTGAAGATGGTTTTAACAACGGCAAATTTGCAGCTATTCCTCTTTATTTAAATTACAGAATGTCAGAAATTTCAAAGGATGATATGCTTCTGAAACCCGAAGATACCTCTCTTTATCTGCCACTGCTTGCAGAATGCTGGAATAGTATATTGGTTGAAGCATCTTCTTTGTCTAAGTATTTTGGCTGTATTTCTGAAGATTACTTTTCTTCTTTGGAAAATAAGTATAATTTCTTTAAAAATGAATGGGAAAAAGCATTAGATGCTAAATACTCTAACGAGACAACTGCATTTTTTCGTAAGTATGAAATAAATAGATTTACTGAATATCTAGGTTTTGAATCTTATTCTGCTAGAGAAGAAAAGGCTACAGAAACAAGTGATTCAAGAAGCTTTTTCGCCAAACTTAAAGATATAGTTTTGGGTGACGGAGTTGAAAACCTTTCGAGAGGATTAGCTTTTGGAGGTGCTTTTAGCGCTTCTGAAAAGAAATCTGATGATGAGTTAATGTTTTTCTATGAAAAACGAGTAAAACCAGTTGTTCAAAATTTAAATGCCACTATTTCTGCAGAATTAATGGGTAACTCTATTCTTTTCTGTAGGAATGATAATGAAAAAAAAGAATTTACCATCATTATAGGCAAAAAGGAATTTAAGAGCAAAAACTATGTGTTAGAACTTAAATTAGAAGACTTTGCTTCTCATTCAGAAGAAGAATTTAAGATTTCTTGCTAAGCAAAGAGTTGCTATTATTGTTGGTTTTAAGTGTCGTTATTGTTTCTTATTAATGGAGAATCAATATGGTTTTTACTGAGAATGATTTACAAAGAGCCCATAGAGAAGGCATTATTTCTTTTGAGACATATCACAAGCTGATTAAATATTTGAATTCGTCAACCGAAAAAGTATCTGCTGAACAAAATTCAATCGCAGCAGAAGAAACTGCTGCGCAAAATTCAAATACGACAGCAATAAACAATAATGCTCCAAAATTCGATATTGAGAATTTCCTGTATTATTTTGGCGGATTTATAATTATATCAACAATGGGCTGGTATTTGGCTTGTATATCAAATACATTCATGTTGTTTGCTGCATCCATATTATACTTTCTTCTTTTTGTTATAGTTGGTAATGCACTTTGGGGTAAAGATAAAAAAACGCCAGGTGGCTTATTATATGTTTGTGCAGTAAGTATTACACCAGTATTTGTATGGTCATTTGAAAAACTGGTTGGAATTATACCAGAAGACCTCGCCAGGTATAAAGATTTCCATATACTTATACGTAGTGGATATATGTTTATGGAATTAGCTACGATAATTGTTGGTTTTGTATTTTTAAAATTCAGGAAATTCCCACTACTTACCTTGCCAATCTGTTATGCTATGTGGTATCTATCTATGGATATAGTGCCATTCTTATTAGGACAAGGATTTGTAGCTCCTACCTGGGGAATGAAAAATTTTGCCTCCTGCGTATTTGCTTTGATAATGCTTTTTTTTGCGGTAAGATTAGACTTAAAAAAGCAATATACAGAAGACTTTTCTCATTGGTTATATATTTTTGGGGCTACAATGCTTTGGGGCTCAATGATTTCAATAATAATGCGACATGATTGGTATAATGAATTTACTTATTTCTTAACTGCATTATTTAGCATTGCCTATATGTTTATAAGCATACTAATAAAAAGAAAAGTATTTATGGTGTGGGGAGCTATAGGTTTTTGGTCATATTTAGGACATCTTGCTTACAAAGTATTTAAAGATTCCGCTCTTTTCCCCATTGTTTTAGTTGGATTTGGATTGTTAATAATATTCTCTGGCATATTGTATTCCAAATACTGTAAAACTCTAGAAGACAAAATAAGAAAAACTTTTAGCTTACCTATTTAAGTAAAAGAATAAAATTATAAAAAAGCTCTCTTTTAAGAGAGCTTTTTTATTTAAGTGTGTTTTTTGCTATTTATTTTTTGGGAAAGAACTTCCAGTTTATGTAATATATCTGGATTTTCGTCTAGCTTTATTAAGGGAGAAAATAATTCAATATTTTCTTTCATGATTTCATCTGGAAAGTCCCACCATTTTATTTCTTCCAAACGTCTTATTGTTTCTTCGCAAAATCTAAATTTTATATGTTTCGCAGAAACACCACCAACTATTTCGTAAGGTAATACATCATTGGTTACTACAGAACCAGCCCCAATTATAGCACCGTCTCCTATTTTTACTCCAGCTAAGATAACGGAATTGCAGCCAATCCAAACATCATTCCCAATACAAACATCTGGTTGTTTAATAAAAGTATCTTCTTCACAAAGACCGAATTTTTTTCTCAAATAGAAAGAATTAGTAGTAACTGAATCTATTGAATGAATTGGGGCTCCAACAATGTTGTAATAGGCAATTGAACAATATTTTCCTATTTTTGAACAAGAAACATAAGAATTATGACCAATAGAAGATCTTAGCTGAATAGAAGAATTACGGATTATCGTATCATGGCCAATAATAACAAATCTATCCAAATCGGTATTATCAATAGTTACATTGTTTTCTATAATAATATTTTTTTGTTTATACTCTGAATTACACTTGTTTACAGAGCAATTAACATCTATATCAGTCATAATGATTGCTTAATATTCTTTTAATAATCATCATCGTCAAAATCTTCGTCAATATCATCTGGAGAACAGCCCCAGACTTCTTTTTTACCATACCAGGCAATAGCAGAGTCTAAAGCTTCTCCCATTTCACCTGCAAAGGTTCCGCCATCATTTAGATTTATTATTCTGAAAGGATGTTTATTCAATATATTAATCAAAATCTTTTCATTCTTATTACCATTTGAATCCGAGTCAAATGCTCCAATGATAACATTCGGGAATGGTGACAGACTGCATATTTTATCTAATATTACATTATCTATTTTTCGTCTAAAATCAAAATCTTGAGAAATTAGCCATATTAGCGAATCATATGAAACAAATTTAGACACATCAAAATTATTTTTTATATCATTCCATTCAAATATGTCATAATCTAACCTTTCACCTTGGCATTTCTTTACTATATAACGAACATAAAAGTCATTTAAGGTATTGCTATCTCTGATTATGCTGATTTTATGACACAAATCACGTTTGTTTCTTGTGTCTTGCTTAAACTCTTTATCATTCGCCAAATCTTTTAACTGATTAACTAATTCTTCTATAGCATGTTCATTAGATTTATCTATATAAGCATGTATGCCATATTTAGACAATTTGAACCAGTCACGCTCATCACCTGCTGCTGAAAAAATTATAATTGGCAAAGAATTTACTCTTCTTTTGAAAGAATTAGCAACATCGGTGCCTCTAATTTTATTATAAATCGAGCCATTGCCATCTTTCATATTAATATCTAATACAACAGCATCAACAACATTATTTTCGAAAAAATTGTTCGTATCTGATAAATTATCAAAAGAATATAATGTAAATTCTTCTCTTAATTTTTGGCAAGCCTCTTGCACTACTAATTGTTTTGAATCGTTTATTTCATCGTCCATGAAAATTACTTTATAATTTTTACTCATTTTAAACCTCCTTTAAAATTGTATATAAAAAGCAGTGCCATCAGAAGGCTGTTCTTCAGCAAATCCAAAAGAACATTTCAGTATAGATAATGCTTTCTTTATTTGTGTCATTCCTATACCTCTTGATTGTGCATTTTTGTGGGAAGGCCGCGATATAGGTTTCTTAACTGTTTTGGTAGACGTTATTGTAGATTTCTTAACTGTATCCATAGAATTTAATGCAGTTTGCTCAACAACCTTGATTGTTGGCAACAAAAAAGGAGTTAACAATCTGGATACTGGCGAAAAAGGAGTTAATATTGATAATGCTGATAATGATGATGATAATGCCGACAATGATGATAATGCTGAAGCTGATGGAGATGGAGATAGCGAGACAATCTCTTGCTCGGTTTTATACTCCATTTCAGATTCACTAGGTTGCATATCAGTTTTAGTAGAAAAATAATGTTCGAAAATTTTTTCTCTATCTTTCACTTTAATTCCACCAGCATGGTCTTGAATAATTAATCTATTGCTGGAATAATCAATAATAAACTCTATTTTCTGCTTATTTTTGGCAATTTTGTTTTCTTTATAAGCTTCTAAAGAATTTTTTATAAAATTGTTCAGAGCTATAAAAAAATAACTTTTGACTATAGGAAAAGTAAGACCATTATTTTTTGACAAGGTTCTTACTTTGAAGATTTTAGGGCGACCACTGTTTTTAATATAATCATCAATCAATTCTTTTATACTGATTTCTACAAAATCATCTCCACTAGGTTTTCTATTGCTTATAAAGTCCATAATATAAACTAAATCTTGAACATTAGATTTTAATATATCGCAATGAGATCGAATCTGGCCAGAATAAGTATTATCATCTTCATTACAGGAAAATTCATCAATTTTTTTAATACATCGATTTATATTAGCTAGAGTCGACTTGGTTTCATGCCTAAATTGGCTGACAATTTCATATAAGATGTTATTTTTTTCTGTTATTTCTCTGATATTTTTTACAAAAGTATCTTTGACCTTTATTGAAGGACTATTTAACAATAAATCTACTTCATTAGAAAGTTTAGAATCATTTGCAAAATATGCCATTTCAATAAGAAGTTTTACAAGTCTTTCTTTTATATCAGATTTGTCAGGTAAAACATCATATAACAAATTACCATGTTCTATAAAATTTCCAACTGTTCCATGGTTAATAACTCTAAAACGATAAAAAACTAAAATATCAACCCAGCAATTACACAACTCCATACAATTTGGGTCATCTTCATAAACTATTCTTTTGTAAATATCATAAATAGCATTAAAACTTTCAATACCATTTTTGTAATTTCTAAATAACTTATTAACGTAATGCCTACATACCAAAGAAAATAAATCAATCAATCTGAGATCTACTATTCGTTTCGATTTTTCAAATCTTGAAACAAAAGCTTCTAATTCTGAAGAAAACTTTTCAACACTATATAATTCTTTATCCTTGAACAAAAAGTATAAACACTTTATTTTATAATACTTGGATTTAAAGAAACGATTATCGTCTTCTTCCAAAAGACTTTTACAAGCCTTTTCAAGTTCTTCATAAGCAAGATAGGCAGATTTTTTATCATTGTTAGCCAAATATTCTTTTATTTTGCTTATTCTATTTTCATACTCAACTATTATAGAATCATTACTAATAGATTTAGAGGTATTAGTTGATTG
Source organism: Candidatus Rifleibacteriota bacterium (assembly GCA_905236675.1). GTDB lineage: Bacteria > Muiribacteriota > Ozemobacteria > Ozemobacterales > Ozemobacteraceae > RUG334. The sequence goes on along the minus strand of CAJOND010000033.1, from coordinate 11,730 downwards.
AATTTTATTTTCATTCACTTTTTCAGAATTATCAGTAATTTGAAGCTTATGGTTTTCTTCTGAAAGCGTTGACTGATATATCTGCCGAGCAAATTCGTCGTTATTGATACTATCTGGCTTTATGAAATAAACTCTATCGAATTGTCGGTGAATTAATTTTGTTACTTCCTTTATATTATCTACCCAATGAATATTTCGATAATGAGGATGTTCATATAAAACCTTACACAAATCACATTCTTCTTTATTATCTAGTGGAGCAAAGATGTCTATAATACCAAAATCTAAAGCTGCTTTTAACTTTGGTATTATTTTGTCCACTTTGCCAACTTTAAATGAATCTTCAGAAGAAATGAGAGTACCTGTAGCAATATATTGTCTCCAAATTCTCTTATTACAATATCTCGAACTAATAAATTCTTGAATCAGCAATGCTAATTCGTTTGAATTACCATTAGTTACACCAGCTGAAGCATAGCAGGAAGAGGCTTTTCCTTTCATCTTATTATAATAACAAGCATCGAACATTACCATATCTGTTTTTAAGTCAACAATAGGAAACCAAACGATGCTTTTATTATCTAGATTAATTATGTTTTTATCAGCTCTAATTTTAGATTCAAATTGGTTTATTATAAATTCAGGCACATCTTCTAACAAACCATTATCATTAGCTTTTCTTAGTATTTCTAAAGATTCGTTCTTTGACCATCCTAAATTACCATCAAAAGACAAACGAGAGTGTTCTGCGGTAAATACAGCACGGCTGATTTTAAGATTAAGTTTTGCAGCTTTAAGAACAACAGAACCAAGTCCCAAATAGCGACAATAGTCTAAAAGATCTGATTTGCCATACCCAACGTTTTTATAGGCAGGATTTTTTGCCTTCCAACGATCTAAGGTTTGTCTGATTTTATCGTTAGAATTAATATCTTCAAAATCAGAGGCCATCCATTGTATGAAGTAATTATTGTCTTCCTTAAATGATTTATTATTAGATTCTGATTGCATAAACCTTACCTTAGTTTAATAATAAAATCTTTATCAACAAGGTATAAAATATCTTCATACCTTAGTTCAAACATACCTTCTTTACTAAGGAACTCTTTCTTGTCATTAACATTTATTTCAAATTCTTCTTGCTTTCCATCTGTTCTAAGCAGAATTATACTATCCTTAGTCAGTTGAGCCTCTACCTTGTTTTCCAATTCTTTTATTTTAGGCAAAATGTATTTTTCATATAATTCTTTCAAATTTCTCATTTTAATAGCATCATCTGCAGCACCAAAAGCATTGGCAAAACCAGGATTAAAAACACCAACGCAAAGACTAGTTTTAATACAATCTAAAATAGAAGGTATAGACGGCATAATACCTTTAATTTTTTTTATTACATTTTCGAGAATACTTGAAGAGTTTTCATTAGGCCTGGAAAAAATACCTTCTATTTTAAACAATTCTGCTTTTCTAAAGAAAGAAACTGTTTCTGACAATTTTTTATAGCGTAAAAAACTTCTTATATTTAATGTTAGCTTTTTATGCAATTCTTCTTTGTTATGTTCTCTCAATTCACCATAGAATTTTAAAAAGTCGTTTTTATCAACTTCCACAATATTCCACAGTTCAACAAGCATCGGCATATAAAGCGGTGTTGAAGGAGCATCAATAATCATATCCTGGTCAGCATCAATTTCTTGATTGTTGTAGTTCATATATACAGGAGCAATAAGTATTCCTTTTGGGGTATCATCTATTACAATACCAAACTCAACTGCTGTTTTTTCGACAAATCTACCTTCGTTTTCAGAAGGAGAAGAATACTTCTTAGCTATTTTCCAGATCTGACCAAACTGGATTTTATCATCCTTTGAAAATTGTGGGATAGAAGCTTCTATTTTTGAAAGCTTAGCAATAGAATCATGCAGTTTAATATACATCTTAGATTTTCTAGGATTTTCTATTATTGCTTTGCAATCTTCACAGTTTTCTACATGTTCAATTACATCCTGTGAAACATCTGTTTTTTCATTGTTCATCTTTGCCTTTAAATACTTAACTAACAACTCAGGTTTTAATGTGCAGTTTTCCATTTTTTTACTCCTTGATTAATTCCCTATAAAAATCTAATAATTCCCGTATTATTACTCTTGTTATTTCAATTTTTGTTTTCTTAGTAATTTCTCCATAAGGCTCTATAGTATCCTTTATCATGCTACGGAAGTCTTCGATTCTTTTTCTAGCAGTGCCTTCTGTTATAGGTCCTGTCTAATTTTCTATATGCAACTTTATTCAAAAAATTTTTTACTAATATTTTTTCTTCTAATTTATATTCTCCTTTTTGCTTTATTTTTTCTGGATGAAGTAAATCATAATCTTCTGGTAAAAAATCATCTTTAACAAATAATTCTTCGTTAAAGATTGCATATTCTGCTAAGCCTGCCAATAAAGTATCACGTTTTATTTGTTTTTGTTTTTCTGAAATACCTTCACTGTTTAAATCTAATAATTCTTCTTGAACAAATTCTGATATTTCTTCATCAATAGAATCGTAACCTTGATTAGTATCTGGAATATCTTGAGTTTCATTGTCTTCATCATCATTTCTATAGGAGTCGATACTTATTATGTTCTCAGGATTATAAAGATAACCTGAGATATTGCTTCTTTCAAAATAATATTTTGGGTTCTGAGTTCTTAGTAAATCTATTATATTCTCTGTAAGATGTTTATTATATGCTTTAACACGTTTTTTCTTCTTCCCTCTTTTGGGTTCTTCTTTTTCTTTATCTTCTTTTGAAATGTCTGGAAGTATTCTTATAAATTTACGTGAATTTACTATTTCATTCAGTTCCTGCTTCATTTTTTCGAATTTATCTTTTATCTCATTAAATTTTTTTTCTTTAGTTTCTTTTTCGTTTGTATTACATCTTTCATAATCTTTTCTTGCGTTATGTAGTTCTACTGAAAGTTTTTCAAACTCTTCAGCCTGAGCATCGCAAATGTATTTTACAGGAATGAATTTTTCACCTCTTAAAACAGAAGTTCCTTTTGATTCATTATGTTCGAAAGCAGAATATGAACGATTCTTATGTATTTCATAGATTTTGGTTGAATTATCATTGCTATTTGCCAATAACTTTAATCTTTTATTCAAATCATGTCCGAAATAAATCCTGTCTTTAATATTAGAATCAGCTTTCTTTTCTAATATAGAAAGAATACAGGTAGATAAATAGTTGTTTTCTAAATAAGTCCATTCTTTTTCTAGTCTTATTGCAGTTTTTTCTAACTCAGAATAAATATCTGTCATGGAAAGACTACTGTTTTGTAAAGAATTGTCTTCTAAAGAAAACCATTCTTTATTTAATTTTTTTTCAAGTTTTTCTATCAATTTCTTATTTTCTATACATCTAAGAATATCACCGTCAATGTCGCATAAGTTTTCTAAAAAAAATTCTACAGTTTCATCTTTTTGGGTTTCTGTTAAATAATTAGTTAAACAATACCTAGAAGCTATCTTTTTTACATTAAAATAAGCATAACTTTCTAAATCATTATATATATTACCATTTTCTTTAAACAACTCTTTATACAACCACTTCATAAATTTATCAATTGATTCAGGATAATTGACTAAAACCCATAGAAAAGAAGCTATTTTATATTTAAAAACAATAGATTCACTCATATTCTTGTCCCTAATACTCAATTTTTAACAATTTACAATGATTTTTTAAATAATGTCAACCTAGACTCAGAGCGTATTCAAATTTTTTAGCTTACAATCTGTGCTCAGAATATGTCATAAATATTTTTTTCAAATTAGTTTATTTTTACTTGAAAAAATTTTAAAATTTATTCATCAAAAAATTTATAAGGTTGGAATGAGTTATGAAGTTTTTAGGTTTTTATATTGGCGGACATGATAGTAACGTAAGTTTGGCAGACGATAATGGGGTTGTAAGATACTTTAAATTAGAAAGAATTATACAATCCAAACACAAAAAAGGTTCTTTGGAATGGGTAAAAAAACTCTGTTCTGATCATGATTTCAAGCCAGACTATGTATGCTTTTCCGATGGAAACAGAAATAATCTGGGAATCTGTAAAGAAAATCAATTATATTGCGAAATAGAAGCAATGAATGATTTATTTCCAGTAAAAAGCTATTGCTTGGATCATCATTATGCTCACATTCTTAGTTGTTGGCCGATAATAAATGATTTTTCTTCTATTCAATATGGTATATGTGTAGACGGCAGAGGCGACCACCAGGTTAAATGTTCTGTAATCACAAAACCTTTTGATATAACTAATACGCGTTTCCTTTATACAAACAAAGAATCAGAATACTGTCTTCTATTTAATAAAATTGGGAAACTAATGAATCTAAGTGGTGGTGACTTAGATTTTGCAGGTAAGATTATGGGAGCACATGCTTATGGGCATGAAAATCCAGAATATATTGCACTTTGCCAAAGCTTCCTTCAAAACAATTCTATTGCAGATATTCTTTCTATAAAATACGAATCTGAAACTATTGAAGAAATCTGCATAATTATGAATGAAAAATTCTTCAACTGGCTAGCTTCCATACATTTTATTATTGGTAAAGAAATAAATAATATTTTTGAAAAATATATACCACCAGATACAAAAGTTGTTTATTCTGGAGGAGGAGCTCAAAATACCGTTTTCAATGAAATGCTCAGACAAAAATATAATATTATTATTCCTCCTCATTGTTATGATGGTGGAATATCGTTAGGATGTATTAAATTTCTCTCTTCATTTTTTGGACAAACAATAGATATTCCTGAATTCCCTTTTGCTAATTGCGATGAAGATGTCGGATATGCAGACCCATCAACGATAGAAAAAGTAATAAATCATCTTAAAAAAGGTAAGATTGTTGGTTGGTGCCAAGGGAAAAGCGAAATAGGACCACGAGCCTTGGGGCACAGATCAATTTTGATGGATCCATCTATTCCTGATGGTAAAAACATTTTAAATTCCAGAGTCAAAAAGAGAGAACCATGGAGACCTTTTGCTGCTTCTATACTAGAAGAAGACGCAGAAATAATAACAGGTCAGAAATACTTATATCCCTACATGCTTCACGCTGTTAAAGTAAAAGAAACTTTTCATAAATCTTTAAAGAGTGTTGTTCACATAGATGGAACTTGCAGATTTCAAACTGTTGGCATGAATTCTAAGACTTTAAATAGTTTCTATCAATTGATAAAAAACTTTAAAAGGGAAACAGGAGTTCCTGGAATATTGAATACTTCATATAATATGGCTGGTATGCCAATAGCAAATAGCCGTAAAAATATTCTAGAAGCTTTCAAAACTTTAGATTTAGATGTTCTTTGTTTAGGTAATGAAATAATAACAAAATGAGCAATAAAGAAGAATTTATATGCGAACGCGGTAAATCAATCTGCTACAGAATAGGTTCTATTTTCAGAAAATATTATAAATATTCAGATAAGAAAGTTGTTGCTTCTGAAAGTCATATTGCTTCCGAAATCTTAAAAAACGATATTAATACTCCAAAACCAATAGGATTTGGTTATTCTGAAACAAGACAAATGTTTTTTAATGACTTTAAATTCCACCAAATAAGAAAAATTAATACTGGTGAATTAAATGATAATATTTTAAAAAATACGATTGGTTTGTTAAATCAATTTCCTACTAAAATTGATTGTTGTGACTCATGGAATATAAAATATTTGCCAGAATTATTCCAACAAATAGACTCTACTAATTTAGAACAAAAAAAAGAAGCTAAAATAATTCTTAATTATTTGAATAATTATCCAGTTAAATACTTTATACATGGAGACTATTCATTTGAGAATATAGGCATAGATGAAAATAACAATCAGATAATAATATTTGATTTTTTTGATTCTTGCATAGGAATAGAAGGATGGGACCTTGCATATTTGTTTGGCAGCATTCCATACGAAAAAGTTCTTGTTGGTGAAATAAATGATCATATTTTAAAAATGATAAAATTAATTGTCACTTTGAAATATATCAGAGGTTTAAGAAAGAATTTTGAAGTTTTAGAAAGGAAGAAAAATTATGAATATTGGTGGAAACAAAACTAAGTGTCTAGTAACAGACCTTGACGGAACACTAATTCATGATTTTTTAACTTCTGAAGAAATAAAACAAATTTATGATAAACTTGTTGAATTATCTGAAAATATTGAAATAATAATAAATACAGCAAGAAACCTAGATTCTGTTGCGGACTTATTTCATACATCCTTCAAACATTTGGAGCGTTTTTGTTTTATTACCAGATTTGGTGAAAAAATCATAATGCATGGTAAAGAATTAGTTGATTGGTCTAGATTTTCTGATTCAATACTTTCACCAACCAATAATCAAATCAGTCTAATTAAAAATATAATATTAGAATCTGGTTACGATTTGAAACGGTATAATTTTATAAATAAGTTCTATATAAACTTCAAGGTGAATAAGCCTTCATTAGAACTTATAAATAAAATAAATACAGAATTAGCTGATGAAAATCTGGAATTATGTTATAACCAAAACAACATTAAATTGATTTCAAGTAAAGTAAATAAAGGCTGTGCTTTAAAATACCTTCAAAATATATTACCAAAGAATTTAGAATATATCGGTATGGGTAATGGCACTCTAGATAATCACTTTTTAAAGTTTTGCCATAAATCATATCTTATAAATGGGAATAATTCATTGAATAACTGCACATTTGTTCCTATCAGGAATAGAGAGGAGCATAAAAGATTCATGAATTTATTGTTAGAAATTCTTGACAGATGAACAGTTTCAACATTAGGATATTACTAGTGCTATAGTTGAATAAAACAATTGAGGTTAGAGACAATATAAATGATTTATGATTTTAATTTCCAATATTTTACCAATAAAAAAATTTTGATTCAGCTTTCCGGAGGGAAAGACAGTATTGCCTGTCTTGCTTTATTAATTGAAAATCATATTGCCTGCAGTGCAATACATTTTATACATGATTATGCTTATTCCATACCAACAGATGAAGCAAAAAGAATATGCAAAAATTACAATGTTAAACTTCAAATAATAGACATAACAAAAGAAATAAAAGAATTATTGTTGAACAACCATATAGATAGACCTTGTCGTAAGTGCAAAGGAATAATGGATAAAAAAACAGTAGAATATGCAATAAAACATAAATTTGACTTTATCTGCACAGGAGATAGCGGAGATGACACTTCACTAATCGCTAGATTAAAAAAATATAACGGCTCTGATTTATTCGTGGGAAATTATTTTAATAAAGCAGTTGAATTACCTTCGATGATAAAGATTATTCGTCCTTTAATTACAACCTCTTCAAAAGAAATATTTGAATATTTAAATAATAAAGGAATAACAGTAAATCGAGTAAGTGACACTGGTGACAAATATTTAGAATATTCAAGAGAAGGTTGCCCACTACAATTCAAGGATTATTTTGCAGATTACACAGAAAATTTGCTTCTCAAACTAAAAAAATATAATACTTTATGTGCTAAATTTGCAAAAAGTAAAGGTATTCGAGCATCAATCCATCTGCCAAGTGAATTCATTATTACAATTCCAAAAGGTTATGAAACAGAATGTTATAACTATTTGAAAGAAAACGGTTGCGAACTAAAAGACTCGAATCCTTCTTTTAATTCTATATTCCCAAATGAATATTTAATCCAGTTGCAAATATCAGATAAATACATAAATAATAAGAGATTAGATCTAGCAATTATTAATTTAGCAATAAAATTGGGTTGTTCTGTCATAAATAAAAATCAGGAAATAATCAATAATAGTCTAACTCTTAAAACTTCAGATATTTTTTTGAATATAATATTAATTCATGAAAATGGTAAAGCTTTATTGCTGCTTTCTTCACGTAAAAATTATAAAATAAACGAATTAAAAAAACTAATATCAGATGAATTTGGCACGCAAAAAATATTTATAGATTATAAGCAGAATAAAGCCAAGAGAGAGATGAAATGAATCATAGAAAAACATATCCTGAAAATCTAACTATTGTTGATTTAAAAGAATTAACTTATGAAAACATTGTTAACTTCTTTGCTGAAAATCCATACAAATTGCTATATATAAAAAATAATCAAAAGCTTGTAAGCATAATTAATAAAAAAATATTCCCAACAATCTTAATATGCTTCAATTGAATTTAGAACAAGATTACATCATTAATCTAGATCATTTTCCAACAAATTTTGAAATCACTAATATTATAAAAGCAAAATATAAAATTCCACGAATGGCAGTATTAAAAAATGGAAATATATTATTTGAAATTTCAGATTCAAATATTTTAAATATAGCAGGTAATAAAATAAAAGATTTATTGGCATTAAGATATTTAAATACATTTTCTGAACTTATTAATAACTATTTTAAACGTCAAAATATTAATAGATTGCTATGGATTGGTGATGAATCTGTTTTTCAGATAATACAACAGGAAATCAAGAGTATAAGTACTGATTTTAGAACTACTATTCATGAAAATGAAAATCTTTCTGATTACGATGCAATTATAGATAATAAATATTATGATTTATTGGAAAAATTAAATATTAATGGAAAAGTATTATATTTTTTTGAAATTTTAGAAAATGAATTAATAGAGTTTTTAATGGAAAAAATTCCAAGAAGCGTTCAAATGTTTTTTTGCAAAATGCCTACATATGAACAGCTTCTGCCCTGTCTCACCGACTTTGAAAAAGAGCAATATTATTCAAAAAAAAGTTCACGCTATTTGATAAAAAATGAAGAATTATTAAATTCATTCATTCCAAACCCAGAAGAAAAAGCATTTTTCTTACGTCAGGATTACATGCGTTCTACAATGTTTGACGACGGAGAAAAGATTATACAAGCCAATATATCTTATCAAGACTTAAATGTGTTAAATGGCGTAAGAAAAACTTTGCCTGAGCATCCAAACGGGAAAAATAGAATTTACTTGCTGGGAACTTGTACCGTCTTTGGTTTTTACACACAAGACCATAAAACAATTGCATCTTATCTGCAAAAATTATTACTTGAAAATAATCTTGATTATACTGTTATTAATAAGGGTATAATGCAGGGGCAATTTGTTCTTAACACATTGATAACAGCTTTACAATGCCAAATAAAACCTGGTGATAAAATAATTTTACTTGATTGTTTTGAAGGATATTCTTCAAAAATATCAGATAAAATAATAGATACATCAAAATGGTTTATATCTGACAAGAATTCAAATCAGCATATGTTTTTTGACAAGCCCGCACATTGTAATGTCGCAGCTAATCAAATTTTTGCAAAAAATTGTTTTAATATGATTAAGCAGCAAAAAAATAGTTTTAAAGAACAAAAGTCTTCTAAATCTTTTTTAAATCTATTAAATTTATCTTTAAAAGACGATTTCAATAAATATCTTATGATAGCTTCTATTTATTCTCATCGTCAGGAACTATCAAAATATACAAAAATTCAAGGCAAAAAGGGAATAGTTATTATTTATGCATGCCCATTTACCCTTGGGCATAAGCATCTTATAGATGAAGCATTAAAAATAGTTAATCATCTGTTTGTTTTCGTCATTACAGAATTCTTCCATGGTTATTCTATGCTAGATAGATTTGATATGGTGAAAAATGCATTATTAAATTACTCTAATATTACTTTAATTCATACAGAAAATTATATGGTATCAAAGCAGTATTTCCCTAAATATGGAAATAGATCTATAAATGTAATGTCATCAGATAATCTAATTTATGAAGAATGGCTGACAGAAAAATATTTATATAAATATCTTGATATTACTTATCGATTCTTAGGTGAAGAAAAAGAAGATTATGTTACATCAGTTTTAAATCAGGTTGTAAAAAAATCATCAGCCGAAAATAATATAAAATGTATTATAATACCAAGAAAAACTATAAATAACTGTGTAATATCAGCAAAGACTTTTAGAGCTGCAATAAATAGTGGCAATATAGAATTAGCAAGAAAGTTAGTTCCTGATACTACCTTAAAACATTATTTTTCTCACATGAGAATAGCTTCAAATATAAACGTTATATTACACAAAAACATATCAAATAATGAAGAAGCTATTATACATGAAAAACTTGAAATATTCTTTTCTAACATAAATATTATAAAATCTGATGGCTTAGAAAATAAAATTCCAGAAGCAAATATGAATATTCATTTTGGTTTAAATGGTAATTATACTGATTGTTCAACATTAGACTTTTTCATGGAAAAAGTTGAAGATCTTAACGATTCTTATATCAATAAATTAATGGAATATTTTACGATTATTTCCAAAAGAATACTGCTTTATTTGGGTAAATTCCCTGATGATGAAAATGACATGGACGGCGGTAGCCAATTATCGTGGCAACTGATAAATACTTTAAAAACAAAATCTATTCTTGATGTAACCTTTATAAGAAAAGGTATACAAACTTATCAGACTTCATATGTAAATCAAATAAACTACATAAAATACCAGCAACCAGATGAGAATAAATTTCTTCGAAGACTAATAAATATAAATACGAATAAAGAGGCACTTTCTAATAGTTCAGAATATGATTTGATTATCGCCGCTCATTGTAGCAAACTATTTGGCTTGGCAGAAAATATTGAGATAATGAATAAATCTGTTATTTTCCCAATGTTTTTAACAAATTCATATAAAAGAGCTGGTGAAGATGTTCCTGAAAGTTATACCAATGAGGAACAGAAGATATTAAAAAGTGTTTCTACGATTATTACCCCAAGTCTGGAAGAAAAAATAGATATATTAAATGATTACAAAGATATTTCTGGCTCAAAAATTGAAATAATACCAAGAGGAGTAAATTTACCAAAACGAAATCTTTCAAAACAATCAAGTAATCAGATTAAATTGGTTTCTATTGGTTCTATAAAAAAACAGAAGAATCATATTGATGATTTGATATTATTAAATCTTATTAGAAAATTAGGATATGATGCTTCTTTGACAATTATAGGTTCTCTATATGATAAAAATATACAGGAAGAATTAAATAAATACGCTAAAGAAAATAATTTAAGCAGCTTTATTAATTATTATGAAGGTCTAACAAGAGAAAAGCTTTCTAATATTTTGAGTCAGATGACTTTCGGCATTTCTAATAGCAACTGGGAAACATTTGGAAGAGGAATTTTGGAGTGTTTGGCTGCTGGATTACCAACAATTGTAACCGACAAAGTATTAGTTTTGAAAAATCTAATAAATTCATCAAAAGGACTTTATTTTAAGCCTGATTTAAATTCTATGGTCAATACAATAATAGAATTATATAAAAATCAAAAACAGTATGAAGAAGCTTCTGAAGCTTCCTTAAATATATCTAATCGTTTCTCTCTAAATGTAGAGTCCGAAAGATTATTATATGTCTTGATTTTCAATAGATTTAAGTTCTCTTCTGAATTTTCTTTATGGAATTTAGAAGAATGTCAAAAGCTTGATTCCAACAACTATATATATAATAACCACAGAAGACGTATGTTGTCAAATATGACAAAAACAGAAGTGTTAATTGCAAAAGTAAATGCAAGTTAAATTGCGTTTAGTTCTGCAAAAATAGAAATTGCATTTAGTCCTGCAATTTTGATTTAAATTTTTAAAAA
>CAJOND010000032.1 GCA_905236675.1 Candidatus Rifleibacteriota bacterium | reverse complement strand
CTTCGTCGAGCTTGGAAGATTACTTAAAGTCTCTTGATCTTCTTCATAAATTTGCAAAGAGGAGCTAAGTTTTAATAAAACTTGGCTCTTTTCTTTTTTTAGAAATAATTCAAGTTTATTTTTGGAATAGTTTTATGGAACAAATTGGTACACATTTACCAGAAGTCACTTTAATTGTAAGAATGTTAGTTTCTGTTTTATTAGGTGGCTTAATTGGTCTTGAAAGAGAGTATCAAGGACAATCTGCAGGACTAAGAACCTATATTATACTCTGTCTTGGTGGCTGTATTTTTATGTGTATTTCAATTAATAGTTCTTATTATGGTACATTAGGGGATGTTGAAAGAATAGCAGCACAGGTTATATCAGGTGTTGGGTTCCTAGGTGCTGCCGTTATTTTCAATATGCATGGTAACGTCAGAGGATTAACCAATGCTGTATCTATTTGGACAACTGCTATAATTGGTTTGACTACTGGGAGTGGTTTATTAAAAGCTTCAGTAATAGCTACAATTATTATAATTATTGTATTAAGTATCTTTAATTATATTGAAACCTTATTTTTCTATGAAAAACTTGCTAAGGTTGTTACAATTAAAGGAATTAATAGAATTGATTTTGTTTTAGAATTAGAAAAAATAATAAATCGATATAATGTAATTCTTCGTAATAAAACAATTAATAGAGACGATATAAACCAAACTATAGAAATAAAATTTTATATAAAGACAATAAAGGAAAAAGATATGATTCCCATATTAAATGATATGCAAAAAGTTTATGGCGTTGAATCATTAGGTTATGTCAGTGATAATAATTAATTAAAATTTTCTCCAACTTATCCAAAAACCATGTTTAGGTTTTGCAATCACCTCAAATTTTCCACCTATCCTCTGCATAATGTTTGTAACATTATTTATTTCAATTTTTGGTTTTTCATTTTTAGAAATATTTTTTTTAAAATAATTAGAAATATCCAATATTAAATTTTCAGGGGTAGAAATTCCATATCCGCCACCAATTAATAAGAATCCGTTTGGTTTTAAAACTCTATAAATCTCACATAAAGATTTATCTATATCTTTCCAGAAAAAAACAGAACCTCTACTTAAGATTATATCGATACTTTCATTTTTAAAAGGTAATTTTTCTGCCTTAGCATTAATTAAAAATAGTTTTTCTTTATTTTGAATCCTATTTGATGCTTTAATTAACATATCTAATGAAATATCTATTCCATAAACATGAGTAAATTTTTCTTTTAATAGTTGAATTAAAATAAAACCAGGTCCAGTCCCAATTTCTAATATATTTTTATTTGAAAATGATTCCTTGTAATATGTTCTTAAGTCATTGATTATATATGGATATATTTGTCCTACAATTGATTGTCCAATTGATTCAAATGTTAAAAGATTATTATTCATATTTTACTTTTTTATAAAACCTTAATTATTTTCTTGATACTTAATCATATTATATGATATTAATTAAAAATTAAAGGGGAAAATATGGATACTCAGGAACAATTATTAAATTTAAAAGAAGTTTCAGCCTTATTAAAAATAAATACAGAAGTTCTAAGAAGATGGTTAAGATCTGGAAAGTTAGCTGGTTTAAAAGTCGGTAGTGATTGGCGTGTAAAGTATTCAGATTTAGAACCATTACTTTCTTCTAGTAATAATAATGCTAAAATAATTAAGAAAAAAGGTTTAAATACTCTAAAAAAACTATCTACTGCTTCGCCAAAATGGTTAGAATATTCCGGTTTACCACGATTACTAAATGATAAACATGGACCAGAAACCTGGCCTATATTCAAAAAATTATTAGAGTTTGATTTTGATGCAGGAAGGCCAGCAAATCGTCTAATCGCATATAATCAAAAAGAATTGTCTATAGTTACAGGTTACGATGTAGATTTTATTGAAAATATTTTACAAGCTTTAGCTAATGATGGTTATATAACTTTAAGTATCCAAAATAATATTCAATATTTTTCTATTGTTTCACCCATAAAAACACCTAAACTAATATTAGATATTGAGTATGAAAAAGGTGGAATAAATGGAGCACCATCTCCAGCTTTATCTAATCCTTGCCTAAGAAGGTATTTAGAATCATAAAAAGTTGAAAAAAATGTCTGATAATACAATAAAAAAAATATATGACCCCCTCATCATTTTTTTAAATCTTTTAACTATATTGTGCTATTTAATTTTTATTATATCTATAAAAATTAAATTTATATCAATAAATGAATTAGATTGGTATAATTTAGGAATGGGCAAATACATTGGTTTATTTGCAATTATAGGTATTCTTTGTATTTTTAAACGAAATTATTTTGCAGCTTTTTTTATTAGTCTGTTCGCTGCTTTCTTCTCAGTTCACGAAGTAATTATTTTTTATGATAATTATGCAATTGAACTAGGTCGTGAGCTAGGAGAAAATGGACTATATCGTTCTGTAATAGACATCTTTTTTGTAGAAGTTTTCAAAAATCCTAGAGTTGGAGCATTTTGGGCAATATCAAGTTCAGTCACTTCATTATTGCTTGTTACAATAACTTGGATAAAAAATATTATTAACAAAAATGATTATATATCTAACTTAAAATCATCTGAATAAGAATAATTTAATGTGATAGAATAAAACACGAGAAAAAAGCAACATATGTTGCTTTTTTTCTATTTAGGATCATGAGCTAATAGACGCCTTTGAGATCTAAAGTATTTATAGGGAGAATAATAATATAGATTTGCTATTCCCGACATATAAATACAAGCATAGCGTTCAACTAAGGCTGCAAATCTAGAAACTTCATTTCCTGCTCTCATAACTTCACCCCAATAAGGATTAAATCCTTGCTGACTTTGAGTTATTAAATCTCTTAATTCTTCATCTAGTTTCATCATTTTTTCTTTAATTTCATCCCATTTTTGTCTATTCACTTTTGCATTATCTTTAAGCCATAATTTTTCACGATAACCTAATGAAATATCTTCTAAACGTTCTTTTTCCAACATTTTTTTAGCAATTATTTTATGGATTTCTTGTGTTTTTTCTAATATAGGAACTTCTTCTTCTAATTCTTGTACAACTAAACCAGTTCTCCAACCAATTGTTTCTTTTAATGTAACAACATCTCCAAGGATATGATCGCCTAAATATAATATTTCAGATGGATCAATATTAAAATTCTTTTCGAGATAGTTTGCGTTGCCACCCTGATAAATTCCATTCCATTCTAAAGAGCCGTAAAAGTTAGACAATAATCCTGTTTTAGGATCAACTTTTAAAAACATATTGCTATCTTTAAAAAAAGAAGGTTTATTTGCTGCAACAACAATAATGTCAAATATTTTTTGCCATGAAGAATTAATAAACTTTTCAAAACAATAATTCATGACTTTATTGCTATAATTATAATCGGAATTAGTAATTAATGCTAATTTCTTTCCAAATTTTTTAAACTTTATTAAAGCATCAACTATTCTTCTATCTGGAATTAAATATTTCTCTGGATGTGATACGACATCGCCTTTTAATTCCTGCTCCATGTGAGCATTATTCAAACATCTTTTAACATCATCAAAAATCTTTTTATATTTTGGAGAATGTTCCTTTTTATCAAAATAATCAACTAATTGTGCAAACAAGCATCCTTCAGCTTTGGAGAACAAAGTATGAACAATATTATATCTAGAATCGGTCAAATCTATACTATATACGCCGTATTTTGATTTTAATTCTTCAAAATTAAAAAAGGATGTACCATGAGATGCCGTTCTAACAAATCCATAACGATTTACTTTTAAAAAGTTTCCTGTTTCGGTATCAATTACAAGCCCTCGAATTATAAAATTAGGGTCGAAGACAAAATCGTTAATTTCTTTTGGGTAAAGATAATCATTAATTAATTTCTTTTTTATAATTGCATAGGTTTTGGCTTCAAACTCAGGAACGTTATAAGTAACTAAAGTATAATCCATATCAAAACCTATAAGTTTTATATTATTCATATTTAATGTTCTATTAACAAATATTTTATTCTTAATATCTATATTTTTCATATTTCCTTCTTATAATTATATTTATTGCAACTAATACTAAATTATGATAATTATAAACCATGAAAAAAATTAATTTTATCAGTTTATCTTCATATAGTATTAGCGTAATTAAAATACAAGATAATTTTATAAAAAAAAAGAGCTACAAAAAACTTTTTAAAAAAATTAAATTCAAATCTTGGTGTGAAAATATTAATATAAATAAGCAGAAGCTTATAATAAAAGTTTTAGCTAAAACAAACCAATTATAAAAAAACTCCCAAAATGGGAGTTTTTTTATCAACCGTTTTCAATGACAATATCGTCCGAAAAAGCAAATAATTCACCATCAATAACTAATGCTTCCATTTTTGAACGAATATCTAATGGATGACCAGAGAATAAAGCTAAATCTCCATCATACCCTTTTTTGATTCTACCTATACGTTCATCTAACCCTAATATTTCAGCAGGATAAACAGTAATAGCAGATAAAGCGCGTCTTTCATCTAAGCCATATTGTATGGCCATGGCTGCAGCAACTCTTAATGTTTCAACTGGTAATCCAGGATAATCACAAGTTAAAGCAACTTTAACGCCAGCGTTCATTAAAATTTTTGCACTTTCAAATGTATTTTCACTTAATTCGTATCTTGATCTAGAAGTTAAAGATGGTCCTAAAACTACTGGAATATTTTTTTCAGCTAATGTTTCAGCAATTAGGTAAGCTTCTGTTCCATATTCTATAACAAGCTTTAGATTAAATTCATCAGCAATTCTTATTGCTGTCATAATATCTTCAGCACGATGAGCACAAGCTCTCATTGGAACATCACCTTTTATCAAAGGCAACAATGCTTCCATTTTAATATCTCTATCTTTGGTGCTTTTTTTGCTCTGCTTAACAATAGCATAATCTTGAGCTTTCATTAGTTCTTCACGAATAGAAGCAGCAATACTCATTCTTGTAGATAAAGCTGTTTGATTATTGTGAGAATTGATTTTAGGAAGTTCACCAAAAGACATTAAAATACCGGCTTGTTCAACTATTAATCCAACATCAGCAGAGTTCCCATTAGTTTTTAATATTGAACAGACTCCCGCTATAGGAAGATCTGAAGAAGGACAAACCATAGCAGTAGTAATACCAGCTCTACGTGCATCAGCTAATGCCTGATCTCTCATTTTTATACCATCTAATGGTCTCAAATGAGGCATAAAGTCACAATAAGATTCTGAGGTATCGTCAATAGGGTAGTAACTATCGGCTAATCCTAAATGACTATGTGCATCTATTAAACCAGGTATTAGATACTTTTGTTTACATTCTATTATTTTATCAACATTTTTATGAATGTTGGAACCAACCATTGATATTTCCCCATTTTCAATCAAGACTTTCTGGCTGGGGAAAAACATACCGTCCTTAATAATTCGAACGTTATTAAATATTATTGACATCTATTTCCTCTTTAAGCTTATCTTCTTTCGAGGACTTTTTCTCCATCAATAAATACATAGATTGGTTTAGATCTTGTATCTAATGGATGTCCTTCCCAAACTACAACGTCAGCATCAAAACCAGCTTCTAATTTGCCAAGTTTTTTATCAAGACCAAGAATTATAGCAGCATTTTCAGTTAATGCTTTAATAGCTTTATCTTCATCTAAGCCATATTTAACAGCAAATGATGCTGTGGCATTCAATGCTTCAATATTAACAACCGGATAATCTGTAGTCAGAGCAACAACACAACCTTCATCCATTAAAATTTTTGGAGTTTCAAAAGACTTATGAGAAACTTCTGGTTTAGTTCTTCCAGTCATAGATGGACCAATAACTGCTTTTGCTTTCCATTTGCCTAGTTCTTTTGAAATCAGGTGACCTTCAGTGCAGTGATCAAAAACTATATCAAGATTAAATTCCTGAGCAATACGATAAGCGGTAATAATATCATCAGCTTGATGACAATGAGCTCTAACTGGAATTTTCCCTTCAATTAAGGGAATCAACGCTTCTAGTTTAATATCTCGTTCTTTAAATTCTTTATTCTTTTTGCGTTTTAAATAGTCTTGAGCTTTCATTAAAGTTTCTCTAATTACAGCTGCGGTACCCATTCTAGTAGAAGGGAATTTTTTCTGACCACCATAAACATTTTTCGGATTTTCACCAAAAGCAAATTTCATTGCACAACTTTCTTTTACACAAGCATCATCAACAACTTTACCTTTAGTTTTTACGATACATGCTTGTCCACCGATTGGGTTGGCAGAGCCTGGTGTAATCATTACCGTAGTGATACCACCATTTATAGCATCCTGGAAGGATTTATCACGAATTTTAACAGCATCATAAGCTCTTATTTGAGGTGTTACTAATCCATAAACTTCATTAGAGTCGCTATCAATATGACCAATACCGTCTTGTTCCAAACTTAAGTGAGTATGAGGATCAATAAAACCAGGAACAATATACTTACCAGTGCAATCTATTGTTTCTGTAATTTCATCTGATTTTTTCTTCGCGGCAGGGGCAGCTTTACCTTTTTTAGCTTTGTTAGAAATAATATTTATTTCTAATATTTTATCTTTTTCTATAACTAATCTATCAAGTTCTTGAAATTTTCCTTGATAAAAAATATGACCTTTTTCTAATACAGTTTTCATTATAATACCCCTTTCCACATTGCAAAAAAAATTTGAGTATATTTTTCTTCTCAAATTACATCAATTATATAACAAATATTACTCTTCTTCAACTTCATTTTTGTTATTAGATTATTAAGGGAATGTCTGTAACTTGACATATATTAAATAACTTGATTATAATTTAATTTATGAAGATGTTTATATATAATTTTTTTATTATAGTTGTATTGCTTTTGCCAGGATGCGACAACTCAAATAAGATAGATTCTGTATCCAATAAAAATGATACAGTGAATTTTAATACGAAAACCTCAAATGTGATATTAAATAAACAGACTATAAGTTCAAATACTCAAACTATAGCTGACGATAAAATGCTATTAGTAGATAAAGCACAAAAAGATTATCAAGATGCTTATAATAATTATGTAAAATGTTTAAGAGAGCATGGTCCACAAAGAATAGAAACTCTTCAAGCATTAACCATTTATCAGAAAAATTATCATATTTATCAAAATCTTTTAAATACAATTTCTGAAAATAATAAATAAGTAATTAATTATTAAGCTTTTAATTCTTCAGCAATAGTAGTTCTATTTTTACCGAGTTTTTTACTGGTATACATAGCATTATCTGATGCTTTAATCAGAGAATCCTTGTCTTTGCCATGTATTGGATAAGCAGCCACACCAACACTCACTGTTATGTGCAATTCTCCAGAACTATGAGGTAAACCTATTGCTGCAATATTTTTTCTAATACGTTCTGCAGATAAATAAGCATCTTCTGATTTTGTTTCAGGAAGAATTATGCAAAGTTCTTCCCCGCCATATCTACATGGAATATCTATGCCTGTTCTAATCGTTTCTTTAATAGTAGCAGCTACAGTTTGAATTACAGTATCACCTACTTGATGTCCATAAGTGTCATTAAACTTTTTAAAGTTGTCTATGTCTATCATAATAAGGCTAACATTGATTCCATAACGGCGAGCTCTTAATATTTCTTCTGATAATCTAGCCTGAAAATATCTATGAACATATAAATGTGTCATTCCATCTGTAATAGATAATTCATATAATTTATTGTTTTCTATAGTAATTGCCGCTTGATTACCTATTAAAGAAAGCAATCTTAAATCATTTTCATTAAACAATTGGTTATCTTTTTTGTTAACAATATTAATTACGCCAATTGTACCTTCTTTAAACTTTAAAGGAGCACAAATTAAGCTATTAATATCTTCGATAGGAATAATACTTCCAAAGTTCTCAAATCTGGAATCTTTAAAACCTTCATTGCTAATAATTCCCTGACCTTCTAAGGCAACTTTTCCACAAACACCAGCACCTAATTTTATAGGATTACTAGAAATCGCTCTATATCTTCCTCCAGTTGCAACTTTGATAACAAGTTCATCTGTCTGATCGTCCAAAAGCATAATTGAACCACGTTGAGCTTGTAAAACATCTATAGCATGAGAAAGCACATATTTTAATAATTCTTCAGAGTTAGTAAAAATATTAACTGCATTACTTATTTCAAATAGAGTATTTAACTCTTTCATTCGTAATTCTTTTTGTTCTTTCTCTTGTTTTAAATTATTAACCATTTCAGAAAAATTATTACTTAATATACCAATTTCATCATCTCGTATAATTTTATTCTCAATGTTCAAATCTCCGTTAGCAACTTTTGAAGTGCTTACTGCCAATTCATTAATAGGTTCAGCAATATTCATAGCTAAAATGGTTCCTGTTATTATTGCAAGTAATAAACCAAAGAATCCAAAAACAAGAAAATCATTTTGTATTTTATTCCCTAAATCAGTGTAGACTGAATCAGGAATAGCTATTTCAACTTTAATATCTCTAGAAATGCGATTAGGAAGAGCTGTATTATGAATAAAGGAGTAGGAAACTCCATTGATGGTCATTTTTCCTGCTTCTAATTCTGGTTTTTCTATTATTGAGTCGTTTTGTCTTCTTCCATAAGGATCCATCTTGGTTGTAACCATTTTTTTGTTCTTATAATAGATAGTGTATTCTGCATCATTTAAAGCTTTTAGTTTGTCGGCAAAATCATGTTTTAATTTTTGTGCAAATACAACATGTAAAATCTTTCCACCTTTTATTTTTGTAATCATAGCAGAAGTAAATATCCATGGAGTGTCATTAATAACAAACATATTAACTCCAAGTGAACTTTGACAAACTGCTGGGAGTATAACGTGATTTAAAGTGTCAGAACTAAATTTACCAACCTGGTATTTAGGAAATGATCGATTTTCAACTAAAGCTAAATAATCTAAATCTGACTTAATTAATTCACTTTCAAATTTTTGTAATGTTTCCTTTTCAGGAAAGCCGCTTAATACTAACTTATCTATTTCAAAATCAACAAGTGTTTTAGCCCGTAATTTTAATGTGTCAAGATTATCTTCTAAATTTTCGCGAAATAAAGATAAAGCATTATTCAAATCTTTATTTATATTGTTTTCTGCAACTGTATAAGTTCTATTTAAAGAAATAATAGTAAGTATTGTTAAAGGTAAAATAAGAATTAAAACAAATAAAATGATTATTTTAAACTTTATTTTTTTACTATTTAACAAATCAATAAAATGCACGTTTGAGTTCTACCTTTCCTTTTGCTTTTCGTAAGCCTTCAATAAAGGTTTTTCTAATATCTGAAAATCGTTTGGTTATTTTCAGGTCAGTTTGGGTTGCGTTATCTAAAAATTTAACAAAATGTTCATTTATAGCAACTTTATATATTAATTCATCTTCAAATCGATCAGACCATGGAATAATATTAAAAGAGTTTTCACTTTTTTCTATAGAAAAACCTGCAAAGCTTATATTATTTTGTGCTTTAAGGCTTTCAGACATTATCTTTCTAATCATTTCCCCTGTCATTTCCACGATTGAAACACCTTCGCTTGTAGTAAAATCAGATAACATTCTTGCCATTGTGACAGAGACCAATGGTTCTCTAGATTTATTAATTATGGAAGAAGGTAATAAAGCAAAATCACTGTCTGTCTCTCTTCTAATCATTTCGCATACAAGAGAAGCATACTGATAATTTGAAGAACTATCTTGAGTTACAGGATTAGTTAAATTTACTAATTCAGAGGTAATTGGTAATCTAACAAGAACATCTTCGTTTGTAGTTTTGTAATTAGGTTTTTCTAACGGAGCAATATTATTACGGTTTTTTAGATATTTTTTAAAGCTTTCTCGTATAACATCAATAACTAGGGGATTTTTACCAGCACTAAGTTCAGGCCAATCAACTGTATTTGAATACATAAAATCATTAATCGCTACAGTATAAGTAGCTTCAAGTTCAAGTGGATTTCCATTTATATCTATTTGAATAATCTTACAACCACTTGGGTTAGCAGGGGAATATAAACATTCAATCCCTGATGATTGTAAAAAACCACTTTTCCCATCTGTTAAGCTTAATTCAATAAGACTTTCAAGATCATGTCCAGGAATTTCTACGGTTATAAGACTATTTTCAAAAGGTAATATTTCATATAGATTTCTTAATGTTACTTGTCCAGGATATAATACAGATTTGATACCACCTGAGTTAGTAAGAGCAACATCAGCACCGGAAGCTTCTTTCATGCTATCTGCAATAAGATAACCCATAGAAGATTCTTCCATAAATGAATTTGTGAATTTACCATTACTATTTGTAATAACTTCATCAAGAAGATTATCAATTTTAGATTCAAATTTGTTAATATCTTGCAGTAACTCTTGATCTGGCTCAATATTATTAGATTCTATAGGAATAATCCTATGAAAAGCTTCTTCTATTTGCCATTTACCTGAATGTTGGAGTATTTTAATAAAACCTATACCTGCACCTCTATTTGAAGCAGTTTGGCAAATTAAAGGTTTTTGCCCAAACACAACAGCAGATGGACCAATTAAATCGCCAATGATAATATCAACATCTGGAAAAACTTTTGAAGGGTTTTTAATTGTATTAATGGGATGATGAGAGAGCAATATGATAATCTCTGCACCATTTTCTTTTAAATAGGTAGCAGTTTTTTTAACAGAGCTTTGCATATCGCTAACTTCAAGACTCATAATGTTTTCTTTCCTAGTATTTCTAAAAATATCGTCTTGTCCTAACCCTATTATTCCAATTTTAGCGCCTTCTTTTTCAACAATGATACCTGGTTTAAAAATATTGCCTACTGGGGAACTTACATCTCTATAATTACATGCCAACATAGGAACTTGATTGCTTTGAATAAAACTTTTTATCAAAACCAAATTCAAACTCAAAATTTCCGATAGCCATTGCATCATATCCGCATTTATTCATTAGTTTCAATGGCATATCACCCATAGTTAAAGTGGCTTCAGCAGTTCCAAATAAAGCATCACCTGTATCAAGAAGAATTACATTTTTAGGATCATAATTATATGGTTTAGCCATTTTTTTTATAAAACCTTTAATAAAAGCTAATCCACCAAGCTGATTATATTGTCTTCCCTCTACAGAACCAGAAAATGGGTTAATTTGACCTCTCAGATTTGAGGTATAAAAAATAGTTAAACCCTTTGATGGCATCTGTAGGTAATCATATACATACATACCACAAAGTACACAAACTAATATAAATGTAATAATAGCAAGATTTCTAACCAATTTTTATACTCCATAAATAATAACTGAATTATTTTTAATTATAACATATGCTTATACGCAAATAAATATATTAATGCCTAATCTGCCAAATTTCAATATTATCAGAAGATATGTCATTAATAAACCTAGATGGTTTAGAAAAAAATTCCCTTGAAAATTTATCCCAGATTCCGGAAGGGTATGATATCAAAAGTCCTTCTTTTGCTCTTGTCATAGCAACATACATTAATCGTCTCTCTTCCTCCATCTCATCAATATTATTAAAACTGTTAAATGAAGGTAGTCTCCCATCTAGAGCATTAATAATAAAAACTTGTTTCCATTCTAAGCCTTTTGCAGAATGAATTGTAGATAAAGTAAGCAACATATGATCAGTATTTTGATTTATTTCATCATCTTTACAATCAACTTCATCTACAAAAATTTCGTTTAATAGTTCTTGTAGGGTAGAGTATTTTGAAGAAATCATAGTTATCTGGTCTAATTCTTTACTTATACTACGTATTTCATTATTCTTTTGTTCCTTCAAAAGACCTATATAATAATCATTAATAAAGTTCAATAAAAAGATAGGTTTTTTATTTATATACTTAGTTGCATTAATAAGTGTTTCTGATAGTTTTTTCAGACTATATCTTATATCAGACTTCACTTTCAGATTAGTAATATCATATGGATCATTTTGATTGATTAAGTGGTTGTAGATTAATGTGGCAGATTGAATTCCAATCCCTTTAATAAGCATAAGAATTCTTAACCAGGAAATTTTATCATATGGAGAATTCAATATTCTTAAATAAGAGATAATATTTCTGATGTGTTCTGACTCGAATATTTTCTTTCCACCTATTTTTTTAAAAGGAATACAACGTTTTGCTAATTCAAGCTCAAGTTCATAAGAATAAGATGAATTTCTGAATAATACTGCCATGTCATTTAAAGAATAACCTAATTTATATAACTCTAATATTCTGTGAGAAATTAACGTTGCTTCTTCTTTTTCAGAAATACATTTAACTATGATAATTTTATTTCCATCAGGTTTGTCAGTACAAAGCTTTTTTTTGATACATTTATTAGATTTTTCTATTAAAGAATTACAGCCTTTTAAAATATAACCATAACTTCTATAGTTTTGTTCTAATTTAATTACTTTGCATTCAGGAAACTGTTTATTAAAATTGATAATGTTTTCTATTCTGCTTCCTCTGAAGGAATAAATACTTTGAGCATCATCACCGACTACCATAATATTTTGATGTTTTTCTGCTAAAAGATTAATAATTAGTGCTTGAACGGAATTAGTATCCTGATATTCGTCAACCATTATATATTTATATTGCTCTGACAATATCGTCTGAATTTCTGGTTTCAACAGTAGCCTATAAAGATATTCCAATAAATCATCATAATCTAAAAGATTATTATTTCTTTTATATTCTATATAATCCTTATTTATTTGTTCTAAACCGATTCTATCAATATTATAATTAGAATAATAAACATCGATAATATCTCTAAAATTTTTAGAACAGTTTCTGGATTTTGAAATTATACTGAAAATTATTCTTTTATTGAAAATTAGATTAGTTGTTGAACCTAAATAGCTATTTCGTAAAGAGTTAATAATATCAGTAGAGTCATTATCATCTATTACTGTAAAACCATCTTTCAATTTTAAAATATGACCAAATTTTGAAATTATTTTAGATGCAAAATGATGAAAAGTTCCACCTTCTACGTATTTCCCTTTTGTTCCAATTAACTGTTTTACCCTTTGAAGCATATCATTAGAAGCTTTTTTTGTGAATGTTAATAGTAAGATCGAGGCAGGATTTACGTTATTATCAATAAGATTTGCAACTCTATAGGTTAGAGTGGTTGTTTTGCCAGAACCTGCACCAGCTAAACATAATACTGGTCCATTTAAGGTTTGAACTGCATTTAATTGTGATTTATTTAACTTACTAAAATCTAACATTTTTAATTAAATATATTAATTTTAAATTTTATTTACCGATGGCTATTAAAGATAAAATTTGGAGAGATTTATGAATATTTTTATATTATTTATAGCTACAATATTTACTATTTTATTATCGTTGGAATATACATTAGGCAACTACTGAGTTTAAAGTTTATTACTTTAAAGTTGTCCCTGGATAATAAAACTGAAGAATTTCTTTATAATTCAAGCCTTTTTTTGCTAATCCATCAGCACCAAAAAGACACATGCCAACACCATCGCCTTCACCCATACCTCTGATTAATATAGAACGACGAAGGGGCTCTAAGGTAAATCTCATACTTTTTATACTATTGAGACCATAAAAGTTCTGTAAATTTTTCAAGAATTCAATTCCGGAAATTTCCTTTACCTTTCGTCCTATTATTCTCATCATTAATATTCTTCCTTCATTATTGATTTTAATAGGAATCCAGTTAATGTATATATTATCAGCACCACCTGCAAACTCTAAAGAAAGAAAATCTGCAATAGAAGAAGTTTGTATTTCTACTGTCCAATGGAATGACGGACTATGAAAACAATTTTCAGAACCTTTGCTGTCTTTTATATCATTATGAGAAAGATGATATGGTTCCTCTTTTGTTCCATAAACATCTTCAGCAGAGGAAATCTTGCCACCACAAGTATGATGATACCTAGGATAAATGATTTTGTTTTTATAATAAAGTAAATGGTTTTGAATTGTCGGATATAATAGTTCAACTAATTCTCTATTGAAGCCCGTTCCTTGAAATTTTAAACAATGGCTGCCATCGCATACATCGTAAGGATCCTTAGGATGTTTAGAATGTTCTTTTAAATAATGAATTTTTGATTCAACAGCAATTATTTGAGCTTTTACAGCTTCAGGTTCACATGAAATTACTTCTGAAGAAGCACATGAAATAGTATATTTATCTATTGAAATTTTATTAATAACTGAAAGCTCGTCATCTATTAAAGAAACTTCTAAATTACCTTGTAATAACTTAGGAGATTTACCTGGAAATTCAAGACTTATTAGTTCACCATCAGAAATAGTAATTTTATTATAGCCTTCTTCATAAAAAAAACCTGAAGAAAATTTAACAATAATGCCTTTGGAAATTAACATTATCACAGCATGATCCTCAGTATTTATTTCTTCATTAATAGTTTTAATTGCTTTATTATTTGTGTTCTCTAACTTTATTTGCCATCTTCCAATAATACTTTGCATTCTAAAAGTAGTAAAAGTATTTTCGGTTTCAATACCAACTTTTATTTCTTCAGCTTTCAATAGATTTATATTTAAAAATATAAAGAAAATGGAATAAAGAATTATTATAGCATTTTTGCTTTTGTTCATATTAAAATGAATCACCTATTTACGACTATGTATTATTTTTAGTATTTTTACAAATATAAGCGGAATTTGCAATATTAATTTAAAAATAAAACGAAGGAAATTATCATTACGTATTGATTTAGTTATCTGAGAACTTACTTTAACATATAAGGAGTTGATATTTCTTCCTAATTTATTATTTAATAAGTATTCTCTTCTAAACCATCTGAATTCATTAACGACATCAGGCTGATCATAAAAGGCATATGAGGCTATAAAACACAGAGTCTGATTATATTTTAAATCATAAGTAGTTTTATAATCGGGATCTAATGAGTATATGGCACCTTTAATTTTGAAAGCTTCCTCGTCTTCACCTAAATACTTTAAGACAGAATATGTTTGATCTAAAATATTCAAATCATCAGGACTGAGTTGTAAAGCTTTTTGATAACAAAACTTAGCTTTTAAAAAACTGTTGTGACCTAATGGATGGCCCAATTTAATTCCATTTTCCAATAAAAAACTTCCTGCTTTTAAATATAAATTTAGCTTAATGGAATTAATTTCTTCTTTAGTTTGCTTTAATAAATAGTAATCTGTATTTTGTTGTTCAGCATCAAAAATTGCTTTATCAGCTTCTTTAAAACGTTTTAATTCAACTAATGACCTGGCTTTTAATAGTAAAGACTTTGATACTAATAATTCCTTATTTTCAAGGGTATCAATTTTATTTATTAATTCTTCATATTTTTTTTCATTAAATAAAGTCTCACATACCTCATTAATATCTACTTCTTTTTCTTTATTTGATTCAGGATTGTCAAAGTTTTCATTAGAAACGGTTGATTGAGATTGACGACTTGGTGAAAGTTCTTCTATTTTTGCTTTAAGTTTTTCAATTTCTTCTTCATCATTATCTAGGACACAACATTCAAGCCAGCCTTTGTAGGCTGTTAGATTATTAGGGGAATATGTAACAGCCAATTTATATAATTCTTTTGACTTTTCATTTAATGCTTTTAATTGTTTGCTGTTTTCAACTTGCATTCTTTCGCGAGTTATCGAATCAGCTTTTTTTAGACTTTCTTTTAAACTTTCCTCTTTTTCAAGTCTTTCAAATTTAATATTATTTGCTTGTAATATTAGTTTATTTACATACGTCTGAGTAGCATTTTCAAATATATCTTGAAATTCAATGCTATCAGGATACCAAACTGCAATTTGGACTAATAAATCAAAATTCTCTTTATAATAATCAGCACGATTGAGTTCTACATATAAATTTTTTATAAACTCTAATTCGGCGGGTTTTTCATTAGTAAAGTTTTTATGAAATAGCTTTAAAGCTTCTTTTGCTTCACGCTTTTTAACTAATGAGATTATTTTTCTTTTTATATCAACAGATTTGTTTATCATAGAATACTAATAACACAAAACAGTTAAGTAAAGCATTACTTTTTTTTAAGATAAAAGGGGGAAATAGAACATAAATAAAGTTGTTATTTTAGGTTTTTAATGATTTTAGTTAATTAGTATATATAAAGTTTTTATTATTAAATATAAAAAAATAAAGTTTTAAGTTAGAAGTTACAAGTTATATGATTTCTCATAACTTTAAACTTCTAACCTTTAACTTCTACTTTCGACTTTTACTTTCTAACTTAAAAGTATATAACTTTTAAAACTAATGACTAGCAGATAAATACAAAAAGTATGAAATAATTGGCAAAATATAAGATGTAAAATAAAAAAGATAAACAAATAGAGGGAAATAGAATATTATGTTGTACATAAGAATAATTCAGATTATTATTTCTTTCGCCCTTTTTTTACTCCGTACCAAGATAAATCTTTGATACGATCTTTTTGTTTCGTTTTTGTCTATATTTGTAGAAAGTAAAAATAAAAGAACAAAAAAGAATACCAATAATGCTAAGTAAGACATTTTCGTTTTTCATTTTTTATCTCCTCAAGATTTGATTAAATTAATCGGAGGGTGTACAATATTTTTTAACGATTTTTAAAGAAAAGATATAAGAATGAAGAGTGAAGAATTGTTAAAATCTTATTGTTAAGCTTTATAATTAAATTTTAAATATAAAGGAAAAGGAGCTTTAAATGTTTGATTTAGTAATAAAGAACGGTCTTGTTTTCTTTGAAAATTCTTTTGTTGATACTGATATTGCAATTAATGGAGAAAAAATCACATGTATCGGCAAAAATTTAAATGGCAAAAATGAAATTGACGCTAAAGGCAAGTGGGTTTTACCTGGTGCAATAGATGCTCACACTCATTTTTCACTTCCTTTTTATGATTCAATAGCTTCTGATGACTTTTATACTGGAAGTATAGCTGGTGCAGCAGGTGGAGTTACTACTTTTATTGATTTTACTGCCCAGGAAAACAAAGAAGGTTTAATTTCCAGTATTAACAGACGTTTTGAAGAAGCAAAGCCTGCTGCTATAGATTACTCATTACATGCTTGTATTGCTCAGTTTACTGAAGAAGTAGCAGACCAGATCAAACTTCTTCCAGATTTAGGAATAATGAGTTTTAAGATTTTTACAGCCTATAATAAGATTGGTCGTATGCAAAATGATGAGAACCTCTTCAGAATAATGGAATTATGTAAACGTCACAATATTCTTGTTACAGTTCACGCAGAAAACGGTATGGTTATTGACTATTTAACAAATGAAGCAGAAAAAAGAAATGATTTAGGAATAAAAGCTCTTAGAACTACTAGACCAGTATTTACTGAAAGTGAAGCAATTTCCAGAGTATGTAAATTTGCTAAGTTTACAGGATGTAAAGCACATATAGTTCATATTTCAAGTGGTGAAGGAGCCGAAACCTTAGAAGATGAAAAACTAAATGGAGCTCCAGTCAGTGGTGAAACCTGTCCACAATATCTATATCTAGATGATTCTGTATTTGATAAGCCCAATGGTCATTATTGGGGTTGCTGTCCTCCCGTTAGACCCCTTGGTCAACAAGATAGAATCTGGGATTGTTTGAATAATCAAAGTGTGGCTATGGTTGCAACCGACCATTGCCCATTCAATAAAAAAGATAAAGATACATGGGGTGGTTCTATTAATCGCTTACCAATGGGTATACCTGGTATAGAAACAATGCCAGAACTTGTATTAAATGGTGCTTTAGCTAGTAAGGTTGATTTAAATACAGCAATAAAGAGTATTACAAAAAATCCAGCAAAAATATTCGGTATGTATCCAGAAAAAGGTTCTTTAATTCCTGGAACAGATGCAGATATAATGATTTTTGATCAAAATGCAGAACAAACTATTACCCAAAAGAATCTACACATGAATAATGATTATTCTGTTTATGAAGGATTAAAGATAAAAGGTAAAAACTCAATGACAATTCTTAGAGGGAAAGTTATATATGATGAAAATAAGGGTTGGTTAGGTGAAAAAGGGCAGGGTAGATTTATAAAGAGAACAGCTCCTACACCTGAGTTTTTTGAATAAGATAAAAAACGCTTGCAGAAGCAAGCGTTTTTTTATGCTAAAAACAAAGAACCTGCTCTAATGAAATAGAAGCAGGTTCTTTGTTTTTACTTATAATTATTGATTAGTTAGCAGCTTGTTCGGTTTCTGGAATTACGCTAACAGCATGTTTCCCTTTATACCACAAGAACTTAACAGTACCATCAGTAAGAGCGAAAAGAGTATCGTCTTTACCAATTCCAACATTAAGAGCTGGATGAATTTTAGTACCATTCTGTCTAACTATAATATTACCAGCGATAACTTTTTCGCCAGCATACTTTTTAATACCAAGTCGTTGTGCCTGTGACTCTCTACCATTGGTTGATGAGCCTTGTCCTTTTTTATGAGCCATGATAAATCTCCTGACTAATTCATTTTAACTTGTTCTGGATAAGATTCTGAAATCTTAGAGAACCCGTCTTTAAAAATATCACAAATAATTTTAAACTTTTCGCTATTTTCTTTAGGAACTTCTATTGATAAATTGCAATTACCTGAAAGAAATTCGCCTTTAAATCTAGCTTTTAAGTTTTTTTCTATTCCTCTGACGAATGTCTGTGTCAATGCAGATACTGCTGAACAAACGATATCGTTGCCTTTATCTGTTGAACTATGACCTATTATGGATAACTTCAATTTATTAGAAGCTAGTTCAGAGAAACAGATAGAAATCATCAAGCCTTAATATCTTGAATTTCAAGAGCAGTGAAATGCTGGCGATGACCATATTTGCGGCGGTAATTTACTTTGCTCTTATATTTGAGAACAAGAATCTTTTTACCTCTGCCATGACCAACAACTTTGGCCTGAACTTCAGCACCCTTTACATAGGGTTGACCAATCTGCATATTATCGCCATCTTTAACCATCAATACTTTATCGATAGTAAGAGTTTCGTTAGCAGCCTGATCGAGTTTTTCGCAGCGTATTCTGCTGCCTTTTTCAACATTATACTGTTTTCCACCTAATTCAATAATGGCGTACATTTTATTTACTCCCAATCTGGTTGTAGTAGTAAGTTCTATTAAAGAACCTAGTAAATTTGTTACGGGTTTATATGGGATTAATATTTATATCACTTTCTTTAAGAAAAATCTAGTAATAAATTTATTTTTTTTGAAAATCTTTTATATGTTCTTATTATTAAGTTTTTTTGATAGAATATTTATTAACCATCAATCTTCTACAGAAAGTATTGTTATGAAAAAAAGATTTAAGAAAGATTTTATATATCTCTTTTTAATATTGTTCATTTTTATATTTGTTTTTGTTTGTGTCAACGAATCCTTCGCTCGCGCTGGCGGCGGCGGTGGAGGTGGTGGTGGAGGCGGCGGCGGCCGTGGAAAAGGTGAAACATATGTATTAGATTTATTTTTTTATATTGGAGAACATTATGGCTTTAATAATGCTTTATTAATCTTTTTACCATTAATATTATTACATTTTATTACTTCAATTTGTGCTTGCTACTATTCTTATGAAAAACCATTTAATCGTTTTTTATGTACAATAGGTTATATTTTCTTCGGTTATTTTATGTATTTTTCTTTATGTATTTCGATCATTCTTTTACCTACGGAAATTATCTTTTTATTCTCATTTATAGGTAATTGGATTAAGTATGGTCGTTTTTTAACTAGAAATGAAGAAGCAAAAATACTTTTTGAAATAAGATATAAATTAAACGAACAAAAAGTAATAGAAAAAATAAAAAAGGAAACCCCATCCTTTTCTTATGAAAATTTTAAAGAAAGAATAATGAATGCATTTAGAATCATTCAAAATTCATGGACGAATCGAGACTTATCAAAAGCTCAAAATTTCTTAGCTGATGGAACTTACGAACAATTCCAAATACAGATTAATGGAATGATTATTGCTAAAACAGTTGATGTAATGAGTGAACTTGAAATAATGAATGTTTTTCCAATAAAGGCAGAAACTTCTACTGATTATGATTCCATCTATGTAGCAATTCAAGCAAAAGCTATTAATTATTTAGAAAATAAAGTTACAAAAGCTGTGATAAAGGGTAATCATGATGAAGCAGAAGTATTTGAAGAAATATGGTGTTTCATGCGAAGAAAAGGTGCAAAAGAATTAAATAGTAATGGTTTAATTGAAGGACATTGTCCTAATTGTGGAACCAGGATTCAAGGTTCTAGATTAATAAATTGTCCTTCGTGCGATGCATTACTTAAATCTGGCCAGCATGATTGGATACTTGCCGGTATTTATCAATCTAGTGGTTGGAGAGATACGCATAATGAAAGTATTCCTGGTTTAAATGCTTTATATGATAGTGACCCTTCTTTTAATATTCAAAATATTGAAGATAAATTAGCTGCTTATTTCTGGCGAATGATAGAAGCTATTAGAAAAAAAACAGCAACACCTATTCTTAAAATATCAACGGATTCTTTCTCTCAGCAATTTACCAACTCATTTTTTAAACATAAAGAAATATCTAATACTTATATGGCAGGGACTGATTCCATAGCAGTTTTGTGTATTTGTAAAGATAATGATAAGCATATTTTGTTAGGTGAAATAGAATGGAATAGTTGTCCTAATAATGATTTGGAGCATACAATACATAAACATTCTGTATTTATCTTGCAAAGAGATATAAATGCAAAAACAGATGTTAGTAAATGTTTTTGCAGTATGCATTGTAATAATTGTGGAGCATTAGAAACCTTAGACAATCTTAATTATTGTAATTATTGTGGTACAGTATCAAATGATGATAAAAAAGATTGGATATTAACTAATATTATTAGTGGTGATGATAATTTAGTTGATTCTTATAAAAGAAGATCATATGAATTTGATTCAGAAATTACAGGCAAACATATAAATGAAAAATTAAAGAAACAATATTTGAGTATTGATCAGAAAAAAGACCAAAATATTGACCAGAATGTAGAACAGTTATCAAAGCCTCAAAAGCTGATTGAACAGGAGAATAATAATTCTATTACTGAAGAAGATGATTCTGAATTCAGTAATATGAACCTGTTTGGAAAATACTATTAAAAACACTTTAAGAATGTGTATAGCAGTGATGCTAGCTGATGGAAAAATAGATGAAAATGAATTAAAAATAATTCGAAAAATCTGTGAAAAAGGTTTTATTTCAGAAGTAGACTTACAAAAGTTTATAAAGGAAATAGAATCTAATGATAATCCTATGGATTATGTATTAAAAACAGCAGCAATCGAATTAGATAAAGATTTGTTTAAACTACTAATTCGTATTGCTGCTTCAGATGGTAATATTGATAAATCAGAATCAGACTTCATCTATAAATTAGCAGAAAAAATGTATTTTTCTAAAGATGAAGTGACAAATTTAATCAATAAATATTCAAAGAAGAAAAAATGGTATCAACTACTATAATATAGTTAGTAACTCTTGATATTTAGCCATTGGCCAAAATTCATTGGCAACTAATTCTTCTGCATTATCAACGAATATACGTAGTGCTTCTAAGGCCTTTTCTGCTTTATCAGCATAGTATTTTGCTTTAGAAAGCATATCTTTTTGTTCTTTTACTAAAATGTCTTCTAGTTCATTGGTTTTTTCTTTAATCTTTATATAAAGATTTTCAAATGTTTTAGCTTCTTCTTCAAGAGCCTTAGAAGGTATACCAGAATTTTTCATATTAGCTGCAGCACTCGCAGTTAGATTAATCTGTTTTGTAAGGGCTGGAAGAATTAAAGTTCTAGCCATATTAGTAGCAGTCTTATATTCAATTTCTTTTGTTTTAATATAAGTTTCAAGCTTAATATCAACTTTTGCCTTTAATTCTCTTTCTGTTAAAACATGAGTTCCTTCCATTAATTCGATAACATCTTTAGTTAGATAAGATGGTAAAGCAGCTGGAGTATTCTTAGCATTTGGAAGTCCTAGATTAACTCCTTCTTTTTGCCAAGAATCAGAATAGCCATTGCCTTCGAAACGTATTCTTCTTGTTTCCTTAAATACTTCTTTTAGAACTCTAAGAGCATTTTCTCTTATATCCATATCTTTATTCTGTAACATACGTTTTTCAATAATAAATAATCCGTATGTACATAACTGATTTAGAGTAGTAACAGCTTCAGATGGATTTTGAGATGAACCTACAGCTCTAAATTCAAATTTATTACCAGTAAA
The DNA here is from genome assembly GCA_905236675.1 of Candidatus Rifleibacteriota bacterium. Lineage (GTDB taxonomy): Bacteria > Muiribacteriota > Ozemobacteria > Ozemobacterales > Ozemobacteraceae > RUG334. The sequence continues at coordinate 27,006 of CAJOND010000032.1, read as the reverse complement.
AGCAATAGGAGATGTTCTATTTCTGTCAGAATAATCTTTTGATATTTTTGGAAGATTGCGTACACCCAAATTTATATTGGCCATAGTTTGTTCATTAAGATTATCAGTGTTTTCAATCTGGTCAATTAAATTAGTCAAATATTCACCTAAATAAATAGACATAATTGCTGGTGGAGCTTCATTCGCTCCTAATCTATGGTCATTACCAGCATCAGCGACACAAGCTCTTAATAGTCCTCCAAATCTATCAACACCTAACATTAAAGCACCTAAAGTTATAAGGAAATTAATGTTTTTTAATGGTGAAGCAGAAGGTTCAAGATAATTTGCACCAGTGTTATCACTAATAGACCAGTTTACATGTTTCCCAGAACCATTAACTCCAGCATAAGGTTTTTCATGCAATAAAACAACAAAACCGAATTCTTCTGCAACGCCTTTCATGACATTCATTACTTGCAGATTATGGTCAATTGCAAGATTTGCATCTTCAAATAATAGTGCTAATTCAAATTGATTTGGAGAAACTTCATTATGACGAGTCTTAGCAGGAATACCTCTACGATAAAGCTCATGGTCGAGCTTTTCCATGAATTTTGTCATTTTTTCAGGTATAGCACCAAAATAATGGTCTTCCATCTGTTGTCCTTTGGATGGCATAGCACCAAACAAGGTTCTTCCGCAAATTCTTAAATCTGGGCGAGTATCATATAACTTTTTAGAAACAACAAAATATTCTTGTTCTGGACCACAATTTACTGTGATTCTTCTAGCCATTCTATTGCCTAACATTCTCTGCAGTTTAATGCAGGCATCATTTAAGCTTCTTACTGACCTTAAATAGGGTGTTTTTAAATCTAAAACTTCACCTGTCCAAGAGAGAAAGACTGATGGAATTACTAAAGTTTTTGTTTTACCTGTTTCAAGTAAAAAGGCTGGAGAAGTTGGGTCCCAGGCGGTATAGCCTCTTGCTTCAAAAGTTGATCGTATACCACCAGAAGGGAAGGATGAAGCATCAGGTTCACTTTGAATAAGCTGTTTACCAGAAAATCGTTCGATTATTTCATTATCATTGGAATAGGAAATAAAAGAATCGTGCTTTTCTGCAGTTCCGCCTCTTTGTGGCTGGAACCAGTGGGTAAAATGAGTTGCTCCATTACTGATAGCCCATTCTTTCATTGCATGGGCTATGTTTTCAGCTATTGAATCATCTAATGGAGAGCCATTTTGAATTGTAGAAATTAATTTTTCATATGTATCGCTACTTAGGCGTTCGCGCATTACTTTTTTATTAAAAACAAGTTCGCCGTAAAAATCTGTAATATTTGCCATAAAAACTCCACGTTTTTATTAATTTTGGGTGATAATAATAATATTTCGGAAAATTGTCAACCCAAACTAAGCAACTTTACATTAAAAATATATTTTTTTACTTGATAATTTAAGTTTGTAAAAGAATCAATTTTAATTTAAATAAAATTCATTAATATTATGTAAGCATATTTTTTTTATCTTAACATTTACTTTAATAAACTTTTTCATATAAAATAAGTAAATAAAATATTGAATTATATAAACTTAACTATATCTAAAGTATAAATATGAAAAAATGGTTTTTTATCCAAGCTTTTTTAATAACTATTTTATGCAACTTTTCTTCTACAACATTTGCAGATGATTGTGGTGATGGAGGAGGAAGTGGCGGACCAGTTGCAGGAGTTGTAGGATCTGTTGCAGCACAAACAGCAGTTGTAGCTGCACAAAAAACTAATGTAGTCGATAATTCTACTTCAACTACTACTGAGAATTCTAATTCCATTGATCCAGTATCTGCTGAAGCTGAAAGGTTATTAAAAGGGGAGGATGAGATAGCATCTTATTCATATTATGGAGGTGCCTTAGGTGATACCACTACCGCGAATGGTAACGGAACATCTGGAGGAAATGGTGCACTCACTGAAGAAGCTAGGAAAATATTAGCAAGTTTAGATGAGTCTAATCCTTTTAATGGAAAGAATTGTGGAGGTCCTGTTGATGGTTCAGCAAATCCTGAACAAAATAAAGATGTTGAAGCTGAAGATAATCCAGAAAGTAATGTAGTTGTTTCTGATAATACAAACGATTCTGAAGATAATAGCACCGATAATCCTGATAAAGATAATGAAGCTTCATCAAATAGTTCAGATAATAAAGATGCTACTACAAGTAAATATCCTCTAACAGGAACTATTGCCAATACTGGAATCGGACTCAGAATAAGAGATTGGCCATGGGGTAATGTTACAGGTGCATATTTAGATGGCACTTCTGTAGATATTGTAGGTGAAGATGGTGAGTTTTATCTTGTCGAAGTAAATGGACAAAAGGGATATATGCATAAAAACTATATCTCTACTCCAGAAGGGACAGCTTCAGGAAATGAGCCATATTATCCTCCTACTACAAGATATGGTGGAGCTTTATCTCGTGAAGATGGGGAAAACTTTTCAAATTTAAATAGCGAAATCTATTCTTACGAAAACGGGAATACGGATAATAAAACTATTGATGATTCCGCAAAAGATAGTAATAAAGAAAATAAAGTTTCTACAGGTGAACCAGGAAAAGTAACTGTTTCAGATGATGGTAAAACTGTTATGGTTAATGTTGATGGTTTATGCCAATTAGATTTGCCAACTCAATATAGTAATATAGCTTGTGGTCCAACAAGCCTAGCTATGTGTTTCAAAGCAATGGGTGTTTCAGATAAAGATGCTCCTGCAATGGCAGTTGATTTGGTTAATAAATGTAGAACAGGTATAATTACTTCTGCGGGTACTGATTTTCCACAAATGTTAGAAGGTTGCCAAGCATATGGTGTTAATGCTCAACAACATAGTAGGGATGTAAGCCAAGATTGGGTTCGTAATGAGCTATCTACAGGAAAGCCTTTTATTAGTCTTGTTGATTTAGGTGGTGGTGTTTATCATTATGTTGTAGTTAAAGGCATAGACGCTAATGGAAATATAACAGTAAATGATCCACTTAATAATGCTAACAGCCCTGAACGAACATATAGTTGGACAGAATATAAAAGTGCTATGAGTACTTATAGCTGGACAAATAATACAATAATTACATTTTAATTTAGCAAAAAGAAAACCTAGCTATTAAAATAGCTAGGTTTATTTTATTTCTTGGAGTTTTTCTTAATGAAAGCCTTTTTTATTATTTGTGTGTTATCTATTCTATTTTATACAAATCAAGCTTTTGGTGAAACCCCAAAGGATCTAATTGGTGAAAGTGGAATTAGAATAAAAGGGAAATGTATAGCAATAGCTAGTTCACCTGATGGTTATTTTTATATATTAAAGTATGATAATAAATTAATTAGAATTGATTCTGAAGGGAAACAAAAAGAAGTCCATATCCCAATGAATAAAGAAGTAATAAATACTAATGATTATTTTTGTGATATGGATGTTGATGATAATAATGTTTATTTTTGCGGATATAAGTACTCATCAATAGTTGCATTAAATAGAAATAATCATAAGGAATTGAGAAGTTTGAATATTTCTTATGACAATAAAGATCTTCACCCAATGATGGTTTCATGCAGTTCTAAAGGCTGGCTTATACGAGAAGACGATGGTAGAACTTTTGAGGTCGATAAAAAAGGTAAAATTTCCTTATTCCCACAAAATTCAGAAATTGTTACCGATAAACTTGGAAAAGCTGTAATAAAATCAAATGAATATAAAGATCAGGATGGCAAATATGTTTATCCAGGAACCATACTAAACTTTGATAAAAGTATTAAATGGAAAGCACCATTATTAGAATCATCAAAATATGTTTTAGGTGTTTCTTATTTAGGATATGATAAAGATAAAGAAACCGATATTTATTATGTTGGTTATACGGATGTTAATAATAGAATAGAAGCATATGTTTATGCTATTAATAATAAAAATGAAATAGTCGCAAAACAGAATATTCCTATTTTGTCTTTATATAATATTATCAGAAATATTAAATTAGCCAAAGACGGTTCAATTATTGCAGTCTATAAAGATTCTACTAATACTGAAGAAGGAATAATTCTAAGACGCTTTATTTTAAATCCAGAATCTACTAAGCCACAAACAAAAGGATAAGTTACATTTCGTCTAGATCGACCATTTTAAGTAACATTCTTATTGTAAGTGGTAACTCAGGAAGCGCATTGCCCTGACTTACAAATTTCATTGATTCAGCAAGAGCTATTGAAGCTTGAGTTAAATATAGACTTCCAAGTTCTTTAGAAGCTTTAGATGGAGAACCTAAATATCCGTTAATAGAACCCATTTCTTTAAAAGAGAAATTCCCTTTTAGCATTTCCCAGTTTTTGTTAACATTACAATCTGGTAAGCTTTCTAGTATTTTTTGTCTAACTAATGTTGGGTCGAGAGACATTAAAGCACTTGTTTCTTTAATATCTGCATGTATTTCATTTTTAGAATCTATATTTAAATTTTTTAAAAACTCATCTATTTTTTCATCATTTGAGAAATTCCATAATGGCATTGGGTCAAAAGCCATAAAATCAGGAATTGTATTCAAATCTTGTATTGCTGTATCTACTGCTTTTAAAGCGTCAGGAGAAACCGACATGTTTACAAAGAATAAACATTTAAAACCATCATTTGCAAAAGAATTACCTATATCGAATAAAGCATCAGAATAGGTTCTTGCCGACATAGAAAAATAACTAGGAAATCCAGAATTATTTTGGCAAGGAATATATGGAAGAGTTGGGGCTATAATACAACTATATTCTTCATCTTTTAAGCGATTAGCGGCCATAAACGCAATAGTTTCTGCAATAAAAGATTTGGTACCAAAAGGTAAATGAGAGCCATGCTGTTCTACTGAACCTAATGGAAGTATTATAAAAGTGTTCGGTTTGTCTAATACTGAAAGTTCTTCAGAAGTTAAATATGTTAAATTCATGAACTACATTTTAATAATTTACTTTTCTCTAGTCAAGATATTATAGTTATGTAATAAAATATTGATTATATGCTTAATATAATATAAATTAGCTTAGTTAATGCTTTTTTTATGGTTGGAATAAATAATGAACCCAGAAGAATCATCATCAAAACTCTATATAACTGGAACTAGATTAGAAACATACTTGACCTGTCCTAGAAAGTATTATTTTGCCAATGTTCGTAAATTGCAAAAGCCTTTCGGGAAAAAATCTTCATTATTAGCTTTTGATCAGGCATTACATAAAAGTTTAAGCTCGTTCTATCGTTTCCATAATCCAAAAGAACCATTTGATTTCATAAAACTACAGAAATCATTAGAATATAATTGGCATAATTCAAATTTTGAAACAGATGAAATTTCAGCAGAATATAAAGAGATAGCCTTAAATTCTTTAAAAAATTATTTTTCTCAATATTGTAATGATACTGATAAACATATTGAAATTGATTTTTTCTTTAAGACTGAAATATCAGGAATTGAATATGGTGGAAAAATCGATAGAATAGACGAAAATGAAGATGGAACTTTAGAAATAATTGATTATAAAACAGGTAAATTACCTTCTAAAGGAATTAGTGAATTAGAAGATTCGTTATCAATTCAAATGCTTTTTTTAGCTTGTGAATCAATCTTTCCTAATAAGGTTAATAGATTGACTTTTATATATCTAAAAGAAAACCAGGTTTTATATATTTATAGAAATGAACAAAAACTGGAAGAAATACTAAATAAATTTAAAGATATTTCACAAAGAATTAAAGAAGAAAAGTTTGAACCCGTTGTTTCTAATAATTGCTGCTGGTGTGATTATAAATCAAATTGCCCAGAAGGCCAAAAAAGCAATATAACACCTGCAAAACTGAAATATTATCAAGATTGTCCAAAAAAATATTCCTTTAAATACATTGAAAAGCAACCCATTATAAATGCAGAACCCAAACCTGCTTTATTATTTTATTCTTATATAACCACAATGCTGACAAATATTTATAAAGAAAAAAAAGTATATGCTGTCAGTAAATTAATTGATCACGCGAAAAAAGCATTAAACAACCATAGAGAACTAACTGAAGAAATAAGAGAAAACTTGCTTAACGACTGTAAATCTGCATTTGAATATATAAACCATGAATTATCTTTAAATGGCTTTCCTAATTCCAAAGTAATTAATACTGAATTAAAAAATAGTTATGACTCAGCAATTCTTTCTGTAAAATTTGACCGTATTGATGAATTGCCAGATGGTAAACTGCAACCTGTTATATATAAAACTGGTAAACAAACTCAGAATATTAATTCTTTAAGTAATGACTTGTCTAGTGCTTTTTATTGGTATGTAGCCAATGAATTATACCCTGGTCAAATTGACTCTATTTCTTTCATTTACTTATTATCAGGACAAATAATAAGTTTTGTTCCTACCGACATATGTATTAATAGATTAAAAGAAGCAATTTCTGATTTTATTAATGAGAAAAAGTTTGAGGGAAAAGATGGCTCTTTATGCTCATGGTGTGATTATTATGGTCCTTGCCCTAACTGGAAAGTAAAACCATATGAATTAGTAAAAGAAAGCATGGATTCTTTTAGACAACGAATTAGATTGAGCTATTCAAAAATGAGTCTGTATATGAACTGTCCTTATGCATACAAAAGACTTTATATTGATAAAATTGCTCCTAATCCCCAACCATTCTTTAATTTTGGAACAGCAATACATGAAACATTTGAAAAAATATATAACCCCACCGATAAAGATATAATAAAGCCTACCTTAGATGAAATAATAAAGCTATATGAAAAAATAAGGCTCTGCCATAGAGATGGTTTCTCAAATGAACAAATAGAAGAAGAATATCGTAAAGATGGTATTAGACAAATTACTCTATATTATAATCATTTTATTAAAGATAAAACTTTTAAACCAGCTGCTGCAGTTGAAAAATATTTTGAAATCCCTTGTGGGAAATATGCTGTAATGACTGGTTCAATAGATAGGATTGACCAACTTGAAGACGATACTTATGAAATTCTGGATTACAAGACAGAACCGACATTAAGAACTCAAGAAGAAGTCGATCATGACAAACAATTAAGTATTTATTATTGGGCTGCTAAAGAAACTATGGGTTATAATATAAGCAAATTATCTCTTTTAATGCTTGATCATGATGTAAAAATAAAAACAACAAGAGTAAAAAAAGATATAGACAATGTTTTAGAAGTTATAGATAAAACTGCTTATAAGATGATTCATGAACAGAATTTTGAGCCAAAGAAGAACAAATATTGCAAAAGTTGTGACCATTTAAGTAGTTGCCCATTAAAAATTGAAATCTTAACAGATAATTCTTTAACTTCGATGCAAAAATTCACTGATGAAGCAATTGATACAGAAGTATAGGAAATATAAAATAATGATGAGCGAAAGAACAAAAAAAATATTAGAAAAAGAAAAAGCATATCTTGAAAAGAAAAAGAATAAAAATAGCTTGACAAATAAAGTCAGATACATTAAACTCATCGTCACCTACGATGGCAGTGCATTTTTTGGTTATCAATATCAACCAGGTGTTCTGACAGTTCAAGGGGAACTAGAAAGAGCATTTAAATTAATAACCAGAGGTGAAGAAAGTCGTGCTGTAGGTGCGGGTCGAACAGATGCCGGTGTTCATGCAATCGAGCAAGTGGCATTAATAAGAACAAGATGTCCGATACCGCTTGAAAAATTAATCATTGGCTTAAACAGTGCTATATCAAAAAGTCTCAGGATAAGCAGGGCGGAAGAAGTAGAAGAAGGTTTTCACCCATGTTTTTCGGCTCGTGGTAAGCATTATCGATATTTATGGCGTCTAGTTGATGACTTATCACCTTTCTACGAAAGGTTTTATTGGCAAACAACAGAACAGCTTGAAATCGATAAAATGAAAGAAGCAGCTAAAATATACATTGGTGAACATGATTTTGCAGCTTTTGCAAAATCTCCTGAACAATATGAAAGTACTGTAAGAAATATCCTTGAAGCAGAAATAAGCTTAAAAGAAGATATTCTTCAATTTGATGTCATCGGAACAGGCTTTATGCATAATATGGTCCGAAACATGGCAAGAGCTTTATATCTGATTGGAACAAATCAGATGACTGCTGAAGAGATAAAAGAACTGTACCGTAATCATGATAGAAGAAAACTAGGGGCACCTGCTCCTCCTGGTGGTCTATATCTGATGAAAGTCATGTATTAACCGAAAGGAGATAAAATCGGTGAAGACGTTCGATTCTAAAGAACAAAAAACGCTAACAGTAAAAAAAGCTGAAGCAAAGAGAGACTGGATTGTAGTTGATGCTAAAGACGTTCCATTAGGTCGTTTAGCTTCTCAGGTTGCTGCTAGATTACGTGGCAAACATAAAGTTGATTACACTCCAAATGTTGACTGTGGTGATTTCGTCGTTGTTGTAAATGCTGACAAAATCGTTCTTACAGGTGCTAAAGAAACTGATAAGAGATATTATTGGCATACTGGTTATTTAGGTGGAATTAAGTCTGTTACCTATGGTAATTTACTTAAGAATGCTCCTGACAAAATGCTATGGCTTGCAGTTAAGAGAATGCTTCCTCGCAACAAAATGAGAAAGAGATACTTACTTAAGCTTAAAGTTTACGCTGGTGCTGAACATCCACATCAAGCTCAGCAACCAAAAGCTGTCAAACTCATCAAATAAGGAAGGAGCAATAAAAAATGGCAGATTTATTTTTCTGGGGAACAGGTAGAAGAAAGTCCGCTACTGCACGTGTTCGCATTTGCAAAGGCGAAGGCAAGATTATAATTAATAAAAGACCGATTGAAGAATATTTTCCAATCGCTTTAACTCGTAAAATCGTTGTTCAGCCTCTTACCACAACTGAAACTCTTGGTAAGTTCGACATTTACGCTAATATTACTGGCGGTGGTAGCACAGGTCAATCTGGTGCATTACGCCATGGTATTGCTCGTGCACTTGTAAAATTTAACGAAGAATTCAGATCTTCTCTCAAGAAAATGGGTTATTTAACTCGTGACCCAAGAATGAAAGAAAGAAAGAAATACGGTCTCAAATCTGCAAGAAGAAGACCACAGTTCTCAAAACGTTAAAATTTTGTTTTTCAAAAAAAACACCTCTACGGAGGTGTTTTTTTGTTGTCACTTCTTAGTAACTGTGTTAATAATATGAAAAGAAAGATATATTTAATCTGATATTGTATCTTACTTATACAAAATTATCGTCAATTTAGTTTATAAATAACGGTTTAATTTAAGGAGTGATCAAGATGATAACTGAACAAGAATTAATAAATTCAGCAATAGAAGCTAGTAAAAAGGCTTATGCACCTTATTCTAATTTTCATGTAGGGGCTGCATTGTTGACTGCTTCTGGAAAAGTTTTTCAAGGCTGCAATATAGAAAATGTTAGCTTTGGAGCAACAAACTGTGCTGAAAGAACTGCTATATTCTCAGCCGTTGTTAATGGTGAAAGGGAATTCAAAAAACTTGTTATTTACGTTGATAGAGAAGAATTCACTCCTCCTTGTGGAATTTGCAGACAGGTTATCAGTGAATTTTCACAAGATTTAGAAATATTATTAGCTAATAATAAAGGTGAAGTTAAGCGAACGAATATAAGAGAAGTTCTTCCTATGAGTTTTGATTTTGAGATGAAATAAAATGACCGAACAACAACCATCTTTACTTAAAAGATTTCATAACAATAAAAATGCTCAAAGACTTCTTCTTGCATTAACAATAATTTATGTTATAAGTCCAATTGATACCATTCCCGATGTAATGCCTGTTATAGGTTGGTTAGATGATGCTGGTATCATAATTGCTGAAATAGCACAATTCTTAGTTTATTTAAACAATAAGAAAGCCTCTTTTGAAAAAAAGGTTCAAGAGGGTTCCATTGAAGGAAAAGAGGAAGATAAATAATGGCTATTCAAAAAAAAGTCAGTGTAAGACAAGAAGTTCAAGCTGTTGGTTTTTATTTAGGTGATGATGAATATGCTATTTATATCAATAAAGTTCGAGAAATCGTTCAAATGACTGATATACGAAAAATACCTAAATCACCACCGTTTGTAGAAGGAGTAATCAATATTCGTGGTAAAATTATTCCTATTCTTGACTTGCGAAAGCGTTTCGATCTTACAATCAATGAATCTACAAAACAAAATTGCAAAATTTTAATCGTAGAGCTAGAAAAGAATCAAGTAGGTTTAATCGTAGATAATGTAACTGAAGTTATGAGATTTTATGCTGACGAAATTGAGAAAGCTCCGCCAATGTTTTCTTCAAATATAAGTTCCCAATATATTCAAGGTGTAGCAAAAATAGAAAACAAACTAATTATATTATTAGATGTTGAAAAATTACTCTCATTTGAAGAAAAATCTGTTCTAGAAAATATTAGCTAAACTATGGGTGAGGAATTACCTAAGAATAAAAAGAAAAAGGACGGCTGCTTTATTAGTTTAATAAAGGGCTTTGGTTGTTTCTTAATCTTTTTATTCTTTTTTTCTGTTTTATTAACAGGGACAGGTTATTATCTCTTTGGTCCTATCGTTAAAGCAGTTAGAACTGATTGTGCTCTTCCTGAGTTTGATGGTCCAACAGAACATGACTTTTGGAGTTTACAAGAAAAGCAATTAAATAAAAAAGATGGTGATTCCGATGAAATCATTCACTTAACTCACGGAGAATATAATGCTTTGCTTTCTTCTATAAGAATACCACCAGTTTCAGGAGTTTATTTATATAGAGTTAGACATATTTCAAATGAAAGTTATTTAAGGTATTATTTAATCTGTTCTGGTTATATGCTAAAAAAACTAGTAATCAGCTTTATTATAGATAAAAAGCAGAATAACCCTTATCCAGCACAGATAAATATTAACTCATGGCCTGTTCCAAAAGATTCTATATATGAAAAACAGATTAATAAAATAATCAAAAACATGGCAGATTCTGATAAAACTAAGTTATTAACAAAAATTATTTCTGGCAAAATAAAAATACAATTTGAAAATTAAGAAAATAAATGTCTGGTTTTAAAAGGTATTATCTTTATGAGTTTATCTGAAGTAGCAAGTAGTGAAAGATTACATATAGCTTTTTTCGGTTTAAGAAACGCAGGGAAATCATCTGTAGTCAATTCCTTAACGGGTGTTGATTTATCAATAGTTTCAGACATTAAAGGAACAACTACTGATCCAGTAAAAAGAGCTATGGAATTGTTACCTCTAGGTCCTGTAGTCATAATAGATACTCCAGGACTTGATGATGAAGGTGAAATAGGGAAAAAACGTGTAGAAAAAGCGAAACAAATTCTAGACAAAACAGATATAGCAGTTCTTGTTGTAGATTCAACAATTGGTTTGTCTGAATTAGATAATGAATTAATAAAAGAATTAAAAGATAGAAAGTTGCCATTTTTAATAGCTTTGAACAAAAGAGATTTATCAATTTCCAATATAGAAAATAAATTAAATGATATTTATGCCGATTCATTCGTTAAAGTAAGTGCTAAAACAGGGCAGGGGATAAAAGAATTAAAAGAAAAGCTTGGAAGCTTTCTAAAGAACCAGAAAAATGAAAAACATTATGTTTCTGATATAATATCTAAGAATGATACGATAATTCTTGTTATACCAATTGATGAATCTGCACCTAAAGGTAGAATTATAATGCCTCAGCAGATGGCTTTAAGAGATTGTTTAGATGCTCATTGTAAGATTATCTGTTGTCAGGTGGAAGAATTAAATAGTATATTAAATCTATTAAAAGAACCTCCTGATTTGGTTATTACAGATTCACAAGCTTTTAAACAAGTATCTTTATTAGTTCCAGAAAAAATTAATTTAACTTCTTTTTCTATTTTAATGGCTCGTTATAAAGGTAATTTAAAGTATCTAATGAAAGGTGCAAAAGCACTCAAAGAATTAAAAGACGGTGACAATGTTTTAATAGCCGAAGGCTGTGTGCATCACAGACAATGCAATGATATAGGAACAAAGAAGATTCCCGCATGGATAGAAAACTTTTCAAATTCAAAACCTAAGTATAATTTTGTCTCTGGCAGTGATTTCCCTAATGACCTAAGTCAATATAAACTTATTGTTCATTGCGGAGGTTGTATGCTTAACGAAATAGAAATGAAAAATCGTTTAAACAAAGCAACAAAAGCTAATATACCAATAGTAAACTATGGAATTGCAATAGCTGAAATGAATGGTATATTGAAACGTGCAGTTAAAGTATTTAAAGATATTAATTAAAGAATGGTAATTAGTAATGAATAACTCAGAATTAATCAATAAATTAGCTAGTGAGCATAATCTTTCTGATAAAGAACTTAAAATTATTTTAGAAACAAATAAATTTGACGAAGAGTTAAAAAATACTGCAGATATAATCAGAAAAGAAAATTATGGGAACAAAGTTTTTGTTAGAGGATTAATTGAATTTTCTAATTATTGCAAAAATAATTGTTACTATTGCGGAATTAGAAGAGATAATAAAAATACCGTAAGATACAGATTAGATAAAGATACAATTATGCTTTGCTGTAAAGAAGGTTATGAATTAGGTTTTCGTACTTTTGTTTTACAAAGTGGTGAAGATCCTTTCTTCACAGAAGAAAAGATGTGTGACATCATTTCTTCTATAAGAAATGAATATCAAGACTGTGCAATTACTCTATCAATAGGAGAAAAATCTAAGGAAAGCTACAAATTATTTTATAATGCTGGTGCTAATAGGTATTTGTTAAGACATGAAACAGCTTCTCAAAACCATTATAATAAGCTTCATCCTGAATCTATGAGTTTAGAAAATAGGAAAAAATGTCTGTTTAATTTAAAAGAGATTGGTTATCAAGTAGGCTCTGGTTTTATGGTTGGCTCACCTTATCAAACAACGGAGAATCTTATAGAAGATTTAAGATTTTTACAAGAATTACAACCAGATATGATTGGTATAGGTCCATACATAACCCACAATCAAACCCCATTTTCCTCACATCCCAACGGAAGTGTAGAATTAACTATCAGATTAATTTCTATCTTAAGATTATTATTCCCAAAAGTATTACTTCCTGCTACAACAGCTTTAGGAACATTGAATTTAAAAGGACGAGAATTAGCTTTAAAAGCTGGAGCTAATGTTTTAATGCCTAATCTTTCACCTGTAAACGTTAGAAAATATTATGATATTTATAACGATAAAATATGCACAGGAGAAGAAGCTGCCCAATGCAAAAATTGTTTAGAAAAAAGAGTCGGGGCAATTGGTTATGAAATAGTAATAGATAGAGGAGATGTAAAAAAATAACATATTATTTACAGTAAAGAATTTACATTGAAATTCTTTACTAAAATCTTTAAGTTGTGGTAAATTAAAGATATGAATGAATGTGTTGCAATCTCTTATATATTAAGCTCATATATTACCTTAACTCATACTTGTAGTCAGGAATGTGGCTATTGTTCTTTTTTTAAGCAAGAAGATCCAATTCTTGAACCAGAAGAATTAGTAGATAAATTAAAATATTTATCAAAAAATGGTGCAACTGAAGTCGTCTTTGTTGCTGGTGAAAATCCAAGTGATTTCCCACATATAATGATTCAACTTGCCAAGTTTGGTTATTCATCTTTCGCTGAATATGTAAATTTTGCAATAAAAGAAGCATTAGCTTTAAATTTATTACCAGTATTAGAAATAGGCTATTTAAATTCTTTCACTCTAGAAAGATTTTATAAGTCTGGTTGTTCTATAAGAGCAAATTTAGTCTGTGCGAACTTAAATGATAATAATCAGGCATTAGAAAATGCTAAGAGCCGTAATATAGCAAATGGGAAAGCTTTTGTTGAAGCTCTTCATCAAAATCAAATTCCTTACACTCTTTGTTTTAATATAGGAATTGGAGAAACTCAATCAGAGAGAATAGATTTTATTAATGAAATTGGCAATTTCTGTTCTTCTGATCCTTACTTGCAAGATATAAGAATTATACCTTTCCAGCCTACTTGTGGCTGTAAAATGTATGATAGACCACCATTACCATTTGAAACTATGGCAAAGGTCCTGGAAACTGCTCGCAAATCATTCCCTGTTCATCATATTTCTGTTCCGCCAAATCTATTTAATAGATTTCCTGACTTGATAGAATATGGTCTAAACGATTTGGGTTCTTTGCCAGTTTTTTCTGGCGATATTTTCCATCCAAATTTCATAATTCCAAATGTTGAAACTATAAAAGCTAGATTACGAGAAAAAAATTGTCATCTTTATGAAAGAGGAACTTTATCTACTCCTGTTGTTTTAAATAGAACAGAATGTTATAGTGCAGTTTCTTATACAAGAAATCTTATAGAAAATAGAAACGCTTCTATTATCTCTTTGATTGATAATGACCATTGTTTTGTTTGTGGAAGAAAAAATCCCTTTGGTTTGCATATTCCCGTTAAGAGTTACATAAAAGCAAACACAGTAACTTTTTCATGGGTTCCAGGCCCTAATCATCAAAGTTATGCAGGAATAGTTCATGGTGGTATTCTAGCTACTCTTTTAGATGAAGCTATGGGTTATGCTATAATGGGCGAACATATAGATAGACGTATTGTGACCTTAGAATATACTTTGAATTATCGCCATCCAACCCCTGTAGGACTTCCATTAAAAGTTGTTGCAACTATGGGAACCCAAAGACATTCTGTAATAACAGCAAGAGGCTCAATTATTGCCCCTGATGGAACAGTACTTGTTGAAGCCACGGGTAAATTCTATGAAATTATAAAAAATAATACATCTCAAAATTCTATCAAAGCGGAAGAAAACAAAAATGAAAATAAATCATCAACAGACTAATATTGTAGCCTATACTAGTAGTTTAAAAATTCAAGGAAAAATTAACTTTGATGTGGATAGCAGACTAACTGATGTCCTTAATTCTAAAAGTTTTAACAAAGATTTCCTTGCAATAAACGATGCAACTGTTACCGAATTAAAAACTGGTGAATCTATTAATGTTTTATTTTTATCTTTAAATAAAAATAAGATTGAAGTAATATATGAAGAAAGATAATTCTTATAGGATAGGACAAGGAATGTTTACTAATATACTAAAAAAATCCTCCTCTGTATTAATGGCAGGTTTGTTAGGTCTTTTTATTTCTTCTGCCGCGAATGCCGCAGAATTTGTAATATTTCATACTAGCGACGTTCATGGAGCAATAAATGCCCATGATGATCCTACCTCAAAAGTTCAGAATAAACCTTTAATGGGTGGTTATGCGGTTTTACAGAACTTAATAAATAGAACAAAAGAAAAAGCAGAATACAAGGGTGCTAGATTTATGTATTTCGATAGTGGTGACTTTTTCCAAGGAACACCAATTGTTGATAAAACAAAGGGTGGGGTAATGATTGATTTACTTAATAAACTTGGAGTAAATGGAACTACTCTTGGTAATCATGAATTTGACTATTCTTATGAAAATCTTCAAAAACAAATGAAAAACAAAAAATTCCCAGTTCTTTGCTGTAATGCATTCGATAAAAGAACTGGAGAATTACTTTCTTTTGCTACTGAATATGCAGTTTTTGCCCATGATGGTATTAAATTAGGCGTAGTTGGTGTCGATACTCCAGAAACCAAATGGATATCTTTTGAAAAAAATGTTGAAAACATAGAATTTAAAGATCCTGTTCCAATTGTTACAGAACTAGCTAAAAAGTTAAAAAAGAATGGCTGTGATTTTGTAATTATGCTTTCACATTTAGGTTTGAACGCTGATATAGAATTCCTTAAAAAAGCAGAAGGCGTTGATATGATTCTAGGCGGTCATACTCATGTTGTTAAACAGGACTTTGTTTATGCTGGTCCAAATAACACCCCTATAGTTCATAGCGGATGTTCCTGTGAACATGCTTCTGTTGTAACACTAGATATAGATGGAATTTCAAAGCCAAAAATGTCTATTAAATCAGTACCTTTATATGAAAAAGATATAGGTGAAGATGGTTTTATTAAAAACTTAAGTGAAGATTACCTTAAAGATCTTAGAGCAGAAATGACTAAAGTTCTCTGTATTAATAAGGTTAATCTTTATAGAGGTGTTCCCGGTGGTAATTCTCCAGCTGGTTATCTGGTAGGTGATGCTATGAGAAGAGTTGGGAAAGCCGATGTAGCTTTTTTAAATTTTGGTGGTTGCAGAAGAAGTATATACAAAGGCAATGTAACAGTTGAAGATATGTTCCTTGTTCAGCCATTTGAAAATGCAATCGAAATTGTTAAAATGACTGGTGTAGAATTAAAACACATCTACGAATTAAGTTTATCTGTTCCAACAGTAAAAATAGATAAAGATGATAAACAATCAGCCTTAGAACAATTCAATTGCGTAATTGATGGTTTAAGATTGGAAGTTGGTGCTGGCTATGGCTTCTTAATACCATCTGGTGTAAAAGTCTACTGTGATATTTCTAAACCAAGTATGCATCGTATTATCAAGATGACTGACATGGATGGGAAAGAAATAGACGACAAAAAGACATATAAAGTCGCTTTTAATGATTTCCTAGTTGATGGTGGCGATGGTTTTGCAATTTTAAAAACTTTTCCAAATAAAGAAAAAACAGATATTCTTGTTAGAGATGCAGTTATAAGATATATTGAAGAACTTAAAGTTATTGATAAAGTTCCAGAAAATCGTGTTTTTAATTCTGCATTATCTGAAGAATTCCTTGAATAATGTCAAATAAAGCTTGGTTTCAGAATAGACTAAATGATCATTATCTTTTAAAATCAAGAGCCGATTCATATAGATCACGAGCTGCTTATAAATTAGAAGAATTAGATCAAAAATATAAGCTGATTAAACCTGGTGCCAAAATTTTAGATTTAGGAGCAGCGCCAGGTAGCTGGTCTCAATATGCTTTACGAAAAACAAAAGGTAAAGCAAGAATTATAGCTATTGATCTTCTAGATATAGAACCTATCGAAAATGTTACTATTATCAAAGGTGATATTAGAGATCCTGAAAACCAAGCTAAAATATTAGAATTAGCCCCAAATGGTCTAGATCTTATTATGAGCGATATGGCACCAGATACTACTGGGGTACATTATGCTGACACTGAAAATTCCGTTATTTTAGTAAATTTAGCATTAGATATTGCTGAAAAATTATTAAAACCTAAGGGTAATTTTGTAGCTAAAGTATTTGAAGGTGCAGAATATAATTCATTATTAAAACGCACAAGAAGTTTATTTGATTTTGCTAAATCTTGTAATCCCAAAGCATCATTAAATCGCAGTCGTGAGTTATTTATGGTAGCTCAAGGATTTAAAGGCAAATAGAGTAGCACATACTTTTTAACTTTGCAAAATATTTTTATTTTTAAGATTTTTTTATTTTTAGTCTTGACATTTTCTAAAATTCAATGTATATTTGCTCACCTATCGCGAAAAGGTAAAATTCTGTAAATTTTTGGTTTTCGGAGAAAAGCCGGCTTGTTAGTTCTAGTTGATAAAATAATTAAATCTTCCAGAAACCCAATTTCTAATATAATAAATAGTGTACAAAATACAGGTACCCTAGGTATTTAGCTTAGGGTACCTGTTTTATTTCGTTAGTTTCATTGTAACGATTATAGATAATATTAAGGAGCAAGGCAGAAAAATGATTACAAAGCAACAGCCTGTAACCGAAAAAGTTTTGATGGCCAGAGATCGTCTATTCGATAAAATACCGAATCTTATCGATATTCAGCTCAAATCTTTTGAATGGTTCCTTCAGGCAGGAAAAGAACCAGGTAAGAGAGTAAAACAAGGTCTTGAAGAAGTTTTTAGAGATGTATTCCCGATACAAGATTACGTTGGGAACTTATGCCTTGAGTATCTTGATTACAATTTAGGTCTGCCAATGTGTAAGAATTGCCCACAGGCAAAATTACGCAAAAAATGTTTGTTTGATGACTGTAGTTTCCCTGAAAAAGATTGTCAGATTGCTTTCATTGGCGATGCACCCTATAGAGTAAAAAGTAATCCAGACATGTGCAGAAAACGTGATATGACTTATTCTATCCCGTTGAATCTTCGTGTACAACTTGTTATGCAACAAACAGGCGAAGTTAAAGAACAAGAAATTTTCTTAGTAAACTTGCCATGTATGACAGAACGAGGCACTTTTATTATTAATGGTGCAGAACGTGTTGTAGTAAGTCAGTTACATAGAAGCCCTGGTGTTTATTACAGTTTTAACCGTGCTAAGAAACTTTATTCTGCTAAGATTGTTCCTTACCGTGGTGCTTGGATGGAATTCGAACTTGATCTTATGAAAGATGCAATTTTCGTAAGACTTGATAGAAAGAGAAAGATTCCTATAACCACTTTCCTAAGAACATTAGGTTACAAAGATAACGAAAGTATACTTGAGCTTTTCGATAACAATGAAACTATTGCTAACTCTTTGAACTATGATAAACAGTCTGTAAGTCGTGATGAAGGTGAAGAAAAAGTAAATAAAGCAGTCACTGATTCATTAAAAGCAATTTTCAGCAAGTTGCGCCAAGGTGACCTGTTTGTTGAAGAAAATGCTAGAAACCTTATAAAAGGTTTGTTCTTTGATTCAAGAAAATATGACTTAGGTGATGTTGGTCGTTACAAAGTTGATAAGAAACTAAGATTAGTCGACAGATTAGCTGATCAGATTGCTTTCAAAGATATTGTCAATCCAGCTAATAATGAAGTAATAGTAAAAGCTGATGAAAAGATTTCTAAGGAAGCTGCTGAACAAATTGAACTTCTCCAGATTCCAGCCTATATAAAGATTGGTGAAGAACTTCGTGGTTATAGAGTAATGTATAATGCCGCCTGTGCTGAAATTAATATGTTTGATGTAGAACAGGGAATCATTGATATTACTGGAAAAACAGCTTATGAATCTATAATCGACAAAACCAGCGGCGAAGTAATTGTTGAAAAAGGTAATGAAGTTCCTTCTGAAAGCATTGAACATATCAAAGAATTAGGTTTTGAAACTCTCAAATTCGTTAAAGATAGAGTTCTTTGCACAGAAGATATTATCGGTGTAATCAGATACCTGGTAGATCTTTCAAATGGTATCGGTCGTGTAGATGATATTGACCACTTATCTAACAGACGTATCAGACGCTGTGGCGAATTGCTTCAGAATCAGTTCCGTATTTCTCTCTCTAGAATGGAAAGAGTTATTAAGGAAAGAATGACAATTCATGATCTTGATAGCTATACTCCACAACTTCTCATCAATACTAGACCAGTTTCTGCTGTTGTTGATGAATTCTTTGGAAGTTCTCAATTATCACAGTTTATGGACCAGAACAACCCATTAGCAGAACTTACTCACAAAAGAAGACTTTCTGCATTAGGTCCTGGTGGTATCAAACGTGATAGAGCAGGATTTGAAGTTCGTGACGTTCACCCGACTCATGATGGTCGTATTTGTCCTATTGAAACACCTGAAGGTCCAAACGCTGGTCTTATCGCTAGTTTGGCAGTATTTGCAAAAGTTGATGATTATGGTTTCTTAACAACTCCTCTTTGTAAAGTTGATAAAGATACTGGTTTAATCCATTATGAAAATATGGAATACAAAGATGCCTATGATGAAGACCGCTATAAAGTTGGTCAGCCAGACTGCTACATTAGCACCGATGGTCACATCATGGATAGCACTATTCCTGCAAAATATTTCAGTGATGACTATGAATTCGACTACTTGCCAAAATCTGAAATTGAGTATATGAAGTATTCTCCACTTCAGATGGTAAGCGTTGCATCTGCTTTGATTCCATTCCTTGAACACGATGACGCAAACCGTGCTTTGATGGGTACAAACATGCAACGTCAGGCTGTTCCTTTGATTCAGACTGAACCCGCTTATGTTGGAACAGGTCTTGAACCAAAAGCAGCTCATGACTCTGGTGCCGTTGTTCTTTCAAGAAGTAAGGGTACCGTATGTTATGTAGATGCTGACTGTGTAAAGATTCAACGTCCAAGCCGCAGAAAAGACGATGAAAAAGTAAAAGTAACTGAAGCAGCTTTCCGTAAGATTCAGGGCCGCAAGATTATGGATACAATCGTAGACGATCTTACTGGCGAAATAATTATTGAAGCTGGTCAGCCTCTTGATATTACTTATTTATCTAAGATTAAAGCTATAACTGATGAAATCAGACTTCAACAGGAATCAATAGATACTTATAATTTACAGAAGTTCCTACGTTCTAATCAGGGTACTTGTATCAATCAGATTCCAACTGTTAAAATCGGCGACAAAGTTCAACCAGGAACTGTTCTTGCTGATGGTCCTTCTACTTCAAATGGTGAACTTGCTCTTGGTAGAAACTGTCTCATAGCATTCATGCCTTGGGAAGGGTACAACTACGAAGACGCCATTATCCTTTCTGAAAGAATGGTTACTGACGATGTTCTTACTTCTATCCATATTGAAGATTACGAAACAGATGCTCGTGATACTAAGTTGGGACCTGAAGAAATCACTCGCGATATTCCAAACGTTGGTGAAGAAGCTCTCAAGAACTTGGATGAAAATGGTATCATCAGAATTGGTTCTGAAGTTGAAGCTGGCGACATTCTTGTTGGTAAAGTTACTCCAAAGGGAGAAACTGAACTTACAGCTGAAGATAAATTACTAAGAGCAATCTTTGGTGAAAAGGCACGCGAAGTAAGAAATACTTCTCTTACTGTTCCTCATGGTGAACGCGGTAAGATTGTTGACATCATGATTTTCTCTCGTGATAAAGGCGATGAATTACCATATGGTGTTAATAAATTGGTTCGTGTTTATATTGCTCAGAAACGTAAGATTACAGTAGGCGATAAGATAGCTGGTAGACATGGTAATAAGGGTGTTATCTCTAGAATAGTTCCTATTGAAGATATGCCTTATCTTGCAGATGGTAGACCAGTTGATGTTATATTGAATCCTCTTGGTGTTCCTTCTCGTATGAACGTTGGTCAGGTTCTCGAAACTCACTTAGGTTGGGCAGCAATGAACCAGAGAAGAAGATATGCAACTTCTGTATTTAATAAAGGAAGAAATGGATTCACTATTATTGATACTGCTCAAGGCAAAGAAAGAATTAAACACATCGAATATGATCATGTTGTAAAGAATCAAGACTTTGTTATTGAACAGCTTAAAGATGTTTATGATAAAGATCCATTAAAACTTGTTGACCTTGAAGGTAAAGCTACATTATACGACGGAAGAACTGGCGAACCCTTCGATAAGAAAATTATGGTCGGTGTAATGTATATTATCAAATTGCACCATTTGGTTGATGATAAGATGCATGCTCGTTCAACTGGTCCATACAGTCTTGTTACTCAACAGCCTCTCGGTGGTAAAGCTCAGTTTGGTGGTCAGAGATTTGGGGAAATGGAAGTTTGGGCTCTTGAAGCTTATGGTGCTTCTCATGTTCTTCAGGAAGTTCTTACTGTTAAGTCAGACGACGTTGAAGGTCGTGTACAGGTTTACGAAACCATTATTAAGGGTAAGACAATCATGAAACCTGGTATTCCAGAATCATTCAAGGTTGTTATTTCTGAATTACAATCTCTTGGCTTACAGATGGATCTTAAGAAAGATACAGAACAAGTTACTATTGACGAAGGTGGTAACGGCGGTATTCTTTCAGATACAGACGATGACGATTGGGAAGAAGATTCTAGCGATGATACTGATGATGATATCTTCTCTGATGGTAGCGATGACGAAGATGAAGATGATGATCTTGATTCATCTGATGACGACGAATAATCACTATCCGGTATTAGCATAAGGAAGGAGACATAAAAAATGTTAGATATGGACAAGTTTGATGCACTACAGATAAGCATCGCTTCTCCTGAAAAAATTAGATCTTGGTCATATGGCGAAGTAAAGAAGCCAGAAACTATTAACTACCGTACGCATAAACCGGAACGTGACGGTCTATTCTGCGAAAAAATATTTGGTCCTCAAAAAGACTATGAATGTTTTTGCGGTAAATATAAAAGCGTTCGCTACAAAGGTATCGTTTGTGAAAGATGTAATGTTGAAATAACCAATTCTTCAGTTAGAAGAGAAAGAATGGGTCATATTCAGCTTGTTACACCAGTTGGTCACATTTGGTATTCTAAAGGCAGTCCAAACTATATAGCACTTCTTCTCGACATCTCTGCAAGAGATCTTGAAAAAGTTCTTTATTTCCAAAGCTACATTGTTATAGACCCAGGTAACCTGCCATTATCAAAGAAACAACTTCTCCCTGAAGAAGGTTCTGCTGGTGAAATGGGTTATCGTGAACTCCGTGAAAAATACGGTGATATGTTCACAGCTAAAATGGGTGCTGAAGCAATAAAGGAATTGCTTGCAGAAATCGACTTAGCAAAACTTGAAAAAGAACTTACAGATCAGTTGAAGACCTCTACTGGAACTAAGAGAACTCACCTTCTTAAGAGAATGGAACTTGTTAAAATGTTCTCTAAGTCTGTCAGCAGACCCGAATGGATGATTCTTGATGTTATTCCAGTTATTCCACCAGATTTAAGACCTATGGTTCAACTTGATGGTGGTAGATTTGCTACATCTGACCTTAATGACCTTTATAGACGTGTTATTAACAGAAATAACCGTTTAAAGAGATTGATTAAATTACAGGCTCCAGACATCATTATTAAGAATGAAAAGCGTATGCTTCAGGAAGCTGTTAACGCTCTCATCGATAATGGTCGTAGAGGTAAACTTGTTACTGGTCCGAGCAACAGACCACTTAAATCTTTGACCGATATGCTCAAAGGTAAACAGGGTCGTTTCCGTCAGAACCTCTTAGGTAAACGTGTTGACTACTCTGGTCGTTCTGTTATCGTTGTTGGTCCTAGCCTTAAGATTCATCAGGCTGGTTTGCCAAAGAAGATGGCTCTTGAACTCTTCAAACCTTTTGTAATGCAGAGATTGCAGGCTAAAGGTATTGCCGCTAATATTAAGAGCGCCAAGAAGATGATTGAAAGAGAAAAAGATGAAGTTTGGGACGTATTAGAAGAAGTCATCAAACACCATCCAATTCTACTCAACCGTGCTCCAACTCTTCACAGACTTGGCATTCAGGCATTTGAACCAGTCCTCATCGAAGGTAAAGCTATCAGAATTCACCCATTAGTTTGTACTGCATACAACGCAGACTTTGACGGTGACCAGATGGCTGTTCACGTTCCATTAATGCTTGATGCTCAGGTTGAAGCTCGTATGCTTATGATGGCTTGTAACAACATACTCAAGCCAGCAAACGGCGATCCAATCTCTACACCAACCCAAGACATGACCATTGGTTTGTTCTATTTAACAATTGCCAAACCAGAAGGTCCAGATTATCCAAAACTTACTCTACAGCTTAAAGATGGTCTTAAATGGAAAGATATACTTCTCACCGAAGGTAGAATCTGTGATTTCAAACTTGCTGAAACCATTAATGACAATTTACAAGCAGGTTATGAATTTGATTCTGCAGAAGCTGTTGAAAAACTTGAAAAAGCAAAAGTTAATCAGATAGTTGTCTTCAGACCTCAGGTATTTGCTGGTAAGGAAGAAGCTAGAAATGCTTATGCCACTCATAACTTCAACTTACAGTATCCTATCTATATAAGAAGAAACGAAGTTGATCCTAAGGCTGAAGAAAGCAAGAATGAATATGTAAAGACTACTATTGGTCGTATCATATTCCAGGATGCTTTACCAGCAGACTTCCCATTCCAGAATATGCAGATTTTGAAGAAGAACCTGCCCGCTTTGATTAAGAAAGTTTATAATAACTATGATTTAGCAGTTGTTGATGAAACCTTAGATAACCTCAAAGCTCTTGGATTCAAGTTTGCTACAACTTGTGGCTTGACAATTTCTATTAAAGACTTGATTGACCCACCAAAGAAAGCTGAAATCGTTGCTAAATCTGATGAAAAAGTTGCTAAGATTCGTGAAAGATGGTTAAAAGGCGAAATTAGCCGCGATGAAAAGAAACAGGCTGAAGTTGACGTTTGGACAAAAACAACAGAAGACGTTACAGATGACCTTGTTCAAACCCTTGAACACGATGCTAGATTCGGCGATTATAACTCAGTTTACATGATGGCTTACTCAGGCGCCCGTGGTAACTGGCAACAGATGCGTCAGTTGGCTGCAATGCGTGGTTTGATGTCAAATCCTCGTGGTGATATTCTTGCATTCCCAATTAAGTCTAACTTCCGTGAAGGTTTGAATCAATCAGAATACTTTATCTCTACATACGGTGCTAGAAAAGGTCTCGTTGATACAGCACTCAGAACCGCTGACTCTGGTTATCTTACTAGAAGACTTGTTGATGTTGCTCATGACGTTGTTATTACATGCATCGACTGTGGAACAGAAAACGGCGTTGAAGTATCTCCAATAAGACAGAACAGAACTGCTAACAATATCATGATTGATGATATTATGGTTCCAATTTCTAAACGTATTGCAGGTAGAGTATTGGCTAAACCAATTATCAATCTTGAAACAGGTGAAGTTCTTGTAATTAAACATGGCGACGAAGAAATAGCTCTTGATGCTGGTGTATACTGCACTGACGAAATAGCTAAAGACATTGAAGATCACTGCGAATTCATTCTTCCTATAAATAAGATTACAACTGATATGATTTGTGCAGAACAAATCATCGATCCAAAGACCAACTATCTTGTTCTAAGACCTGATAGACAGTTCAATGATTACGTTCTTGAAAGAATGAAAGAATGTGAATATACAGAATGTAAGGTTAGAAGCAAAATTGTTATGCGTTCTCCTCTTACTTGCCGCTCTAAAGCAGGTATTTGTCAGAAATGTTACGGTGCTGACCTTGCAACAGGTAAGTTGGTTGATGTTGGTGAAGCTGTTGGTGTTATCGCTGCTCAGTCCATCGGTGAACCTGGTACTCAGTTGACAATGAGAACATTCCATACAGGTGGTGTTGCATTTGCTCAACGTTCTTATATTAAATCTCGTTCAGCTGGTACAGTAAGCTTTGCTACTTTGAAACTAGCTAAGATTTCTGACCGTTCTAAATTTGAAATAACTTCTGGTCAGGAAACCTTCGATAAAGCTGATTTCGAAAAAGGTACCAAGACTGTTGTTGTTGGTGGATTCTTAACTATTATTGGTAAGAATAAACACAAAGATAAACTGACTATTCCTCTGGGCTCTGAAATGAAGATTAAAGATAAAGACAGAGTTACCCCAGGCACACCAGTTGCTGAATATTCTCCAAACAACATCGTAACCGGTTACTCTGGTGAAATCGTTTTCGATAACATCGAAGTAAAAGACGGTATGGTTGTTTCTGAAAAGGCAGTTATCAAAGTTCTTACTCAGGAAGTTGACCCAGTAACTAAAGACTTCTTGATTGAAGACTATAAGATTCCTCAGGGTGCAGTTCTCCGTGTTGAAGACGGTGAAATCATTCACGCAGGTAACCTGATTGCTGAATCATCAGGCCAATCACATGCTGCAATTTCTAGAAGCAATGGTATTGCTAAGTTTGAAAATATCCGCATCAAGAATAAACAGGTTATTAGTGAAAACGGTATAATCTTCATTTTCCCAACAGACAGTAAAGATGGCGAAAGAGTTGAATATGCTCTTCCAAAGAGTGTTAAAGAAGCTAAGGATGCTACTCTTAAGAGCTGTGGTTTAATTCTTAACGTTAAAAACGGTGATGAAGTTGTTCCAGATCAAAAACTTCTCTCTGTAATTTCAGAATGTGATGGTACTGTTGCTCTATCATCAGGCGGAACAAAAATAGCTGTTACTAAAGAAGCACTTGAAGATTATGAATTCAAGGGTGAAATGGCAGCTGCTATTGATGAACAAAACAAGACCTTATCATTGATTGCTCCAATCTCTGGTGTTGTTAAAGTAATCGCTGAAAAGGGTAATGTTAACAAGACTCTTGATAGAAAACGTGTTATCGTTAAACAAGAAATCGAATACAATGTACCTCGTGGTGTAATTTTAAGACCAAAAGAAAACTGTCGTATCGCAAATGGCGGTGATGTCGAAGAAAACGGTGAACTAACTTCTAAGTTATTCATTCAGGCAGAAATAGATGGTACTGTTGAAATCGCTAAGATCAAATCAGTTAATCTAATTACTGATGATTATGCTGAAATTCTCAAGGGTGCTACACTTGCGAGACCTGTTATTAATCGTGAAACAGAAGAAGTTGTTGCTGAAGCTGGTACAGTTGTTGATGATGATCTCTTTACTATATTAGATGATAATCGTGGTTCAATCAGAGAAATTCATATAGTAAAAGGTGAACAGCTCGCTGTAAACATCATTGGTGAAGATAACCTTAAGGTTCAATATCCAGTTCCAGAAGGAGCTGAAATCAATGTTGGAAATGGTGACGTTGTAAAAGCTGGTGATAAACTTGTTTCTGAAGTTGGTCCAATGATCAGTGAAATAGCTGGTAAAGTTAACTACATTTATGGCTATAACAAGATTATTTGCGAAGAAATAATTGAAAAGATTCTTGTTTATAGTGGTGTTGAATTCAGCTATCCATCTAACTTAAGTCTCAAGTTCCCACCAACCGTAACCAAAGATGGAGAACTTACATTAACTCCAATTCCATTCGAAACCTACACTCAAATAGAAGATACAGATGGTTCAACCGGTATTAAGATTACTCAGCGCGTTCTCCATGAAAAGAAATATTCTATTACAAAAGAAATGGTTTCTCATGGTGCTCTAGTAGTTGAAGATGGTCAGGAAGTTAAAGAAGGCCAGTTGTTAGCAGTTCTAAAAGCTGACAACCACGGTGTTGTTTTACTTGATCATGACTTCTCTAAAGAAGGTAAATTGAAGAGCACTATTAAGAGCATTATCGTTCA
>CAJOND010000031.1 GCA_905236675.1 Candidatus Rifleibacteriota bacterium | reverse complement strand
ACTTACTCCAAAGGATTTCAGAGAAAAACTAAAAGACTCAGAAAAATCTAATAATTAGGAACTAAAATGTAACTAATTGATTGACTTATACAATTGCGAAACCGCAAGTTATACGTCATTACGAGCATACGAAGTATGCGTGGTAACGTGGCAATCCAGAAATTTTCAAATCAAATTACTTAAATAATATATAACCTCGAGACAGTAGCAAATCATGAATATAGTACACATAAAATACGCTGTCGAAGTTGCTAACACTGGGACAATTAATAAAGCAGCGGAAAAACTGCTAATTGCTCAACCCAATCTAAGTCGTTCCATTAAAGAACTTGAAGCAGACTTGGGAATAGCTATCTTCGACAGGTCTTCTAAAGGAATGGTTTTAACTCCTGCAGGCGAAGAATTTATTAGTTATGCAAGAAAAATACTCTCAGAAATAGAATATGTTGAAAATATCTTTAAAAATAATATTTCTATAAAACAAAAGTTTTCTATTTCTGTGCCTAGAGCTAGTTACATTTCTGAAGCCTTTGCCATTTTTTCTAAATCTATTTCTAATAAACCTTGCGAAATATTCTATAAAGAAACTAATGCTCTTCGTGCTATAAAAAACATTTTGATAGAAGATTACAAGCTAGGGATAATTCGTTATTCGGCAAATTTTGATAATTATTTCAAAGATATGTTGGAAGAAAAAGGCTTAGATTATGAACTGATAACCGAGTTCCATTATGTTCTCGTAACAAGTGCCAACAGTAAATTAGCAACAAAAAAAGAAATTCATTATAGTGATTTAAGGCCTTTTATAGAAATTGCTCATGCCGACCCCTATGTTCCTTCGCTTCCGCTATCTTTTGTAAAAAAGGAAGAATTGCCAGATAATATTGAAAGACGAATCTTCGTTTTTGAGAGAGGCAGTCAGTTTGAGCTTTTATCTGAAAATATAGAAACCTATATGTGGGTTTCTCCGCTTCCAGATAAAGTTTTAAAACGTTTCAATCTAGTTCAGATAGACTGCCCCGACAATCATAAAACCTACAAAGATGTTTTAATATACAAAAAAGATTATAAAATGTCTGAACTAGATAAACGATTCATAACTGAACTCTGCATTTCCAAAAGAAAATATCTTTAACCCACCAAAATGTCTTACTCATGCTTAGCTTTGTAAAAGTTGATTAACTTTGTTCTTAAACTTTACTTCTTATATTTTTCACAGTCCATGCCAAACAATAACTACCAACTACAATAAAAAGCTTTCAACATACTAATATCAAAACTGATATATCCTTATACTTTATTGATTATTCTCAAAAGCGAAATGCTTTGTTAAAATTTTCACAAACAAGGTTGAAAAATTAGAGAAAAAAACAAGATATCTAATTAACAAAGGATGGTTTCGTAATGAAAACAGAAAATAGGGAAATAGTTGATAGTGTAGAAAAGCTTGAAAAAGCTATTGCTAGTGTAAGAGCAGCACAGAAAAAGTTTGCTACTTACACTCAGGAACAGGTTGATAAAATCTTCCTTGCCGCTTCTATTGCAGCAAACCAGCAGAGAATACCTCTTGCTGAAATGGCTGTTGAAGAAACTGGAATGGGCGTTGTAGAAGATAAGGTTATCAAAAACCATTATGCTTCAGAATACATTTATAATGCCTATAGAGACACAAAGACCTGTGGTGTAATAGAAGAAGACAAGGCTTATGGAGTAAAAAAAATAGCAGAACCAATAGGTGTTATTGGCGCAGTAATACCAACCACTAATCCGACTTCTACAGCAATATTCAAAACCCTTATTTCTTTAAAAACAAGAAATGGGATTATTATTAGCCCACACCCAAGAGCAAAAAAATCAACTATAGCTGCCGCTAAAGTAGTTCTTGATGCTGCAATAGCAGCAGGTGCTCCAGAAGGAATTATTTCATGGATAGATATTCCAAGCCTTGATATGACTAATCTTTTGATGAAAGAAGCAGATATAATTCTTGCTACTGGTGGTCCTGGCATGGTAAAAGCCGCTTATTCATCTGGGAAACCAGCATTAGGCGTCGGTGCAGGCAACACGCCAGCTATTATAGACGATACTGCTGATATTATTCTAGCAGTGAACTCAATTATTCATTCCAAAACTTTCGATAACGGTATGATCTGTGCTTCAGAACAGTCTGTAATTGTTTTAAATAAAGTCTATGATGAAGTTAAGAAAGAATTTGCTGCAAGAGGTTGCTATTTCCTTAATCCAGAAGAAACGGAAAAAGTTCGAAAGACCATAATTATTAATGGTGCTTTAAATGCCAAGATTGTTGGTCAGAAAGCCGCTAAAATTGCAGAATTAGCTCACGTAACCGTTCCAGAAGGAACTAAAATCCTAATTGGCGAAGTCGAATCAGTAGAACTTATAGAAGAATTTGCACACGAAAAGCTTTCTCCTGTTCTTGCAATGTATAGAGCAAAGAACATTAAAGACGCTTTTGAAAAAGCAGAACACTTAATTGCTGACGGTGGCTATGGCCATACTTCTTCCATTTATTTAAACGAAGTTACTGAAACAGAAAAGCTTAAAGAATTTGCTGCAAGAATGAAAACCTGCCGTATCTTGGTTAATACCCCATCTTCTCAAGGCGGAATCGGTGACTTATATAACTTCAAACTTACTCCATCTCTTACTCTTGGTTGCGGCTCCTGGGGTGGAAACTCAGTTAGTGAAAATGTTGGAGTAAAACATCTAATTAATATCAAAACAGTCGCAGAAAGAAGACAGAATATGCTTTGGTTTAGAGCACCACAAAAAGTTTACATTAAGAAAGGTTGTTTGCCTGTAGCTCTCGATGAACTGAAAACAGTTATGAATAAGAAGAGAGTATTTATAGTAACCGACAGTTTCCTTTACAACAATGGTTACACTAAGCCTATTACCGATAAACTTGATGAAATGGGTATTGTTCATACCTGCTTCTTCGATGTTGCTCCAGACCCAACTTTAGGCTGTGCTTTGAAAGGTGCTGAATTAGTAAGATCTTTTAAACCTGATGCAATTATCGCTTTGGGCGGCGGTTCTGCAATGGACGCAGGTAAGATTATGTGGGTTCTTTATGAACACCCTGAAGTTGATTTCATGGATATGGCTATGAGATTTGTAGATATTAGAAAACGTATCTACACATTCCCGAAGATGGGAGAAAAAGCTTATTTCATCGCAATACCAACTTATGCAGGAACAGGTTCTGAAGTTACACCATTTGCTGTTATCACTGATGAAAAGACAGGTGTTAAATACCCATTAGCAGACTACGAACTTCTTCCAAATATGGCTATAATCGATACTGATTTCCATATGTCTGCACCGAAAGGATTGACTGCTGCATCTGGCATAGACGCTGTAACTCACGCTCTCGAAGCAATAGCCTCTGTAATGGCTACTGATTATACCGATGGTCTTGCTATTAAAGCATTGCAGACAATTTTCAAATATTTGCCAAGAGCTTATGATAACGGTCAGAACGATGTTGAAGCAAGAGAAAAGATGGCTAACGCCGCAACAATGGCTGGTATGGCTTTTGCTAACGCTTTCTTAGGTGTATGTCACTCATTGGCTCATAAACTTGGTGCCTTCCATCACTTGCCACACGGTGTTGCAAACGCTCTTATGATTGACGAAGTGTTACGTTTCAATGCTGCTGAACAACCAGTAAAGATGGGAACTTTCTCACAGTATGATCATCCACACACACTTGCACGTTATGCCGAAGTTGCTGAAGCACTAGGCATAGATGGTGCTAATGATACAGAAAAACTTAATAGCCTTATTGAAGAATTAGATAAATTGAAGTCTAGAGTTGGTATTAAACCTACTATTAAAGACTATAACATAGATGAAAAAAACTTCCTCAATCGTCTTGACGATATGACAAAACAGGCTTTTGATGACCAATGCACAGGTGCTAATCCACGTTATCCACTTATGACAGAAATCAAACAGATGTATCTTAACGCTTATTACGGAAAAACTTTTAAAGAACCAGAAATGCCCAATGAACAACAATTAGGCAAAAACGATGAACACAACATCAAACGTTCTTTCTTAAAAGCTAAAAACCGCATTTACAAAAATTCATAAGGGGGAAAATCTGATGAAGCTAGATAGAATTATTGCTGTTCGCAATTCTAAGACCGTTTATCGAGATGGTAAAAAGTGCATAAAAGTATTCAATGAAGACTATTCTAAAGCTGATGTTTTAAACGAAGCTTTAAACCAGGCTAGAATTGAAGAAACTGGTATCAAGATTCCTAGAGTTCTTGAAGTTACTATGGTTGATGGAAAATGGGCAATAGTTTCCGAATATATTAACGGTAAGACTCTTGCAAGATTGATGGAAGAAAACCCAGACAAAAAAGATGAATACATGAATCAGTTCATTGATATTCAGCTTGATATGCATTCTAAAACCTGCCCAAAACTTAATAAACTCAAAGATAAAATGAGCCAGAAGATTAGTCTTGCTAACCTTGATGCTACTACAAGATACGATCTTCATTCCCGTTTACAGGCTATGCCAAAGCATAATAAAGTTTGCCACGGCGATTACAACCTATCAAACGTTATTATAGCTGAAGACGGAACCCCATATATTATAGACTGGGCACACGCTACTCAAGGCAACGCATCTGCTGACGCAGCTAGAACCTACTTGCTTTTCTGGCTTGCCGGTGATATAGACGGAGCGGAAAAATACCTGGATTTGTTCTGTAAAAAGGGAGATGTTGCCAAACAATATGTTCAGAAGTGGATGCCAATCGTTGCTGCTTCTCAGTCTGTTAAAGGCAACGAAAGAGAAAGAGAATTCTTACTCGGTTGGGTAAACGTAGTTGATTATCAATAAGGAGAAAATAATGAAAGTAACAGTATGTATCGGATCATCTTGCCATATTAAAGGTTCTCGTCAGGTTGTTGAACAGTTGCAGTATCTAATAAAAGAAAAAAAGCTTTCTGACAAAGTTGAACTAGGTGGAACTTTCTGCATGGGCAAATGTCAGCAAGGCGTATGTGTAACTGTAGACGACAGTTTTCATTCTGTAAATCCAGATAATGTAAAGGAATTCTTCGAAAAAGAAATCGAAGCAAAAATATAAGCTATGATATTTATCGAAATATGTGTTGGAAGTTCTTGTCATCTAAAAGGTGCACCGCAAATAGTCGAACTGATACAGAACAAGATGAAGGAAGAAGGACTAGAAGATGAGATAGTTCTTTCCGGAAGCTTTTGTACTGGAAGATGCAATCGCGAAGGTGTCACTATTACTGTTGATGAAACAGTTTATACTGGTATCACTCCTGAAAGTTTCAGGGATTTCTGGAAAGATACAATCGTTCCTGCGGTAGAAAATAAAAAAGGTGTCAATTAAAAGTGTCTAGTTGTCTAACTTTAAAAAAATCAAACTGCAAAAATTGTTATAAATGTATCCGTCACTGTCCTGTCAAATCTATTAGATTTTCAGGGAGTCAGGCACATATTATCGGTAATGAATGTATATTTTGTGGGCAATGTTTTGTTGTTTGCCCACAGAATGCTAAACAGATTGTTGACGATACTGAAAAAGCGAGAGTTTTAATTCAGTCTGGTTCACCTGTTTATGTCAGCCTTGCACCATCTTTTATAGCAAACTATGATGGAATTGGACTTAATTCAATCAGAACAGCATTAAAGAAATTAGGTTTTGCTGATGTTGAAGAAACTGCTATTGGTGCAACTTATGTAAAAAGAGAATATGAAAAATTGGTAGCAGATAAAAACCATGATATCATCATATCTTCCTGCTGTCACTCAGTCAATTTGCTTATTCAAAAGTATTTTCCTGAACAGCTTCATATGCTAGCTCCTGTTAAGTCACCAATGTTAGCGCATTGTTCAGACATTAAACGCCGTTTCCCTAATGCTAAAACAGTTTTTATAGGACCTTGCGTTGCGAAGAAAGACGAAGGAAGTTTCTATGAAGGCATAGTTGACGCTGTGTTGACTTATGAAGAATTGACAAAATGGTTTGAAAAAGAAAATATAACAATAGAGCCAGAAAAAGATGATTTTGTAGACGAAAGCAGAGCTAGGTTTTTCCCCACAACTGGAGGAATTTTAAAAACTATGGCTCTTAACGAACCAGGTTATTCCTATCTTGCTATTGATGGGGTTGAAAATTGTAAATCAGCATTAAAAGATATTCAAAACGGTAAAATTCATAAATGTTTTATTGAAATGTCTGCTTGTATCGGCAGTTGTATTGGTGGTCCTGTAATGGAAAAATTCCATCGCAGTCCAGTAAAAGACTATATGTCTGTTTCACAATATGCTGGTAACAAAGACTTCGATGTGGCTCAGCCAGATTCAATTTTAATGCATAAGGTGTTTGAACCTTTTTCAAACGATTTGCCAATGCCCACGGAATATGACATTAAGCTTATTCTTAAAAATATGGGCAAAACCAAGCCAGAACACGAATTGAACTGTGGTTCTTGTGGTTATAATACATGCAGAGAAAAGGCTATAGCCATTTTCCAAGGGAAAGCAGATATTTCAATGTGTCTGCCATTTTTGAAAGAAAAAGCAGAAAACTTCTCAGATTCTATCGTTAAAAACACTCCAAACGGTTTGATTGTTTTAAACAGCGAATTAGAAGTTCAACAGATAAATAAGGCTGCTTTGCAGATGTTAAACCTTTATTCTGCTTCAGATATACTTGGTGACCAGGTTGTAAGAATATTAGATCCTTCTCCCTTTATAAAAGTTCAGTCTACAAATACAGGAATCTATGGAAAACGTGTATATCTAGCAGAATATAACCGCCATGTAGAACAGACTATTGTTCCAGATGTGGAAAGCAAAATGCTTGTTTGCATTATGCGTGATGTAACAGCAGAAGAAAAAGAGCGTGAAAGAAAAGAAACAATAAGCCATCAAACTATTGAAGTAGCCGACAGAGTTGTAGAAAAACAAATGAGAATTGTTCAGGAAATAGCTTCTCTCTTAGGTGAAACTGCAGCTGAAACCAAAATAGCATTGACCAAACTAAAGGAATCAATAATAAATGAATGATCTTTGCACAGATATAGGTTATAAAAGTATAAATCATTTTGGTGAAGAACTTTGTGGCGACCACGTTGATGTGGTGGAACAAAGCGATGATTCTTCTGTAATTGTTCTGGCTGATAGTCTTGGAAGCGGTGTTAAGGCAAGTATATTATCTACTTTAACTTCAAAAATCATTTCGACAATGATGGCAGCCGGGCTTTCAGTTGAAGAATGCGTTTCAACCATAGCAGCAACACTGCCTGTTTGCTCTGTCAGAGGTCTTGCTTATTCAACTTTTTCTATACTTCATCTCATAAATAATTCTGTTGCAGAATTAATTCAGTATGATAATCCACACATTATTTTCATTAGAGATTATAAGACAACTGATTATCCTACTGTTGAGATGAATATAGGCGGTAAAAAGATTTACAAATCTACAATTAATTTAAAGGAAAATGACATATTTGTTTTGATGAGTGACGGTTGTCCTCATGCTGGCATTGGCAAGGTATTTAACTTCGGTTGGAAGCGTGAAGATATTGCTGATTTTATGGAAACAGTTGCAGCCGCGGAATATACTGCTAAAAATCTTTCTACAATGCTGGTTGACGAATGTAATAAGCTCTATGGAAACAAGCCAGGTGACGATACTACCGCTTGTGTGGTGAAACTTAGAAAAAGAGTTCCCATGAATATTCTTTTTGGACCGCCACGCAATCGTGATGATTGTGATCGAATGATGAGTCTGTTTTTCTCAAAAAAAGGAAAACATATAATTTGTGGTGGTACAACCTCTTCAATAGCTTCTAAATGGCTTGGCAAACCTATAAAAACTTCTCTTAATTTTGAAAGTTTGGATGTTCCGCCCACTGCACAAATCGAAGGCGTAGATTTGGTAACAGAAGGTGTAATTACCGTAAATAAAGTAATTGAATATGCACGAGATTATTTAGAAGAAAATAAATATTACGAAGATTGGAATTTCAAGCGGGACGGCGCTTCAATGATATGTCGTCTTCTTTTTGAAGAAGCAACCGATATTAATTTTTATGTTGGAAGAGCAATTAATCCGGCTCATCAGAATCCAGAACTGCCAATTAATTTCAGCATAAAAATGAATCTTGTTGAAGAGTTGTCTAAGTCTTTAAAAAGTATGGGTAAACGTATAAAGGTCAGCTATTTTTAATGGAGTAAATTATGGAAAAAAATGCGATTAAGTTTGACACCAAAGTTCAGATTTTAAAATATAAAGTATTGAAAGAAGTGGCTAGACAAGCTTGGAAGGATACTCTATGGGAAAATTTGCTTGATATTCCTAAGATAATTGTTCCAGGCAAAGAACCTACTATGCGTTGCTGTGTTTATAAGGAAAGAGCCATACTTGCTGAACGTGTGAAAATTGCTATGGGTGGCAATAAAGATAACCATAACATAATCGAAGTTATAGATATAGCCTGTGATGAGTGCCCTGCCGCTGGTTATGAAGTTACTTCTTCTTGCAGAGGTTGTTTAGCTCACCGTTGTGAGGAAGCCTGTAAACGTGGTGCCATCTCATTCGATCATCATCATGTTGCACATATTGATAAAAGCAAATGTGTTGAATGCGGTATGTGTTCAAAAGTTTGTCCTTATACTGCAATAGTAAACCGCAAAAGACCTTGCCAAAACGCTTGTAAAATTAAGGCTATTTCTATAAGTGAAGATAATGCAGCCAAAATAGACAACGAAAAATGTATTTCTTGCGGAGCTTGTGTTTATCAGTGTCCATTTGGTGCAATAATGGATAAATCATTTATTATTAATGTTATAGATTTAATAAAGAAAAGCCAGAACAACAGTAAATATAAGGTTTATGCAGTTGTTGCTCCATCAATCTCTAGTCAGTTTAATTACGCAAAACTAGGTCAGGTTGTAACTGGTCTTAAGAAACTTGGTTTTTTCACAGTTATTGAAGCTGCTCTTGGTGCAGATATGGTTGCTCAAGCAGAATCAAAAGAACTTACAGAAAAAGGCTTTTTGACAAGTTCTTGCTGTCCCGCTTTTGTAGCTTATGTAAAATCTGCTTTTCCAGAATTAATACCTCATATTTCTCATAATTTATCGCCTATGGCCACTTTAGCTAAATATATAAAAGAAACTACAGAAAATGCCAAAGTAGTCTTTATTGGTCCATGCACAGCCAAGAAAGCCGAAATAAAACTTGATAAAGTTAAACCTTATGTTGACGCGGTGTTGACTTTTGAAGAACTTCAGGCTTTGTTCGATAGCAAAGAAATTGATTTGGCATCATTAGAAGAAGATGTTTTGGATAATGCTTCCTACTTCGGTAGAATATTTGCTAGAAGCGGTGGTTTGTCAGACGCTGTTAAAGAAGGGTTAAAGGAACAGAATCTTACTGATTTTGAACTTAAAGCCTGTGTTTGCAATGGTATCGAAGAATGTAAAATGGCCTTGTTTAAAAAGAGCAAAAACGTTCTTAATGCCAATTTCATAGAAGGTATGGCTTGTATTGACGGTTGTATCGGCGGAGCTGGCTGTTTGACTCACGGCGAAAAGAACAAAAAACAGGTTGACGAATACGGTAAAGAAGCCATCGAAAAGAGTATTTCCGATGCTGTTTCTGTGCTGATAAGACGTTAATATAATGGATATACTGGAAACAGTCTTGAAAACTCAAATGGTATCGCTATATTTTTCCCTGCAAACTATATTCTTAGTGATATTTATAAGGATTTGGATTTTTCCAAAAAGTCTATGTGGGACGATATGATTTTGGATTTGGCTAAGAAAGTTCAAATTGAACAACTAATCAGTACAATAAAAAATGGAAATTTAAGTGCGTTGAAATTCGTTGTTAATAGAGCAAAGCAAAATCCAAATGATCCATTCAATAGAACTATTTTGACCGAATTAAACTATCTCAATTCAACAGAAAATGCTGTTCCTGCAGAAATAAAAGAAGAATTTAATTCCCTGCTTGCTGAATTAATGGCTGTATTAAAGAAATAATTATTTATTGTCAATCAAGTTTTAAAGGTAATGATAGGCGTAATAATTTTTGTTCTAGCTCTAAAAAAGTATTGATTTTTTCTGATTTTATGATTCTTGTATTTTGTGTCTAAAATAAAGTATAATTATATATAAATATTGATATATGGAGTTTAAATATGCTTATAAAAGCTTCTGCAACATTAAGAAATGATTATCCATCAATATCTGATTTGGCAAAAAAAACAGGAGAACCCATATACATTACTAAGAATGGTGAAGGCGATGGAGTTTTTATGAGTATAGAAGCTTTTGAAAAAAGAGAAGAGCTTTTAAAAATGCGTGAGAGAGTTTTCTTTGCAGAAGAAGAACGTTTAACAGGTGCAAAAACTTCTTCTACAGAAGAAGTCAGAAAGCTTTTAAAACAAAGAGCCAAAAATGTATAGTATTGAATATTTACCATCTGCTATTGAAGACCTAAAAAAGATACAAGATTGGTATACTATAGAATTTAGTTCAAATTCTGCCCTTAAAGTTTTGGACAATATATTAAATAGCATCGATAGACTTAGTTTATTTCCAGATTCTGGTTCTTTACCTCCAGATGAAGTATTGGCAAAATTAGGTTATAAATTATTAATTATAAAGAAGCATATAGCAATTTATAAAAAAATAGGTAAGAGTGTTTTTATTTACCATATTGCGAATGCGAAGATGGAATACAGCAGACTGTTTATTAATAAGTAACTGCAAATATAGTAATGAATGGTTGTTGGGGTAAGAAATAATATAAATCATTACTTTATTTGCTAAATATAATAATAAATAAAAAATTTACTTTTTATTATTCCTGTGATAGGCTTTATTTAAGATTTAAGGGAAGTAGCGTGAAAATCGCTCTCTGGTCCGCAACCGTTAAAGTCGGAATGCTTAAACAGATGTTTTTATTACCCCGAAAGCCAATATGAATATGTAGGTTTCAGAGTAGCTCTTGTTCCTATTAATTAAATAATTTTTACCCATAGAGATATACTTGATGTAAAAAGAACCACGCGACTATCGTGTGGTTTTCTTATATAAACTAACACCTACCGATTAGTATAAACAATGGTTTTTGGTTAGGTGAATTTTCTGTTATATTAGAGCATAAGATGGTTGATAAGCAAGCCCCGCTATGGAATGAACATAAAAACTACCTCAGAATCAGATTGTGTTTCCTTCCTAATGAATCTATATAAGGAATAGACAAAATAGAACAACACCGCAAGAACTACAAAAAATTGCGGTGTTGTTTCATTTAATAGTAGAAAATTAATTTTCTACAAACCAATGATCAGCATAATCATTTAAGAATTGATTTACTATTTTTATAAATAAATCCTTTTTTATTACATCTCCACCTCTTAGATAAGTAAAATCGAATCCATCATCTAAGCCTCTATTATCCCAGGAAATTTCAATATTATTACCAACCAACTGAAAATAAACACTTGCAAGAATAGCTCCTGAAGATGCGTGATGCCAATTATGTCTAAAATACCATTCCTGTAAGTTGTTATAGTATTTATCCATTTCATCTTCATCATCTGACTCAAAATCCCTTGCATTATCATCTTTTTCAGCAGCGTATCTCCCCTTAACTTCTACAGGGTAAGGATCTTCTTTTAAATTATCTATGAAGTCTCTTAACCACATAGCTAATTCATCTAAATCCCAACAAGTAGTAAATATCTTACCTTCGTGTTTGAATTCAAGAATATTTTTACTTTTTAAGTACATCGCTATTTCTGTATCTTTGCACTCATTAGAAAAAGCAATCTCTATTCCGAATTCTTCTTTATTTCCTATTAATTTTTTATCTATTAACATTATAATTTACCCTTTCTTATTTTGTTATAAAGACTATTGCTTATTTTTCCATCTTTAAGCATATCTTTTAAAATATCATTAGGAATATCTCTCTGATTTTTTACTTCATATGAATGATAACCATTTTCTGGAGTATTATCAGGCTGAAATTTAACAATTTTTCCATCACTAGTTACATTATAAAACTGTTTACCTTTTTTGTAACCAGTTTCAAGTAACTTTTGTCCCTCCTCTTGGCTTTTTATAGGATTTACCGACCCCCATCCGCCTTTCTCATTATGTTTAAGAGAAGGCTTATATAATCGAGGAATTTTTAATAACTTACTCTTATCCTCATTCTCCAATCTTTTATTATTGTATTCAAGTTCATCAATCGTTTCTTGTGGAGAACCTTGGCTACCGTGTCCTAGTCCAGTATCGCTTGAAGCAGTCATTACTCACGCACCCCCTTCAGCTTATTTCTTATTTGTAATGTGTTCTCTGGTATTTGAATATCTATTCCTTTGCTAATAGCATACTGAAAGATTTCATTTACCTTATCTTTATTTGGGGAAGAGGAATAAACAACAATACTTTCTAAATTAAGAAGATGATCTACTGTGTGTTTGATTGCATCTTTAAAAATTACCATCTGGCTAGGATTGCCCATAGGTCCTTTTGCATTAAAAGCTACAATCTTACAATCTCCCATTCCATCAAGCATATACGATTTACTTAATGCATTAGCACAACTTACTAGAGGAATTACAACACCATCCGTATTCATTGTTAGCCATATTGCAGTAATACGCATACGCAACTGTCTATGAATATTGTCACCTTCTAACGAATCTCCGCACTTAGAGTAATCTGGAGCTATGAAATACCTAACACTTTTGAACCTTTCTTTGTAAAAATCCAGTATGTCTTTTACACCATAGTATATTCCGTTCCATAAACCATATAAGCCATCAAAAACACTGTCATACTGAAAAAATGAAACAGCTGTATTTTGGGTTTTAAAATAAGAACCAGGATTACTATAATTTGCAAGAAAGTCTATTTTAGGAACAATTCCGCAATTTACATACGGCATATCATAGTCACCAATTTTAGTAGTTATATTGGTGTAATCTAAAATACCTAGGTTTAATAATTTCTTTAAATTTTTCTTTCGACGCATAATTCTGCCTCAAAAAAACTTTCTCCTGCGAACAGCAGGTAACCATAGTCAATCCTTGTGGGTTGACTAATTGCAGAAATTATGCTAAAAAAAACAATATCTTGCTTGAATATGTGTTCCTGCATATTCTGCTCGTGTGTCCGTTTGTCGCACTTCGTTGCCGTCGAAGTGCGACGCACTTCAATTAAAGTTGTGGCTATATTTTTTATCCAACAATGAAAAAGCCACTATAATTCCATTATTAGATTTTCACTTTACTAACTTAACTTAGTAGCTTTACCTTCAATCCTATTAAATAGATCTTGTAAAAACTACTCTTCGTTACCTCCTTCAAATAAACATCTTATTAAGTCCATTTTTTCATCTAATGTTAAAACATCAGCTAACTGCGACAATCTTCGCTTCAAACTGACTAATTCATAAATAACAGAATTATTAACATTAGATGAAGTTAAATCATCCACAGAAACCCAAAGAGCTGCTGCTATTTTAAAAAGGTTGTCACCCCTTGGAACTCTATCGCCTTTGATATAGTGGCTGACCGCTGATTGTGTCAGCCCCGTTCTCTCGGCTAAGTCCTTTTGTGTTAAGCCATTTTCCTTTAATAGCTTATCCAGTTTAGAACCAAGGTTGCACATAATCACCCTCCTAAAACATAATCATAGCCAAGTTTTCTTTTTGTGTCAAGTCAAAGACTTTTTTCTGTCACAAAAATGGAAAAATTCTATTTTATAAAAGAAAATTCATAAATTTATGACAAAGTGATAATTTTTATACTAAAATTTGACTTTTATAAAATTATATGTTATGGAGTATCGTGCCCACTACCAAATTAAGTTATAATCCATTATTTATGGAATGCATAAAACAAATAAAAACAGCTAAATACACTTTACATCTATATGACAGCAAATATCGCAGCATTTTTATCCTCTAAAGTCAATCAAAATTTTATGCACACTTATGATTGGTTTATGATACTTTATGATTATTTTCAATAAATGAAAAATATTTAATTATTTGCAAAAAATAATTTATAAAATTAAATAAATTATTATGCACAGATTATTTTGTTTCTCAAATACTAAGTTTAAAAATTCTTTTTTACATCTTAACTCCTAAATTTTCGTTTTCATAGACTTAATTAAATTTAAATGTTAGAAGTAAGTAAATTTTATAGAATGAAGAAAAAAATTACTTTATATAAAAAAATACGCGACTATCGCGTGGTTTTATTATACAAACTAACACCTACCGATTAGTATAAACAATGGTTTTCGGTTAGGTGAATTTTCTGTTTTGTCTTACGCCTATGCTCTTGACTCAAAGATTAATAACAGCTAAAATATTTTAGATTGCCACGTAATCTTCTATTTACAGCAATGACGTATGAGAAACGAGGAACCACCAGTATGAACTTCACAGACCAGAGGAAAGCTGCTAGAGACTTTGCTTATGAATGGGGCAGGAAAGAAGTTTCAGAACGTAGTGGCTATCAGCTTTTCTGGATTGAATTGTTGCAGAATGTTCTTGGTGATACCAACGCTTCAAAAAGAATCAAGCCTGAAGAGAAAGTTAAAGTTGATAACCACGAAAACTTTATTGATATTTATCTTCCTGATGTAAAAGTATTAATTGAACAGAAAAAGCGGGGAATTAAACTAGATGTAGCTTCAAAGCAATCAGATGGCTCTTGTTTAACTCCATTTCAGCAGGCAAAAAAATATAATGATGATTTAAGAGCCAACGAAAAGGCTTTATATATAATCACTTCAAACTTCGATGAAATTTGGGTTTACGATATGAATCCTAAAGTTAGAGGTGTTTATGAGCCTGTAAAAATTCTGCTTCTTGAAATATTCAAAAACATTGATTATCTCAAAAATATACTTGTAAAGAAATTATCTAGCAAAATTGAAGTTGAAGAAGAAATATCTTTTAAAGCAGGTTCTATTATCGGTAAAATTTATAATGCTCTTTATAAACAGTATGAAAAAGTTTTTAACCCTCTTACGGAAGAA
This sequence comes from Candidatus Rifleibacteriota bacterium, assembly GCA_905236675.1. Classification (GTDB taxonomy): domain Bacteria; phylum Muiribacteriota; class Ozemobacteria; order Ozemobacterales; family Ozemobacteraceae; genus RUG334. The sequence goes on along the minus strand of CAJOND010000031.1, from coordinate 12,971 downwards.
ATACTGCGTGATTTAAATAAACTCTGTGTCAGACTTGTTTTCTGTTTCTATGCCGAAGATACAGATTTATTCCCTGAATACAACTATTTTCAGCATTATATGGATAAAATCAGTTCTGAAAAGTTTCGTAAGGAATTAATAGATGTTTTTGAAACTCTAGACACAGACTACACTAGTAGAGATGAGTTCATTGAAAAGGCTCTTAATGATTTCCCTTATGTAAATGGTGGTTTGTTTGAAGGGAAAATAAAGATTCCTCAATTTGACGATGAATTAAAAGCGATTATTCATGAAGCTTCTGTTCTTCATTGGGAAAATATAAGCCCCGCAATTTTTGGAGCTATGTTTGAAAGCACTCTGAATCCAGATACTAGACGAACAGGGGGAATGCACTATACTACAGTAGAGAACATTCACAAAGTTATAGACCCACTGTTTCTAGATGATTTGAGGCAGGAATTTGAAAAAATCAAGACAATTAAAGCAGAAAAGCAGAGAAAATCAAAACTTTTGGATTTTCAAGATAAGATTGCAAGCCTGAAGTTTCTTGACCCTGCTTGTGGTTCGGGCAACTTCCTCACAGAAACTTATATTTCGTTACGCCGTCTTGAGAATGAGATTTTAAAGGAACTCAACAAGACTCAAAGGGTATTTGGAACAGAAGGTTTTTTACAGATTAAAGTGAGTATCAGTCAGTTTTACGGCATAGAAATTAATGATTTTGCAGTTGATGTTGCAAAAGCGGCAATGTGGATAGCAGAAAACCAGATGTTACATGAAACTCTAGAAAATATCGCTTTAGTTGAAGCAAAGCCTCTGCCACTGAACACAAACGACAACATCGTTGAAGCCAATGCTCTAAGAAATGACTGGGAGTCAGTTGTTCCTAAGTCCGAACTAAATTATATTATGGGTAATCCGCCGTTTGTGGGAAGTAGAATAATGGAACAGGGCGGAATACAAAAAGCAGATATTCAGCACATATTTGAGGGGATGGCAAGCAGTGAAATGCAAGATCTTGATTATGTGACTTGTTGGTATAAGATAGCAGCTGAATACATTCAAAACACAGCTATTGAAGTCGCTTTTGTTTCTACAAATTCTATTTGTCAAGGCTCTCAAGTGCCGATACTCTGGAACGAACTTTACAACAAATATAAAACTCATATTAACTTTGCGTATCAAACTTTTAAATGGAGCAGTGAGTCTACTAATAAAGCAGCGGTGCATTGCGTAATTGTTGGTTTTGCTTTTCAAGAAAAAGAAAAAAAGATTTTATTCGATGAAAATAGTAATCAACATATTTGTAATAAAATTAGCCCTTATTTAATTGAGGGCGAAGAACAATATATCGTAGCAAGCAAAAGCACCCTATGTGATGTTCCAAAAATGAATTTTGGAAATCAGCCGAGAGATGGTGGATTTTTCGTTATTAAAAAGGAAGAAAGAGAAGCTATTATTTCTACTGACAAGATAGCCTCAAAGTATTTGAAGCCTTATATTGGCGCGGAAGAGTTTATTAATGCTAAAGAACGATGGTGTCTTTGGTTAAAAAAAGTTACTCCGTCAGATATTAAAGGCAGTAAGATTATATATGAAAAAATACAGTCTGTAGAGAAATTCAGGAAGGAGTCGAAAGCAAAAACCACTAATGGTTATGCGAAAGTACCTCATTTGTTTGCTCAAATCACTCAACCAGACGATGTTGATTATCTTCTTATTCCTAGAGTGTCTTCTGAACGAAGAAAATATGTGCCAATCGGTTTTATGAGTTCAGAGATGATTTCATCTGATGCTGTGCAAATAGTGCCAAATGCTACTTTATACCATTTTGGTGTTCTGACTTCAAGTGTTCACATGGCTTGGATGCGGACTGTTGCAGGAAGATTAGAAATGAGATACCGATATTCAAAAGAAATTGTCTATAATACTTTTCCTTGGCCTACTCCTACAGAACAACAGAAAGGATTGATTGAAAAGACTGCTCAAGCAATTCTTGACGCTAGAAAATTATATCCTAATGACTCTTTTGCTGTTTTGTATGACCCTGTTTCAATGCCTACTGAGCTTAAAAAAGCCCACGAAGCCAACGACAAAGCCGTAATGCAAGCCTATGGATTACCTAAAAATGCCACTGAAGCAGAGATAGTTGCTTATTTAATGAATCTATACAAGGAATTAACAAAGAAATAGTTTTTATTGTAGTCGATAATTGCTTTTTTTGTTTTCTTTGGGTATCAGAGATACCCAAAGATATGATGTATCGTCCTGTCGGAGCTTGTCCGAAAACTAGGTTTTTATCCTAAAATTAGTTTGCTCTAATTATTTTAAAATCCCCCTTAATCCCCCTTTAAGAAAGGGGGTAAAGACAATTGCCAGTGCACTAAAATTTTAGTAATTTTCTAGTTTTCGGACAAGCTCTGGAAGACGCAACTTTAATAACCTAGGGCGTTGAAGACGCCCTAGGTATAGAACACGAAATAATCTTCTTTCCCCTTTCAGAGCCGAAACTGCCAATTTTGGCAGTTTCGGCTCTGAAAGGGGGAAGGGAATAGTATATATACTGTTCCGAGGGTATCTAACGATACCCTCGGTTAATAAAGTATTGTCCTTACGGACAAAAATAACCGTAACAAATAAGGGAGATTATCATGGCAAAACTAAAAGAAATCAGCAAATTTATAAGTTTAATATTGAGACACAAGCCAGAAGCTATAGGAATAACATTAGATGAGCATGGCTGGGCAAATGTCAGTGAATTAATTGAAGGTATTTCAAATCAATATAAGTTTAATATGGAAATGCTTGAAGAAATAGTTAATACAGATGAAAAACAAAGATATTCTTTTAACGATGAAAAGACCTTGATTCGTGCAAATCAAGGTCACTCAATACCTGTTGATGTTGAGTTAGAGAAGCTTGAACCTCCTGAATATTTATGGCATGGAACAGGTGAAAAATACGTTTCTTCTATAGATAAACAAGGGTTAATTCCTAGAAGCAGATTGTATGTACATTTATCATCTGACGAAGAAACAGCCACCAAAGTTGGAAAACGCCATGGCAAACCTGTTTTGTATAAGATAAAAAGCAAAGAAATGTGGCAAAACGGCTTTGAATTTTTCTTATCCAAAAACGCTGTCTGGCTAACAAAAGAAGTTCCTGTTTATTATTTAATTAAATGTTAGCGTTTACGACAGCTTTGTATAAACATTGGATTTCTGTTATTAAAATTTCCTGTTATATTTGAGCATAAGATGGTTGATAAGCAAGCCCCGCTTTGGGCGTAACATCTGGGGGGCCATTACTGGTTGCATCAGATACTTGCGTAAAACCATCTTTTCTCTTTTGCTCTACGCTCTTTCACTCTCCGCTCTCGAAGAGTATCTTTCAACAATGTTGTATAAAGCTGGAATAATAAAGAGCGACAGAGTTGTTGAAGACATCAAGCCAAACACAACAACAGAGGCTAAGGGTCGTTGAACTTCTGAGCCAATTCCATTTGAAATCAGCAGAGGCAAAAGCCCAAGCAAAGTTGTTACCGTTGTCATAAGAATTGCCGGCAATCTGTCTTCGCAGCCTTGATTAATAATGTCTTCTGTAGAAAGACCTTTTTCTTTCAGATTGTTGAAACAGTTAATCATAACCATACCGTCTAACATCGCCATGCCAAACAAAGCAATAAAGCCTATTGACGCGGGAACCGACAAATAGAGTTTCATAACCAATAAACCTAGCACACCACCAATCATAGAAAGAGGAACCATCATAAAAATAATCAGTGCACTCTTTAATGAGGCAAAGCTTAACCAAAGCAGTATAAATACAGAAGCTATAGCTATAGGCACAATAATGAAAAGCTTAAACATAGCTCTCTGCTGGTTTTCAAACTGACCGCCATATTCTATAGAATAGCCTACTGGCAGAGTAATATTCCCAGATATAGCTTTTTTAATGTCTTCAAGAGTGCTTCCAATGTCTCTGTCTTTAATGTTTCCTTGTACAACCCATCTGCGTTGATTGTTTTCACGATTAATCTGAATAGGTCCGATAACCTTTTTAATTTCTGCAATCTGCCTAAGCTGAATTAAAGAGTTATTGCTTGTGCTAATAAGCATATTCCCAATAGATTCAGGGTCATTTCTGAATTTTTCCTGATAACGAAGATTGATACTGAATTTTCTATTATTAAAGAAAACTTCACCAATGTTTTCACCACCTATAGCGTATTCTACCATTTCAAGCAGATCATCAACACTGACACCATGTCTAGCACAGGCTTTTCTATCAGCTATAACCTGAACTTGTGGCTGCCCGAAACTCTGTTCAACAGAAAGATCTGTTAAGCCTTTGATATTTTCAATCCTATGATGTATTTCTTGAGCTATACTTTGAAGTTTGTTTGTATCTGGGCCATAAATTTTAATTGCAAGTTGGCTTTTAATGCCTGAAATAAGTTCATCAAAAGAATTTTGAATAGGCTGAGTAAAGTTAAGATTAATTCCTGGAATTTTGTTCATTTCAGCTCTAAGAGTTTCAACAAGCTGTTTTTTGCTGGTGTTTTTGCTAAATATCAATTCAGGATAGAGTTCTATCTGAATTTCACCATAATTTACAGGATGTGGGTGACTTCCTGCTTCAGGTCTACCAATTCGAGAAACAACTTCTTTAACTTCCTTATGCTTTTTTGCGATAGAACTTAATTCTTTAACTATGTTGGTTGCCTTTTCCAAAGAGATTGACGGAGCCATATTTACGCCGACAAATATAGAACCTTCTTCCAAAGTTGGAATAAACTCGGTTCCCACTTGAGTTAAAGCATATAAAGCAGAAAGCAAACAAATATCAGCTATAATCAAGACTAATATGCTGTGTTTTATTGTCCAATGACGCATTGGTCTGTAAATGCGTCTTAAAAATCTCATTACAAAAGTGTCTTCGTTTTCGTCATTTTTTACTTTTAGGAAAATGTAAGAGAGGCTTGGAATAATTAGCAGTGCGACTAATATCGAACCAACCATGGCTGCTGAAATAGTGAATGCCATAGGCGAAAACATTTTGCCTTCATAGTTTTCGAGAGTTAGAAGGGGTGTAAAAACAATTATTACAATTATTCCTGAAAACAAAATAGGATTTGCGACTTCTTTTATTGCAGATGCTATAATTTTGAATCTAGAGCCTTCTTTATTCTTTTTCAGGCCAGAAAGTATTGATTCCATCATAACGATAGAACCGTCGCAAAGCATACCAACAGCGACCGCTATACCGCCAAGAGACATTAAATTAGCAGAAACGCCAAAATGATTCATAATCATAACAGCAATGAAAGCACAAAGAGGCAAAGAAAGAACAACTATTAGCGTCGTATGCCAGTTTCCAATAAATAAAAGTAAAACGGCAACAACAAGAAGAGCACCCTGCCATATTGCGCTTATAACAGTATTTGTAGCATTATTTACAAGTTTTGCCTGATCGTAGTAAGGCACCAACTCAACACCTTTAGGCAAATTTGTTTTTATTTGCTCTATTTTTTCATTTAAACGACTTATTACCTTAGAAGTGTTAGTGCCATAGAGTTTAAGCACTATACCAGAAACAACTTCTTCGCCTTCATCTTTTACAACAGCACCACGTCTAATTTCGTTGCCGAAATCTATTTCCGCGATATTACACAATAAAACAGGGTTGCCATCTGTGGTTTTTAGAGGAATATTGCTCATTTCTTCGATAGAATCTAGTAAGCCTATTCCCCTTACAACCATTTCTTCGGAATCAGTTGTAATAAACTGACCGCCAGCATTTCGGTTATTTGCATTAACAGCCTCAATTACATCTTTAATTGTAAGCTTGTATTTAAGCAGCTTTTGAGGGTCTAATCTGATTTGATACTGCAAAACATGACCACCCATTGATAGAACGTCAGTAACACCTTTTACAGTTTGAAGCTGATATTTAATTACCCAGTCATTAAGCTCTCTAAGCCATGTGTTTAAATCCTTACCCTCAGTATTTACAACTTTTGGGTCTGCTTTTAAATAATACATAAATACCTGCCCTAAGCCTGTTGTAATAGGTCCTAGAGTAGGCTTTTCTTCTAATTCAGGTAAATCAGCAACGGCAGCTGATAATCGTTCACTAACAAGCTGTCTTGCAAAGAATATGTCTACGCTGTCTTCAAAATATACATAAATAACAGCTAAGCCAAAAGCAGAAGTTGATTTAACCATGGTAACACCAGGCAGACCATTCATTGTAGACTCTATTGGCCAGGTTATGAGGCGTTCTATTTCTTCTGGTGCCATTCCATGGCTTTCGCAGAATATGGAAACCATTACAGGTGAAACATCAGGGAAAGCGTCAACAGGCATTTCCTTATATTGTCGAATACCTACCGTAATTATAACTATTACGGCAAGAACTACCAGCCAAGGGCGTTTTAATACAGCTATTGGAAATTTTTCAAGCATAATTCAAGCCTCTTTTCTTAATGACCATGTCCAGCATGAGGGTCTATTCCGCTTGTGACGACAATAGATTTCAACGTAAATGCTCCTTTGGAAACATATTTTGTTCCAGCTTTAAGACCGATTATTATTTCTATATTTCCGCTATCTTCTCGGCCTACAACTACGTCAACAGGCTTGAAACCTTCTGTTGATTCTACAAAGACTACATTACTGCCTTTTATATTCTGAACAGCTTCTTTTGGAAGAACTATAGGAAGATTATCTGCAGAAATGTTGATTTTACCAGTAACAAAACTTCCTGGTCTGAATCGGTTATCATGATTGTCTATTAAAACTCTGACCATAGCTGTTCTTGTATCTTCACTGATTATAGGACTTACTGTAAGAATTTTCCCTATTGTCTTATCTTCCTCATCAGATATAATCGTAACTTGCTGACCTTCTTTGAGCGAAGAAAGGTCTTTATTCGAAGCTTGCAAATCCGCATAGACAGAATCTAAATCAGCGATAGTAAAAATAGTTTTATTGCTTTCTGCTTCTTCACCTAGCTCAATATTTCTAGTAATAACTGTTCCAGAACGTTTAGCCTTGATTTCAACATAAGAAAACATTTCTCCATTGGTGTGGGAATGCTTAGAATTATTTTCGTTATATATACAGCTATTATCAACACATTCCTTCTGGTAAACCGCACCGCTAAGATTTAACTTGGCTATATCCTTTGTGTCTAAACCAAGTATTCTCAAATTCTGTTCAGCGGAATACATTCTGAATTCATCTGTTTTATGACTCTGTTCTATTTCGAAAAGATTCTGTTTAACTTCATAAGCAGTTGTGTCTCTTACAGAAAAGTATTCTGCTCTAGCCTTGTCGTAAGCGCTTTTTGCATTTAAATAGTCGTTTTCACTGATAATCTTATCTTTGAATAATTTATTTTTTCTATCAAAACTTTTTTTACTTATAATAAATTCTGAATATGCTGCTATCAGTTTGGCACGGTATTCACCCATATCAGAATTATTATCATTCAACAGATTGTCAGTATTATCTGGCATTTTGGCAAGTGATTTGAGAAGCTTATTTACATTCTGATTCATTGTTCTAGCTCTTTCTAAATTCATTTCGGAAATAGCTGTCTGATTGAATCTTTCGTAATATTCAGACTTTGCCTGTCCCATAACAGCACTATCTAATACAGCAAGAATCTGACCTTCTTTAACTTTATCACCAATATTGAAAAATATTTTCTGACATATACCACTGGCTCTAGCAACATGATGAGTCTGATTATTGGTGTTAATCTTAATTTCACCATTAAGAGTAATGTTTTTAGAAAGGCTGCCCTTAGTGGCTTCTGATATTACAATATTAGAAGCTTTTATCTGGTCTTGAGTTAGCTTTATACCATCACCATGGTGGTCATGCCCATGTTCATCGTGACTGTGACTATGACTGTGATTATGTTCGTGATCATACTTATGATCATGGTCATGTTCGTGTTCATGCTCATGAGCGTGTTTATGATTGTGATGATCGTCATGTTCATCATCATCGTCGTAATCATGATGATGTTCGTGATGATGTTCTGAATGATTTTCATTTATATGATTACCTTCAGTATGAGCTGAAAGTATTGAAGTATAGCTGAATACGAGATATATAAAGAGTAAACTGATTATCGTTTTTTTCATATTATTTAGTCCTTTATCTTAGAGTATTAGAGCAAAGAGCATAAGAGCGAAAAGAGGTAAGAGGTAAGAGATAAGAATTGAGAAATGAGAGAAAAGAGCAGTGATTAATAGAAAAAGGCTCGTCATTGCTAATTGCCTGCACATTTGTCATAAAAAGTATAGCGTATGGACTTTAGCCCTGAAAGAATTACGTTTATGACAATGGGTAGGCTACATATACCTTTGAGCATAAAACAATTCCCTTATCTCTTATCTCTTATCTCTAAAATAAACCAATCGTCTTCAAAATCAGTGCTTGCATTACAAACATACTAATACCTCTTACATTTGATTAGTGAGAATGGCGTATTCACTAATTGCATTGAAAAGCTTGCACTCAAGCTCAAGGTGAAGTAATTCTGTTGCAAGAAGTGATTTTTTCGCATCGAAAAGGTCTAACAAACTTTTTTCACCTGAATTAAAAGCTGTTTGAACCTGTCCATAAGCTTCTTTTGCTGCTGGTAGCAGCATAGTTTCAAGATTATAAACTTCTTTAGTTAAAGACTCTTTTTCTTGAAATGCAGTATATATTTTTGCAGAAAGTTCTGAATTTACGCTGGTTATACTTAGTTTAGCCGCTTCAACTTCAGCTTTTGCACTTTGCATTTTCCCTCTTACTGAATTTCCTGTTAATGGAACAGAAGCTTCTACTGCAAATGCATGGTCAGAAGTAGCTCTATATTTACTGTAATTTACAGTCAACTCAATATCAGAAACTTTTTCTGCCTTAGTCATATTATATTCAGACTCGGCTAATTTTAATTCTGCTTTTGCCAATGCTATTTCAGGTAATTCCTCAATGGCTATTTTTTCTGGTTCAAATAATTCTTCTTTTATAAATGATTGAGCGTCAACCTTTATTCCATCATAGTCAAAAGATTTTTCACCCAATAAAGTTGCTATTTCATTTTTGAGTGAAGTTATGTCTAATTCAAGATGTTTTCGTAATGTTTCTTCTCTGGTAAACTCAACATAGGCTCTAGTAGAATCTATTTGAGCAAGTTCACCAGCAGCTACCCTTTTATTAACACTGTCTGAAGTTTGCTTTGCGAGCTCAATAGACTCTTTCTGTATTTCAAGTTCTTTGGTAAGTTGATAAAGCTTAAAAAAGGAAGCTGCAATTTTGAGTTTCATTTCTTTCTTGGCTATTTCAACCTTTAATTTTTCAGCATTTTTAGTAGAATCGGCTATTCTTATGCGTTTATTTCTTTTACCTGCTGTTTCTATAGTTTGAGATAGACCTATAGTAGATTTCATTGATGAAGTCTTTTTATATTCGCCATTACCAGCAAAATCTTCAGCACCGATAATTAGGCTTGGTGATGGTGATATTTTTGCTTGTTTTAGCAAGCCATCGTTCTTTTCTTCTAGTTTCATTAATGCAAGAAGTGAAGGATTTGATGTAACCGCTTTTTCTAAGGCCGTTTTTAAAGTTAATTTATTAGAATTATATTTTTGGGTTTCTTGTTCAGCATAGAGATTTGAAGCTAAACAGAAACCTAGTATTGATATGAGAATTTTATTTATATTCATATTTTTGCTTCCGTATAATATTTTTTTAGGCTAACGCCTCTTTGAGAGAGAATAGAGGAGAAATAAGAGTAAAAGGGATAAGGGAATTGTTTCAGTAAATGAAAGTCTGTGCTTTTTTCTGAAGATGCTGCCCCACGTAAGTGGGGAAGCTGGATTTGGCGAAGCCAAAAACTGACGACCAACAGATGTTGGGAGTGCAAGCGAGCGCCAGGATGGCAAGCGAGTCGTAAAGGGGAGCAAAGCAAAGCTTTGCATAGAAGGGGTGGTGACCGAGCTAGTAGTTACTGTTGTTTGGCGTCATACCCATCATCGCGAGGTTCTGAAAGACCGTGGCAATAACGAAAAACTTGAGGTTTACTCTAGTTAGGTCACCCTTTCGGTTCTTACGGAACCACTTCCACTCAAGTGGAAGCTTTAGAACCCTACTCCCTACACCCTATTCCCTAAAAAAGGGTATCAAATTATTAGCACAACAGTCTTAATGCTGTTAAGCTGAGAGGATTCAACTTCAAGCGGTTGAAATATAATATCACCATTATTTATAACTATATTTGTAAAATCTATAGCTGAATTAATAGTAAAAACCAACTGATTTAACGAATAATCGCTGGACGAAACTACTGGATTCTGAGTCGGGTGGTCATGTGGTTCTTCGCTATCACAACAATCATGAGGTTTTGAATGTTTATGATGAATTACATCAGAATCAGAGCAATGATGAGAACAATTGCTGTGTTCATGCTCTAATATGCTATTGTTAGAAATAGTAATAGGGAAAATGTTTTTACAAAAAATATGTTCTATTTCAAATATAGACAATAAAAGATTAAAAATAACGAAAATAAAAAATATATTTTTTAATCTTTTCATCATTCTGCCACCTTTGAAAATCAGATTAGCATATTTTTTGTAAATAAATCAATTTTAGAAAAATTTTGGCAATAGTTTTGATATTTCTCTTCTAAAATAAGAATACATACAGGACGATTATAAAAGTTTTTAGTGAACCCGCATTCTAACTTTTATACAGTTGGATTATTAGAAACTCAACCCCTCTTGTACTTTTTTATTCTTTGTGATAGCATACAACAAATAAATTTTTCGGGGTATTGTTTTGGAAAGATTAAAACTTTTAGCTTGGGCTATTATTTTTGGATTACTTAGTCACTCTGGTGCACTTGCAGAACCGAGATGGCCATTAGATATAGAAATATCACAAAGTTCTAGTTTTGCAGAATTTAGAGGAATGAGATTTCATGCTGGTTTAGATTTAAGAACTAAACAAACTAACGGTTTCCCTGTTTATGCAATTGAAGATGGTTTTATTTCTAGAGCCTCTGTTCAATTTACAGGTTATGGCTATGGACTTTATATAGACCATCCCAAACTTAATGCACGTGTAGTTTATGGGCATTTAAAATGTTTTAATGGTCCAATTCAAGATTATATTTCAGATAAATTAAAAGCAAAAGGTGCAAGACATGGAATTAATGAATTTTTCAAATCAGACAAATTCCCTGTAAAAAAAGGTCAAATTGTTGCATATTCAGGCGAAAGCGGAGCAGGCCCTTCTCACCTTCATTTTGAAATGAGAACTTTCAAAGATGAGCCTATTGCTCCTTGTAAGTTTGGTTTCAGACCTAAAGATAATATTTTCCCTTCGGTTTATAATTTATACGTTGAGCCAATGGAATACGGAGCTGTTATCGACGGCAGTTTTTTAGGTCAGAAATATTCTTTGGTAAAGAAAACTAAAGCAATTTATAACCTCTCTTCGTCTCCCGTAACTTGCGGTAAAGTAGGTTTGCAAATTGGTATTTCTGACACAAATGGAATGGGTAATAAATATGGTATTGAAAGCATTAATTTGGTTTTAAATGGGAAAAAGCTTATACAGAGAGATTTTTATCAATATTCCTATGACAATACGCGTCAGTGTCCATTCGTCTTTGATTATTTTAAATCTAATATGACTGGAACAGGTTATGTAATCAATCTATTCAAATACCCGTTTGAAACCCTACCATTTTCTAAAGATTACCCTGCTTGGAGTGGCATCATAGATAATGAAACTTATCTTGGGCAAAGTGCACCATTTGAAATTAGTTCCTTCGATTATGGTTCAAATAATGTTAGCGTTAAAGGGAACTTAAAGAAAAACACTTATGATTTTGCTAGACCAGTTCAAGCAAATTTATTTGATACCTACTATATGACAGAAATTGTTCCTAATTATTTTGGAACAGTTGTAGTATGTAAAAATTCTGCATTTAATGCAAAAACAGCAACCAATAGTGATTTATTAATAAGAAGTGGTTGCGTTGAAGTAAAAGATATTCAAGGCCGAATTCATTTAATTCCTTGTTTATTCAATTCAAAAAAGCTGGAATTAGCTTTCAGAAATGAAAACTGTTGGAATGGCGGTGCATGGCTTGGAAACGTTCTTCTATTACCAAAATCCTTTTGTGTTGATGCAAATGGTGGCAAAATAGCAGAAGATGGTTTTGAAATAGAATTCAAGAAAAATACAGTTCATTTCCCTATTTTGGCAATGCTAAAAAAAGAAAACGACCACCCTGCTGATGGAGGAACCAAACAAGAAGGCTATTTAAAAGCTTATAGTGCCATTTGGAAGTTTGAGCCTGATAGTCTCGTATTTGATACAGAAGTCACAGTTAGAATACAACCAAGGCCGTATAATGGCGATATCAAAAAACTCGGAATTTACTATGTAAACAATAAAGGCAAGTATTCTCATAATGGTGAAGAAGAAGAAAATGGTTGGCTTAAATTCACATCACGTGCTGGCGGTCGTTATGTGATTCTAGAAGATTTAATACCTCCTGCTATTACTTATGCTAGACACTTTACGCATTACCAACTAGGTAATGTTTATGCTTTCAAATGTTCAGATTTAGGCGAAGGCGTAAATTGGCTTAGTGGCGTCGCTACAATTAATGGTCAAAAAGCTGAAACCTATGCTGATTCTGATCACAAAGAAGTCTATGTTTTAATTCCAAAAGGAATTAAACTGCCACATAAAGTTAAACTTTCCGTTCAAGACTACGCTGGCAATACAGGGAGTATTAACTCAACCATCACAAAATAATAAAATAAATAATAAAGAGTTAAACAAATAGTAAAAGCAACGTAACAGCTACGTTGCTTTTACTCTCTTTTTTAGTTTCAAAAAGTTGTAAATCCTTTTAAATACTGGCTTTTTAAAGTTGGCATGACCTAT
>CAJOND010000030.1 GCA_905236675.1 Candidatus Rifleibacteriota bacterium | reverse complement strand
TGGAAGACTTACGCTGAGAGGTTTTTCTATAGTGTTTACAGGAACATCGGCAGTAAGCGAATTTTCAGATGGCAATACCGCTGAAATATTGTAAACATATATATAAGAGAATTTGCCGCTGTTATCGGTTATGACCGGAACCTTTTCTTCGGTGGCTGTAACTTTTACGCCTTCCTGGAAGGTTTTATCGTTAGGGCATTTTATTACCACACCCGACGGGAAGGTAATGTCTGTGAATCTGCCGTTGGTTCCGACGGTGCGGGTTTCAGGCGAAACAACGGTTGCACTGTTGTCGGGGGCCATTGGAGAATTGCCACCTGCGTGACAACCGAGGAGCAGGCCTACAAAGCCTGCGATAATCAACAATATCAGATACTTTTTACTCATAATAAACCTTTCAGTCAAGAGATAAGAGATAAGAGCAAAAGAGAAAAGGGAAGTGTCTTGGTTTGCAAGCTATCGAATATTAGTAATAATTCGTAACCTTACAGACTAAACAATTCTCTTATCTCTGCTCTCTCATCTCTTAATAAATAATCCTTTCAGTCAAGAGATTAGAGATGAGAGAAGATGCTTCCTAAATACCCTCTTTGTTAAAGAGGGATGTCAGACACGTAGTGGCTGACAGGGAGATTTTTAATAACAAAACAGTCTTCGGACTTAACTTTCTACTGCTTATTCGACTTCTCGAAAATCCCCTTAGCTACTTCGTAGCTGTTCCCCTTTGCGACTCGCTGACCTCCTGTCGCTCGCTTGCACGCCGCCATCCTTGGCGGCAGTGAAAAAGGGGATATTTTTTAGAGAGCACAGAGCGTAGAGCATAGGGGATTGGCTAATATTAAATTGCAAAAATTAGACAGATAAAGAATTTAGAACTAATTGGGGTTGTAATTTGACTAATTTCAATAAGGCCTGAGCTGGTCCCATAGGTTTGCGTCTACCTTGTTCCCAATTACGTAAAGTAGAAACACTAACCCCTAATAACTTAGCAAATTCAGTTTGAGATTTATTTAGACTTTCTCTTAAATTTTTTACTTCATTTGAAGAAAACTCAAAAATGCGTGAAGGGGGCATTTTCTTTTCTTTTATTTTAACAAATTGTTTAACACTATCTAATAAACGAGAAAAATTTTTGTCATCCATTTAATTATCTCCTAGCATATTTCTCAACAATTTTATCTGATGTTGTGTTAAATCTTCTTTTTCAGATTTTTTATATACATAAATCATATATATTAGATCTTCTGATTTATATAGATAGTAAATAATTCTAATACCACCGCTTTTTCCTCTATTTTCAATCTTCCACCTAAGTTTTCTAAAACCGCCACTACCTTGAATTAATTTTCCACTTTCTGGATTTAGAGCAAGAAAATGTTGTAATTCTGTATATTCATTATCTGATAAAACTTTTGTTATATCTTCAGTAAATATAGGCGTTTCTATAAATATCATACTTTTATTATACGCCATTGACTCAGGCAAGTCAACTTCTCAAAAATCCCCTAGGCTACTACGTAGCCGTTCCCCTTTGCGACTCGCTGACCTCCTGTCGCTCGCTTGCACGCCGCCATCCTTGGCGGCAGTGAAAAAGGGGATAACTAGAGAGAGGAGAGATAAGGGAATTGTTTTAGCTAGCGTTATTAGTTTTTATTTGGTGTGGTTGTTTAGAGCCTTCGGCTCTTGGTGTGATTGTTTTGCTCAAGCTCTAAAAAGTATCGATTATTTATGAATTTAAATAGCTTACAAATCTTCGCCCAAACAATCACCACCCAAAACCAATCACAACAATCATAACCTAAATAATGTTTTTATGACTAACCTTTTTTTAGAGATAAGGGAGAAATCTAAATTACTCTTAACTAAATACTTTTAGATTTAATTCCGATATAGTGATTATGAAAAATTGGCAAATAATAATTCCTTTTCTGTTCTTGATTATCTTTATATTATTAAATACAGGGTGTAAAAAGAATAAATTATTATACCCTGCTTCTGATATTCAGATAACAAGTACATCTCCATATAGTATTTTGCCAACAAGCAATAGTTTTAGCGAAATAGAAGATGGTGTCATAACTATAAGGCTGCTAAACAGTATACCATGCACGCTTGTAAGTTATGATTTAACTTATGAAACTGTACTTGGTGAACCTATCGAAAACCTAAGCATTACTCAAATACCAGTTGAGTTACCATTGTCAGCAGAAGGTTCAGAAGAGAGTTTAACCATAAAGCCATACACACAGCAACTACTGAATCTATTTATGAATTCCTCCTCAAGTATATCTCCAGTAAGATCAACTGTAGTCTTACACTTTAAAGATGTAAATGAAAACGAAATAGTTAGAACAGCTTCATTTCTCCTCTATAAATATGAAGCTTCCTCGAGTGAATAAACATGAGAACAATTAGTAAAAAATTAATCTTTTTGCTTCTCCTGATTCTATCAGGAGCTTTTGTTTCTCCAGTTTATTCTCAAAATTGGCAAAGAATAAATAACCGAGCAGGTCGTAACAACACTAGAAACTCGTCTAGAACTAATTCGTCTAGATCAACAAAACAAAGCAATTCAAATAATTCAGCTAGAGCCTCTGTTAGTTATTCAACTCAGCCAGCTGTAGAAAGTTCTTTTTACCCAACTATAAGGCAAAATTTTTCTGACCCATATGAAAGCTATAATAATCAACAGTCAGAATGGTCTCAACTAGGAAATGGAGCAATAATCAGACAGGGAAATAATCTGCGGAATAATACTGCCCAACAAGAAAACAAACTTTCTCCAGAAGTTCTAGAAACTATAAGACAGTTAAAAGCAGAATATGCAGAACCAGAAGCAAGATATCAAGTTGCAGCACCAGCTTCTAATCCAACACCAACAGGAAGCAATCTAAGTGGGAAAAATCCAAATAGTCTGATTGCACCTGATTCTGATATTTTAGGGAAAAATAACAAAAATTCTCAAACGGCTTTTGATATTCAAAGATCTTCTATTACTTTCCCGCCAAATAAAAATATAAGAATAAAATCTCTGGATTTCAGACAAACTGATGTTGCTGATGCCCTAAGATCCTTGGCAAGAATAATAAATATAAATCTTATGCTTGGTAATGGTGTTAGTGGTAAATCCATTACCGTATTATTTAATGATGTTACTATGGAAGAAGCTTTTAATACTATACTTGTCAACTATGATTTATCTTTTTCATGGGAAGGAAAAATACTAAGAATATTTCAAGCTAGCGATGCTCCTACTTTTACAAAGATTTTTAGTATTCTGCACACAAACGCAGTTGAAATACAGCCTATGATAGCTCGTTTGCTTTCTAGCAAAGGTACTTCTGAAATAGATAGTAGAACCAATTCTATAATTGTTACAGACACTTTGGCAAAGCTTACAGAAATAGAAAATATGCTTCCTCAAATAGATGTTCAGGAAACAGGATTAGAAATTACCTCCAGACCAGTTACCGAAGTCTTTTATCTAAACTATGCAGATGCATCAACAATAAACGAAGCAATTCAGATGTTGTCAGAAGGTGCTAAAATCAAGAATTTTTCATCAAGTGCCGCCTCTCAAGCAGGTGCAGCTGGTGGTGGAAACACAACTGGCCGTATGGATATGATGATCATTACTGACACATCAACTAATCTTGACCGCATAAGAGAACTAATTGACAAATTAGATGTTCCCCCTATTCAAGTAACAATAGACGCTCACATTTACGAAATAGACAAAGGCAAAGAAGAACAGATGGGAATAAACTGGCAAAAGAACATCCCTGTTGCAGGAATGACTGATTCAAATATATTTGAAGCTACTATTGCTCCATCTTCTTCTACTGGTGGAACAGGTGTTTTCAGATTTGGTAGTCTTGATGTCAATCAGTTTACAGCTGTCTTATCAATGTTAAATACTGGCTCATTTGCTAAGGTATTAAGTAATCCTGTTATTACAACGCTAAACAATCGTGAAGCAAATATAACAGTCGGACAGGCAATTTCATATATCTCTGCTTCAACAGTTAGTGAAGGAGGTCAGGTTTCTAACACAGTATCACAAGCTGATGCTAACATTTCATTAGTTGTAACTCCATCAGTTACAGGTAATGATGAAGTATTTCTTGATATAGAACCTACCATATCAAGTGTTCTTGGATATACAACATTAGGTGGTAACTCCACACCAAACCTTAGTAATAGAAGTGCAAAAACTCAGGTTATATGTAAAAATAATCACACTATTGTTATTGGTGGTATGATAAAGACAGATAAAAGTGAATCAATAAATAAAGTTCCGATTCTAGGGAATTTACCAGGAATAGGCAAGTTATTCCAAAGCAGAACAACTCAAGAAAACAGAACTGAATTAATTATTTTCATCACACCCCATATTGTTAAAGAAAAAGTATCAAAGCATAACTCATCTGTTTTAAGTTCCAGACCTCGTATGTCATTAGACCAATAACTTCAACAACAAAAGCTTGCAAAGTAAAAGACAAGTATTTAAAATAGTATTAGAGAATTTTTAGGGGTATAATTTTGTCTGACGTAAACAAAGAGCAAGAACTAATCGAACAACTTAACTCTGATAAGAGAAGCTTAAGAATTCAAGCTATTGTTAAGCTGACTAGAGTTGGGAGTTCTCAAGCTGCCCTTATAGCTCTTTCTGCTCTTGCCACAAAAAGCGATAGAGAAGAATCATTTTTTATTTCTCAGGCTATTACAAAGATTACTCAGAAATTAGAGAAAAAAATAGAATCATATAACCCTAATCTAACCAATGAGGTTCTTGTTGAAGGGTATAATCCTGCCAATACTTCAATAGAACAATTAGATCCAAAGAATTTGACGACCTATGATTTTTTATCAGCCGCAAATGAGAAAGCAGTCATTCTGTTAGATTATGTAAGAAATCACCCCAAAGAAATTCCAGAAGCTTTATTACCATCTGTAGGTGTGTTCTTAGGTAAATTTGGTAATTCTAAAGATGCAGATTTTATAGTTGACTATTTACGAACACATCACAACACTTTGACTTTGCCTTACATAAGCGCAGCTGAAAAGATAGACACTAAAATGCTTATACCTGTATTGCCTTATTTATTGGCAAGTAAGGAAGCATTAGTTCGTTCTAGAGCTGTAATGGTTCTTCAAAAAATTGACCAGACTGAAGCAGAAAGACATTTTTTACGTTTATTAGCTTCAACCCATCCTGAAGACCGATTAGCCGCTTTAGAAATCAGCTTCCTGTTCCCATTTGACAGGGTAAAGAGTTATATTGTCGCCCTATTACCAGAGGAAAAGGACGCCGATGTATTCAAAGCCTGTGCTACAGTATTAGCTTCGAACCCTTCACTAGAGCTAGCCCTTAGAATTTTAGACGTTCTGGAAACCTTACCACCAAGTCAACGAAAACCTGTTACTTCTATATTTAATATTATTTCGGTAGCAATAACTACAGCAAGAGTTTTACCAGCCAAAGAAGCAACCCCACAAGCACTTGTAGCTACATGGAAAAAAGAAAGACTTAAAAAGTTTTTAAACGACTTGGAAATCCAGCTATGTACAACTACAGGCGAAAAAAGAGAAGGTATAATTAATTGGCTGGAAAAAAACAAAAACATTCCGGATGTTGCAGAATTTATTGAACACCTATCTGTTAACCCACAGACAGAAGATGTTTATCAACGCTTAACAACAGATAATCTAAACGATAATTTAATTCTTCCAAACATCGAAAGCATTTTTAATTCAGCAGACGATAAAAAGTTTTCAGTTCCTTTAAAAACAAATAAAAAACCAGATATTATTCAAGAGAAAAAATCAGTTGAAACAGAAACAAAAGCATCAGTAGAAACGAATTTTGATGATTCAAATTCAACTTTGCCTGAACTTACAGAAATACCTGAATCCAATAAGAATAACCAGATAGATCAGAAACCTATAGACGAGAATAAATCTAAGGTCCAGTATTTAAAACAAATGGATATGCAGCAATTCCTCACAGAAAAATCTGAGGTTACTGAATTAGCTGAAAACACATCTACTCCTGTTCCCATAAGAGTAGAAGCTTTAAATACTCTTTTAAGACTTTCTCCAACTATTAAAATTAAAAATTTGGGTATTCAAGCTCTTTATGAAGATAATATCAAAATAAAAACTGCCGGGTTTAAAATTCTAGAAAAAGTTGCCCCAGATGTAATCAAAGATAAATTATCAGATTTACTGCTTTCAAGTGATACCAATATAAGAGTCAGGGCGATACGTTTTGGTCTTAAAGTTAATCCTGAAAAATCAATACAGGCTCTTGAAAAGCTTATTTCATCAGATGACCAGAATCATCGTTCCTATGCAATAAGTTGTCTTGCTTTATGTCCATTCGAATCTGTTTATAAAATACTGATAAATGCTTTACTTAAGGAAAAATATGATTTGGTAGCTAAACAAATAACAGCTGTTTTGTTAAGCAATCCTGACCCTGTTATATTAACAATGCTAGACAAAATAAGCGTAATAACAACAGATCCAAACCTTGAAATGGTAGTTTCTCAAGCAAGAAATGAACTAGAAGAAATTTTAGCTACAATACCTAAAATCAAAAGCAATTTAGAAGAGATAGACGTTTTCCAAAACCCAGAAGAAATTGAAGATAAACCTTATTCTGTTGAAAATGTTAAAAAGCTAACAAATAAAATAGCAAACGAAAATTCTAAGAAAAAAGACAAAGATTCAGCCAAAGATTCAAAAGATTATATATGGTGGATTATTATAGGCGCGAGTATCTTAGTTATATTGATTGGAATTATATACCGTATATATAATCCAGTGCATACCAAATCTCCTTCAGATTATAAAAATAACAGACCTTCGAGCGAAAGAGGTCCCTCAAGGAAATCCAATAAATCATCAAGTAAAATAAGAATGAATAAATCTTGCACCGTTACTGCTACTGTCACTCAGGTTTTTTCTGAATCCAAGATTCTTATAAAATCAACTGACAATCAAGAATTCTTGGTTAATTTTAAGGAAAAAGCTGCAAAAGGCATCTCTGTAGGAGATAAAGTTAATGTAACTTGTATCCCGACAAAATCCAACCCAAATAATATTCTTCTTTCTACAGGTGTAAAACTTTCAAAAATATCTCAATAATAATCAATATGGATAAAAATAAACTTCAAAATAAACTAGAAAAATTCACTTTGTATAATTTAATCTTTTATATTGCTGGTTTAATGTTAGTTGTGTTCTTTTTATCCCAATCAAATCCATCGCTTATAAGTTACCTTACTCTAAGATGGTCACAGATAATGAAAGGTGAAATTTGGAGAATTTTTACTTTTCTATTAATTCCGATCAGTAGAAGTCCCTTTTTTTTGATTTTCGAGCTATTGATCATCGTTACCTGTGGTAAAGGCATAGAAGAAGCCATCGGCTCCTTTAAATTTACATTATACTATGTATTAGGAGCTATGTTTATGTGCATAGCTTCAATGTTAGTCCCCGACATGAGAATAGACAGTTATCCGATGTATTTATCTCTATTTTTCGGCTATGCCTCTTTGTATCCAGATGAAGAAATGCTTTTCATGTTTATTATCCCAATTAAAATCAAATATTTAGCCATTATTTCAGCTTTGGGGGTAATATATACACTGTTTATTCTTCCTATTAATGCAAAAATTGCTATTATACTGTCTTTTGCAAATTATTTGCTGTTTTTTGTTATACCTGCATTACGTGGAATCAAACAAAGTAGACAACAAAAACTTAGAAAAGCTTCTTTTGAAAAAGCAGCTTCTCCCCAAAAAGATTATCGACACAAATGCTCTGTTTGCGGGAAAACAGATGTTTCTAACCCTGAATTAACCTTCAGATATTGTGTTTGCAAAGAATGTGGTGAAAATGGAGTAGCTTTTTGCCAAGAACACCTTGAAGAGCACAAAAAAAGGATAAATGGACAATAAAAAATGAAAAAAAAAATTTTTTTATTATCTAGTATATTTTTTATACTTTCTTTTATTTCTCTAAATTCCATAGGCTGTTTTTTCGACCATAATAATGGAATAACAGAATTAAAACAGGGTGAAAGTCCCAAAAGCCTTATAAATAACCGAGAAATATCATCTAAAGATATAATTAATAATAATTTTGGTGAATTTAGCTTAGAAATAACTCAAGGTTCTTGTGAAGATGGGTATATTTCGGTATCACAAACTCCAATAAATGACTCTTCTTCCAAGATAGAATTAAAAAAACTGATATCACAACCATCAAAACCAATTTTTGGAAATTATAGGGCAAACATTACCAATCTTACAAATGATTACGATGAAGTTTCAAATTATTTTTATTCAATAGAACTAATCAATAAAAATAAGAAACCAATGCTACTGGCAAATCCTGCAACGCTTATATTTAATCACAATAACGATTATCCTTTACATAGTTATTATGCCGCTAAAAGAAAAAATAACAAATGGTATTTACAGGCACCTAACCAATATAATAAAACCTTTTTAAGCTTTCAGACCTATTCATTTTCAGATTGGCTTTTAGTCAAAGGGAAAAATATCAGCCCTATTGAAAAATCTCCAGTAATAACCGCTCCCACATCTTTAGCAACCAATGGGAAAAACGGAAATTTCAAGAATAATCTTGATATAAAAATCACTGCTCCTTATCATTCTGCAGGGAAATATAGCCTTAAAATTTTTGGTAGAGTTAATTTTCCGATCATATACGATTCGAAAACTCTGACCGCAACAAATAGTTATGAAATAAATCTTTCTTCATTACCTCAACCAGATATATCTTCAAATCTAGCCACTTATTCTCTTACATTAGAATTTAAAGAATACGGGCTAGACGATGTACCGGATTTTATTATTCTAGTTGCCGAATATACTGATCCTGAAACCAATTACTGTTATATCAGTCAGAAAAGAGTCTCGTTTATAGAAGGAATTGAAGATAGTGAACAAATAGAAGAACCTGTTGCTCCATATGTAATAAAGACAGAACCGCAAAATCAGGTTAATACACCAATTATAGAAACAAATTCAAAAATTATAATTGAGTTTTCTCAAGAAATGGACACTTCTTCTATTGATTCAGCTTTAACTATTAATCCAAAAGTTAAAGGGAAAATAGTAAAGAAATGGTCAAACAATAACAAAATACTTACATTGAGCTGTCAATTTGAAGATTTTCAAACCTATACTCTGACAATAAATAAAACGGCTAAATCTGATTATTTATCGTTAGAAAATGATTTTGTGTTAATATTTGGAACTCCTAAGCCATCAGGAACAGAAACGAACACTGGCAGTTCGACTAGTACAAACACAAGCAGTGGAACTGGAACTAACACTGTAACTGATACTGGCAGCGGAACAGAAACAAACACCAGTAGTTCTACCAGTACAAACACAAGCAGTGGAACTGGAACTAACACTGTAACTGATACTGGCAGCGGAACAGAAACAAACACCAGTAGTTCTACCAGTACAAACACAAATAGTGGAACTGGAACTAACACTAACACTGCAACTGATACTGGCAGCGGAACAGAAACGAACACTGGCAGTTCGACTGATACAAACACAAATAGTGGAACTGGGACTAACACGAACACTGGCACCGGCAGTGAAACAGGAACCAATACTGACACTAATACAGAAAAACCTGGAATAATAAGTGTCTCTCCAGAATCTTATTCTGAAAATATTTATCCTAATCAAATCATAACCATTAATTTTTCTAAGGTTATGAATCAGACTAGTGTAATTAATTCAATTTCTATTTCGCCTACGTTGTCTCAAGGGTTCTCTACAAATTGGATTAATGGCAAAACTTTGAATATCACAGCCAACAAAGGCTGGCAACCTAATACTTCCTATATAATAAACATAAGCAAAAATGCCCAAGATAATGAGAACCAGCAATTAAAAGAAGAATTCTCATTAAGATTTAAAACTATTTTAAGTCCTATAGTTCTTTCAATAAACCCAACTAATCAAGCAACCGAAATAGCCTTAGATAAATCCATAGAAATTACATTCAGCAAACCTATGAACGAAAATGTAACAGAAGGAGCTATTGAAGTTAATCCTAGTTCTAACCTAAGTTTTAGATGGGAAAATTCAAGCCAGAAGCTGATAATAACAAATTCTGAAAATTGGGCAGAATACACATATATAAGAACCATTATCAAAGAGAGTGTTATAGATTCAGAATCAATAGCAATAGCTAACCCTCAGAATTCTAGTTTTAGAACTATTCTTATTCCAAAAGTTGTTTTAAATAACTGTCAGCCAAAATCTGGCTCAAATTCAGTAGCAACAGACAGTGAAATAATTGTAGTTTTTAACAAAGCAGTCAATAAGAATTCTGCTGAACAAGCATTCAGTTTAAAAAAAAGCAATAGTAATGTTTCTATAGAGGGGTATTTCAGATGGGATGGAAACAAAATGATTTTCAAGCCCCTAGCATCTCTGGCATATGGAACTCAGTACAACGTTGAGATTACAGATGACTACTATGATGCAAACGGAACTCATCCAACCGGAAACAGTTCATGGAGTTTTAAAACAGAAGTAAATGAAGGAAATAACTGGAACAATCTTTTTGCTCAAAATGAAAACGATACAACAGTCATTCCAAGAACCGACCATTCTATGATTGTCTTTAACAACGCCTTATGGATAATAGGCGGTAAAGACAATACTGGTTCCCCACTAGGAGACATATGTAAGTCCACAAATGGAGAAACATGGACAAAAATAACATCTAATGCTGATTTTGGTGCAAGATTTGGTCACAGTTGTACGGTGTTCAATAACAAAATATGGGTTTCTGGCGGTATTAAAATTGATGATATAAGCGGAGTTACATATTTAAACGATGTATGGAATTCATCTGATGGAATAAACTGGATAAAAGTTTCAAATGATAGAGAAACTTCTAATTATGTTAATGAAACCTTATTTTCAAGAAGAGCCTATCACAATATGATTTCCTATAATGGGAAATTATGGGTTATGCTTGGTGAAAGTCCAGATGGCTTAGTAGGAGATATATGGTCTTCTTCTGATGGAATAACATGGGATGATAGATCAAAAATAGATATTCCAAGAAAAAAAGCTTCTGTACTAGTATTTAAAGACGTTGAAGACAATAACTATGAAAGTATTTTTGTCCTGGGTGGGTATGGAAAAGATAGTAACAATAATGAAATTGCGTTAAATGAATTAGTTCTGTTCAAAGATAAAAACACAAATTGGTCAAAAAAATCTGATAATATTGGAATCACTCCATTTTATGGTGCCGGAGCAACTGTTTATAATGACAGAATCTGGTTGATAAGTGGACAAACAGGTTCTGTCGGCAATCCTTCATACCTTTCTAAGATTTATGCAACAAATAATGGTTCCAATTGGATTCAAATGCCATATAACAATAATTTTAAAGCCAGAAGCAACCATCAAGTGATTACATTTGATTCTAAGATAGTTATTTCTGGAGGTGAAAATTCCGATAGTACCTTTAATGAAATATGGAGCGTAAAATGAAAGAAGTAGATGTATTTAGTGATGGAGCTTGCAGCGGAAATCCAGGACCTGGTGGATGGGGTTCTATCCTAAGATTTAAAGGTATTGAAAAGGAGCTTTCAGGCGGTGAACCGGAAACAACAAATAACAGAATGGAGCTGCTAGCTGTTATAAATGCATTAGAGAGTCTGAAAGAACCTTGTAAAGTGAAGATAACCACAGACAGCAAATACGTATGTGATGCATTTTTAAAAAACTGGCTTACTTCCTGGCTCAATAATGGCTGGAAAACAGCAAATAAAAAACCTGTAAAAAACAAGGAACTCTGGGAAAGACTGCTTAATTTATCTAAAAAGCATGAACTTTCATGGTTTTGGATTAAAGGTCATGCAGGCCATCCTGAAAATGAAAGATGTGATAAATTAGCAGTTGAAGCACGTATGAAATTCTCTAAAGAAATAAAAGACCAGTGAAAAGATTTTATTTATTTTTATCATTTCTAATTTTTATATCTGTTTCAACTAGTATTTATGCTAATGATATAGATGAAATTCTACGTAATCTTGAATCACCAGAAGTTGATTATCACGTAGACAAGGATATAAAAACAATAGTAATCCCACCCCAAAAGCCATCACCAATAATAATTATAAGGGATAACAATTATTCAGATAATATTGATATTAGATCTTCAAAAAAAAATATTAACTATTCAGAGAAAAAAGAAAAAACAAGCAGTATACCAAAAACAAATGCCAATGTTTCCAAACCTAAAATAAATTCTCCCCAGAAAACAAATTTATCTTCTAACTCAATAAATGAGTCAACCCTAAAAGGAAGTTCAAAAAATACTGAGAAAAAAGCATTAGAATCTAAAGTAAAAAATGATTCTCCAAAAATTAATAACGCCAAAATCAATCCAAATAAAACCCCAAATGATATAACAAAGAATAATAAATCAACAAAGCCCTCTGACGCTAATTCTAATAAAAAAATCACTCCAATAAAAGTTTATAGTTTATATAACTTTTTCAGGAACCTTCCTTTTATTATTAGTTGGAGCAATGGAATACAGGATAATCTATCCTTTTCAAAACTTTTTTCAAACACAATATTAGATTATTGGCAACAAAACTT
The DNA here is from genome assembly GCA_905236675.1 of Candidatus Rifleibacteriota bacterium. Taxonomy (GTDB): domain Bacteria; phylum Muiribacteriota; class Ozemobacteria; order Ozemobacterales; family Ozemobacteraceae; genus RUG334. Next base: position 80,390 of record CAJOND010000030.1, on the reverse strand, counting down.
AGATAAAGGAATAAATAGTAAAAACAACAATAAAGAAAAGAAAAACGTTGAAGTTAAAAAAGATATGAATAAAGATGAAGATGAAGATGAAAATGAGAATGAAAGCGAAGATGTAGAAGAAGAAGAAGAAGAAAAAGTAAATGATAACAATAATATAAATGTGAAGGAAAAAGAAAAGAAAAAGGTAGACGAAGAGGGAAATGAAGAAGAAGGTGAAGGCGAAGACGAAGATGAAGATGAAGATGAAAACGAAAATGAAGAAGAAAAAGGTAATAATCTAGATAGTAAAGAAATAATTGAACAATTACGAAAACTATATGCTGAAAAAAAATATAGTGAAGCAAATGAATTAATTAATAACAATAATAAATTAGATAACAATATTGATTATCTGAAAATAAAGCTATTAGTAATGTTAAACAATAATCCTAATAGCAATCAAATAAAAAGAGTAGCTGAAGAGATATTAACAAAGGATAAAAATAGCCAAGAAGGAAACTTAGGAATGGCTTATTATTTCTATTATGACAAAAGAAAAAAAGACACCAAAAAAGCTAAAGATTATCTGGAAAAAGCTCTAAAATCAGGGAAACCGTTAAAAGAAACCTTAGAACTTTCTAAAAAAATGAATGGTTTAACAACAATAATAATTATTATTGTTTCTATAGTTTTAGTAATCATTACAGCAATAGTTATAATTAAAAAAATAAAATCTAAGAAAAAACCGATTTCTGATTCTACTAATACCGACAATAATACTGAAGAAAGTAATGAAAACGAAAACAATCAAGACGACATTAATATAGAAGAATTACTTCAAAATAATGATGACCATGACATCAACAACAATAATAATCCAACAAATATAGAAAACAATGAAAATGAAGAATTAAATAAACCTGAAAAAACAGAAGACAATATAACTGAAAATGAAAATAGCAAATATAATGATAATGAAAGTAAGACAGATTATTTAGAACCAAAACCTGATGAAGTAACCAATAATAATCCAAATAAAACTTATAGTTTTTTTGATAACTTAATCATGGAAACAAAAGAAGCTCAGAACGATATTGCAAATAACTTAGGTGAAGTCAATACTGAAACCCCTAAAAGCTACGAACAAAATGAAAATTATGACAATATTGATAAAAACAAAGAATTAGTTCAAGAGGAAATAGTTGAAGAAGTTATTGAAGAGATAGAGGAAGAACCTCAAGAAGAAATAGTCGAAGAGATTATTGAAGAAATAGAAGAAGAAGAAGTAATAGAAGAAATATTTGAAGAACCTGAAGTAGAAATTGTCGAAGAGATCGTTGAAGAAATAGAAGAATAGACAATAATCTCAATAGTCGAATTTTACTTTAATATTTATTTCGAGAATTCACTATATATTTCTGGATTTTCATATTGAACCTCTGGCCAAAAATATAAAAGAAGGTTCTTGTTCCCTGATTTTCGTTTAAAACCACCAAGTTTACCAGCATGGGTTCCTTTATTGATTATAGCCTCAAAAGCATGCTGACCAGAATAACCTTTCTTTCTAAGATACTTACCTATTATAGCACCAGTTCTATCACAACCCCACATACAATGAACATAACTTCCAGAAGCTATTGCCTTCATTAAATAATCTGTCTGCTCTGGCGTAGGCAATTCTTCCGCATTCATTCTCATTTTTATTAATTCCATACCTTCTTTTTCACAGCAAGCCTCTAGCCGTGAAGTTAAAGAATCTTTCTTCAATGGAACATGCAAAAGCATTAAAGAAGTAATTCCCATTCTTTTTAAGAAACGAATGTATTCACGGACTTTTTCATCTGTATTATTTTTAGATACTGGATTAAAAAGACTCCCGCCAGCTGCAAGACAATTATCTATTAGTCTGAAATTATAAGGATACTGCCCACTTCCATTTACATCTTCCTCTTTTACGCAAATAGAATCTGGTTTGGTCTCTACACTGTTTACTTGTCCAAATGAAGAATAAATAAAATGAATAACAAAAAAAAGACAAAGACAGTATATTTGAATAATCAACAATCTTTGTCTTTTCATTATTTTTTAAATTATAATTCTGGCACCTTAAGAGTCATACCGACTTTTAAGTGTTTTGGATTAGTTATGTTGTTAGCTTCAGCTATTTTTTTCCACTTTGTAGTAGTACCAAAAATTTTAGAACTAATCTTGCCTAATGTGTCACCAGACTGAACAACGTAAGTTTTAACTGCCTTAGTTTCTGTTTCTTCTTCAACAGCTTCTATAATTGTGTTGTCTTCTTCTGGAGTTGCAACAATTTCAGTTGGTGTTTCATCTACAACTTCAGGAGCTGCTTCTAAAGTTGGTTCTTCATATGGTTCTGGAGTTGGTTCTTCTGTAACTTCAGATGTTTTAGAAGTATTTGTTGCTTCTTCTGCTTTAGTTCCTTCTTCTAAAACCCTATAATTTCTTACTTGTAGAGCACCAGTAGGATATTTATCAGAAGGTTTATAAACATTACCGAAAACACGTATTTTTGCATCAGTTCCACATTCGCCAACTTTGCTAGCTTTTTTACCAATCAGAAGAAGAGTCTGACCATCAAGAGTTTTGAAAATAACCTGATCTTTAAAGGAATCAACATTACCAGTCACAGTAGTAGAAGTGTTTTTATTGTCTTTATTAAACCAACTTTTTGGATTATACCAACTATTTTCAGCTGCAATTAAACTTACAGGTAAAGACAACATTGCTGTAACAGCAAGAAATTTGATTCGTTTTATCATTAAATAAAAGCCCCCTTATTATTTTTCTATTAAAAGGAATTTATCTCTTTTATCAATCATTTGCAAGAGGGTACGCAAAAAAAAGATTTTTTTACTATTGGCATAGGTATAATTAGAGAGAAGATTGTTGAAAAATCTATTTCAAAGTTTCAAGGAAGAAACCATATGTTCCATTATTGAATCATAACGATTTATATGTTTTGAAATTAAAGCATATTCAACTTTGTAAACCCAAACATTTTCATTAAAGAAGCTATCAAATACAACAAAATCTACAATAGACACATCTCTACCACTAATTTTTATTTTCCATACAATTTTGTATGTATTATCTCTGAAAGAAACCTTTGTAGGTCCAGAAACCGAATTCAATTCAAAGCCACTTAGTTCTTCTATCTCTTTATTGCTTCTATCAATTAATTGTTTTAAATATTCTTCTTTCGATTGAACATTAAAAGATATATTAACGATAATCTTTTCATTAAAAGGACCATTAAAACTAATTCCATTAGGAGAATTGTTATCTTTATCAAGGCTCCATTCTAATGGAGCTTCAACCTTGAATGTTGTTGAGGCAATATTACACTCTTTATAACCACTCACTTTTGAAGGATAAAAATCATTTGCAATAAAAGAACTGATATGCCAATAAGAAGCATATCCTAATATTCCAACACAAATAACTAAAGCAATAGAATTTGCTAGAATCCTTAAAGCTCTTTTATTAATAAAGAAAACAAAAAGTAAACCAGCTAATGCTCCAGCTATAATACCTCCAAGATGGGCATAATTATCTATCCCTTTTTCCCAAACCCCATAAACAACGTTAATTATTAATATAAAAACAAGATTAAAAATATTTGATTGATTAGAAAAGGATGGGGAATCTTTTGTTTTAAATAATTCAAATACAATTCCAGCAGTTAGCAAACCTAAAACACCGCCAGAGGCACCAATCGTCAATTTAGTACCAAAGTAACAGGATAAAGCCCCGCCACCAATACCACTAATCAAGAAAATAAACAGAAAAGCTCCCCACCCTGCTATGCTTTCTACAGGAGGACCGAAATATCTAAGAGCTATTAAATTCATAAATAAATGCAAGAATCCCATATGAACGAAAATATAGCTAACTAATCTGAAGTATTCGCCGTATTTAACAAGAACAGAACTGGCTGCTCCCATATTTATCAATTCAACAGAGTCTTCAACATTAAAAACAACTATGAAAATCACAGAAATAACCAATATTGCAAAAGATAGTATTTCTGTAACAAACTTCTTGGGCTTTACTTCTACAATGCTTTTATCATTATCTTTTACCAAGTCAGTAATTTCTTTATTATACTTTTCGTGTAATTCTTTTAATTTAGGTAAAACATGTTTATCAAAGAATACTTTATGTTCTAACATATCGTATAGACGCTTCTGCATGAATTCTCTCACCACAAAGTCATCTTCATGAATAGAAGCTATGACTTCTTTCATCTGTTTTTCGCCTTCGTCATATAGACCAGAATAAAAATAGCTGACACCTTTCCAAAAATCTCTTAAATCTTGAGGAAGTAAATCAACACCTTTTTCATTAGAACTCAGAAAATCATTGTATTCGTCTTTCCAACCCATAAAGGCATAAAAAACGAACCTATTAATAATAGTATTGTTTCTACGTTCTACCTTATTGTCACAATTTTCATTAGCCTTTTTTTCTAATGCTATCTGAGCTTCGACTGCTTCATCATATCTTGTAGTTTCCAAATACGCTCTAACTAGATATAGTAATTCTTCAAAACTTTGTTCTTCAAATTTTTTATCTGGAATTCTTAAGTCATTAATTAGTTCATTGAAGTTTCTTCTATTAAAATGAATCATCCCTAGAAAAAGTCTGGTCATGCTATCATAAGGCTCACCCTGACCTAAAAGTTTTTTTAATTCCTCAACCATCTTAACAGGGCTTTCTGCATAGTTATAAGCAATATCAGCCATATCTTTCAAATGAGAATTAGGACTGCTCCACGCAATAGCTGATTTAAGAGTAGCAAATGACTTTATTTCATCATAACGGTTTTCAGCCATCAGGGAATCTATTTTACCCTGTAAAATAACTGGTAAAACTATAAAAACAATAATTCCTATAACAGATAAAAGTAAAACCCATCCAGGATTTATATCCTGATTTAATAACCATAAACTTCCCATCATAAGGGTAAAGAGTTCGGCAATATAATTTGAATAGTGCTTAAAACCTTGTCTTATTAGAGAAAAGATTAAATATGCAATATTAGCAGCTAATATATATACTATTATTCTAAATACTTGATCCATTTTTATTTTTGACCTGGACTTGCAACCCAAACGAGTTCAATCCCACTTTTATCTTCTTTCATTCTAAGTCTGCCTGAAACTATAGTTCCGTCATCCAGCTTAAAACCACTCATCACACGAGTTTGTTTTCCATCTATCAAAGCTTTAATTGCACTTTGAGAAAGCTTTTTTCCATACATTTCCTTCCATACGACATAATGGCAGCCTTCTTTGTATCTGTTACAACCAAAACCACGCTGTCCTTCTATTATACCCCCTATTCCACAAGCAGGGCAAGGAGCAATTATTTCTCTTGTCAAAGGCTTTGCAGAAGAAACATTAGATTTATTCGAATCATCTGCTTTTAGTTTATGTTTAACTATAGCTTTTACAGGTTTCGAAACTCGCAAAACTTTTTCTTCCGTTTCACTATTTAAAGTTTTTTCACCCTTATCATCTTTTTGTTTCTTCCATCCGCCATAAGTATTATTTATAGCAGAAGCCAAATCTCTAAGTTTATTAGAGGTTTTAATTTTTGCAACCACCGTAGTTACATATTCGGAAATCGCATTCATAAAGTCTTTGTCATTATCTTTTCCATGAGAAATATCAGCGAGACGCTTTTCCCATTTCCCGGTCAAATCCGGGCTTTTAATTTCTTCTTCAGCATTATCAATTATATTGATTCCCTTTTCTGTTGGAACAAGCTTCTTTTTGTCACGGTACATATAACCAACTTTTATAAGCTTTTCTATTATTTCAGCTCTTGTTGCAGGAGTACCTAACCCTCCATCTTTCATAGCATCTCTAAGTTCCTCGTCTTCGACCATTTTGCCAGCTGTTTCCATAGACTGCAAAAGTGTTGCTTCCGTATAGGCAAGAGGAGGTTTTGTCTTTTTAGTAAGAAGATTAGAATTCACAACCTTTTCATTATCACCTTTTTTTAATTCTGGAAGTGTCTGTATATTTTCTTCATCCTCAGAATTTGAATCAGATGATTTTTCATTAGCAGTTGTATTGGTATTAACTGTCTTTTTAGGATAAAGAATTCTCCAACCTTCATCTGTAACGACTTTACCAGTAGCCTTGAAGTTGTCTTCTCCAATTTTAGCAACTATAGTAGTTGATAAATATTGATGATCAGGATAAAAAACCGCAATAAACCTTCTTACTACCAAGTCATATATTTTTTTCTCTGCACTAGACCACCCAGCCATGTCTTTTACAGGTTTTTCAGTTGGAATTACAGCATGATGGTCTGAAACTTTTGCATTATTGAATATACGCTTATCTTTTTTAGGTCTATTATTTCTTAAATAATCAAGGAAACCAGAATATTCTGGAGGAAGAGAAGCTAATCTTTTTTCTATAGTTGGGAAAATATCGTCAGACAGATAACGGCTATCTGTTCTAGGATAAGTTACAACTTTCCTTTTTTCATAAAGACCTTGAAGCGTCGAAAGGGTATCTGCCGCAGTCATAGAATATCTAGAGTTTGCATCTCTCTGAAGAGTAGTTAAATCATATAATGATGGTGGAAATTGCTTTTTCGCTGTCTTTTTAACAGAACTTATTGTAGCAATTTTATCTTTCAAATTTTCTGATAATTGAGTAGCCTTTTCTAAGGAATCTATTCTTGTAGGATATTCGTCTGCATCAGGATTGAACCATATTGCAGAAAAATTATCAAATACGGCTTCCACTTCCCAATAGTCTTTTGGAACAAAACTAATTATTTCTTTATGTCTGTTCACAACCATTGCAAGAGTTGGTGTCTGCACACGGCCCAAAGTAAACATAGTATTAAGCTTTTTAGTATAGGCCCTAGTTAAGTTCATTCCAACCAACCAATCAGCTCTGCTTCTACAAACTGCTGCTTTTGCAAGGTTATCATAGTTTTCTCCAGGCTTTAAGTCTTTAAAACCTGTTTTTATTGCTTCGTCGGTCATACTTGAAATCCATAAACGCTTAAAGGATTTTTTACAACCGCACTGATTATATACCAGTCTGAAAATCAATTCCCCTTCTCTTCCAGCATCAGCCGCATTTATAAGGGTATCCACATCGGACCTGTTAAATAGTTTAGCCACCTTATCAAATTGTTCTTTCGAAGCTGGTAGTACAACACACTTCCATTCTTTTGGAATCATTGGCAAAATATTCATACTCCAATTCTTCCAGCTTGGATTCTGAACTTCGGGATGACCAATTGAAACTAAATGACCAAAACCCCAGGTTACAATATAATCTTTTCCTTCTAAAAAACCATCGCCCCTATTAGTAGCACCTAAAATACGAGCAATATCTTTACCAACAGAAGGTTTTTCAGCAAATACCAAAGTTTTCATGAAAGATATGGTAGCTTAACTTTTTTTTAAAGTCTACTTTTTTAATAGTGAATATCTTATCAAGATTAATATTTTATGATAAAATTTTCTTAAAATCTTTATTTTTTACTTGCATTTATTTTTAAAAAAGTTAATTTAAGATAATAATGTATCATTCTAGCTAATTATGTGATACAATATCTAAATTAATTGTTGTTTTTGCAACTCTATTTATTTAATTAGAATTTTTAAATATTTGAAATTAGGAGTTTAGTTTTATGGCGACATTCTCATATAAAGCCAAAAACTGGGATGGTAAAATCGTCACTTCCGAAATGGAATGTGAAAACAAAGAAGCTTGTATTAGCAAACTTCGTGAAAAAGGTTTCTTTGTAATAAATATTACCGAAAAGAAAGGCGGTGGCGGTGGCGGTTTCGCACTCTTTACCAGAGGTGTAAGTTCACAGGAAGTCAGTATTTTTGCAAGACAATTTGCAACAATGATCGGTTCTGGTGTTCCTCTAGTAAGATGTCTAACAATTCTTCAGTCACAAGCTGAAAATCCTACTTTTAAAAGAATCATCAGCCAGATAAGAACAGACGTTGAAGGTGGTGCGACTTTCTCAAAAGCACTAGAAAAGCACCCTAAAGTATTTAATAATCTTTTCTGTTCTCTTGTAAAAGCTGGAGAAATCGGTGGTATTCTTGACGTTATTCTTGATAGACTTGCAGAATACCTTGAAAGTTCTGAAGCTTTGAAAGCAAAAATTAAAGGTGCAATGACTTACCCGGTAGTCGTATTCGGGATTGCGTTCTTGGTAGTTGTTGCATTGGTTATGTTCGTTTTGCCACAGTTCAAAGAAATCTTCTTAGGTATGAATATTGAACTTCCAATGGCAACGACCATATTACTTGCTGTATCAGACTTCATGGTAGGTTGGTGGTTTGTTGTTATTCCTGCTATCGTCCTTATTCCTCTTTTAATTTGGAAGTTCTTCCAAACCAAAACAGGTTCAAGAATTTGGGATACAAATATTCTTAAAATTCCAAATCTTGGTATGATGATGAGAAAGGTTGCTGTTGCAAAATTTACAAGAACACTTGGTACTTTGATTTCTTCAGGTGTTCCGATTTTGCAAGCACTTGAAGTTACTTCTCAGACAGCAGGTAACTGTGTTATAGCAGACGCCGTTGACAAAACTCGTATATCCATTAGAGAAGGTGAATCAATCGCCGAACCTCTAAAAAGCTCAGGCGTTTTCCCTCCAATGGTTGTTCAAATGATTGCAGTTGGAGAAGAAACAGGTGAACTCGACAAGATGTTAACAAAGATTGCAGACTTCTATGATACAGAAGTAGATACAGCGGTTAAAGGTCTTACATCAGTAATCGAACCGTTAGTTATCGTTGTATTAGGGGTTGTAATCGGTGGTATCGTTATGGCAGTTTTCATGCCAATGCTTAAATTGGTTAACGTTAACTAATAATAAGCTTAATAAAAAAAGCTCGCTTATAGCGAGCTTTTTTTATTATTCATTAAGGTAAAAACTAATTAAATTTCTATCGCTAAATAATTCTTTAAAACAAATAAAGGGTTTTAACAGATTGTTTTTATTGGCCAATTACCTTTAACAGGTTGTTTTATACCCTTTAAAACATTTAATAATGCTTTAATAGCTGGAGTTCTAAAGCCAAAAGTTGCTCCTTTTGTATTAGAAAAATCACATTCAAAAATATCATATGGATTTCTTAAAGCAATAATTATAATACTTTGAACAAACTCAGAGATTTTTCTTGCGGCCTCTATTTGTTCCTTGAATAAATGACCGTTATAGGTCATAAAAACAACCTGTCTGGCATTTTTCTCTTTAACACTATCTATTATATCTTTGCTACTAGCCTTAGGTTCATAAACTAATGTCATACAATTGGAGAAATCTGACTTAATAAGATTTGCAAGGCTGTTATCTTTATGTTCTTCTTCAACCTGAACTAATGAAGAAATTTTAGGTAAAACAAAAAGTGTTTCATGTGAATCTTTAACCGGATAATCTTTTGAATCTACAGATAAAAACTTTATAGATCTTTCAGACACTTCATCTATTAATGTTTCATGTTTTTTCTTTAAAGAATCAATATCTTTAGAATTATTGCTAGAAGCAACTAATTTAGATCTTGCTATTTTTATTCTTTCCAGACTCTCTTCCAATCTTATGGCAGCATTTGAATCTTTTTCCACACTATTAAATAGAGTTTCAGCAGCTAATTTTTGCTGTTCTAGAGTATGACATATCAAAAGTTGGTCAGCACCTGCCAGAAAAGAACGAAGGGCCGCCTGAGCTATTCCAAATGATTCGGTAATAGCACCCATTTCTAAGTCATCCGTAATTATAAGTCCGTTAAATTTCAGTTCTTTTCGTAACAAATCTGTTAAAACTGCTTTAGATAAAGTAATAGGTAAATTAGTTGTTTTTTCAAAAGCAGGGAAAAATACATGGGATGTCATTATTGAAGCAACATCATTTTTTATTGCTTTAATAAACGGGAAGAGTTCTATAGAACGAAGTCTTTCCTGATCATATGGAATAGTTGGCAAAGTTAAATGAGAATCTTTTTTTGCTTCTCCCTTCCCTGGGAAATGTTTTGCACAAGCCATCACACCAGCGGATTGAAGACCTTTAATTGCAGCAATACCAAATTTAGCAACTAATTCAGGAGTATCACCAAAAGATCTAGCTCCAATACCAGGGTTGCTAGGATGATTTATATCTAACACCGGTGCAAGGTTCCAATTCAAACCCAAACTCAACATTTCTTCGCCAATTGCTTCATAAGTTTTCTGAGTTAATTCAACACTTTCACTTGCAGCTAATGCCATTGCAGATGGAAATAAGCTTCCATGGCTTAATATTCTTAAGACTAGACCACCCTCTTGATCTATGGCTGTAAACACTTTATTCTGAGAAGCTTCCTCTATTTTTTTCAAAACTTTAGGAAGTTTTAAAGGATCAGCTAAATTCCTTGCGAAAACAATCACACCGCCAATTCCCCATTCTTCAACAAATGAAAGGAATTCATCAGATGGATCTTCGCCTTGATAACCAATTACAAACAGCTTACCTATATCTTTTTTGTTCATATATGATTTGCCTCGTTTTTTTATTTTTCATTATATTATATTTTTTCCCTTTGTACAAGTTAGGATGAGCCTAACTTAGACTAGGAAGATAGAAGATGAAAATTGAAAATTGAGAATTGAGAATTTAGAGTTTAGAGTTGAGAGTTGAGAGCAGGAGAGCTGAGAAATGAGAGATAAGGGATAAGAGATAAGAATTAAGAATTAAGAGTTGAAAGTTGAAAGTTGAAAGTTGAAAGTTGAAAACTGAAGATGGAAGGTGGAAATTAGTTATTTTACTTTATTACTCTATTAAGGTATAATATTTACGCATTATATTAAGGAGACAACAATGTATTGTTTTAGGTGTGGCAAAAAATTACCAGGGCGTGAAATCAACTGTCCAGATTGCGATACTCCACAAAAAAGAAGACAAAGACGTCATAAAAGAATGTTATTAGGTCTTTTTATTTTTCTATCGGGAGCTTTTGTAGGAAGTTTATTTGACACTTATGTGTTCAAAGGTGAAGTGTGGAAACATTCTATTCTTAACAACTTAATAGATAAATTTGAAAATAAACCTAGTGAAAACAAGCCTGATATAATAGCCTCTAATACGATTTCACCTAATATTGAAGTTAAAATGCAGTATAACGACAGTTCATCAAATAATTCTATATCTTTGTATTCTGAAAAAGAAGATTTAGAAAATGCTGAACCTATTCCTGAAAATTATGTAAAACAAACAGAAATCAAAGATAAAGTTATTTCTGACGAAAATATAAAACCTAACAATACCGAAAATCAAAATAAAGATATAAACAATATTCAAAGTAATGAAACAAAAGAATTAGTTAAAGCTAACGAAAATACACATGAAGTTAATAAAAACGAAATAGCTTCTGTTTCAACAAATAATATTAATAAATCAGCTTCTAGCCAATCAGAACCATCTAATACAAAGACACCTGATTTAATTGCAACAAACTCTGCCAATAGTAGCGAAGTTGAAAAACCTAAAACTGATGAAGTAGTGATTGTAGAAGAATTTGACAACGGTTCTACAGAAGTTGTTGAACCCATTGGTGAAACAGCCTCATTTACAGAAACTTCTCAAGTCATCCCAGACTCAGATTTGTTCCCACGTGGGAATCTCGTTTACAAAAATGTATCTTTATTAGAAGTTTCAGATAGAAACAGCTATCATGGTTTTAAATCCAAGAAAGGGAATGAACTGGTTTTTGCTTCTGATAGAATTGATTATAAAGGGAAACCAACTTTTCAGTGTTTCATAAAATCACCATCAGAAAAAGCTAAAGCCACAAGAGTTTTTGAATGGAAAGGTAATGTTTGGACCCCTGAACTAACCCCGGATTCCAACATGATAATTTTTTCCAGCGACAGTCAGCCACCTGAACAGATTTTCTTATACGACAGAAAGAGCAAAAACAGTATGGCTCTAACATCTGGTAATAGCAAAAACATGATGCCTTGTATTTCACCCGATGGGAAAAAAATTGCATTTGTATCTAATAGAGGCGACGGCAAAAATAGAATCTATACTCTAGACATTTTCAATAATAAAAAAGTTACCCAAATAACAAAAGGAAACGTTAATGATAGAGAACCTAGATGGACCCCTGATGGTAAAAGCATAATATTTACAAGAATAATAGAAAATATGAAAATATCTCATATTATGAAAGTAGATATAGATCCATTAGGAGAACCAACTGCGCTTGTAACTAACAATTCAAGGAATTGGATGGCTGACATTTCACCAGACAATAAAATTCTTGCTTATACTCGTTCATTAAATGAAGGAGGAAGCAAAAATGTTATTGTATTACAAGACCTAAAATCAAAAAAAGAAGAAATCCTTAGCTTCCCCGGAATATATGAAAGCTTCCGACCTGTTTGGAATTCCGATTGTTCAGGATTTGTTTTTCATGTTGGTAAAAAAACAGGAAAATGTATTTATCAAGCTAACTTCTTAAGGGAATAGTCCATCTTGTTTTCTACTTTTGACGATATTGTTTTTTCTATAATTCTAGTCTCTCCTATAGCTTTCTTTTATACTCTTGCAAAGAAGCACTGGCTTGATAATAATCTTAGCAAAGCTTTCTGGAATGGAATTATATTTGGTGTTCTAGCTGTCTTTTTTGTCAAACTCATATATATTCCTATTGGGATCTATTTAGGTGGCCAGATACATGATTTTTTATACTCGACTCGTGAATGGTATATTATTTTAATAGCTAGCATTGGAATAGTTGGCTTTGTTGAAGAAGGATTTAAAGCTCTTGGAGCTCATATTGTCTGTTGTTTCAATAGAACGGATGGCTTTCGACCAACATTTGTATTTATGAGTTTTGCTGGCTGTGCGTTATCTTTTTCATTTTTAGAAAACCTGCAATATTACTATATTTATGGAGCTTCAATTGTATTACCAAGGATTATAGTTAATTCTGTTGCTCATCTAGCATTTGCAAGCATTTGTGGATATTACTCCTCAATAGCTTTTAATTTACCAAAATCTCCTGGTAAAACAGCTATTTTTTTGAATCTTGGCCTACTTATTTCATCAATTTTACATGGAATATTTGATTTTTTAATAACAAGATGCAATGGATTTTCCATAATTTCTTTAAGCGGACTTATTATTTCACTTATTTCTGTGCTTATATTCATTATTTATGAAATTTGGATAGAAGCATTAAAACATGATTTACCACCAGAAGGAACACTTTTAATATGTTCTAGTTGCCGTGCACTTACAGTGGAAAGAATTAGATTTTGCCCCTTTTGTGGAAATAGAATCAAAAAAGTTGACTCATTTCCTACAATAATAAGAGAAACAAAAACTAATTGACTTTTAGAATTTTAAATTGTCTTCTCTAGTCCAACCGCTTTTAGTTCCGTTACTGAAGGTTATTTCAAACCATTGATATTTATCTACTTGTTTAACGCCCTTAACTCCAACTACGGTTCCCTTTGGTAATTTGATAAGCAACAGACTTTTTGTAGTTGGTTGTTCTCTTATATTTGCAACATTTGGAGCAGCAATAGTAGCTTTTTGAGGTAAATCTTTACCATTAGTATAAGTCATTACAGTTTCTGTTAATGAAGCAGGTCTAGCTACACCAATAATTGTTTTACTCTGTTCTATTTCTTTTTCTATGTTTGCCTGGGTAAGCTGCTCAGTTTTTATATTTTCTATTTTAGTGTCAGTATTTTTATTCACTAAGTTTTCTATAATATTAGCTGGTCCCTGAACTAAATAATCATCTATAGACCAACCTTTTTTCTTATTAAAATCCCATTGAATATAGGTCCAGCCATCTTTCTTTTCTTTTACTACCCCTCTAGTTCCTTTAGCAACCTTAAACATAAACTTACCTTTTTTATCTGGGGTTTCTCTGACATTTAAACCGTTTGTGCTTGCATAAGCAAACCATCGAGGACCTGTTGGTGAAAAAACAAGATTTTCATTAGTTGTCTTTGGTGTATTAGATGCGGTTACTAATTTTTCAGAGCTTTCTGATTGGTTATGCAATGGAATAGCATTAGCTGAAGAAGCATAATTTAAGTTTTGCTGAAATTCTGTTGCTTCATTATTTTGGGGAGTATCACTATCTCCATATAAAATTTTAACGGTACCTTGTTTATTTTCTGTTCCTGATGAAGCAGATGGGGTATTAGTATTTTGCGAACTTTTTCCACCCTCCAATAGGTTGAACATAATGTTTCCCATGAAGACCCCTAATGCGACAACAGCTAATAATATAACAAAAAATGATATAATCTTTGTTTTTTTCAAGTCTATTTCTCCCCAAAAAAGTATGTTTTGATATTAGTACGAATATTTCTATGTGTCAATAGGGAGAATAAATTAATTAGTAATTAGAAACCGAAAAATATGTTAATTATGACTAAAAAAAACTTATATCAGATCTATTGCTTTTTAATGAAAAATAAGATTGTTAATGAAATATTAATTCTATAAATAAAAAATATAAGTTACTATCTAAATTAAATAATGTTTACTTGTACAAAGATAATAAGAAAATTCGAACTATAAACTAATCTAAAATAATACAGTTTTTATCATTATAAATTAGCGTTCAGATTTGGTTTTATTGAAGGAAATACTTAATTGCTCGAGCTACTATTTGGTATAGTGTTTAATGCATTAGGTATAGTATCTAAATAGAAACTTTTTAATGCTTGTGAACAGCTTGTTAATGTTGCAATTGCAACAATAGCAACCAATCCAATAATTAAAGCATACTCTACCAAACCCTGACCCGATTTTCTCATTCTTTTTTTCATTGTTATTATTCTTTCTTTTTGCAGATTTATAACAAAAAAGGCAGGCATAGCCTGCCTTTTTTGCCGTTCAATAATTAGTTATTAGTTAGAAGGAGTATTAGCAGTATTGAGTTCATTGGTGATATTACCAAAGAGACCGCTTACGCTTTTACCAGCTGATGTAAGAGCAGCAATAGCTACGATTGCGATCAAACCAATGATAAGAGCATATTCTACTAGACCTTGTCCTTCTTCTTCTCTAAAGAAACGATTCATATTAATTCCTCCTGAAATTTTTTGTCTTACGACAACATTTATTATTGCAAATGTAATGCCAAAATGCAACTTTTTTTTTTAAAATTATTAAGACAATTGTAAAGCATGATTAACAAAGAGATTCACTCATTTTCAGACAATCTTTATTCGAATATTAATAACAAAAAACAAACAAAATTCACTGTATTGGGTAAAATTTCCCCTAAGGAAGGAATTTTTTCAAAGAAAAAATTCCCCTCATACAGGGGAATTTTTCTTTTGTCTAGATAATTTTTATTCTTTGAGATTTTTGCTGTGTACACAATCAGTATAAATCTTAAACAAAAAAACACCTTCAAATTTTATTCCTATTTCTTACATATTCTTTCTACGAAAATCTGAGCAGGTACACCCCTTAAAGCAGTAACAGCATTAAGAGCCTTTCTTTTATCATCAAAAAGACCAAATACAGAAGGACCGCTGCCGGACATTAGAACAACGCCATCCCCTGTACTGGATAAAAGTTCCTTAATACGCTGAATCAAAGGATACCGTTGCAAAGTAACAGATTCCAAATCATTAAAAACAACCTTTTTTAAACTTTCAAAATCACATTTTTGATAAGCTTCAAGAATCATTTCAAAACTTCTAGACTTAATTTCATTGTTTCCTGGAGTATAATTATCGTAACACCATTTAGTAGAAACAGAAACATCATTTGGCATAACAACCACAACAATTATCTGATTTCTAGGCATATCATAAAACTCAAGCTTTTCACCACGGCCAGATCCTCTAGCCAAACCTCCTTTAATCAAGAACGGTACATCCGAACCTAAAAATGCTGCCATTTCCATAAATTCAGCAGGAGTAACCGTTCGTTCATATAATTTTGCTAACCCAGTCAAAACAGTTGCAGCATCTGTACTACCACCAGCCAATCCTGCAGCCATAGGTATTCTTTTTTCTATTTTTATATCTAAAGCTGGTTCAATACCATATTTTTTCAAAAAAATTCTCGCAGCTCTAAAAGCTATATTATCTTCACCCGTTGGTACATTCTTGTTGTCACAAATTATCCTGATTCCAGGTTCAAAACCCTCATGTAAAATTATGTTATCCGTTAAAGATATGGTTTGAAAAATAGTTTCTAAATCATGAAAACCATCTTGACGTCTATTTTTAACCCATAAGCCAATATTTATCTTTGCCGGAGCTTGTACAATAAGAGTTTTTTTCATGTTAATTTCCTTCTGTAAATAATAATTCTGCTTTTTCTAAATCTTCTATTGTTGTAATTTTAACAATCTTTTCAGTTCCAAGTATTATGTAAACCTTATTACCTAATTTTCGAACCAAAGTAGCCTCATCAGTTCCTACAATCTTTTCTACAATAGCTTTTTCTAGAGCTTTTTTTAAAACTTTATAACCAAAAATCTGAGGCGTTTGAACTCTGTAAATTTTGTTTCTATCAGCATTATCTACAATCACTCCATCTTCGACAACAGCCAAAGTATCGTAAGAAGGTATAGCAAAAATAGCATTGCCTTTCTCTTGAGCCTTTTTGAATCCTTCGTCTACCAATTCTGGAGTGATGCCAGGTCTAGCAGCATCGTGAACAGCCACAAAATCAAAATCATCAGTAACCAGTTTTAAACCATTATAAACTGAATCCTGACGTAATTTTCCACCTATAGTTATAGAAAAATCTTTAACTGGTTTGAAATTCTTTAAGTATTTTTTACCTTCATCCATCCAATCTTCGGGCAAAACCAAAATAATCTTTTTTACAGATTGAACATTATTGAAACATTCAAGACTCCACTGCAAAACAGGTTTTTTATGCAGTAGCATAAATTGCTTAGGGAGACTCGAATTCATGCGGTGTCCTAATCCACCAGCAACTATTATAGCAGCATTTTTCATCGATGTACCTTATTATAAAAGATTTTTAATTATTAACAACCTATCTTTATCACTTAGATTTAAGCTTGCTTTCATCTAATTTGAACATAATCAGAGGAGGCATTGAAACCTGTAAACTTTCAAATTTTGCTTTGATTCCAGTAACTAATCCAGATACATCTTTTGTAATTCTTGCAGTATTTAAAGTGGTTTCTGTAGTCTTTCTTCTTTCTTCTAATTTTGGAAGATTGTCTTCAGCCCATTTTTTCTGAAGAGAAAGAGTGACTTTTGCTTCATCTAATGCTGTTAACAAAGTTTCAAGATATTGCTTATTGCTCTTTAGAAGTTCTACATTTTCAGAATCTTTTTTGTTTGGCAATTCTTTATTTATTTCTGCGATCTGATTCTTTATTTTATCTTTATTATCTGCAATCATTCTAGGATAATCATTTGCAGCACTTGAAATAAACTCATTATGCATATCAATCAAACATTTTAAACAGATTAAGTAGGTTTCATAATATTCTATAGCAATATCATAATTGCTAGGATTCCTTGTAACACGTTCTTCATATTTCTTAATTATAGTATTAATGTTTTCTAAGGAAAAAGTAAGTTCAATTACTTCATTATTTGGTCTATTTGAGTCGTTATAAGCTTCTTCTCTAGTTTTTACTATATGCTTTTCATAATTCGATTTACTATTGGTAGGTCTAGAAGAAAGACAATTTTTCAGTTCATTTTCTTCTGATTCTAACTGCCTTTCCAGTTTCTTTTTTTCAGATTTTCCACCATACCAAGGTTTTTTAGAACTTGCATTCTCCAGTTTTTTTTCTGTTTTAACAGCTTCCTTAGCTTTCTTTATAATAATATCTTCAATTTTATTAACCACAGAACCCACCCAACTTGGGCTTCTATCCGGTCGTTCTCCTCCAACCGTTCCTGAGAAAACAGCATTATTCATAAAAAAAATAAAAGTCAAACAAATTATACTTTTTTTCATTTTTTGATATATTTCCTTATTTTGATAAACTATATTTTCAAATAATATAACATAAATATAGACGTATTTATTTCATTAAAAGAATAATTATTATAGCAATGATTGAACCAGCTACAGTTGCTAAGAATTTCATATCAGACTACTGATCTTCCTCATTTTCATCCAAATCATCCTCGGTTATCATATGCTCTTTTAATGAATAGTGAGAATCATCATCACTATCAGGGGAGTAAACCAGAATAAATTTACTATTATCATCACATAAACTATATTCTTTGCTCAAATATTGTCCAAGAGCTTTTGCAAATTTTATGCTAATTTTGTGTTCGTTCACCGAATAGCCTAATTTCAAAAAATCAATCAATGTTCCATTTTTCAACAAAAAGCTTAACCAGTATTCATGAAAAAGATTTGTATTAGGATTTATGGCTATTTCATTAATATCGATTCTTTTCCCTTTTACAAAGGGTAAATATTTCTTAGGTAAAACATTATTACAAAAGATTAATATGTCTTTAAAATCTATATAATCATATTTTTTAATTTTTCCCCAAGAACAATGTTCCGTATAAAGTATATTATTTTTTAAATCAAAGACTTTTTTTAAATAAAAATATTTCTCATACACACTTTCAGTATTAAAAATTTTTATAAGAATGGCTAAAATAATAGGAGAAATTCCAAATAAAAACGCAAACACAGGCATAATAATATCACTATAACTTCCAGAAATCTTTATAAGAAACTGTATTAGTTTAAGAAAAAGATAAAAAGTATATTTATTACATACAAGAATAAAAAAAAATCCAAAAACAAACATCCCATAACGATTATGATTATAAAAATAATTATAATCGTTAAATGGCAAAGATATTCTGTCATCTTCTATTTCAGCTTTATAACTTAACAAGAAATAGAATTCTTCTTTTAATGATTTTTTTATCATTTTCCCCAAATATATAATACTATTTATAATTATTTATTATATTATAACATAGTTTTAATTGTTTAGATTTGTCTATTTAATGACATCAGTTCTTAGTTTCTGACCAAGCCATATACCTAACCCAGCAGTAAAAAACTGAATTTCCAAAACACTAAAAATCCAAAAATCATGAATCTTATCTGGAACAAAAAGATGAACCATCAGCTTTCCGCCAAGTCCAATAATCAAAGCTTTTATAAAAGATGGTAGTAATATTTTTGCCCAAGTCGAACTATTCTTTAAATTTGATAAAACTAGAATCAAAAAACAATTACCGACAGCTATTATTGGTAAAACAGGATACATTATAGCAGGCAAATGACCTGTAACGAAACCAAATAAAGGACTTAACAAACATAAAGTCATAGCGGATTTTAAGCCTACATAAAAAAAAATAAAAACAAAAATACTATTAACAATCACGCCAGTAACAATATTTGGTAAATTAACAGCCTGCAGAGCAACAGTTATAGCAAGCATTATTCCTGTTACTGCTATAGCTCTTATTTTATTTTTGTTTTCATTTAAGACTTTTCCATCCATTATTTTTCAGGAAATAATCAAGATTTTCTTTTCAAAAGGTATAAAGCCAATGCTTTCAAATCTGTCAAACGGTCGCCCAAAGGCTCAATAGCCTTAATAGCTTCATCACAAGTTTTTTTTGCGTATTCTTTTGCGCCGTCTAATCCCAATAAAGCAGGATAAGTAGATTTGCCAAGAGCTATATCACGACCGGTATTTTTGCCAAGAGTCACAGCATCGCTTTCAATATCAAGTATATCATCTACTATTTGAAATAAAAGACCAATTTTCTGGGAATAGGTCTTCAAACATTTCAATTCTTCGTCAGTAGCATCAGCAAGCACAGCACCTGTTAAAATTGGGGCACAAAGTAACGCAGCAGTTTTCCCCATATGAATGTGTTCTAGAGTTTTCTGGTCAACTTTATGGTTTTCGTAAAGCAAATCAAGCATTTGCCCGCCAATGACACCGCGATAAGTAAAAGCTTCATTAGCGATATTCATAATTTTAACTATCTTATCGTTTGAAACCCCATATTCAGAAAGCTTGCTAAACCATTCATAAGGCATGAGCATCAGACAATCCCCAGCCAAAACAGCGGTTGCTTCACCAAAAACCTTATGATTTGTAGGTTTACCTCGTCTTAAATCATCATCATCCATGCAAGGCAAATCATCATGAATTAAGCTAGCAGAATGATAAAGTTCATAAGCACAGCCTGCTCTATAGACAGCTTCATTTTTGAAACCCAATCCTTCAGCTACTAATACGGTCAAAGCTGGTCTAATACGCTTTCCACCTGCCATAACAGAATATCTCATAGCTTCATTAAGATTAGCTGAATGTTCTTCATCTTTTTGAGGAAGCCATTTATCAAGATACTTGTCAACTTTTTCTGCTATTGAAGAGAGTTTTGCCAAAAACTTTTTGATTAATTCCTGTTCCATATCTCATCTACCATCTTTTTCCGGATCAAAAGACTGTTCAGCAGGGTTTTGAATAGTTCCAAGAAGCTGTAACATTTTTTCTTCCGCGCTGTCTAAATCAGCACTACATTTTTTAGAAAGAGCTGTTCCGACAGAATATAACTGCAAACCATATTCTAAGGAAGTTCCTTCCTGTTCTAAAGCATCAACAACTATTTCTAATTTAGCCATAGCTGTTTCGTAATCTAATTTTTCTATATCTTCTTTGCTCATTGCAATGATTTTTGCAATTTCTTTAGCAGTATACTGCGGCATATTTCATTACTCCTTCTTTCACCTTTCAATTTCCTCTACAGTGACTCCGGCATAGCCATCTGCGAAGCCCAGCCTCAAGGGCAAACCCTTTTTAAGCTTCTTTACTGATGTTACAACCTTCCCCTTTTCATCCATAGCCATAATATAGCCACGCTTTAATAGGACTTTCGGATCTAATGCAATAAATCTTGCATTCAGAAGATCAAAACGGTGTTTAGCATTATCAATAAAAGATTTGAAATTAATATCCAATTCTCTTGTTAGATTCATGACATTATTTCGGCGTTCTGCGACAAGAAGAGAAGGTTTCACGAGAAACCTGCATTGAGCACATTTTTCAAATCTTTGTTTTTGAATAGTCAGAATACTTTTTATAGTTCTACTTAATCTTTGAGTTTTATGTCTAATAAGTTCTATTAAATCGTCTTTTACAGGAACAACTAACTCACCTGCTACAGAAGGTGTTGCAGCTCGTTTATCTGCTACTAAATCAGCAATTGTAGTATCTGTTTCATGACCGACAGCAGAAATTACCGGCTTTTTAGAGTCGCTGATAGCTCTCGCAACAGGTTCTTCATTGAAAGCCCAAAGATCTTCCAAACTTCCACCACCTCGAGCAACAATAATTACATCAACTCTAGAATCAGCATTGAGGCGTTCAATTCCTGTAACTATTTCTTTTGCCGCTCCTTCACCCTGAACTTTTACAGGAACCAGATAAATAGGCATATTTCTAAAACGACGCCTGATAACCCTGTAAATATCTTTAATTACAGCACCAGTTGAGGAAGTAACAACTCCCACACCTTTTGGCAGGAAAGGCAAAGGCATTTTCCTTTCGGCATCGAAAAGTCCTTCTGCCTGAAGTTTGTTTTTCAACTTTTCGTATGCTTCATAAAGAGCACCGATTCCTGCTGGTCTTAAATCGGTAACAACAATCTGATACTCACCTCTAGGAGCATATAAGGATATACTTCCATAAACCATGACCAAATCGCCATTTTTGAAGTTAGTTGTGATATATCTTCTGTTGCCTGCCCATAAACAGGCTTTTAGAACAGCTTTATCATCTTTTAACGTAAAGTAGCAATGTCCTGAAGCAGCTTTTACAAGATTTGATATTTCCCCTTGAACCCATACAGCTGACAAAAGTTTGTCGTTTTCCACAACATCTTTGATATGCTTTGTAAGATCTTCAACTGATAATACCTTTATAGGAAAAGGAACTGCAGGTTTAAGCAAGTTCATTATTACTTAATCTTTCTTTTTTGATGCTGACTTTATTTTATTAAGATAGTCATCATAATGATTTTCTACAAAAGCTGTAGAAAACTTGCCATTATAGAAGTCTCTGTTATTCAAAATATATTTATGGAATGAAATAGTATTTTCAACGCCCTGAATTTCGAACTCATCTAGTGCTACAATCATTCTGGATATAGCTTCATCACGGTTATTACCCCAAGTAATAAGCTTACCAATCATGGTATCATACATTGTTGGAATCTTATAACCAGCATAGACAGCTGTATCTAATCTAACATTCAAGCCACCTGGAGCTATGTATTTTTCTATAGTGCCTGGTGACGGAACAAATGAAGAGGTTGGATCTTCTGCATTAATGCGGCATTCTATAGCCCAGCCATGGGTGTCTAATATTTCGTTTTCAAGAGGAAGTGGTTCTTCCTTCATTGCGTCTGCAATTTGAAGAGCAACTAAATCGTAGCCACCACAAGTCATTTCTGTAACAGGATGTTCAACCTGCAATCTGGTGTTCATTTCCATAAAAAAGAAATGACCATCTTCGTCTAATAAAAATTCAACAGTTCCGAGATTATGGTAAATAACTCCATCTTTACCATTATTAATGGTTCTAACTACTTTAAGAGCTGTCTCAGCAATCTGGTTACGAAGTTCAGGAGTAAGAGCCACAGAAGAAGATTCTTCTAATAATTTCTGATGTCTTCTTTGAATTGAACATTCTCTTACACCCAAAGCAAACACCCTGCCCCATTGATCAGCAACAATCTGAACTTCAATATGACGAGGATTAAGCATATATTTTTCGACATATACCCGATCATCGCCAAAAGCACTAGCAGCTTCAGCCTGAGCAGTCTGACAAAGCTTAATAAAATCTTCAGGCTTTTCAACTAATCTCATGCCTTTTCCACCACCGCCAGAAGTTGCTTTAATCAATACAGGATAACCAATTTCGTCCGCAATTTTAGCACCTTCTTCAGGAGAAGAAATACAGGAAT
The DNA here is from genome assembly GCA_905236675.1 of Candidatus Rifleibacteriota bacterium. GTDB lineage: Bacteria > Muiribacteriota > Ozemobacteria > Ozemobacterales > Ozemobacteraceae > RUG334. The sequence continues at coordinate 57,396 of CAJOND010000030.1, read as the reverse complement.
CAGAACCTGGCATTACAGGAATCCCAGCTTTTTTCATAATATCTCTTGCAACCGACTTTTGCCCTAGCAATCTTATCGCTTTGTAGTTGGGACCAATGAATACACAGCCAAACTGTTCTGTTTTTTCTGCAAATTCAGGATTTTCAGACAAAAAACCATAGCCTGGATGGATAGCATCACATTCGGTCATTTGAGCAACAGTCAAAATTGCTTCCATATTTAAATAAGAAAGGTCAGGACGGGCTGGTCCAATACAATAAGCTTCATCAGCCATTTTAACATGAAGAGCATCTTTGTCTGCTTCTGAATAAATAGCTACTGTTCGTATATCAAGGCTTTTGCAAGTTCTTATAATTCTAACTGCAATTTCGCCACGGTTGGCAACAAGTATTTTAGAAATCATTAAAAAGTTCTCCTGGTATTAAGCCTTGGTAGAAGACAAATCTTCAATAACAAACAGAAGACGACCATAATCAACTATATCGTCTTTCTTAACGGCTATTTCACTAATACGTCCATCTATAGGTGACTTTATTTCTTTGGTAGAATTTAGACTTAAAATCTTGCCAAGTTTTTCTCCCATAGCTACTTCATCACCAACTTTAGGGAAGAAAGTTTCATCTTCATCCATAAACTGGAAAACCCCAACAAGTTCTGAAAAAATTTCAGTTTTAGTTGAGTCATTATTTGAATCTGTAGTCTGAGTATTTGGTATAATGGTTTCAGTTAATTTTATATTTTCTGTTTTTGTAGATTTATTAGATGAAATGTTAGAACGAGTCATTTTAACTCTGTCGTTTTCACCAAGACGAAGTTCTATTTCATCAAAATCATTGTTAGACATTAACTGATAGATTTGCTTGAGCTGACTTATTTCCATATTTGTAATCCTAAAATTTTTTATGAAACCTTATTTTACCACAGACTAACTTGTTCGTGCAAATTGTTGGAATTTCTTGACTAACTCAAAAAATATAGTTAGAATATTTTCGTGTACGAGTTAGAACCTTTTCTCTATTAAATAGGAGGACTAATGTTTAAGAAATTTTTATTATTGGTTGTTTTTATCCTTTTTGCTCTTCCACAAACCTTTGCTGCTGATTTGTTAGACTTTGTTCCAAACGATGCTGGTCTAGTAATTCGTGCAAATATTCAACAGATTGTTTCTATACCTGAAATTAAAACCAAGGTTCAAGAATTAATTAATCAACAGGGAAATGATTATATTGAACAGGTTAAAGCAACCGGTTTTGATCCTTTGACAGATATAAATTCCTTAGTATTATTCATGCCATTAGAAAAAATACAAAGGACCAATATGGCTAATTCTAATATAGCTTTTGCAGTCGATGGTAAATTTGATATTGATAAAACTATTGAATCAATAAATAGCAAAAAAGAAAATGCAAGTAACATTCTAGTTTCAACAGAAGATAATTTTACTACTATCACTTTTGTTAGTGATAAAGGTAACTCTAAAATGATTTTCTTCGACAAAAACACAGTAGTTGTTGGAACTGTAATTGGAGTTGCAAATGCAAAAGCTGTAAAATTAGGTAAAATTGCAAGTATAAAAAACAATAAAGATTTTTCTAATGTTATTACAAACCTAAATCAAAATGCAACCTTAGCACTTGCTGCTACTTTACCTGAAGAACTCAGACAGTATATTGCCTCCAATGAAAATGCTAAACCTCTAAGCACTATTCAATACTTAAGTCTTGATTTAACCAAAACAAAAGATATTGACATCAATGTTAATGGTTATTTTGCACCTAAGACAGATATGGAAGCTGTTTCAAAATTACTAAAACAATTTGGTGAAGTTCTTAATACTACAAAAGCTCCTTATGGAGTATTGGTTGATTTTGCAAAGAATTATAAAGCAACCTCTGAAGGCTTGACAGCCAAGATTTCTTCTTTAGTTACACAGGAATCTATTGATAAATTAATAGAATCAAAAGGCCATATTAACAAAAAAGAAGAAAAGAAGTAATTCTTGACAACAATTGTTTTGGGAAGTTATTATTACATATTATTAGAAAAATAAATTTAGGGAGAAATTTCAATAATGTTTAAAAAATTAATGCTAACTGCTGCTATTGCTGTAGCTATTACTGGTCAAGCTCTTTTTGCTGCTGACATTACTAAAATGATACCTGAAGATACCGATTTCATTCTTCAAGTAAATGTATCAAAAATCCTAGCAATGCCAGAAGTTCAAAAACAGATTAAAGATAGTTTTGAAAAACAACCAGATCAGAAGAAGACCTATGAAGAATTAAAAACAAAATCTGGTTTCGATCCATTGACAGATATTTCCAATATTACTCTTTTCTCTTCTGGTAAAGCTGTTGAAGGTCAGGAAGCTCTCGGCGGAGCTTTAATCGAAGGTAAATTCGATATTGAAAAAATCGTTAAAGTTATAAAAGAAGATGAAGGTGCAACTAAAGACGTTAATGTAACAGTAGTAGACGGTTATAACTGTGTTGTTCCAAAGAACGGCAAAGATGGATACGGTATGTTCTTAAACAATCAATATGTTGTTGTCGGAAGCCAGTCTGGTGTTGATGCTGTTAAAGCTATAAACATGGGCAAAGGAAAAACTATTGAAACCAATAAAGCATTTGTAGGTATTCTTGGTAAAGTTAATTCTAAAGCAACTTTGAGCGGTGCTGGTTTACTTCCTGCTTCATTCAAAGCTAAATGTGCTCAGAATCCTAATGCAGCAGCACTTGCTAATATCAACTCTTTCTTCTTCGATTTCAGCAATGATGACAATATGATCTTCAATCTGAATGCAGAAGTAGACAGTGCTGAAAACGTTAATACTGTTATGACTTCAGTTAACGGTTATATAGCAATGATAAAAATGTTTTCTGCTCAGTTGCCAGAAGTTCAAGAAGCTGTAAATATGCTTACTGCTACAAATGAAGGCACTACTATTAAGTTAAATCTTAACATTCCAGCAGCAAAAGTTGCTGAAATTAAAGCAAAACTTGAAGAAAGAGCTAAACAGTTCCAAGAACAAAAAGGCGGAGATGCAAACGCACCACGTCAGTAACATCTATTATTAGAAAAAAAAAAACAGCCTAGTCTTTAAGTCTAGGCTGTTTTTTTATGTTAATAAATTTAAAAGCTAAACGAACCTTGAAGATCGAATCTTCTTTCTCTAAAATAACTGTTTATACGATCTCCTAAAGAAGCATAAATATCTCCACCTGGTAACTTGTAATTAACAAACAAAGTTGCACCAGCTCCGCTATCATCTACATCTTCATCTGTATCAAAACGGTATCTATTATAAGTATATTTAGCATCTAATCCCCACCACCATTTAGAACCTACTGAACGTTCCCAGGATAACGTCAATTCTCCACCTTTATAGTCAGAAGGAGCCCAATAATTTAAAAAGTTTCCATCTGTATCGGTCTGAAATTCATAACTGGATTGATAAAATCTTATAGATGCAGTCATAAATGGTGCTTTTTTCTTGAAAATGCTATGAATAATCTCAGTATCATAACGTCTTTTACTATTGTCATCAGAAATTTCAGATAGCGAAATATTCTGAATTAATCTAGTTCTAGGATGTAAATCCCCAAACAGACAAATTGATGCATTGTCTTCTGAATACCTATTCTGAATAGTAAAAAGATTTTCTCTAAAACCATTTCGACCTAATTTTAAAGCAATCTTTAAATTATCTGTTCCAGCACTTCCTTCAAATGAAAAACCGTTTAAATTCTTATTTTTATCAAACATCTCGGGTGCAAAAGTGCCCGTAATATTTGTATTATCATCAAATTCATAATACATACTGCCGAGGAAGACATCCACATGCTGTTTTTGAACATTGTCTTCGAAATTCCATCCTTCATATCTTAAATTAGTTTTTAATTTTCTATATTCGGAACTATGAAAATTCATTTCTGCAAAGTACATTATTTCACTTAAATTCCTATCATCTTCATAAACACTAACCCCTACTCTAGCTTCATCTTGAAGTCTTTGACGATAGCGGTTAAATTCACTTTTTTCTTCTAATGATAGAGGATTAAGCTGAATAACATTATCCATCCTATTTCTAGCTTCTTGAAATTCACCTAACAAATAATGAGTCTGCATTAAACCTTGATTTGCCAAATAGTTGTCAGGAGAAATCTTTAAGGCCATTTCATAGAATCGTTTTGCTTCTTGTAATTTTCCTTGTCTTCTTCTTAAATCAGCAAGTTCAATATATGCATCAACCTTATTAGGTTCTCTTGTCATTTTTTCTAGAGCAAGATCTCTTTCTATGTCGTGCAAATCACGAACTTCTCTGGTAAGCGAATCTGGGCTTTCGTCTGTCGGGAAAAGCAAATCATATGGCTGAGCAAAAATAACCGAATCAGCCATACATATAATAATTGTTTTAAAAAATGCTTTCATAGTTAATTAACAAAATTTTCTTTTTTATCGACTACTGTCTTAACATTTTTAATGAAACAAATAGATTTTTATTTTCGTATATTATTTAGCTTTAATGTATAGATTTGTTAATATAACTTGAAACAATGCCTATTTTTAATTAGAATATATATTATGAGACAATTGTATAATTTTAAAATATCAATAATAGTTGCATTATTGATTATCCTAACCATTCCAAGTTTCGCTGCTGTCAAAGTAGGAATTGATGTTTTAGCCACTCAACATCCAACATTAGTTAAAGGAAAGAGATTAGCCGTTCTTACTTCAAAATCAGCTTTAGACGCTAATCTTCTTCATACAGTCGACCGACTTGCTAAGGCCGCCGAAATAAAACTAATAATCACCGGAGATCATTTTTTTCGTGAATCTATTCCTGGAAAAGCTGAAAGTGAAGGGAAATTTGACGCTCTAACTAATGCTAAAGTAGTAGAAATACTTGATCCGCTCCAAAAACCTGCTGCAAAATTATTCAACAATATAGATGTCATAGTTATAGACTTTCAAGATATTGGAATAAGATATTATAAATATGTCACACTAATGGCTCAACTCCTTGATGTTGCAAGAGAAGTTCAGCTACCAGTAATCCTACTAGATAGACCTAACCCTATCGGTGGAAAATTACTATCAGGGCCTGTATTGGAAGTATCTTTGAGAAGTAGATTCGGGGTATATCCAATACCCCTTACTTATGGTATGACTATAGCCGAGCTCGCTCTTTATTTTAATAAAGTATTTGGCTTAGGAGCTAACCTTACAATAATAGGTATGGAAGGTTATAGAAGAAGTATGACTTATTCTGATACCGGATTACACTGGGTTCCACCTTCCGATTTTATACCTGAACCAACTACTCCTCTATATTATGCAGCAACTGGATTCATTGGAGAAATTGGGGTATTTTCAACTGGTGTTGGAACAAACAGACCATTCCATTATATTCTAGCACCTTGGATAGACGGTGAAATACTTACGGAAAAACTTGAAGAATACAATCTTCCTGGAGTTAGATTTATTTCTGCTCAAGAAAAGCCATACTATGGTCTATATTCTGGTCAAACTACAAGTGGTATAGAAATAGTAATAACACAAAAAAACATATTTGATCCATTTCTTACAGGAACAGCCATACTAAAAACTCTTTTTGAACTTTATCCTGATAGAATTCCGTTACAGAATCAGGCTGCTGCAGAAGCAATAGATTCCTTAGCTGGTTCTGCAATGGTAAGAGAATCTATAACCTCAAACAAACCTTTAATGCAAATTTATTCATCTACTCAGCAAACATTAAATGGATTTGCTCAATCTCGAAAAGAATTCTTAATATATCCTGATTAATATGAGTATAAATAATAAAAAAGCAGTATCTTTAGTTGAAGTAATGATTGGTGTCATATTATTGGCACTAATCTTAATTCCTTCTTTAAATGTTGTTATTAGTCAGACTCAAACAGTTACAGCCACAAGAGACCACTCTCAAGCTGCTTTTCTTGCTAATAAAATGCTCGAAATAGCGAAATCTTTCCCATTTAATATGCTTGACTCAGATAGATACCAATCAAATACTGAGGAATATAAGAAGACTTTTGAATATAAGCTTCAAAACGAAGAAGATAACGAATATAATACCTATGAAATGAATGGAATCACCTATAAAATTTCTAGAGATAAAAAATATACTAGCATAGACTCTATTTCTAGCATAAATTCAGGTTCGGAAGCTATTCCCAAAATATATGCTTTTAAATATCGTATTGAATACAAAGGGAAAGATGGGAAAGAACATCACCTAGATATTCATACTATTCTTTCTCCGAGGTGATATTCATGCATAGGAAGGGCTTTACTGTTGTTGAATTAATGGTTGGTTTAATAATTATGTCGTTGATTTTAACAGCAATATGGCATGTTTATTCTGCTAGCCGAAAAAATGCTAAAGAAATACTGGAAAACCATGTCATTAACGATGAGTTAGATAAAACGCTGATAAGAATAACAAACGACATAAGAGAAGCCAATTCTATTGCTTCCTATCCTCCTGTTTTAACTGAGTCCCAAATTGAAGAATTAACAACAACAGAATCAGATCCTATTGATGAATCAGAAAATAAATTGCAATTAATCAAACTCAATTATGATTTTTCTAGAAAACCAGATGAAATTCCTGATGACGAAGTAAATTATTCAACCAATGATATAACTTATTATGTAGTGCCTTGCGAGGATGTTCCCGGGAAATGGAATCTTAGAAGATTTATGGTTTATATTAATGAAAAAAAATATGTTGAAGAAAAAAAAGATTATGAAGTACTTCATGCTATAGATGAATGTATTTTTTATAAAAAAGAAGATCCAGATGCTATTCGTCAAGGCAATACCTATATAAAAATAAAAATAGGTCATACAGAAAGCGATAAGTATACTAATGAATGTGTTATTAGTGTTAAAGAAAGGGGAGCAATGCCTGAATAATGATTGACCATATAAATAAAAAAGGTTCTGCAATCATAACTGCAATAGGTTTAGGAACAATATTAATGATAATAATTATTGCCGTCTTTTCTTTTTCACAATATCGTACTCAAACAATTATTCAGGAAAGTAAAAAGGTCAAAGCTTTTGCCTTAGCAGAAGCCGGTCTAGAAATTGCTTTAGCCCAACTTCAAAGAAATGCAACATTTGCTACTCATGAAGTAAAGTTGAACCCCTCTGAAAAATCGTTAGATTGGGACGGAGAAGTTTCCTGGGAAAATAATCTGGAAGAAAATACCAGTAATATCTATCACAAATCTGATCATGGTTTTATGATAGATAATGACAGCGGTCAAGGTACTCTTTCTGGTAGACTAGGAGATGGTGAGTTTAAAATTAGAGTTGGTTCTATACCTTATGATGATAATCCGAACACTCCTGCAATAGATGAAAGCAAAGCTTATGTAAAAATAGAATCCTTAGGTATTTATGATAATGTTGTTCGAAGAATTATAGCAGTAATAAACAGACGTTATCCGACAAGAGAATTTTTGATGTATGATGGTGGAGTTCTATCTCTAATTTATGGTCAAACCAATGATAGTTCTGGGAAAAATGTTTTTTCTGTAGGTCATTTATATGGAGATAAAGGAATTGAAATAAGCCGAATAATGAATAGTGCACATAATAGTGCTTCGCATGGTACAACTCAAGAATTAAATAATATTAATGCTATTCTTAGTGGAAAAGGTTGGATATATTTTTATAGCGATATCGATGCAAATTTTAAAAGTAAAACTGGTGTAGAAAAATCGTTAACTATTCAGCCAAATTCATCTTTTCCTACAGGACATAGTGGATATTCAAGTTCTGATGCTGAAAAATATGGAGAGTTCCCACAATCGTTAAAAGATACTAAACCAACTATTCCAGAAGATCTTAAACCATGGATAAAAGATAGAAATGATGGTGTGAATATAGATCCTGAGTCCATGGCTAGAGATTTTAAAGAATATAAAGACGAAGCACAAAAAGGTGGATTTAACACTAGTCCTTATATCGCACAATATTGTATTCATAAGGGTTTTATAGATGGAGTTAGCGGTAAATCAGAAACCACTATCGATGTAGTTTATCTTGATTTTGGAAATAGCATCCATGAAAGCAAAGTTAACGTTAATGATTTACCTTCTAATGGCTATATATATTCAGATAAAGATATAGTAATAAAAGGAAATCCTCCAAAAGATATTAGAATTGTCAGTGAAAAAAATGTGTTTATAGCTGGTGATTTTAATCAAGCTGGTCACAAAGAAAATGGCATTGAAGAAAGATATGGTTTTCCACAGATTTATAAATCTGGAGAAAATGCTTTAAATTCAATAGATTATTGTGAAGATTCTTTAAATCTATTTAAAAAAGATAAAGATTTGCCAGAAGGGCAGAAACACCATGTTGCAGCTACAATAATAGCAAAAGAAAGAATTGTTTTTGACCATAGAAGTCCTGTTGATTGCTTTGAAAACGAATTATATCCTTATTTGAAATATGAATTAGCAAAAGCTATTAGTGATACAGCAGATGAAAATGAAGCCAAAAAAGTATTTGATCCTAATGATTGTCAATTTATGACAATAACTGCTTCTTCCTCACTAGATGCTTTTAAAGCAAATATATCCTCTTTCACTAATGATTTTAAAATTGCCAATTCAGAAGAATTAATTACTAAATTAGCGGATGTTTATAATGGGTATTCTGATGAAGGTAAATTCAATGACGAAGCTTTAGAAAAATTAACAGAAGAAACATGGAAACTTTATGTTAAAGACTTTGAAGAAGAAGGTATAAAAGGGAAACCTAGTGCTTCCGCAATGGCGATAGAATCATCTAGTGATGAACCACATGGATTAGGTAAACCTACTCAGGGAATTTATAAACTTCTGTTTAATCTAAGAGATAAAATGACTGGAAATAGTTATGGTAGTAAAACTATTAAAGAAGAAGGATATGGATATTTATGCTACCCCGAAATGACAACAAATGGAATGTTTATATCATACGGTGTTCAAGCCAATACCTGTTATGCAGGTCCTGATGTAGAAAAATATTATGACGAAATTGGATACTCATCATTAACAAGTAAATATGTTACCCCATGGTGTACGACTACTTCAGGATTTTTACACAGAACATTTGGTTCGGAAACAAATCTTAGATTAAATCCTGATGTTGTAAAACATCCAACTAACACAGGAAATACTTATTATCCCCCTACAAGACGCAAAATATACGATGATACCCTACCATTTTTAGATAACTACGGCAACGACCCATTAGAACTTACCAGTTATATAGTCTTATCTTGGGAAGATCTTGGTGCCACGGAAGAAGAATATGATGAATTCTAAAACAAATTATCTACACTAACCTAAAGAATTTTCTCTGGTCATTCAACATAAGGGCAAATCATTAATTTTCTTTACTAGATGGACTTCGTTTTGAAAAAATAATAATATTTAATGCGTTTGCTTTGGTTCATTCCTTTTCCCTCTTGATAAAATTTGGTACAAATTTTATAATGCTTAAAAATTATAAAAAGATTAAGCAAATCAAATCTAAAGAAAATTAGATATGGAGGGAAACAAATGAAATTTGCTGTTATTGGTGCTGGATCATGGGGAACAACTTTAGCTAACCTTCTTAGCAATAATGGTCATGAAGTAATGCTCTGGGCTAGAGAACCAGAAGTAGTTGCTGGAATTAACACCGATAGACATAATCCCTATTTTGTATCTCATTTAGAAATAAATCCTACCTTAGTTTGCACAAATAATATGGATGAAGCAATAAATGCTTCTGAATTAGCTTTAATATCTATTCCATCTGGTTTTATAAAAGACACCTTAGAACCACACAAAGAAAGTTTACGCAATTTAAAAGGCATTGCTAATGTTGCAAAAGGTTTTGAACGCGGAACAGGCAGAAGAATTTCACAAATGCTCTGCGAAATATTAAATATAGAACCAGACTCTAAAAAAGACCATATAGCTTGCTTGTCTGGACCTAATATTGCTGATGAAGTTGCAAAACAAAAATTAGGAGCCTGTGTTATAGCATCCCCAGATGAAGATTTAGCAAAAACTTTGCAGAAATGCCTATCAACCAGTTATTTTAGAGTTTATAGTCAAAACGACCGCACTGGAGTTGAACTAGGTGGAACTTTAAAAAATATTTATGCGATAGGTGCAGGCATCGTTGACGGACTTGAATTAGGTGATAACTGCAAAGCAGCTTATTTAACAAGAAGTTTGCACGAATTAGTAAAATTAGGCACTGCCTTAGGTGGCCAAACTCAAACATTTTACGGCCTAACAGGATTAGGTGACCTGATGACCACTTCCAACTCCATTCTTTCTAGAAATCATAGACTTGGTGCAGCTATGGCAAATGGCAGTACCTTAAAAGAATTTACCCAATCTATGAAAATGGTAGTAGAAGGAGTCGAAACAACAAAAATTGCAAATGAATGGGGTAAAAAATTAAAACTTCAGCTCCCAATTACCGAAGAGTTATATAGAATACTATTTGAAGATCATCCTGTTAAAACTGCAGTTCAAAGTTTAATGGGACGAGCTTTAAAAGCAGAAACAGACTGATTTTTATAGGAGCGTAGACAAATGAAGTTTTTTAAGTCGCCCTTGTTTGTTGCGGCATTGACTGTATTTCTAGGTGTTTTTTTTGTAAGCATTGTTTTTTTGCAAAGTAAAAAAGAACCTAATGTAGAAACGAATACTACTAGTAAAAATACACCTTCCGCTAAGACCACAGTATCAGAAACTACTACAGAAACACCATCCAGTGCAATATTTAATACTGTTTCTGCCTCTAATTCTGAAACACAAGCAGAGCCAGAAACTAAAACAACAAAAGAAAAGAAACAGGTCTTAGTGTCTTTCTTTGATGATGACAATAAAGAAATATCAAAAAAGGAAGTTCCTTTATATGAAATCACTAAGGTAGAAAAAGGTAATCAACCTGCTCAAATTGTTGGAATAACAGCAGACGGGGATTTAGCCAAAAGTCTTATTGATGAAATAAAGCTTCCAAACGAAAAGCCTTCCTCTGCAAAAGTAATAAAAACAGATAGCATGTTTGATAAAATTGTTGGAAATGATTCTGGTTTAGAAGTTGATAAAAAGAAGACTCTTGCTGCATTAGAACAAAGTATTCAATCAAATACTGCTGCAAATAATTTTCAAAAAATAGATGTGAAAGTTGTTACTAAAAAAAATGAAGGGTTTTCAGGAAAAATGAATGAAATGGGCTTTAAAACATTACTAGCTAAGTTCAGAACCAATCATCCTGGTCATGTTGACGATGATGCAAGAAACGTTAATCTAGCAATTGCTTCACAAAAAATAAACGGTTTAATAATTCCTCCAAATGGAAAATTCAGCTTTAATAAAGTTGTTGGCGAAAGAAGCAAGAAAAACGGTTTTAAAGAAGCTGGCGTTATATCTCAAGGCAGAGTAATTCCAGGTCTAGGTGGTGGAATCTGTCAGGTCAGTACTACTCTTTATCGTGCAGTTCTCCTTAGCGGAGCAAAAATTAACGAACGTCACAACCATTCCATATATGATGGGATTGAATATGCTCAACGTGGTCTGGATGCTGCAGTTGCCTGGGGTTATAAAGACTTTAAGTTTACAAATGGTTTAAATGAGCCTATTTTAATCACAAGCACTTCGGGAAAAGGTTGGGTTGAAGTCTCTATTTATGCCGAAAATAAGCCTTTTGAATCAATAGAACTTTATACTCGCAATGAAGTAAAAAAACCATTTAAAACAGAAAAAAGAATTAACAATAAACTTAAATCAGGTGAAGTTAAAATAGTTCATCCAGGTGTTGACGGTTATACTGTTGAAGCCTACCGAACAATTACTTTAGCTGATGGAAAAACAAAAGAAGAACGTTTAAGCAAAGATAATTATTTGACTTTCAATCGTATAGAAGAAAGAAACAATTGATATGAAGCGTTTTTCTTTAGTATTGTTGCTTTCAGTTCTTTTTTTACATCCTGGGATTCTTGAAGCAAGCCTAGATTTCTCTGTCTTCCACACAAAGGGTTTTGAAGGGAAAGCAGAGATGGAATTCAATCAACCAGAAGACATAGTTCCTGCCCCCGACGGCAACTATATTATTGCAGATACAAACAATAATCGTTTACAGGTCTTCACCCCGGAAGGCAACTTCGTAAGACTTATTCCTCCGCCAAAACCTAAAAACGACGCTCTTATTGCTTCACCAGATAATAAAACAGCTAATACTAATAAACAACAGAATACTAATTTTAGAAAGCCTGTTGGTTTAGCCTTTGATAGTGAAGGTTTACTTTATGTAACTCTGATGAACAGTGACCAAATTCTAGTAGTTGATTACCCTACTGGGCAAATAAAGAAAACTATTGGAAGTAGTGGGAAAAAACTGGGACAGTTCTGGATGCCTATGGATATTGACATAGACGACCAAAATAGATTAGCTGTAGCAGAATTTAGAAACCGACGTGTTCAGATTCTAGATATAGAAGGTAATTGTATAAAAGACATAATATATCAGGAACAAACTGAAAAAGGAGGTTTCAGAAACTTAGAACCTCGAGGAGTCTTCTGGTCACAAGATGGTGATTTAATTGTCACTTATCCTAATTATCATCAAATTGTCTGCTGGAATATATCCGACGGTAGTATTCGCTGGCGTTATGGTGGTGGCAAAGATAAACCAGGAAGAGAAAAAGGCTTTTTGAACAATCCTTCTTTTATTGCTCAAGGTCCTGACAGCCATTTGATGATTTCTGATACCAAGAATAACAGAGTAGTAGAAATCACTAGAGATGGGAAATATTATGATTCTCATAGTTCTAAAGGTTCTGCTCCTGGCAAATTAAATTTACCAAGAGGTCTATATTTAACTCAAGATGAAGCTTTAATCGTTTCAGATTCAGGAAATAGCAGAATTCAGTTTTTTACTGCCGGCCCCACTACTCTTTTACTGAAAGAAGCAAAAGCTCTTGCACGTTCAGAAGATTGGTCCGCTGTAATGACTAATGTTGAAAGAGTTTTACAGTTACAACCAAGAAATGAACAAGCTTTAGATTTAAAGGTTAATGCTTTATATTATTTTGGTGACCAATCGTTTAAGAAAGGTGATTATGATAAAGCCGAAGATTACTATAGAATGGTCTTGAGTTATAAACCAGATGATGTTAATATACCGCAAAAGCTTGACGCAATTTTCTGGGAAAAAAACAGACCTATAATAGTTGGAACAGTAAGCATAGTATTTATTTTTATAGGTATTGTAATATTAGGATGGATATTGAAATTAGTTTTCCTAAGATTAATAGCTAGAGTCAAAGAATAAAATATTATAATGAATAATTAGGAGTAAACTCTTGTCACTGAATAAAATACGCAATTTTTGTATCGTCGCACATATAGACCATGGTAAATCAACCTTGGCGGACCGTTTAATTGAGTTTACTTCCACTGTCAGCAAACGTGAAATGAAAGACCAGCTTCTTGATTCCATGGATCTTGAAAAAGAACGTGGTATTACAATCAAGGCTCAAGCAGTCAGAATGAACTACACAGCTAAAGATGGGCAAGAATATTGCTTGAATCTTATTGACACACCAGGCCATGTAGATTTTTCATACGAAGTTTCTCGTTCAATAGCAGCTTGTGAAGGTGCTCTCCTTGTTGTAGATGCAACACAAGGAGTTGAAGCACAAACAATGGCTAATGCAACCCTTGCCATAGCTAATGACTTAGAAATTATTCCTGTAATAAATAAAATAGATTTACCTTCTTCCGACCCAGATAAAGTTAAAGAAGAAATTGAAAACCTAATAGGGGTAGATTGCTCTGAAGCTTTATTAGTTTCGGCAAAAGAAGGAACCGGAGTTCCAGAACTACTAGAAGCTATAGTCGCAAGAATACCTGCACCTAAAGGAGAAGAAGAAAAACCTTTAAGAGCACTTATTTTTGACGCTGTTTACGACTCATACAAAGGTGTTATTGTTTATATACGCCTCATAGACGGCTGCATCAAAAAAGGCGATAAAGTTAAATTCAAAGAAACTGAAGGTAGCTTTGAAGTCATTGAAACTGGCGTTTTCACACCCAAAATGACATTGACTGACCAGCTTGAAACAGGTAAAGTCGGCTTTTTCGATGCAACCATTAAAGAAATGAGACAGGTTCACATCGGCGATACTGTTGTCTTGGAAAAATTCAAAGATGTTGAAGCTATACCTGGTTTCCAAAAAGCCAAACAAATGGTTTTCTGTGGTCTGTATCCTGTTGAAACCAACGCATTCAATGATTTAAGAACAGCCCTAGAAAAACTTACTTTGAATGATGCCAGCCTTTCTTATTTCCCTGAAAATTCATTGGCTTTAGGCTTTGGCTTCAGATGCGGTTTCTTGGGCCTACTTCATATGGAAATCATACAAGAACGCCTCGAAAGAGAATATGACCTAGATTTAGTAACAACTGCCCCAAACGTTATATACCAGATTAAACTTGTAGATGGATCAGTGATCGAAATTGATTCACCTTCAAAACTTCCTGATTTAACTAAAATAGAAGAAATACGCGAACCTTTTGTTCATGCCACTATATTTATGCCTAAGGAATTTATAGGCACAATTATGGAACTGGCAAAAGAACGACGTGGTGTAATGGATACAATGGAATTTATTTCTGAAAATCGTGTTTCAATCTCTTTTGATTTGCCACTTTCAGAAATAATTGTAGATTTTTATGATAAACTTAAAAGCAGAACTAGAGGTTATGCATCGTTAGATTATGAAAATATAGGGTATAGAGCATCCAATATTGCTCGTGTAGAAATACTAGTAAATGGAGATAAGGTTGATGCACTTTCTTTTCTCTGTCATAAAGACAAAGCAGAATATAGAGGCAGAAACGTTATCACTAAATTACGAAAACTAATTCCTCGCCACCAGTTCCAAATTCCATTGCAAGCGGCAATAGGAGCTAAAATTATAGCCAGAGAAAATATAGCTCCAGTTAGAAAAGACGTTCTAGCAAAATGTTACGGTGGTGACATTACAAGAAAACGCAAACTTCTTGAAAAACAAAAAGAAGGGAAAAAGCGTATGAAAATGGTCGGGAATGTTGAAATACCACAAAAAGCTTTTATGGCTGTTCTAAAACCAGATGAAGAATAATAGTAGATTATAAGTGTATTTTAGGAGGAGGGGTCTGTTCCATTGACTTATCTTCTGGAGCTGCTTTTTTAAATCTATAAACTGATATTAATATATCATCACAGAGTTCGTTTTCCTCATTAGACTGTTGCCTAAAAGCACAATCAGCATTATAGAATTTACCTTTCTTATAGAATTCTCCATCAGCCCCTGCTGACCATAAATATAAATTTTTATAATACCTTATATACCAAATAGGATTACCCCATGAATCATACATAAAATCTGAAGGGTCAGAATCCATATAAGGACCATTCCATCTTTTTTCGTAATTATTCATGTTGACTTCAACATTATTATTGCTAATTAAAACATTGTATTTATTGTCAGTTCTACCTTCAAGATTCATTACTCTATCTTGGCAAAAAGCCCTAACATCTGTAACATCAGCACTCATACTAGGGAAACGACCAATATCACTGTTATACTTAATCAAAGCCTGCTTTAAAGTATCTAACTTCGTCTTTGTTGCAGAAGAACGTCCTTGATCTGTTATGTTGCCAATCATTGGCCCAGCAATGGAGGCAAGAATAGCAATAACAATAATTACAATCATTATTTCCATTAAGGTAAAACCTGTTTTTCTTTTTATTATAAAATCATTTTTTACCTTAAAAACCAGAAACAATCTCAATTCAGCATTACTCATAGAAATTAGTAATTAAAATCAGCCTTCTGGAATAGTAAATTTCCATCTTGATATAACTATATCTCCATCAGTATTTCTATCTAAAACAATCAAATCATCCATCTGATCAAAGCCTACATCTCTAGCACAAACTTTCTGAGGTCCATTAATTTTCCAGAACATTCTTCCGTTATTACCTATAAGAGCAAGAGTTCTTACTGCTCCTTCTGTTGCAGAAATAAGCATTTCACCTTCAATACCATTAGGACCGATTTCAATATTAGTAGGTTCAAAATATTCGCTGAATTTATAAACATTACCCATCAGATTTCCAAAACAATCGTAAAGGTTAGCTTGCCAATGTTTTTCTTTATCTAATGACATAGACCAGATAAAACCATTATTTACTGGTAATGCAAAATTAATTTCAGGTAACTCTATACTTGTAGTAGCATTTTTAGATAAAAAATATGAATTGTTACCACCAGAAAGAATTAATCCCTGGTCACAGGCTTCTATTTGACAGACATCTTTATAAGGTCCTTTTGACCATTTTGGAAACGCATGACCACCTAGCATTCCTTGATCATCTAAATATATAATTTTTCCTAAGACTACATCAAAATCAAGGATTTTATTAGCACTGTCAATTTTAAAACTTGAAATATCGCCATCTGTCAGATTAATTATTATATATTTGCCATTAGCGTTCATTATATAAGCTAATTCTTTATATACACGCATACCAATTATATTTGCAGAAATATCATCTGGTATTTTGGTAATCGATTCTGATTTAATCTCCAAAGCAGTGACAGAAGATGTTAAACTTATTAAAAATAACAATAAAAACAGTATAGTTTTAATTCTTTGTTTCATTTTTATTTCCTTGGGTCAGTTTTACTTTGCCCCATCATTAAAGGAGGACTTTTTATCCCATTTCAGAGGTTTTATAACAAATTTTGTATTAGGAGCTGTTTCAAAATTGGCCTCTGCAAGAAAAATATTATCTCCATCAAGACAAATATCTCTATTCATGGTAGAAGGAGGAACATATTCCAGTTTTTCTCTAATAATTCCCATTTTATCTATTTTATATAAAAGCATTACCCCTTTGAACCCTTCTTTGGGAATCATTGATAAAATAACGGATCCATCTTCTTCAACTTTTAACAGCTTAACATTGGTATTATTTACCAGACCCAAGTGCACATTCTTTATAAGTTGACCTTTCGTCGAGTAAATCCTATGGAAATAACCAGTATTATCAAGATAATGAAGCAAATGAAGATTTGCATTTTTATCTACAAAAAATCCAGACGACTGCCACGGATATTCTCGTAAAAATGAACCTGTAGAAGTAAAAACAGACAAAGTATTTCTTGCTATATCCGCAATATACAAACGCCCACCAGCATCAACTTCCAACTGGCTAACCTGTAATATTTTCCCGGATACATTTTCATTCCCGCCAACTTCTGCAAGAACTTTACCGTCAGAAATAGATATTTTTCTAACAATACAATCTGCAGCATTTGCTATCCATACAGCTTCCGGATTATTTTTATCATCACCAGACAAAGCAAAGTCCTCAAGAAGTTTAAAACCTTCTAAATTAGGAACAATAATAGATTTTAATACTTTGCCATTTTTATCAAAACAGACTAGTTTTCCAACTATGGAATCCAAAACCCATAATTTATCGTCTATAACCCTAAATGCCATCGGACCATAGGGGGAGTCCTCTGCAAAATTAGGGTCACTTTTACTGTTATAAAAGGCAACTTTGCCTTCTTCGTTTCCATAATTTAAATTCCAGGTCTGAGCCTGGCAAAGACTTGCCAGACCCAGAAAAGCAGCAACATATAAAAGAGAAAATGATTTCATCTATTACCTCAATTAACTTTTCTTAGAACTCTTGAAACTGGTGCAATATTAATGTTTGTAATACGAGGAGTTCTTAAAGAAGAAGAGTTATTCATAGCTTTATAAGTATTGCCATCTTTAAGAATAATACCAATATGTGTATCTTCATCTTTAATACCATCACCAGTATAATCGTATGTTTTCCAAGTAATAACGTCACCTTCCTGATAAGGTGGTGGAGTAACTTCTACCCAGCCTTTTGCTTTTAATGCTTTAACAGAATCACGACAATTCAAGTAAACTCTATCTAAAGCACCAGCATTCTTTAAAGCAGTAGTTGCAACCTTAGCACAGGCCAATCGTCCACCGCTTACATCAGAAGTTCTAAAATTAGTGCTTCCTACTAATGATCTGGCAGAAGAAACTATCTTTTGCTGTAAAGTACCATTACCTGCAGAAATAGCATTACTAGTGCTTTGTGAACTAGTTGGAGAATCATCAGAAACTTTTGAATTATAGATATAATTTGCAGATACGTATCTTGTTTTACCATTAAATTCAACAAGATACCAATCTCCGCTCTTTCCGATTACTTTTACTGCATCACCTTTATAAAGACTTCCAACAATTGTTCCCCATTCACCATCTCTAACATTTAAAGCAGTAGCATTAACGTAGCCCGTGAATGATTCGAAACTAGAATTACTACTATTATTAGTAGTAGTTGAACCGGAAGAAGCAGAATCTGTCAAATCTATATATTTCTTAGAAACAAAAGCTTCATTTCCATTATATTTAATTTTATACCAATCACCGACTTCACCTAGAATATAAACCTGCTGACCACTCTTAAACTGAGTTAAAATATCCCCAGATGGAGTTCTTCTTACATTCAGCCAATAACAGTTACTAACAACGCCATATTTAGCTTTTGTCTGACCTTTTTTATTCGGTGTAGTAACCCAGTTACCATGAACGTAACCAGTTTTTCCGTTATATTCTACTTTGTACCAATCTCCTAAAGTGCCTAATATTTCTATTTTATCACCTTTTTTGTAGGTACCAATTATATCGCCCCATGGAGCTGAACGAATATTCAATGCTTCTGCCGTAACAACACCACTCATTTTTGTTGTAGATTCATCTGACTCAGAAGAAATGGAAACTATTGATTCACTTGAATCAGAAGTTCCAACTGATAATGTAGAGTCTTTAACAGAAGTATTTACATCAAACGGAGAATTAGCAAAGATTGGATTGACCAGCATAAATGTAGCCACCCAAACTGCCAACAAAAGATTGGTATGTTTGTACATAAAATTTCCCCCTATACATTGCTTATAATGATACCCTATTTTTATATAAAAGTTTACCTTTTTTAAATAAAAAAAGCATTTTAATAATATTTTATAACTGTAAAATCAAAATTCATTGATAAGAAGAAAATTATTGTGTAAAATATAATTACGTAGCTCTTTGGGGGAATTTATGATAATAAACCTAAAAAATTTTTCTTTTTTCAGTACATTACCAACACGTGAATTAGAAAAACTTAGTAAACAATGCCGTGTTCAGCAATATACATCTGGAACGACTATTCTAATAGAAAAAGAAGAAGTTAAAGATTTAATACTAGTTGTCGAAGGGCAACTCTCCGTTTTAAAAAACTATGGTGGAGAAAAAAAGACTTTATTCAATTTAGATCCAGGTGATGTTTATGGTGAAGTAGAAATATTAAATGGGACCAAATCATTAGCTACATTGATTGGTTACCAGGAATTAAGACTCGTCTATATACCAAAAGAAGTTTACTTAAGATTAATCGGTCTATATCAAGGTTTTGCAAAAGAATCCAGAGATTTATATTCTCGCAGAGCCAACCTTTTATTGGAAGAAACAGGTGACAAAGGGCAGCCAGCTCGTGTAATCACTTTCTTTAATGTTAAAGGAGGTGCGGGGAAATCTGTAATATCTGCTAATGTGGCAACGATGCTAGCCAGATTTTGGAAAAAACGAGTTGTATTAATGGATTTAAACTTAGCTTTTGGCGACCAGGCAATTCTTTTAGGTTTAAACAATGATAAAAATATTCATAAACTTGTAAACAAAAAATCCCTTAAATTATCTCATATAGAAGAACAATTGACTATTCATCAACCTTCCGGGTTAAAAGTACTTCTTCCACCTTCATTACCAGAACATGCTGAAACAATTAGACCAGAACTGGTTGAAAGAATAATTGATTTATTAAAACCTCACTACGATTTTATTATTATAGACACTCATAATCAATTAACAGATTTGGAATTGAAAATTTTAGACATAAGTAATCTGATTATGTTAGTTATGACAATGGAATTAACTTTCATAAAAAATACCAAAGTATTATTAGATTTATTCCAAAGATTAAAAATTCCACGCGAAAAAGTAAAAGTCATACTTAATAGAGCTTTTAAATCACTAGGCTTAGAACCCTCAAAAGTAGAAAAATCTTTACGTTATGCAATAAGCTATTTTATACCGTCTGCAGGCGAAATAGTTGTTCCATCAGTAAACAAAGGTGTTCCTTTTGTTCTTTCTAAAGGAAGTGACGGCTCTGGTATTCTTGCTTCTGTAAGACAAATATGTGCAAGCATAGCTGGCGAAAATACAGATAACGGAACCTGGAGTATGTTTGCACTATTTAAAGAAGTATTTGGATTAGGCTAATATATTTTCAAAACATGGCCCATTAAAGAAATTAATTATTTTTTAATGGGCTTTTTTTATTGTCATTATTGTCATCTTCATCATCTTCATCGATAAAGAGACCTAAGAACTTTTGTAAAAGACCTTTTTTCTTTGAATTTTTCTTATGAACTATTTCTCCACTTAATTGTCCAGAAGATAATTCATCCAAGTCATTTTCAACAGAAGCAACTACGACAGAAACATTATCTTTACCGCCGTGTTCTAAAGCCATCTGTATAAGTTTTTCAACACAATCCTTAGGATTCATATTGTCACGGAGAACACCAGCTATTTGTGTATCTGTAACTTCCCCATGCAAACCATCTGAACACAAAACAAATCTGTCACCGGGTTTTAATGGCCCAGAAGATACATCTACCTTGATGATATCCTCATGACCAACATATCTGGTAATAGAATTTTTATACGGATGTGTGCTTTTTTCATCAGCACTAATTAAACCTCTTTGAAAAAGCTCTTCAACATATGAATGATCAACAGTCAGTTGTTGAAGCTGGTTATCTCTATATCTATAAATGCGACTGTCTCCAACATAACCTAAACAATACTCTTTCTTACGAAAAGCTAATAGAACACAAGTGCATCCCATTCCGCTGGCTTCGGGCTTATCTTTTTGAGCCTTTCTAACATTGGTATTAGCAATTGTAATAGCATCATTTACAATTCTAGATAATGCGGTCCCAGATTCAGCTGTTTCAAAAGCAGAGTTTACTGAGTCCTTAACTATTTGAGATGCAACTTCACCTGCAGCTAACCCACCCATTCCATCTGAAACCATTCCAAAAGAATGTTTATCCGAGGTCAAAAAAGCATCTTCATTGTGATCTCGAACTTTTCCAACATTGGTTTCACCATAAAATGAATAACGCATTTTCTCTCTGCTCCTTTCTTTTTAAAGCTTTTCTTTTTTAGCTTTTATATCTGGCTGATCAGGATACAAAAACAGTGATAATTCTAAATATTGTTTAGCAAATTCTATTTCGCCTGTTTCTAAGAAATATTGTCCAAAAGCATTTAGAACATCTTTATTATTGGAACCTTCGGGCACGGAATAAGCAGTTTCTAGTTCTTGTCTATAGTTATCTTTATCGCCAAGTTCCTTATAGAAATAACTTAATAAACAATGCATTTCAGAAGTATTTTTACCTTTAGAAATCAAAGAAGTAATATTATTTTTTGCTTCTTCTAGTTTATTGAGTTCTTTACTAGCCTTTAAATATGACAAACCATAATCAAAATCATAATCATGATTTTCAAATAATTGATAAATAGAATTATAATAATTTAAAGCTTCTTCTTCAAACTTTGCATGGTTCGCCTGGTCTTTTTTAGACTTACTATTAGCTGTTTTCTCTAAGTTAGCAACAGCTTTACTTAATTCTTCTAATTCTGTTTTTAATTTGGCTTTTCCTTCATTATCTATTTTTTTAAGTTTTACTGAAACTTCTAAGGGCTTGCCAGACTCCCCGACATATGCATTATTTTTCTGTTCATATCCTTCATAATTGAAAGAAATCAGATACTGAGCAGGAGCTATATCTAGCTCAATTGGCGAAGTTCCAACAAGATTTTTGTTTATATATATTTTTGCCCCAGAAGGCGAGCTAGAAATTTTTAAATGTACATTCGTATATTTTCCATAGAGATAAAACATCGATAAAAAGAAGATTGAAGCAATAGCTATGATAAGTGTTACCCGTATGAATCCAACTAACACTACTGGAGGCTTTTTAACCAGCTTTCGAGTAGTCATTCCTGTATAGTTAGTCGTAATATCATAATCATCACGACTGAATTCATCATCGCCATTTTCTGGTTTAATATTACTCAAGTCGAAAGTAGCAGTTTTTACCCCTGTTCTTACCCCTGTTTTATTTCCTTTTGGCTCTTCTGGAACATCTTCGGCATTAGGATCTAAAAGCTTGTCGAGCTCTTCCCGCATTTCATTACATGACTGAAAGCGATGTTCACGCTCTTTTTCCATAGCTTTCAGGATTATATTATTTAGCCTTCTAGGGACTCCAGCATTAATTTCTATTGGTGGAATTGGTTTTTCTTGTATATGCTTCAAAGCAACAGCATTCGCACTGTCGGCAATAAAAGGTAATCTATCACATACTAACTGATATAAAGTCACTCCTAGAGAATATATATCAGAACGATAGTCTAAATCTCGTTTACCTAAAGCCTGTTCAGGCGACATATAATCTGTTGAACCTAAGGTTAAACCTTCACCAGTTTTGCTTGTATTTTCTGCTGCTTTTGCTATTCCAAAATCTGTGAGCTTAACATTGCCATCTGCGTCCATCATAAAGTTACTAGGTTTTATATCACGATGAACCACACCATGATCATGACAGAACTGTAAAGCAGATAGAGCACAGTCCATTATTTTCACTATTTGCTCTAATGTAAAGCCATCAGTAGATTTCATCAAGTCTTCCAAGGACTTACCTTCAAGGTATTCCATTATGAAATACGGAGGCAAACCCTCTTCCTGACATTTTTCCTTGGTTGCAATATCTATTATTTTGACTATGTTCGGATGCTCACTGACACTTTCCATAGTACGAGCTTCATCGAAAAATCTAGTAACTACATCTTCTTCTTCGACCCATTCTCCTAATAGAAGCTTTACAGCTGCTTTTTTTTCTAATACAGTATGCTGTGCTAGATAAACAGTTGCAAAGCCTCCATCACCAAGCTTACGAACAAGGGTGTAGTTACCAGCTCGTTTCATTGAAAAGTCTTCAGACACAGTTAGTACCCTCTATTACATTCCAAGAAGTGACTTTAACTTAGCAAAAATACCACCATCTTGTTGAACAACCACTTCTTCTCCAATCATTGTTCTAGCTAGATTAGCAATACCAACACTTAAAGGCGAGGAAGGCTTTTGAGAAAGAAGTAATTCACCTGCATTAGATGTTAAAATTGCATCATCTGGGGCATATGGTAGAGTAATAGTTTCTCTCTTTAGGAAGCCATTGATTTCTTCTGCTGGTATAGCCCCGTTACGACCGACTTTATTCATAATAACTTTGAATTTAGAATCAGGATATTTAAACTGATTCATAATTTCTATTACACGTTTAGCCGCAATTAGATGACCTATTTCTGGTTGTCCAACTAGATAAATCAGGTTGGATAGTTCCCAGGTATTAATGGTTATATCATCTATAACTGCCTGCAAATCAACAAGAACAAAGTCATAATTGGCTTCTAGACTCCAAAGTATACTCTTAACATGATTTGGATTAATTAATTCGGCAAGTTCTGTTTTCTTTGGAGCAGCGAGATAATCAAAATCACTACCTTTATGAATAAATTTCTGAATATTTTCTGGAGTAATATCACTTTCACCAATAGCTTCAATAATAGTCTGACCAGGTTTACCTTTTAGAAAAGTTAAAACATCTCCAAATCTAAGATCTAAGTCTACTATTATTACTTTCTTTTCTGCCTTAGTGCTAAGATAATGAGCAAGATTTACTATTATTGTAGTAATTCCTGTTCCACCTTTTGGGCTATAAAAAGAAACTATTTGAGAACCTTCTCTAGAAAGAGGTTTTAAGGTCTGCCAAATATCTCCAACAGCCGTATCAACATAAATAAATTCATAAGTATCAAATTTTATAACATCGCGGTGAGTAAGTAAATATGGTTCATTAGCAGGGAGTCTTTCACCATTGGCAAAAGTACCATTAGAACTATCTGTATCAGTGAGAATACATCTGCCATCTTGAAGTTCTACCTTAGCATGATTACGAGAAACCATGCTGCTAGGTAACTGTAAGGTCTTTCCTTCTTCACGACCAATACTAAAAATTGTTCCAGGAGTTAATTCAAAAGTCTTTCCTAAGAAAGGAGGAGTATTACCTACTAAAAATTTCTTTTTTGCTTCTTCTGGTATGACTACTCTTCTATAAACGGTTTTGGCGCTATTGTTTTCTTCTGTCATTATATATCTCCAAGTTAAACTTCAAGTATGAGCATTATAGCACACTTATTTCTTTGTGCAAGTACATTCTTCTATAAGATGGAAGATTAAAAATATTTGATAAAAGGAAAAAAATACTTCATTTTTCAAGAGGTAAACATTAGACGAAAATTCAGACTGATTAGATGGCTAGCTTACCACTTGAAGCATAAAGCAAATATTTTATTTTAAAATAAGATAGAATAAAAAGGAATATTAAACACCAACAATAGGTTTAATATTCCTCATCATCATTTTCTGAACTTCTAATAAAACCGTCAGGGTTTTTACTGCCAAGCAGATCTCTTATTTTCCCGTAGAGAACTTCTAAGGCAGCAAGATTGTTTGCACCTTGCGGAATAATAAGATCTGCAAGATATCTTGATGGTTGAACCAGATGTATTGCGGCATCACGAACAGTGCTTTCATACTGAGTTATAATACTTTGAACCGATCTGCCTCTTTCAACATGGTCGCGTTTTATTCTTCTTATAATAGCTACATCGAGAGGAACGTCAACAAAGATTCTCAAATCAAGAAGAGGCATTATTTCTGGAATGTTAAATAATAGTAAACCTTCAACAATCAAGATGGGTTTTGGGTCTACTCTAACTGTTTTATCGCTTCTATCACTGACTTTGAAATCATAGATCGGGCGTTCTACTGATTTGCCACTGCGCAGGTCATTGATATGTTTTATCAAAAGACTTGTTTCCAATGCGCTCGGATGGTCAAAGTTCTGAATAACCGGCCTATCCTTTTTGGCATAATAATACATATCGTGTTCAAGGTAACTGATTTTCCCCGGGAAACGTTCGAGAACTGCCCTTGTAACACTACTTTTACCGGAACCTGATAATCCACTTATACCTATAATATACCATTTTTTTTTATTTTAAAAGAATAAAATTGACAAAAAAATACCGGAGAAACTTTTTCTCCGGCCTGAAAAAATAAGGAGGCAAACAAATCCATCAAACTTTTCGGCAGGAGTTGATATTTTTTTTAGAATAATTATTTTGACGAAAACAAACAAAGATAAACAAAAAAAGATTAATTTTTAATCATTTCAAACTTAAAAAATCAAAAATGGATACAAAATTTTTTTAATGATAATAATTTGAATAAACAATTAAGGCTATTGCTACTAATGCTAGTGCCCCTATTATCCACCAGACATATTTATTGGCAGAACTTTTATTTTCCATTTCCCATAAAGTACATTCAAAACTATCTGTCAACATAGTTTTATCTTGGTAACCATATAAACAATTCTGTTCTTGCAATTCACCTTCGGCAAAGAATAAAGTAGTTGGCAGATTGTTCACTTTAAGAGACTTGGCCAATTCTTTAGACTGATCAACATCATGAATTTCTATTAAAAATTTGTCTTCGTATTTGCCTCTTATTTCTTCCAACTCTTTTATCTGAGTTTGACTTGGTAAGCACCAGCTTGCAGTAAAACAAAGTGCTGTAGGCTTCTTCTCGATTATGACTGTTTGTTCAAAAGTTTCAACTGTTAACATAGAAAAGTATTATAACACAAAAATTTGATTTTGTAATACCCACCCTAAAACTTCCTTCTCTTTACATTAATATTCTTTTACTAAAAAATGAATTATGGTATTTTTATGCTGATTTTTCTAAAGGAGATTATATGAAGAAACTTAAAATTGCAGTTATAGGTTATGGTAATGTTGGTCGTTTTACAGTAGAAGCAGTAAATGCTTCTACTGACATGGAATTAGCCGGTGTAGTGAGAAGAGCAAAATCTTTAAAAAATACCCCTCCAGAACTTTCAAATGTTAATGTGGTTTCAGATATTGATGAATTAGGGAAAGTTGATGTAGCAATTCTTTGCGGACCATCAAGAAGTGTTCCTGAATTAGCACCAATATACTTATCTAAAGGTATTTTTACAGTAGATTGTTTTGACATTCACACTGACATTTATGATTTACATGAAAAATTAGACGAACTAGCTAAAAAACACGGTGTTGCATCAGTTACAGCAGCTGGCTGGGACCCAGGTTCTGATTCCGTAGTAAGAACACTTATGATGGCAATGGCACCTAAAGGACTAACCTATACAAATTTTGGTCCTGGTATGAGTATGGGTCATTCTGTCGTAGCACGTTCCAAAAAAGGGGTCAAAAACGCTTTATCAATGACTATTCCTTGTGGAGCTGGAATTCATAGCCGAATGGTATACGTTGAATTAGAAAAAGGTTATACCGCAGAAAAGATTTATGATGAACTTAAAGCCGATTCCTACTTTGCTCATGATGAACTCCATGTTATTCCTGTTAATTCAATAGATGAATGTAAGGACATGGGACATGGCGTTTTGATGGAACGAAAAGGAGTTTCAGGTATTACTCAGAGTCAGCGTTTCAAATTTGAAATGACTATAAATAATCCAGCATTAACTGGTCAGATAATGGTAGCCTGTGCTCGTGCAATAGTAAAACAAAAACCAGGCTGTTATGTAATGCCAGAAATACCACCCATGGATTATTTGCAAGGTTCAAAAGAAAGCTTGATAAAAGCACTAATTTAATAGTATTTATTATAAATACTTTAATCAATGTTAGTTACTTTTTAAATAAAAGTAACTAACAGAAAATAGAATTATGCAGTCTATACAAATCATATCAATTATTGGAAGTTTATTATTTCTAATAGCAATTATAGAGCTAATAAGAAAAAAGCTTTTAAAAGAAGCTTATGCAATTATATGGTTGATATTTGGCTGCTTGTTTCTATTTTTTTCATGTTGGAGAAAAGCCTTAGACTATATTGCAAAATCTATAGATATTGCTTATCCTCCAGCAATGCTTTTCTTATTGTTAATTATTGCTATAACTCTAGTATTAATCCAATTTTCCGTGGTAATAAGCAAGCAAAGCGATCAGATAAAAACGTTAACTCAAGAAATAGCTTTGCTTAAACAACAAAAAGATGAAGAAAACAAAAAATAACTCTTACTTATATGCTTTTTACCACTCAGGAATCTTTTTACCTTTTATACTATTTTTCATAATAGTAATATTAAATAATGCCATCTTCTTTTATAAAAGCTTTTTAAGCCATGACTGGCGATATTATCTTGCTTTTTTTGGCGGCTGTAACCACGATTTATTTATATTCTCATTAATTGCTTTAATTTTAGCTTTTTTCTGCTGGTTACTTCCAGCGCTAAAAAAAATATCATTGATACTTCTTCATATTCTTTTATTTTTGCCTATACTTGACTTTTTGTATTTCAGAGCAACCCTAGAACGATTTAACTGGGTTGTGCTTCAGTTCATCAATACAAACTCTACAAAAGGTTATATCGGGAATATGGGAACAAGCCTATTATGGCTATTAATCTTTGTATGTATATTAGTAATCTCCTTCTATTATAGTATTAAAAGAGATAAATATTCAGAACCTTTCTTTTTTAAACCTCTGGTTTCAATATGTATATTTACTTTCTTTGCTTCATTCTTTACCCATAATTTGAGCTTTACTACTGCGAAAACCCAATACGGAGACAAAGAATTAGTATTCGGAGGTGAATACTATAAAAATATAGGGAAAAATACTATTCTGAAAAATCTTTCTAAAGGTTCTTTATATGCATTTATTGTAAACCGACCTATTGTCCAGAATAATATTAGTTTTAAGCCTTATACAGATAAAGAGAAGACTTTTCTTGAACAAAACGGTCTTATACCAGCAAAATCCGATTCAGATAACAATGTAAAGTTCAACAAAGTAATAATGATTGTTCTAGAATCATTTGCCTTAGAATATATTCATGCATTTAACCCTGATATTCCACAAGCAGCTTCACCCTATTTTGATTATTTAGTAAACAATTATCCTTATTCCAGCAACTTTTATACTTCTGATTTTCCTAGTCTTCAAGGCTTTAATGCTTTGCTTGGAAGTAAAATACCATTCAATGCAAGCAATCATAGCCGACAAAACTACAATCTTGCTTCTATGCTTGAACAAAAAGAATCTGGCTCTACTTGGTTTTTAAGAGGCTCTAGCAGAGCTTACGGCAACGAAGAAATAGCAGTAAGGAATATATTTGGCTTTTCTAATCTTATTGGTTATGAAGATTTAGCAAAATCTTATCCTGAGCCTGAAGGTTACGTTTGGGGTTATGAAGATAATATACTTTATGATAAAGCTTACAACATTCTTTCTGATGAAAAAAATAGATGTTCTTTAATGATAATCAAGCTATTAAATCAGCATCAACCTGTTTCAGAAAGTATTGTCAATGCTCCTGATCAGCCAGAGTCGGTTAAATCACATCCTAGCAAGATAGTCAAAGCTATCTATGATGCTGATAAACAGATAAAAAACTTCATAAACAGGTGTGAATCCTCTTCTTTAATAGATGATAAAACTCTTATAATAATTACAGCCGATCATTACCCGCCATTAGGCTACGAGCATACAGAATTAGTAAAATCAGACAATCATTTTCAACTAGGTAAATTACCTCTGATTTTTTATTCAAAGCAAAAAAACATGTTTAAAGACCTAAATCCACAAGCTCAAAGTTGTCAATTAGATATTGCCCCTACCCTTTGCTATTTGCTTGGCCTTGAAATACCACAGGAACAAATTGGACAGAACCTATTATCGTCAAATTATATACCTAGAAGTATTGGCATTCTTAATAGAGAAACCCTATTTTTCCAATCGGAGAATTTTGAATTTACAGAGAGCTTAAGCAGGCCTGCAACTTCTACTATAGCCATTAAGAAGTGGATAAACAACCTTTTGGTTAATTAGCAGAGAGAAATAAGGTTAGATGCTCTAAATCCTTTTCTTTACAATAAAGAGGTAATAGATTATTCTAAATACTCTAAGGATTTTGCTAAGTCTACTTCATGCCCATTTACAACATCACTATCAGTGAGGATAAGCTTGGCTAATCTTTTTTGCCCGTCAGTCTCTTCTATAGAAACCTTATAGAAAGGATCTGTTGTTATATTTCCACTATCATAGCCATTGCTGTATGGCAGAACAAACTCACAAACTCCATCTTCGTTAGCAGTCTTTTCTGATTTATATATAAATGCTATTTCACCAACATTAAATTCCATTGAAAGAGAAACCTTCGCTCCTGCTAAAGCCTTAAATTTACAAACAGCCCCTTTAACAGTTTGAAATACAAAATATTTTGAAATGGTTCTACCATCATTCTCGTTAGCAAAAACCAGCCTGAAATGACTGCTATTACCGAATTCTCCCATTGGAGTCAACCCCATGTTATCTCTTAACCAAAAGAAAAAGAAATCAAAAGAATCCCTCTGTGGCAATTCACCATAATAAAGCTTATATTCAGAAGTTTCAGGCATATTCTTAAAAAGAGGCCAATAACGTAAAATACTATTTTTTTCATCCTCTACTTGCCTTGATGGAGCTATGACTGTATATCTTACTCCATATTTTTTACATAGCTCATAAGCTTCTTTCTCGTTCTCAGAAGAGAAAATACATGCCATAGTCTTATAGCCCCATAATGAATTGCTTACAACCACAGGTCTTTTGGTATAAAAAGATAATTTATTTCCATCATCCCAGTATGCTAGCACCCCATATTCTGGATCTTTATCATCTGAATAGCCAGATGTTTCAGGGGTATTATCTTTTATCCAATTATAAAGAGTTATTTCATCTTTCTTTAAATTAGTATGTATTTTTATACAAGCATAATTAACAGTTATTCCTAACCAAAGAAAAGGCAGAATACAAATAGCGGTTCTTTGAAATGAATGGCTAAGATTAACAGAAAACTTTTTAATCATTTCCCAAAAACACCAGCTGCTAATTCCTATTATCAAACCATAACCGCAACCCATCCATCTATAATACCTAATTTGATAGAAAAGTGATAGAACCAGAAATAATAAAAGCCAGTCTAGTATAAATTTTATTTCTTTCTGCTTAGAGAATGATGGGAACAATAATAAACTTACAGGGAAAAATATAAGACAAGGACCGAATCTGAAAAGAAAGCCTTTCAAAGCATCTAAATAGATATTTCTAAATTCTACTCCATAGTCAAGTTCACCTATAGTGGCATGAACAGGATCTTTTTGGAAAATAATACCCGAAGCTTGAAACAAAGTATCATGAAATAAAAAAGTTAAAATAATCACAACCAGAGCTAATAAAGATAAGCCGAACAATCTCGTTTTTTTTGACTTTTTTATATAATTCAAAAAAGCAATAAAAATGGCTCCTATAAAAACAAATACCCCTTGAATATATGAATATCTCCCGACATTACAATTGATAAAAGATTTTATAGTTTCTTCGTTTCTAGGGACAAAAATCATGGCTACTACGCTACCTATAAGCATTGTTATAGAAGAGTAAGTCAGATATGAAGAATTATCTTTGGTGTTAAATAACCATAGAACAAATGCATAAGTTGTAACAAAAAAATAAAAGAAAGGAGAACCATTCCAAGTAGATATAAACAAAGCCGTTACTACTGAACCAAGATAAACGTAAGTATTATTCTCTCTCTTTATATAAAAAGCACCGAAAAATATCCAAGACCAGATAAAAAAGCTTATTAAATAATCATAATCTATGTTTAAAAAGCCCGATACTGTTTCAACAGCAAAACCAGGCATCATTCCTAAAGCCACAAAAAGAGTCAATATCTTATTGTTTGATAATTTATATATAGAAAAGATTAAGCCGATTGAAGTCAACCACACTATTATAATGGGCAAAATACCAGCAACATATAATGGGTCTATTTGTAAATTAGGAAAAATAAAGAAAACAAAGTTAACGAAACTTACCAAAAAATACATATAAAAGGGTGCAAAACCAGTTTTGGTTTTGTAAGGAAAAGAAGCATAATTATCTGTATCTAAAATACGCCCTTTTAGTATAGACTGTTCCAGTTCTCTTGCAAAAAGTAACGAATCAGGATTCGTCTGCTGATAACCACCTATGAAAACATTTTCATAAAACATATGACTTATCTGCCAAAAAAATACTACTACAGACAATATGCATAAACAAAAATAGAATTGTATATTTCTAGATGCTCAAAATTTTAATTCATTTATTACTTCAGCAATTAATAATATTCAATAACCTGTTTATAACCTCTTGCTTTAGCAAGCTAATTATGGCCTATCAATATCATAAAAGTCAATTACTTCAATACCATTTAATTAAATAAAAAAATTAATATTAATTCTCTTGACATAAAAAAAAACTTCCCTATATTATATTCATAGAAAATTTTGGAGATTTATATATGATTAAAAGGAAATCGGGCTTTACTCTCATGGAAATCATGATTGTTATCATTGTAATAGCCGTTCTTGCATCCGTCGCAGGTCCGATGATAGGTAACATCACAGACCAGGGTCGTGCTTCTGCTACAAAATCTAAAATGTCTAACCTTAAGTCCGCTTTAATACAGTATCAAGGAGATGTTGGAAGATTCCCATACGTAGGAGGCTCTTCAAACATAAATGTTTCAAGTGCTTTTAGTCAAGATATAGTAATGTCTGCTACTTTAGAAGAAAATAATGTTTTGATAACAAATGCTAATATAATTAGATTACCAAATCATGATAGAAAATGGAAAGGTCCTTATATGGATTCTGAACCCGCAGATTTTATGTATGACTCTTGGGGCAATAAGATTACTTATGTAAGATATAATAAGAATTTATACTTAGTTTCTTTGGGAGCAAATGGGGTTCCTGACTATGGCACTTCAGAATCATATAATTATGATAATGCTTTTAAAGATCAATCTAACGCTGATAGAGATGAAGAACATGATGACATCGTAATATCAGTAACAAGATATAAAAAATCTGCAGGTACTACTGGAATAGCTGGTCCATCCGCAGAATAAAATAATAGTAAAAAACAAAAACAGATAATATAACAATATTATCTGTTTTTGTTTTTAGCTGAATGAACTACTATAATTTCTATGTAGCCTTATATATTCAAAAAAAGAAAATCCTAAATATAGATTTAAATCAAGAAAAGCAAATATCTAACATAATGCCCCATAATTTTTGATAAACATTCTTTAGCTATGATATAATAAGAATGAGATAAATACATAAAAGGAATCAATATAAGGGGTAATAACCAAACACTTATCTCTTTTTTCATGATTCATTAAACTAGCTTAGGTTCAGTTTTGTGATAGTTCTTAACTTACAACAAAAGGATTCGAAATGAATAATTTATTTATAGTTATACCTGCATACAATGAAGAAGATAATATTGAAGAAGTAATTAATCAATGGTATCAAATTTAAAAAAATAAAGGTAAGAAATCTCTAGTTATTGTAGCAGATAGTGGAAGTTTTGATGAAACTCATAATATTTTATTAAGAATGCAAAAAGAAATGCCACAATTAAAAATAATGAGTAATACAGGAAAATCTCATGGGGCAAAATTGCTTGCATTGTATAAATACGCTATAGAAGCTAATGCTGATTATATCTTTCAGACAGATTCGGATGGACAAACAAATCCAAAGGATTTCAATTATTTTTGGGAACAAAAAAAAGAATATGATATTATTTGTGGGAATAGAACAAATAGAGGAGATGGTTTTATTAGAGCTATTATAGAAAAAATAGTTTGTTTACTATTGAATATTTTTTTAATGTCAAGATTCCAGATGCAAATGCTCTCTTTCGTTTAATGAAAGCCTCTATTTTAAAGAATTACTTAACAAAAGTTCCACATCAGACTCCAACTCCGAATATCTTTTTAACGTTATTATTTTCATATTATAAAGAAAAAATAGCATTCCATGAAATATCATTCGCGAATAGAAGCAAAGGCATTAATTCTATTAATCTATTTAAAATTATAAGAATAGGCATGATAGTTATTAAAGATTTAAAAAGAGTTAGATTTAAAATAATTCATGATAATATAATTAACAACAGATAAAAATTATGATTGATATAAACAATAAATCTTTGGTGATAAATAAAAGAAAAAAATACATCATATGTTTTGCAATAGTTCTAGGTTTTCTTCTTAGATACTATTTCATGACATTAGGTTTCAACGACGATTTTGTGTAATATTGCGTTGTTGGTCTTTATGCTGGAAATTTAAATAATGTCTACGAAATGACTCCAAAATATAATTATGGTCCTATATTTTTCATTTTTCAGGGTTTATTTTATTTAATTTCACAAATCAGTCAAGAATATTGGGTACATATATATAGATTTCTAATAGTAAGTTTTCTAAGCTTGATAGATTTTTTAATATTATATTTTATATATAAAAAATATAATATAAAGATAGCAATCCTATTCTTTTTAAATCCTGTATCAATAATTATTACAGGCTATCACAATCAATTTGACAATATTGCAATATTATTAGCGCTTTATACTATTTTATTTTATAATACAGACAAAGAGATAAATAAAAACGACTTATTTTACATGACAATAATGTCTTTATCTTTAATAACAAAACATATATTTTTCGCTCTTCCAATATTTATATTTTTTCGTAATGATATCGTTTTGAATAAAAAAATCATTTATGCTATTATGCCTATAATATTGTTTTTAATAAGTTTTATTCCGTTTTGTATAAGCAATGAAAAAGCATTTAGTGGGATAGTTAACAATGTATTTCTTTATAGATCTTTTAATAATTCTCCATTATTAAATATAATTTATGATTATGTTTCTTTTCCCTCAAAATATAAGTTTTATGTCTATATATTTTTTATGTCACTAGTAGGCTTTTTTTCTAGAAAGTATAGTTATGAAAAACAACTATTGATTTATCTTATTTCTGTAGTAACATTTTCTTCTGCTATTGCGAACCAATATTTGGTAATACCCTTAGTTGCTTTATGTATTCTTAAATGTGGTATATTTAAATATATTTATATGATCTTTGCTGGATTATTTTTACTTATTGATCTTAACGCGTTAGACTTATTTCCTTCCCTTTATGATAGTTTTGTAAAAACCTTTTTCATAATTCCAAAAGATTTTACGCAAGGTGGTTATACTATTTCAGTTTGGATTTTATTATTTTCTTTATTTAAAATAATAAAAAAAGATGAAAGAGACAACGTCAATGAATAACGTATATGATTATTTAGTTGTAGGAGCGGGGCTATTTGGAGCTGTCTTTGCTCATGAAGCAAAATTAGCAGGTAAACATATACTTGTTATTGATAAAAGAAATACTATTGGGGGAAATATATATACTCAAAATATTCATGGAATAAATATACATAAATATGGGGCACATATTTTTCATACGAATAACTATAATATATGGAAATATGTAAATAAATTTTCAACTTTTAATCAATTTATAAATTCTCCTATAGCTATATATAAAAACAAAATATATTCATTACCATTTAATATGTATACTTTCAATCAATTATGGGGAATAACTACACCTAATGAAGCTTTTTCCATTATTGAAAAACAAAAAAACATAGCTAGAAAAAAACCAAGTAATTTAGAGGAACAAGCTATTGCAACAGTAGGCATAGATATATACGAAAAATTAATTAAAGGTTATACTGAAAAACATTGGGGTAAAAAATGCAATTTATTACCAACTTTTATTATAAAAAGAATTCTAATACGTTTTACATATAATAACAATTATTTTGATTCCATTTACCAAGGAGTTCCTTCCAACGGATATACAGATTAGTTGAGAATTTGCTTCAGGATATAGAAATCAAATTGAATACAAATTATTTGGATAATAGATACTATTTTGATTCTGTAGCAAAAAAAATAATATATTCTGGTTCTATTGATGAATTTTATAATTATAGATATGGAGTGTTAGAGTATAGAACTCTTAAATTCGAAGAAGAAATTCTTAATATTCTTAATATTCCTAATTTTCAAGGAAACGCTGTTGTTAATTATACAGATAATGAGATTCCTTATACGAGAATAATAGAGCACAAATTGTTTCAATTTGGTAAAGATGTAAAAGGAAATGATTTACCTACAACTGTAATTACGAAAGAATATGCTTTAAATTGGCAATTAAATCAGGAACGGTATTACCCTATAAATGATGAAAAAAATAATTGCTTATATGATAAATACAAACAATTAGCACAAACGGAAAAAAATGTAATTTTTGGAGGAAAGTTAGGAGAATATAAGTATTACAACATGGATGAAGTTATCTCTTCATCTTTAAAATTATGTAATAAAGAACTTTCAAAAACTTGATACAAATATCCATTTTGTTTTCTATAGTAAAAGCATCTACCTGATTATTATATTGTTATAGAACAAATTTAGCTTTTGTAATGTCGTGATACTTTTCTTATTTTTACTTAATTGCAAAATATTGAGTTTAGTTGAATATAAACATTTAAATATTCTATGTAAAAAAGATTGCTTATTTATCTACTCTTCTATTTTGTTAGCATATATTTCAAATACCATTTGAATATAATCAGGATGATTATCAGTAAATAAATATCTAGGTTTAAAACCTTCTTTTTTTAGCATATTAACAATAAGTAAACCGTATTCATTTTCTGGAACTATGATATAATTTTTATCATATGCTGAAATGCTATTTACAGCCTTATTTATCTCTTCAGCTTCATATTCTCGAGTAGGGAAAATACGTTTTGCATACCTATATTCTTGAGCTTTGGTATGAATAAAATGTTCTTCATAAGCTTTTTGAACAGATACTATACTTGCGCCTTTAAATAGTTCTGCCATTTGTTCATGACTAGGTAAGTTTGTAAAACAATATTCCATTGCAGAATTTCTATGAGAAGACAGTAAAAACACTAATATTAAAATATAAATTACATAATTTTTTATTTTAGAAGTAATCTTTATTATTCTTAAAAGCCACTCAATAAATCCGAATACTAAAATACAAAATAAAGGCATTAGAGGGAAAAAATATCTACCAAAATACAGTTGCATATTAAGAATTGTATAGCTTGATATTAATATTAAAACTGTTAAAAATTCAAAGAATATAAAGCTTAATTTGTTTATATTGTCTTTTTTTAAATATAAAAAGAAAACTAAGAAAAGAATTCCCAAGATTAAACAAGGTTTAGCATAAGGTGCGATAAAAAAAATAAAATACGTTAATTTACGAAATATTGAGATTAATATTTCTGTATCAATCCCTATTGTATAATTAATTACGAAAGCTAATCCTGTAAAAACTTCTTTTAAAGGGAAAATAGAAAAAAGACCTTTAGAAGTCAAAGCTCTAGACATGGAATTCATATGGGAAAAAACAAACGGGAAATAGGCATAGTAACAGACAAAAGCAGCAATAGCCAAAGAGCTATATTTAAAAACCAATTTGTATTTTTTTGTTTTAAGGAAATATAATACCACTTCAACACTTAAAGAGAATAAATATAATGCAAAATAATGATGAGTTAAAAAACCTAAAAATCCAACAAGAAATATAAAAATAGAATAATTAGTATCCAAGCTATTTTCGCTGATTATTTTAAGACATAAATAACTATAAAGAATAATAAACATTGTTAAAATTGAATAGCTACCAATATAAATATTTATATTGGTAGTCGCTATAGAAAATCCGAAAAACACAACATTTGCTAAAGCATATTTAGTATCTTTAAATAATAATAACGATAGTTTGAATATAAAAAACTGAGTTATAATAAAAGCAATAATATTAATAATTTCACCAAACCACAGACTGAATCTATTTGGAAATAATGAACAAATAAAATGCACAATAAAGTAATATAAAGGAGGATGACAATCTAATCGTTGATTGTTATATACCCTATCAAAAGCAAAAGTTTCATTTGTTTGAACAGTAATATAATTAAACCAGGTTTTTCCATCATGCCACTTATTATAGAAATCATTTTTAGGACTTGGCCAAAAACCATTTTTCCAAAAAACAGGGTAATCATGAGAATTAGATAAACCAAATGTCCAGATTTCATCACAACGAGTAACAGTTCTAATATTAAAGAAATGAATAAAAACTAATATTTGAAGTAATATTATTAAAAAAAGAAAACAATATTCTTTTTTTATTTTTGTCAAAAAATTGATCATTAACTAAACTTTCTCTTTTCTAATTAATATTTATTCTAAATAAAAAAATAATATTATTCAAGATATAACTAATAAATGGGTATAAATAGAAATGAAAACCACTATGAAGTTCTATTTTTAATTATGGTTCCATAAAAAATGTAATAAAAGGGAAATATCTTATAAAACCAAAGTATAAGCATATATAAAAAACTTGATAATTGAGGCTAGAGAAAGAATACTTAGAATAGAGAAATATAAATGTAAGTTGCTATTTTCTAACAGAAAAGTTTATAATGAAAGGACTTAGAATATTGATAAAAATATAAATATAAATTGGAAAAAGCTAGGAATTCAAAACAATAAATATTTGACAACATTCATTATTCTAGGTTTATTAAGCAATACATATTTAAATAATTAACTCATTCAGGGAAATAATGAAAATATTTATACTTAATCCACCATATGTTAAAGATTTTTGCAGGTCTGCCAGATGGGCTGCAAAATCAAGAGGGCGGGTTCAAAGACACCCTGATTATTTGCTCACTTTAGCAGGATTGTTATTGCAAAGAGGACATGAAGTTAAATTTATTGATGGTCCTGTTTTAGATTTAAATAGAGAAGATATAAAAGAGCTGTTAAAATCTTTCAGTCCAGAATTAGTAGTAATACACACAACCACCCCATCTATTTATAACGATTTAGAATATGCTAAGAATGTAAAAGAAATATCTGAGAACACTATTACTCTTGCTGTTGGACCACATGTTTCAGCTGTTCCTGAAAACACTTTTGAAATAGCTCAAAGCAAGTTTAATAGTAGTCTTGACGCAATAGCAATCGGAGAATATGATTTTTCTATAGCCGAATTAGCTGATAATCCATCAAATATAAATAATATTCCAGGTATTGCAACAATAATCGATGGTAAACTAAATTATCAAAAAGCTCCTCTTTGCGATGTAAATATGTTACCAGAACCTGCATGGAGTCTCATTAGACCTGAAAACTATTATGATGCAGGCAAAAGATTTCCTTTTCTTACTTTAATAAATGCTAGAGGCTGTATAGGAAATTGCTCATTTTGTTGCTATCATAATGTAATTAGTCCAGGAAAACTTAGACAAAGAAACATTGATTTGGTAATTACAGAAATGGAACATGATTTGGCGTTATTTCCACAGCTAAAGGAAATAATGTTTGAAACAGATACTTTTGCTACGAACTATGCATATACTGAAAATCTTTGTAAATCTATTATTTCTAGTGGATTAAATAAAAGAATAAGTTGGTCATGTAATCTGAGAGTTGATACAAATTTAGATTTGCTACCATTAATGAAAGAAGCTGGCTGTAGAATGTTGATGACTGGCTTTGAATTTGGAACTCAAGAAGCTCTTAATTCTGTTAGAAAAGGCACCACCTTAGCTCAAGCCAAGAAATATGCCGAAACAGCAAATAAACTTGGATTTATCTTACATGGCTGTTTTATGATAGGTGCACCAAATGAAACAATTGAATCAGCCAAAGAAACAATAAGATTTGCCAAGAGTCTGCCTTGTGATACCGTTCAATTTGCTGGTTTATGTCCGTATCCAGGCACCCCTCTTTACGACTGGGCTGTAAAAAATAATTATCTTATAGCTAAAGATTGGACTGAATGGTTAAACAAAGAACACGAGCAGTGTACCCTTTTAAATTATCCACAGATGTCTTCTAATGCTATTGATTATTATATAGATAGAGGTTTGAAATCTTTCTATCTTAGACCACAACAGATTTTAAGAATGATTCTTAATTTAAGAAGCTTTTCTGATATTCAAAGAAAACTTTTTGGATTCAAAAGCTTTCTAGACTACTTTAAAGGCAAGTAAAATGTTAGCAAACACAAAAGATTGGAATTATTATTGGAACAATAATTCCAAAAACTTTACTAAAACAAGTTACTCTAAAAAAAGAATAATAAATATATTAGAAAACCATATAAATTATGGTGATGTGATTGTAGATGCAGGATGTGGTTCTGGCTTTTTTAGCAATTATTTTAGTATGAAAACAAAAACTGTCTTTGCTATTGATAATTCGGAATCAGCTCTTAATAGATGTAAGCAACTATGTAATAATAACGTCAAAATTATGAATCTAGATTTAATGACAAATAATCTTGCTGATTATTTTGATCAAAAAATAGATTTGATATTTTCTGATGGCTTGCTTGAACATTTTAATCTATGTGAACAAAAAACTATACTATCTAATTTTTACAATTGTTTATCAGATAAAGGGAAACTAATAACTTTTGTACCAAATAAATTTTCTCCATGGCAAATAATTAGACCAATATTTATGCCAAGTCTAGAAGAAACCCCGTTTATTTTAAAAACTCTTATAAAACTTCATCAAAATATTGGGTTTAAAATATTGGACTGTGGTGGAATAAATGTTTTACCCATTAAAAATTCACCAGAAAAAATACTAGGAAAATATTTTGGAATGTTACTTTACGTAATCTGTAAGAAATAAAATATGCCAAATATATCAATAATAATACCATCATATAATTCTGAAAAAACAATACTTAAAACATTAAAAGCTGTAAAAAAACAAGAAGGACTTCTTGAGCCTCCTGAAATAATAGTTGTTGACGATGGTAGTAAAGACAATACAGTTAATATTTTAAAAAAAATAGTTGGAATCAAAGTTATAACACAAAAAAATGCTGGACCAGCAAAAGCTAGAAATTCTGGTGCAAAAGTAGCTGAAGGAGAGATTTTAGTTTTTACAGATTCAGATACTGTTCCACACAAAGATTGGATAAATAATCTAACAGATCCATTTTCGAATCCAGATGTGGCTGCAACCACAGGAACCTATTCCATAGAAAATAAAGAAAACAAGCTAGCTAATATTATTCAAGCAGAAATAGAAGATAAACACAATAATTACAGTGAATATATAGCTTTTGGTGGTAGCTATAATCTTGCAATAAAGAAAAAACTATTTTTTGAAATCGGTGGTTTTAATGAAGTTTACAAAAATGCTAGTGGTGAAGATGTAGATATTTGCTATAAGATTTTAAACAAAGGTCATAAAATAAGATTTGTTAAAAATGCCATTGTAGGTCATTTTCATCCAAGCAATCTGGTTAAATATCTTAAGACACAGTTTAGACATGGTTTTTGGCGTGCAAAACTCTATTACGATCATCCGGATAAAATATCAGGTGATGATTATACTGGCTATAAAGAAGCTTTTGAAACTATATTTGCTTGTTTTACTATAATTTCACCTATAATTTATTTATTAAAAAAAATAAAGTTTTCTTCTAAACCAAAAAGAAATCTTCCATTATTTGAGAATATTTTTCTGTTACCAATAATAGGACTTTTATTTATCGAATTATGCTTTACTTCTAAAATCTATTTAAAAAACAACAAGAATAAAAACTTTCCATTTTTATATGCCATTCTTGTTTTTTTCTTAAGAGCAATTTTTAGAACCTTGGGCTTTATAAAAGGGTTGTTTTATTTTTTACATAAATAGAAAGTCACATCCAATAAAAAAATTAATCCAAAAGAACAATACTGAGACAACAGCAATAAAGTTGCACTAGCTACTTCATTGTGATATTATTCACAATAAATATTAAAGAAATATAGCTTGGAGTTAATATGAAATACAGAATACTACATTATGGTGAAGAACCATTAAAAAAAGTTTCCGAACCAGTAAAAGAAATAGATAACGACATAAAAGTATTAGTAAAAGATATGTTTGAAACAATGTATGCAGCAAATGGGGTTGGTCTAGCCGCTCCACAAATAGGGAAAAATATCAGAGTAGTTGTTATAGACTGCGGTGATGATCCATTAGCTATGATAAATCCAAGCATTATAAAGAAAAAGGGAAAAGAAAAGGGTCCAGAAGGTTGCTTGTCTTTTCCTGGTTTAAGTGAAGATGTTGTTCGTGCTACAAATGTGGTTGCCGAATATACAAATCCTGATGATGGAGAACTATATGAAGTTGAAGCAGAAGGATTATTAGCAAGAGCAATTCAACATGAAGTAGACC
This sequence comes from Candidatus Rifleibacteriota bacterium, assembly GCA_905236675.1. GTDB lineage: Bacteria > Muiribacteriota > Ozemobacteria > Ozemobacterales > Ozemobacteraceae > RUG334. The sequence goes on along the minus strand of CAJOND010000030.1, from coordinate 15,756 downwards.
ATCTTAATGGAGTTGTTTTTGTAGACAGAATGTCAGAAGCTAGAAGACTACAAATTAGAAACGAGTTAGATATTATTAGACATGGTGGAACTCTTAGAACTGAAGGCGAAGAAGAACAACAACAAGAATTAAATGATTCTATGTTCGAAGCAAAATAAAAATGGAAAAACAAAGAGAAAAACCATATAAAATAGTATTTATGGGCAGTCCTGACTTTTCAGTTCCTTGCCTTAAACTGTTATTCGAATCTAAGGATTTTGACGTTAAAGCGGTTTATTCTATGCCCGACAAGCCTAAAGGTCGTGGCAAAGCACTAGCTCCTACCCCCGTTAAAACTTTCGCATTAGAACATAATATTCCAGTAAGAACACCTTTAAGCTTCAAAAAGGAACCTGAAGAAATAGAAATCCTTCGTTCTTTTTCTCCTGATTATTTAGTAGTAGTTGCATATGGTTTAATACTGCCACAGTCCGTATTAGATATTCCCAAAATTGCGGCAGTAAATCTTCATGCTTCACTGTTACCTAATTTTAGAGGTTCATCTCCGATGCAATATGCTATTTTAAATGGGTTAAAAGAAACTGGCAATACAGTTATGCTCATGAGCAAAGGCATGGACGAAGGAGATATGCTTGCCACAAATAAAATTTCTATCGAAGAGGAAGATGACCTAGAGGCTGTCCATGATAAACTTTGTACATCAGGTACTCCATTATTAGCAAAAACTCTTATAGAATATGCTGAAGGCAAGATAACCCCTGTTCCTCAAGACCATAGTAAAGCCACATATACAACAAAGATAACTACAGATACTGCTAAAATAGATTGGAACAAAACAGCAAAAGAAATCAGGAATCTTATTTATGCCATGAGTCCATTTCCTGGTGCATGGTTTGAATGCGATAACAACACTAGAATAAAAGTTTTTAGAGCAAAAGTAGTAAATTGCGATAAAAAGGATATTAGAGCTGGCGAGTTAATATCTTGTTGTCCTAAAACGGGAATAGTTATAGGCTGTGGAAATTCTACAGCTATAAGATTAACTGAACTCCAGCGCCCAGGCAAAAATCGTATTAATGAACAATGTTTCCTTTGCGGTTGTAATTCTTTGAAATTAAAGGAATAAAAGAAGTGAATACAAAACTTATCCCTCCTCAAGCTACAGTTAAAAGACTTTCAATATATTTAAGATTTTTAAATTCATTAAACAAAGACATTAAGATGGTTTCATCTCAAGAATTAGCTAAAAGACTTGCTTTTAACCCTGCACAAGTTCGCAAAGATCTTGCTTATTTTGGTGATTTTGGGAAACGAGGTGTAGGTTATTCTGTAAAAAAATTAAAAGAACAAATAAATAAAATTCTTGGCCTTCACAAAACCAGAAATGTCGGAATAGTAGGAATTGGAAGATTAGGAATGGCTCTGGCTTGTTATCCTGGTTTTGAAAAGAAAAACTTTAAAATTTGTGCTCTATTTGATAAACAGTCAAAGCTATTATCACCTAAAATAGGCGATGCAACTGAAATAACAGATGTTAAATTACTTCCAAAAGTTGTTAAAGACAAAGAAATAGACATTTTAATATTAACAGTTCCCGTAGAAGCTATAAAAGAAATCAGTGATATGGTTCTGACTTCTGGAGTAAAAGCCGTTTTAAATTTTGCACCCTTTAAATTAATTTCTACAGAAGATGTTCATGTTCATAATGTTGATTTATCTACAGAACTTGAATTTTTAAGCTATAGATTGAATTTAATAGATGAACCTGCAAAAATAGACCCTTCTGAATCTTTATACGGAATTCCTACCCAATTGCTTTAAATATAATTTAAGTGTAATATATTCTTTAGAATATGTTTAAGCGTAAAAAAATCGGGCAACTTTTAATAGAAGCCGGGCATATTGGCGAAAAAGAACTAAACATTGCTTTAGCCGAACAGAAAAAACGCGGCAAGAGAATTGGGCAAGTTCTTATAGAGCTCGGCTATTTATCAGAAGAAAAGCTGCTTCCTATTCTGGGAAAACAGCTTAAAGTTCCTTTTGTTGATTTAAGCAAGGTTGAAATAAAACCAGAAGTTTTAAAAATGGTTCCCGAAAAAATATGCCGTAAGCATATTCTTGTCCCAATCAGTTTTGAAAACAACCAGCTTATGATAGGAATGGCAGATCCGCTAGACGTTTTTATCATAGACGAAATTCAATTTCAGAACAATTGTGAAGTTATAAGAGCAATTTGCTCAGAAAACCAAATAGCAGACACTACCGACAAACTTTACGTTGCTGGTGCTATGGCAGATGCATTAAATGCCTTAACTTCAGGCGATGCGAGCGGTGGAGAAAATAACTCCGCTCTTGATGGTCTAAAGAAAGCTTCAGAAGAAACACCTATTATTAAACTTGTTAATCTTGTTTTAACTTCTGCTGTTCAAAAAGGTGCATCGGACATTCACATAGAACCAGATGAAGGCGAGCTTAGAGTACGTTTAAGAATAGACGGAACTTTACAGGTTTCTATGAATCTTCAGCCAGAAGCATTACCATCTGTTATGTCAAGAATAAAGATTCTTAGCGGCATGGATATTTCTGAGCGCCGTATTCCTCAAGACGGTCGTATTCAAATGACTATTATGGATAAACCTATTGACTTCCGTGTTAATACTATTCCTACAGTTTGGGGTGAAAAAGCCTGTTTGCGAATTCTTGATAAATCCAATGTTAATGTTCAATTAGATCAAATGGGGTTTACGCCTTATAACTTTACTTTACTGAAAAAAGCAATTAGTTCACCAAATGGAATGTGTCTTGTTACGGGACCAACAGGTTCAGGTAAAACCACTACTCTATATTCTTGTCTTAACGCTATTAAAGGGCCTGATATTAATATTTGTACAGTTGAAAATCCTGTTGAATATAAGCTCAAATTTATTAATCAAGTTCAAGTTCGACCCGAAATTGACCTAACTTTTGCTTCTGTTTTGCGTGCTTTTCTAAGACAAGACCCTGACGTTATAATGTTAGGAGAAATTCGTGACCAGGAAACAGCAAGTATTGCGGTTGAAGCAGCTCTAACAGGTCACTTGGTTTTTGCCACGCTTCACACTAACGATGCACCTAGCACTGCTATTCGACTGACGGATATGGGAGTTGAACCATTCCTAGTTTCTTCTGCATTGCTTTGTATTGTTTCACAGAGACTTGCCAGACGTGTATGTAAATTTTGCAAAGACGTTGATACCAGTATAACACCTGAAACAATAGCTGACTTAGGTCTTCCACCAGAAGCCATAAATCAGACCTATTACAGAGGCAAGGGTTGTGAAAAATGTGGGAAAACTGGCTACAAAGGTCGTGTAGGTGTTCACGAAGTAATGTATACTCATGAAAACCTCAGAAGAATGATAATTCAAAAAGTTGGACCCGATGACCTGAAAGCAGAAGCGTTAAAATTAGGCATGAAAAGCCTTAAAGATGATATTGTCGTTAAATTTCAGCAAGGGCTTACTACACCAGAAGAAGTTTTTGCTCTTGCACGTTCGGATTAAAAACAGGGGATATCAATGGCAAAGTATGAATGTGAAGTAAAAGATTCTAAGGGCGAAATACTTAAAACGCATCTAGAAGCTCCTAATATGCAGGAATTAGCTACAAGGCTTTCCGATAAAGGTTTTTATCTTGTCAAAGCTACAGAAATAAAAAAGAAAAGTAATCTTTTACTTTTTGGAGGAAGTGTTTCCTCTAAAGAAATGATGATTTTCACAACTCAGCTCTCTACGCTAGTTGGAGCCGCCATTCCTCTTGTAGAAGCTGTAGGCATAATGGCTGACCAAACAACAAACCCATATTTTAAAAATGTTTTAGAATCTGTTGGTCGAGATTTACAATCAGGTGTCTCTTTTTCAACCTCTATACGTAAACATCCAAAAGTTTTTAATAGAATTTATTGTAACATGTGCGAAGCTGGTGAAGCTGGTGGTATGTTAGATCAAGTATTACAAAGACTAGCAGCTGAATCTGACGCTGAAATAAGAGGAAGAATCAAAGGTGCTTTAATGATGCCTGTAATCCAATTAGTCATTGCAGTTTTAGGTGTCATTTTTCTACTTGTTAAAATATTCCCGAATTTTGCAACAATGTTTAAAAAAATGAAAACAGATTTACCTAAAGTTACAGAGTTGATGATGGTAGCTTCAGATGCATTAATACAGCATTATATGCTATGTGCTGGAGGAGCAGTAGGAATAGGGATTTTAATATTTTTAGCTCTAAAAACAAAAATAGGTCAAAAAGCTGTAGCGATATTCAGTCTTAAAGCTCCAATTTTAGGCAATTTAACTCAAAAAATAGCTGTCAGTAGATTTTCCAGAACATTCTGTTCCTTACTAGGTGCAGGGGTTCCTATTATGCAAGCTCTACAAATAACAGCATCAGTCATGGGTAATCCCATAATGGAACAAATGATCGCGGAAATGGCTATTGGAGTTCAACAAGGTAACACTCTTGCCAGTACTCTGCAAAAGGTCGATGTTTTCCCACCAATGGTCAAGAAAATGATTGAAGTAGGTGAAAACTCTGGTAATCTAGATACAATGCTTTCAAAAGCGGCTGACTTTTATGACCGTGACGTTAAAGAAGCATTAGATGGATTAACTGCCGCTATTACACCTATACTTACTGTTGTAATGGGTATTATAATTGGTACAATAGCTATGTCTGTTTTCATGCCTCTAATGCAGATGAGTGCCAGCATGAAATAAGATAGAGATTCAATCTTATTCTACATAAGGATTTGTATCCCTAATAATTCCCCAAGGATTTGTATTATTTGGATACGGCTGTCTCAGTCTATAGTCATATGTATCGCCGCTAACATCTTTCATTAGTATGATATTTGTTGTAGAAGTACTATCATCGCTAGCTACACAATTAATATAAGCATTTTCATCACTAAAGCCTTCAACATTGTTAGGTCCGAATTCTGGAGTAGAATTATTACTCAAATATTCAATACATTTTTTCCCTTCAGAATAAACACTTCTTTCAGCCATAAATAGATTTTTCTGAATTAAAGGAATTTCTGACTTAATCTGAATTGCATAAGGAGTATCGAAAACAGAGTTTTCTATACGCTGACATTTTCCGTTGATTTGTAATGCTAAAGCTACTGGTGAAACAAACAAGTTATTTATAAATTCTACAGCACTTCCAGTTTCTTCGCTAATTATAGCTGTTCCTGTGTATTCAAGCATATTACAACCAGAAACACTTAAAATAGTATTATTTAGTGAAGTTATACAATTTGTTGGATGTATAAATGTGCTATTTGTAACAGCAATAGAAGCATTGTTATCAAGATTCATTCCTGTTGTGCAACGTTTTGTTAAAACTCTATCTATGATTATATTGTTAGAATTTATAACTTCGATACCTTTATTACAATTTATTAACTCGATTTCGGATAGAGCCAAAGTAGAGTTATTAATTGTAATAGCAGTGTCTGCATCAGAAATAACAAAGTTAACCATAGTATTAGAAACATTTGATGTATTTGTAAATGTTATTCCTTTCCAAGTTCCTTTCGCAGGGTTAGTAGAATTTGCTGCAATAACAACTGGCAAATAATTGCCTGCAGAAGCAATTAAAGCACCACTGACATTTAATTCTATCAAATTACTGTTCCCTGAATTTAATCCATCTATTTCATCGATTAAAACTTTTACTCCACCGTCAATATGCAAAGACCCGTATTCTGTCACATTTATATCGCCTTTAACAATATAAGGACTATTAGCCACTGTCCAGTGGACTTCTGAAGTAATATTCCCAGGAACTAGAATACCTGCAACATTATTATAACCACTTTCATTGTTTGCTAAGTCTATTGCAGTGACATGATAGAAATATTTTTTTCCAGGTATTACTGTAGTATCAGTGAATCTTTCCTGACCTTTTGGCATAAAACCTTGGGATACTTCTATAAACTCACCATTTGATACTTCACTTCTATAAACTTTGTATCCTTTTAGATCTGCTTCATAATTTGCTTTCCAAAAAACAACAACCTGCCCTGCAATTCCATTTAATGCTGTTTCCACATTAGTAGGAGGATTAGGTGCTGCATTATCTTCTATAGAGCTAAGGGTTGAAAAAGTAGAAATTGTAGAACTTTCAACACTTTGACCTTCTCTGTTGGCACTAATTTTAAAGAAATATGTTTTTTCAGGGCTTAAATTTGTAACTTCCAATTGATGAGTAGTCGTATATAAACCAGATTTTTCTCTTGCATAAGAACCTAAAGCCTCTGTTAAACCATATTCAATGATTGAATTTGTATAATCAGAAGTTTTCCAACTAATAAAAACAGATGTTGCAGTAGATTTTTCTATCTTTATATCGGTAAAATAAAAGCTCATTCCCTGAATAGAAATATTATCTACTGTCGTAGTTCTACCTGAATAAACTGGAGCTTTAAAAGTTGTAGACCTGTATCCAGTAGCTGTAATAACAAAATTTTGGGTTCCAAAACCTATGCCATCAATCAAATAATAACCATTTTCATCAGTCAATCCCCATCTTGTAGGTTCATATTCCCACTCAACCAATGCATCTTTTATAGCCACACCGGATAGATTGGTTATTCTGCCTTCTATTGCACCTTCTCGAGGTTTAACATCATCAGAACAACCAATAAGTCCTGCGACTATAATTAAAAAGACCGAAAAAATTGTCAATAAACTTAGTCTTTTCATCGTTATTGAAGTCTCATACATGCTTCTTTTGCAAATCTAGCTATTTGTGTATTAGCAGGTGAATTTTCCTCAGATCTTTTGTAGCACGCCTTAGCTTCATTAATTAAGTTCTTTTCTTCATAAGCTTGTCCTAAATAGAAACAAGCATAGGAATCAGAAGAATTTATATTTACTACTCTAACTAATGCATCTATAGCTGCATCTAACATATGCTTATCCAAATAAGCAACACCAAGATTGTAAAGAGTATAAGGGTCATCCGGATTAATTTGAATGGCTCTTCTGAGAGCGATTATTGAGGCATCTAACTGTCCTGATTCATAAAGAGCGACACCTAGATGAGAATGAGAGTAAGCATCGTCACTGTCAAGCTCTATTGAAGTTGAAAATGCCTTAATTGCTTCAGGAACACGACCAGAATTTTTATACAATACTCCTAATGAGTATTGTGAAAAAGCATCATATGGGTTAATTGCTATCGCCTTTTTGAAAGATTGTTCTGCTAATTCTGTTTTACCCAAACTTCTATAAATGCTTCCCAACAAATAATGAGAATAAAATTTACTATTGTCAATTCTTATACTCATTGTAATACAGTTAATTGCATTGTCGAATTCACCTAAACTCTTATATACAGAAGCTAATGCAGTAAGAACATTAGTATTACAATCGTCTAGTTTCAAAATATCTTCAAAAGCTTCACAAGCTTCCTTCATCATCCCATAGTTTTTATATATTAGTCCAAGAAGAAACCGGCTATCAGTATCGGATGGATTAAGTTTAATAGTTCTTTTAATTGAAGAAATCGCTTCTTCAAGACGACCTTGATTCAAATAAGCTTTACCTAAATGGAAAAAGGCTTCTTGAAATTCTGGGTCTAATTCTATTGTCTTATTCCAAGAACTAATAGCCTGTTCAGATTTACCCACACTTTTATAAGCAATTCCTAGCTGTAAATGGGCATGAGAAAAATCAGGATCTAAAGCAACAGCTTTTTCCCATTCTCTGATAGCTTCATCTAACTGACCTTTTTCTTTATATGCTAATCCTAATCTGTAATGAGCTCCAGCATTATCTGGATTAACAGTAACAGTCTTTTTCCAACGAGTAATATTCTGATCGTCTATACCTTTCAGTCGGTATATTACTTCAAGATTATAGTTTGCAAAAGAATCATATGGATTAAGAGCAATAACCTTCCTAAATTCAATTATCGCTTCATCATATAATTCTTTGTTTTTATAAGCAGAAGCAAGTTTATAGTGAGCTTCTGTATTATTGGGATTATTAGCAACTTCCAATTTATATTTTTCTATTAACATATCAATTTCTGTTTTACTTCTGATAAGGTTAATAGGTTTTACAACAGAATCATCACCGTTCTTTTTTCGTATTTCAGTTGCTTTGTTCCAATGAAAAACAGCCTGATCACACATACCTTTTACATCATATATTTCACCTAAGACATCATGAGCTCTACTCATATTTTTATTTATGAAAAGGCATCGCTTCAATTCTCCTGTTGCCTCATCCAGCATTCCCCTGTCCTTATAAGCAAGAGCTAAATTTAAATGGAGTTCTGCATCATTAGGGTTAAGAGAATTTTCTGTTTTAAACTGTTCTATGGCTTTAACAATTTCACCCTTTTTTCTTAAAACCATGCCAATATGAAGATGAATTTTAGGATATTTGGAATCTGCCTTAGCAACTTTTTTAAATTCAGTCAGAGCAACATCTTCCATTCCTTTTTTAAAATAGCATTGCCCTAAATAAAGATTGGCTTCTACCAATGATGGTGAAATTGCACCAACTCTTTTTAAAGCTTCAATAGCATCGTCATAACTCTGTGAAAAATAATATGCAATACCAAGATTTAAAAAGGCAAAAGCATTATCAGGATTAATTTTTATCGAATCTCTAAGCTGTTTAATGGCTTCTTCATATTTTTCAAGAGCTATATAACATCTACCAAGCTGACATATAGAATGAGCATCTTCAGGATTTAAAAGAATAGCTTTTTTAAACTCAACTATAGCTTTTTTGGGTTTACCAATTTCAAGATAAACAGCTCCTAAAGAAAAATGAGCATAAGCATATTCGCGATTAAGTTTAATAGCATTTCTTAATCTAGTTATTGCCTCATCGTAAAGTTTCTTAAGCTTAAAAATCAATCCCAATTGTAAATGGGCAAATGCAAAATCAGGCTTTAAAGAAATTGCCTTCTTAAAACGTATTATGGCTTCATCAGAAAGCCCTTTAAGTTTGTATATTACACCTAGATTAGCATATGGATAAGCATAACCAGGATTATACATAATGGCTTTCTTAAATTCTACAACAGCTTCGTCTAACATTCCTTTATTTCTATAGGCTAATCCTACAAAATTATGGGCGTAAGCATCTTTTGGATTAATAGTTATAGCATCTCGGAATACTTTAATCGCCATATCAGTATCACCAGAGAGTTCTAAAGCACGAGCAAGTTGATAATATGCGAAAAAGTCTCTTGGATTCGCTTCTATTCTTTTCTTGCAATCTGTAATTATTTGATTGAATTTGTTTTCTATCATTTTGCCCGCCTCCAAAGCTAGGTTAATCCAATATACAGTCTATTTTCTATATAATTTATGCCTTTGTAAAATAATCGGCATAAAGCAACTTTTTTTTTATATATAAGATTGAAGAAGGAAGTTAGAAGTTAGAAGTTAGAAATTAGAAGATTGAAGAGAGAAAAATGAAGATGGAAGAGAGCAAGGATCAAACGAGGCTAAAGTTTCTTAGAGCAGAGAGCAAGAGAGCGGGAAAAAAGGGAAGAAGAGAGAAGAAAAAGAATACTATTATTTATCTAAAAATATTTTTATTAAATGATGGAAATAAAGAGTAAGAATTAAGATATTTTATGATCTTTTCACTATCAGAGAATGAAATAATTAAACTTCTTATTTCATTCCCATTGGTATTTTTTGAAGCAGAACCAAACTGAAAAGAATAAGATATCTTTCTCAAAAGATTTGTGGCTTTTAGTAATTCTTTAGAATTATTGAAAAATAATTCCAAATTTTTACTTACTATATTTGTTTTTTGATAAACACATTCATTCCCTATATATAATTTTTTGACTCCATAGTTTTCCCCATCCAAATCAATCATCTCGTTTACACTAGTAAAAAAATAACCATTTAGTTCTAAAGCTTTGAAAAACCTTTTTATAAGCTTACCTTTTGTTTCTTCATTGAAATATATCATTGTATTTCTGCAAAAAATAATATCATAAGTTCTAGCAGGCCAAGTTTCGAGAAGATTTAAAAACTCAAAAACAACATTATGTTTCAATTCTTCTTTTATTTTAAAAGAATTATCATCTATTTTATCAAAGTATTTATTTATAATATTTCTATCCGTCATTCTAAGATCATAACTATCATAAATACCTTTTTTAGCTAACTGTACAGCTTCGTAAGAAATATCACTTCCTATTATGTTTATTCTCAGATTATTTGTTGGTGGAATAGCCTCTTTTATAGTAATCAATATTGAATATAGTTCAGCTCCTATTGAACAGCCTGCTGACCATATATTAATTACATTTTTTCTTTTTAATATAGATGGTAATATTTCTTTTTTTATTATTTCAAAATGTTCTGGATGCCTGAAAAACCACGTTTCATTAGTAGTTAAAGCATTAACTATATCTATTTTTAATTTTATATCTTGCTTGCTTTTTACTATAAGCTCACTAGGGTTAACTGTATCATACTTTTCAAGAAGAGGTGCCAGTCTATTCCGTATAAAGGAATATCTAGAAGTAGGAAAAGATAAACCAGTTTCTCTTTCAAGAATTGAACAAAATAAAGTTAAGTCTTTATCCATATCAAAGATTTCTTAAACTTCTTGGAAAAACTCTACCTGCTATGACTTGCCAAGTGGGCCTCATTTGACCTTTTATTTCCTCAGCACATTTTTTGCAGACTAAACGCTCTGTGTTCTGATATTTCAAATACTCTTCATCAGGAATATTGAATTCTTTCATTTTCAAACATAAAGGGCATCTGTCTTCCATTTTTTTACCTTCCAACAGCTTTCAATAATATCATATTGTTATTTTTATAGCAATTCTTAAGTATTTTAAAAGGAAAAACTATTAAAGAAAAACATGCTTTTTATTATTTTTAGTTATCTAGAAGCACTGCATTTCAATAGCAAATCCTTCTTTATGCTTAGGACATCTAAATACATAAAGACTGCCAGCATCTCCAAACATCAAGTTGACAGCATCCTCAGAATCAATTTGAACCGCAAGTTCAACTTCGCCTGAACATTCAGGACATATATGCTCGCTTTCACCCTGAATCCATATTGGATAACCCCCTATGGTTGTAGAAGGCTCCATTATACAACCTATTTCATTCCCTGCATCTTCATAAGCACTCATAGGATCTTCAGAGTCAATTTCTTCACATAATTCTGCTATTTCAGAATATTTGCTTTCAACAGTTTCATAATCAGGTAATACAAAAACTCTGCTAAGCGTACAAGAAGTTGGAGTAAAAATACTACTTGCATTTTCTTTATGTTCGACAAATTTAGAAACTTCTGGCTTCTTATGAACGACTACTTCCCATTGGCCTTTTTCTTCTTCTGTTCTGCCAATTGGAGTACAATCAAAACAGTAATAAACCGAATTTAAACTTCCAGAAGGTTTTAGTTCCTTATCATATTTTTCCCTATACTGGAAAACAAAAGTCAAAGGTTTACCACAGCATTTACAAGTTGGAATACTGTCTCCTTCTTCTGCATATGCAGAACCGCCAAATCTTGTATCTATTGCCTGTGAAGCATCAAAACCAGATTTTGAAGGCATAACCCGTATACATTCTTTTTTTAAAGAATTTAAAGCTTTTTTTAACTTATCTTCAGCTGAAATTTCTACCTTAACTATTTTTATATTTTTAAGATTTTTACTATTCATTTATTACCTCTTAGCCATACATGACAAAATCAATTTGGCATTGGACCAAAATGTTCTAGAACTATTTGCCATTTTCCGTCTATATTAGCCCAGGCAAGACTTCCTCGACCAGGAGTTACAAAGCGTCTTCCTTGGATAGTTCCATTCCAGTTGTATTCAAAAGTGCAAGTTGCAAAATTATCTGTCTGGTAATTCCAATTAAGATTCTGTATTTCAAAAACTTCATCTTTTATAATAGAAAAAGTATTTTTCAGAATCATTTTAATCTGAAACTTACCAAAGTATGAACCTTCTCGGAACAACACAGTTGCATCATCTGCAAAAAAAGAAATCGCAGATTCATATTTCTGTGAAGCCAACGCTTCCAAATACTCTTTAAAAACTTCTTTTATATTTTTCATAAACACAAGACTAACAATATCTTTAAATTTGGTCAACATATAAAAAAAAATAGTTGAGATTCTTTTATAAAAGTTGCAAAATTTATATATGACTAATCAAAATAACAATTTATTAAAAAGATTTTTTACTTACTTAAACAGTATAAAGACAAAGCTTATTATTAGCTTTTTAGTAATAACTTTGACCCCATTAATCTATATAAGTTTTACAATGTTAAACAATGCTACCGATGGGCTTTTAAAAGTTATCGTAAATAACTCTCTTGCCCACGCAAGAAAAACTTCTATAGATATGAACAGTTTTATTTCTCATCAGTTAGAGATTTTAAAACCTTTACTGAAAAGTAAAGCTAGCAAAGATCCTTCTAGTAAAGAATTTGAAGATTTATTAAAAAAATTCGACAATCAATATCTTTCCATAGAAAATATAGTTGTGAGAGATCAGTTTGGTCAGATGATAAACTGTTCTAGTTTTACTCCAGCAGCTTCTCCCAATATAATTGTTGATATAAAAGAAAAATTAACAAATAGAAATTATATTCTTTACAATGGTCATAACCATCTTGGTAAAAAATATAAAAATAATGTCTATCTTATAACCAAGATTGAAGAAGATAACCCAGAAAAAACAGTATTTGTTTTTATTGAATTGAATATGCTTCAGTTTATTAATATTCTTTCGGATAATGTTGTAGGAAATAGTACCCATGCTTATATCTTAGATGAAAAAAATACTCCCGCAGTTTATTATCCAGAAGACTGCATAGCCTCAGACATTTCAATGATGAGAGAACAATATATAGAAAAATTTGATTATGGTGTATTCAATATAGACTCTAAACAATTAGAGAAACCAGTTCTAGCAACCTATCTTCCAGTTGTTGGACAAAATGGCTGGAAAATACTTTTTGTTCAAAACCAGGAAGAAGTATATGAATTAGTTAGTATATTCCGAAAAAATCTTTACTGGATTCTATTCATTACAATAACTATAGCAGTGACTATAGCTTTAATAATATCTCAAAATATAGCTTTGCCTATACTTCAAGTTACTAAAGGAACAAATGAATTAGCTTCTGGTCGATATGATGTCAGAATTAACATAAAAAGTTCAGATGAAGTTGGTCGTTTGGCTAATAATTTTAACTTTATGGCAGATAGTCTGGCAACAAAGATGGAAGAATTACGTATTGCCTATCAGGATCTTCAAGACAAAGCGGATTTAATTACACAAAAGAATAAAGATTTAGATAGAAAAGTTTTTGAAACTACCACATTATATAAAATTTCTCACATGATGAGCGAAGTTGGATTCGATATAGACAAACTTCTTGATATTATTATAGAAAAATCAATAGAAGCTGCGAAAGCCTCAAAAGGTTCTTTAATGCTATTAGATGATAATCAGGAATATTTGGAAGTCCAACGTGTTATGTTGTGGGATGACAGTCTGAATCGTGCAGTAAAAATAGAAAACTTCCAAAAAAATGTTAAGATCAAGCCAGGGGAAGGTATTGCCGGTCAGGTTCTAACATCAGGCGAACTTCTAATAATCAATGAACCTGATAAATACCCTAAATTTAAAAGTTTTGAAGATAACGAAAGATTTATCAAAAATATATGTTGTATTCCATTAAAAGTGAACAATACAACTTTTGGCGTAATAAATATAGTAGACAGAATTGATGGTTCACCCTTCCATCCTAATGATACTGATTTATTAATGGCCATGGTAAATCAAGCTGCTATAGTATTAGATAACACAAAACTATTTAAATTAGCTATCACAGATGGATTAACAGGCTTATATCTGGTCAGACACTTCAAAAACAAACTTGCAAGTGAAGAAAAGCGTGCTAGACGTTATAACAAAATATTCTCTATTCTTTTCTTTGATATAGACCACTTTAAGAAATTTAACGACACTTACGGACACCATATTGGAGACGAAGTATTAAAACAGGTTGCCGCTATATTTAAAAATTCACTTAGAGATGAAATCGATATAGCCGCAAGATATGGCGGTGAAGAAATGATTGCATTATTGCCTGAAACAGATATTAAAGGAGCATATATAGTTGCTGAAAGATTAAGAAAAGCTGTATCCGAACATGAGTTTACCGGATATAAAACACCATTACACGTTACAATCAGTATTGGGATCAGTGAATTTCCAAGCAGTGACTTAAAATCAGATGAACTTATCAGAAAAGCTGATACAGCACTATATAGAAGCAAAGAAGGCGGAAGAAATAAAACAACTATTTATACATCCGACATGGGAGTTGTATCTGAAAAATGAGGAATAATAACTTTATAAAAATAATATTATCATTTATAGTAATCGTGTTTTCTTCTGTTTTGTTCCCATTATATGCAGAAGAACCTGAAATTAAAATAGAAAAAATAATAGATTTCTTAGCTTTTGGAACAGGTTCTACAACAGGAACTTATTTTCCTTTAGGGAATGCTTTTGCTCATGTATGGACACAGAAATCAAAACAAATAAATGTAATGACTCATTCTACAAATGGCTCTTACGAAAATATAGAACTATTAAGAAATCATGAAATAAATCTAGCCATAGCTCAAAGTGACACTGTTACAGCTGCCTTAACAGGAAAGGGAAAATTTGAAGGACAACCGTATAAAGATTTGAGAGTTTTAATGGCGCTTTATCCTGAAGTAATACAGATAGTAGTTGCATCTGAAACTACAAATATAAATTCAGTTGAAGATTTAAAAGGTCATAGAGTAAATGTAGGACCAGCTAATTCAGGAAATGCCCTAACAGCAATAGAATTACTAGAAACCCTAAACATTAATTCAGAAGACTATACCATGGTAAACCTAAGTTACGATGAAGTCATTCAAGCCATGGAAAAAAATGAATGCGATGCTACTATTATTATTGCAGGTGTTCCCACAAAAGCTGTTATGGAATTGAAAAAGAGGTTACCAATAAAAATAATCAATATTGATCTTCAGACAACAATAAGTACAACATCAAAATTGCCATATCTTTCAAGCTTCACATTATCAGATGATATTTACGGACTAGGTAAAACGATCAATACATTGGCAGTAATGGCTCTATTAGTTTCAAATAAAGACTTAAAAGATGAATTAGCCTATGATTTAATAAAAATGATTTTTGAAAATATTGATTATTTAAAGATTATACATGAAAGAGCCAGAGATATATCGATAAAAAATGCCCTAAAAGGATTAAACGAATTATATCTACATACTGGAGCAGCTAAATACCTTAATGAAGCCAAACAAGAAAGTAAATAATTATATTTTTAATCTTGTAAAACTAATTTAAAGTCAGTTTAGTAGCTATTGTATTTAAAGATAAATCAATTCAGTTATAAGAATTCCTTTGTCTCTATCTATGGTCTTCTTATAGCTCAATTTTGGTCTAAAATCTAACATCAAAAACAGAAAGAGGTCTTATCCTCTTAAACACCAAAAACAACAGATGTGATTGGTGTTTTGTGATGCGTAGAAACTTAACTACCAACAACAATCACAACGAAAAAAGGCTTAAGCCTTTTTCAGCAAAGCTTTAGCTTTACAAAACCTAAAATGAAGAAGCCCCGGAAGCTTTACTGCTTTCGGGGCTTCATAGACCTGG
>CAJOND010000029.1 GCA_905236675.1 Candidatus Rifleibacteriota bacterium | reverse complement strand
ATTCGAAGTGTTTTCTTTCACGTTGCCCAGTCTGAAACTAGCTTCTGTATATACATTATGGCTGTTGGTCCACTTGGTGATGAGACCACCGCCAGTATAACGGCTGTTACCGCTGCCAGCGTCTTCAACACCGTTCATATGCAGAGTGTAGTTGCCTCTGCCGTATTCGCCGAACAGACCATATTCAAGGGTTCCGTCTTTCTTTTCGAGATTCTTGCCTACAGCCACAGCAATATTCCAACTGTTGGTATCGACGTGGCTGCCTGTTTCATAGCGTGATGAACCACAGCCCACAGATGCGGCGGTCGAAACTCCGTCAGGCCCCCTGTTGGTTGCCATTGCCAAACTTTCCATTACTGAGCCTAAGTGGTCATTACCAACGGCAATAGCTGCTATACCAGCTTCCATAGCCATAACAGTTGTATGGGTTTCGTCAGAAAGCCCTGCACCGGTCTTTGTCTTGAAAACAAGGTCGCTACCTTCTAAATATGCAGAACCTTCGCCTTCATAAGCTGTACCGACTTTGTATTTGCTGCCTGTAATGGTGCCAACACTGTCACCGAAATCAGATACAAGAGTCATCTTCATATCTGCATCAAGCTTCTGTTTGCTGGTAAATGCAATTCTGGTTGTGTCTACATCGGCGCCATTGAAAGAAACATTGGTCAGCATTGATTTGTGGTCAATCACTGAGCCTTTGTCCAGCCATTCAATATCTTTGAAAGTCAGTTTGTCGGCTTTGTTAGAAACAGTCTTTAATGTGACTTTAACGCTCTTAGCTTCAAGACGGCTCATGATTACCGCATCCATAGTCACGCCAGAAAGAGGCTCATACTGGTATGAAACTGATTTATCTATTGCCGCCATATCTGCAAGAGTTTCATTGGCTTTCAGTAACGTCATAGACTGGTTCGCAGCAATCGTTTCAGGTTTTTCATAAGTAATATTGAAGTCCTTAGTATCTAACGAGTTAAGCTTAGAATAATTGTATTTATCACGGCTGATAAGTTCGGCCCCATCTTCCCAGGCAACAGAAGCAAGTTTAAAGGAAGTAACGTCATCGAACATGGCGTGATAAGTAAGTATTTTGCCATCATCAGAGGCTTTCACGCCGCCGGTATGTATGCCTGAAAGAGTTTCACCCTTTGCGCTTTCGTCTTTAAAAACTTCATTCTTATATCTTATAGCTTCATCAATCTTTTCGTCTTTGAAAACATCGGTAGAGGCTTTCAGAATATTTATTGATTCTCCAGCTGATAATCCTGGATCTGCGAAATCTCCAGAAACATTAACACCATCAGTATTTGCAACCCAACCGTCAGGAAACTCTGATGTATTTTTGCCGTCCCAACAGAAAGGTCAACGCTGTTCAGGGAATGCTGGCAAAAGAAAACTCTAAAGCTTTATCAACTTTGTTTATACCGCCTGTTCCTGTTCTCTCAAAGGAAATACCCTTATCTTTTTCTGATACGGATAGGGTTTTCACAGTTATGCCGTTGGGATTATCTGAAAAAGCTACAGTCTGTTCATCGCCTGTTCCGTTTAATTTGTATTTTAGATTTATTAAAGCTTCTTTTTCATTTTCCCATGTGAGAAGATTCATTTTGTCGCCTATATTAAAGGTTGTTTTTTCACTGCTATTTTCATAAAACTTCAAATCTGTGATGTCGACAGTGCCGATGTTTTCAAGAGAAGCAGCCTTAATAGCCGGTAAATCATTATCCAAGGCTACAGAGTGCAAAGCAAGAGTTTCAAAGTTTGCGATTTTGTTTATGCTGTTATTAGCTGTGCCATCACTGCTTTTTCCATACCATGTAGTTGATGAATCACTTTTATATTTTATATTTCCTTCAGAATCTCGCTGAATGTTGTCTTCATCGTCATAGTCTACGGCTCTGCCGATATGAAGTTCATTGCCTGAGTGGGTTCCAGAACCTTCTTCGAAATAATACCCATATATGTCAACGCGATCTAACCCTATTATATTACCAGTCAGATTAACTAAATTATCTGAAATAGTTGAATTTGAAGGAGTTAAAATATCACCAGCATAAAATTTACTTTCAGAGGTAAAGGTTCCTCCACTGATCATAACAGAATTATTAGCAACATTGCCCTTCAAAGCAAACCCACCATAAACTTCTCCATTTACGGTTCCGCCACTGATGGATACTGTGTTGCTGGCTACTTCACCTGAAACAGAACTTCCCCCAATAATATCTTCTTTTATAGTTCCGTCACTGATAATAATATTGTTACTGGCTGCTTTACCATAATCAGAAGCCCCACCGAAAACAAAATTATTAACAGTTCCGCCACTGATGGTGACAGAGTTGCCGGTAGCATCGCCTGTGCCTTCATTCACTAAACCGCCACAAACAGAACCAGTAATTGTTGAATCTCCGCTGATGGTGACTGAGTTGCTAGATACATCAGCATCTTCTAATTCAACATAACCGCCGTAAACATTTTTACTAACAATTCCGTTAGTTATTGTGACACTAGCTTTTTCAGCATCTTTTCCAGAAACACTTCTACGACCGTAAACATTGCCTGTTACATCTGTATCAATAGTTACAGTAAAATTATACTGAGAATTACCAATATAATCACCAGTATTTGGATCTAAATATCCACCCTCATTTACTGCCAAAGCACTGCCAGATGTAGCATAAATTGAGGCTGCTATACATAAAACTGCACAAGCCCTGCGTATGGAGCGGCTCCCGCCGCCCTTGCTGTAAACTTTTTGCCAGCTCGCTGGCTACGACGTAACAATGCTTTGCGTTATTCCAAATTACTTTGAATATTTTGTTCATGGTTCTCGACTCCGAAGTATCCTTTGTAATAGTTCGTGAATATTCTACCATAGAGGTAGTTTGTACTCAATTATTTAGAGCAGAGAGCAGTAGAGCAACAGAGCAGAGGGGATTGTTTTAGTAAACGATAGTCTGAGGTTAAACCAGCTTTTTAGAGCTGGAGTATGTTTTTACGACTAACCTTTTAGAGAGAGAAGAGATGAGAGAGGAGGGAGGAGAGGATTGTTTTAGTGCTCAAACTAGCGAAAATAATCAATAAATCGAAAGTTTGCAAAGCCAACATTTCTCTTTGCCTCTCTTGTAAGTAACGTTTGTCCTTAGTCGGTTGTCTTTTGTCCTTTTTATGTCTTTTTAGAGAGCAACAGAGCGGAAGGAGAACTGAAAACTGAAAGGTGAGAAATGAGAATTGAGAAAAGTCTACACATTTGTCATAAAAAGGATAGCGTATGGGCTTTAGCCCTGAAAGAATTACGTTTATGACAATGGGTAGACTGCACAGAGCAGAGGTAGAAATGAGAATTGAGAGCAATAGAGCGAACAGCCAAGCGAAGCTTGGCGTGGTTAGTGGTTAGTGGTTAGTGGTTAGTGATGGGTGGTATTACCCAATTCAGAAGTATGGAGGAAGTGAGCTAAAACAAAAGAAGCCGAGTCTAATTACTCGGCCCGAAAAATAAGGAGGCAAACAAATCCATAAGCCTTTTCGGAAAGAATTGATATTTTTTTAACTATTTTTTAACATATAATAAAAAAAAAAAAAGAAATCTTAATTTACTATTCTAACAAGGTATTTAAACATCATAAACAATGAGAAAACGTATCCTTAATATCTTCAAAGCTGCAAAAAACAAGAAAGTATTAGTATTAATACTTCTGTTCATTTTAATAGTCAGCTTTTTAGTAATTTGGATATTTTTTATCGAACCAAACCTTTTAATTGTCAAAAATTTAACAATTAAAGACCCTGAATTAAAGGGTATCAGAGTGGCTTATTTAACAGACTTACATATATGTCAAAACGAAAAAGCTTATTTCTTGAAGCTAATAAAAACAGTAAATGAACAGAATGCCGACATAATTCTGCTTGGTGGTGATTATGTAGTTGTAGACATGTTCATGAATAAAACCATGGAAGCAAAGGAAATAGCCAAATTATTAACCGGGCTTAAAGCAAAATATGGAGTCTATATGGTTATGGGGAATCATGAACTACATGGAAAATCTATAAAAATCCTTTCTGAGAACCTAAAAGACAGTAATATAAAAATTCTTCAAAATAGCAATGTCAGAATAAAAATAAGAGACAAATCTTTGACTATCGTTGGAATAGGAGATTTTACCGATAGAAGGCACAATATTAAAAAAGCATTTAATAATGCTGAAAAACCAATTATAGCTTTCACACATTCTCCTTTAATTTTTAAATTAATACCCAATAGTGTAAATATGACTTTTGCAGGGCATACTCACGGAGGACAAGTTTATATTCCAGGTTTAGGACCACTTGCTAAACCTAGAGGATATAAAGGAATATATAACAAAGGATTTTATGAAAAAAAAGGGAAAACTATGTTTGTTTCAAGTGGAATTGGATGCAGCCATTTGAAAGCAAGATTCTTTAATTTACCAGAAATTGTAATAGCAGATTTTAAGTAGTTTAAGATTATGTTATAATGCAAACAGAATAAATAAAGAGGTGAATTTTAATGTTAAAGAAATATTTAAGAGTATCTTTTGTCTTTTTAATTTTTATATCTATTTTTTTTCTATCTTCTCAAAATTTGTTTGCTCAAGAAGAGGAAACTGTAGAAGTTCAACCCAAAGTTGAAGAAATAAACGATATACAAAAGCTATTTAATGAATCTGAAAAATATGAAGATGAAAGAAAAAATCTTGAAATTGAATTAAAAGAACAAACTGAGATTACTTCCCTTGAAAAAACTTATAATTCATCTAGAGAATATATAAATCAATGCAGTCAGAAATTCAAAGATAAAAGGTTGTCAAAAAACACAGACATTGACAGCATGAGAACTTTGAAAAGCGAAATAGCAATATATTCTGAAATCTGCTCTAACCTTAAAGAACAAGTTGTAAAAAAACTGAATAAAATTGGAACATTACACAATGACTGGACCTCTAGAAAAGAATATTGGGCAGGTCTCAAAAATCAAAGCAGTTTTATAAACAATAAAAACGCCGAAGAAGTTTTTGATACAGGCGACAAAACAATTGAAGCGGCTTTAGCCCTTTTTGATGGTGCTGACATACCTATATCAGAGCTTAATCAGAGAATAAATGAATTAGATAAAGATATAAATAAACTAATTGAAGATACAGAAAAATTTATAAAAGAACTTCAAAGCCGTCTTTTCAAAAAATCTCATAATGCAATGCTTTCAAGTAAGTATTTTGATGAATTAAAAGAGCTGTTTAATAATAAAGCAGAAAAAAAAGATGAAAAACAAAGTTTCAATGAAATTTATGATAGTTATGGCTGGGTTTTTATCTTACAACTAATTGTATTCATTGTTTTGGGATTATATTTAAAAAATGTTCAAGATAATTTTCTTGCTGGATTTAATCTAAATTTTCTCCACAAGAATTATATATCTTCAAGTATTATATTTAGTGTTTTATTCGGAATACCATTTTTATTAGACAATTTTCCTTCATTGGTCAAACTGGCTTACACAATTTTGATTTGTATCGCTGCTGGAATTATTATTTGCGGGAAAATATCGAATAAAAGTTTAAAAGCCTGCGTTACTTTAGTATTTATTCTTTATATACTTTATAAGATTTTTGACTTAGCTGATATTCCTAGTGCTTTATCCAGATTAATATTAGCAATAGTTTCTCTTATAGCAGGAGTATATTTCCTAAAATAAAAAGTAATGAATCTGAGTCTATAAAAGAAGAAAATCTAAAAATCAATCTTGTAAATAAAGTAATCGGTATCTTCCTTATATTAGCATTTATTATGCAAATTGCTGGTTACACAGCATTAGCAAATCATACTTTTCACATAACGCTCAAGAGTGTTTTAATTGCTTTGTTAGCATGGATAACCCTAGATTTTCTTAAAGGCTGCATAAAAAGTTTTTTTACAAATATTTATATTGAAAAATACTTAAAGAAAATCATTCCTGATATTGCTCTGATTATAAATCAATGCAATACTTTTATTTCTATAATAGTGATTTTCCTGGTATTTGCAGGAATTCTATCCGCCTGGGGTTTCTATGATAATACCATATTAGGAGCCAAATCTATATTGTCATTAGGCTTCACTGTACAGGATATAAAAATTACTGTAGGAAACGTTTTCTGGGCTGTATTTCTATTCTATTTTGTTCTTTGTATCTCTTGGTGTGTCAGGACTACTCTCGAAAAGAATTTTTATCCTAGCAGAAACATAGAGGAAGGAGTAGGCATATCAATAAACCGTTTGATATATTACTCTTTCTACCTTTTAGCAATAGCTGTCGCTATGGGAGTTTTGGGTATTAGTTTCCAGAATCTGGCAGTAATCATTGGTGCCTTGGGTGTTGGTATCGGTTTCGGCTTACAGAACATAGTAAATAACTTTGCAAGCGGTTTAATACTATTATTTGAACGTTCTATTAAAGTAGGAGATATAGTAGTAGTAAACGGAACCTGGGGAACAGTAAAGCATATGGGTCTACGAGCAACTATTGTTCAAACCTTCGCAAACGCTGAAATGATAGTTCCGAACTCTGACTTGGTTTCTGGAACAGTTAATAACTGGACAATGACTAACCGCCGAACTCGTTTTACAATTAAAGTCGGCGTTGCTTATGGAACCGATACAGAACTAGTTAAAAAAGTCCTTTTGAAAATAGCTGACGAACATTCTATTGTTTTAAGAGATCCAGCACCTAGTGTTGTTTTTACTGAATTTGGAGATAGTTCTTTGAATTTTGAACTACGATGCTGGGTTAGAGATATAGCCAATATGTGGAAAACTCAAGATGAATTAATGTATGAAATAGACAAGAAGTTTAAAGAAAACAATATTTCTATTCCATTCCCACAACGAGATTTGTATATAAAAGAAATGCCTTCAAGTATTAATCAGCTTGTACCAGTAAAGGAAACAAAAAAAGAATAAATAAACATTATTTTAGTTACTAATATTAGATTTGTAAGTTATAATTAAAAGTATCAGTTAATAGATATTAAACTGAAGGAGAGTTTTTTATGAAATTTAAACGAGTTTTCGTTAGTTTTTTAGGCTTAATTTTAATAAGCAATATAAGCTTGGCAGACAATAAAACTCCAATGGAAAAATATCTTTCTAAACTGAGAATATTAGATAGCAATGATGGTCGGAATCTAGAAACATTCGAAGATGTTATTTTAAATCTTGACCCTTATCAGAAAAAAAATACTCCATATCCAATAGTGTACGAAGACGGCATACCAGAAAGTTATGTTAATAAATCTACTGCAAAAAAATATTTTAACAGCTTTTTAGAACATGCTGTTCTGACTGACGATGAAATAGAATTTAAAGATTTTTTTAACGAGTATTTTTATTTAACAGACAAAATAAATAAAGATGAAAAAGAAGACAGTGATTCAAAAGAAAAAACTGATAATAATATTATCGAAGAACCTGATAACACCAAATACCCAATTGTAATAAAAGGCTTCCCTTATGAATACAATGCAGTAACTCCTGGCGCAAACATACTGTTTTTATGCATGGAAGGCGGCTATAGATATGTAGACAAATTTAAAGAATATAAACCAGATGCATTATCTTGCCGTGACTGCAAAAGTTTATGCGGGAAAAAATGTGCAAATGGCCATGCTTATGGAGCAAACAACATTTATTCAAGTTTTAAAGACAATATTTTAGATAAATCAACAATAGTTGAAGCTGAAGAAATAGGAATTCCGGACAAATATCAAGAAGTAGGAAGTAAGGAAAATTATATAGAAATATTATGCAAAGACAGAACCCCTCCTGTTATTAATTTTAATTTTATGCCTTTAGATGCATTAGAACCTGATGCAGAAATGGTTAAAGAAAGATCTTGTACTACCGGCGATTGGTATGCATGCCCAAGAGTAGAAATAAAAGATAATTATAGTAAAGAAGTTTATGCAAAATATACTTTAGGCAGAATTTATGATTGTCCACTAGATGGACAGTCCTGGAAAGATTGTGAAAGATGGGATATTTCAGAAAAAATAAAAAAAATCAAATCAGTTGAATTTAATCAAGTTAAAGATGATAAGCCAACTGGTTATAAATATAAGAAAGATTGTTTAGAAGATGCTATATATATGCCTCATTACGTAGGCCAACTCAGATATTGTATATTCGCAAAAGATGGAGACAGTGAAGGAGATGGAAATCTTAATCCAAGCTGTTTTAATATTAGAGAAAACAGTCCTGAAAATGCTTATGGATACTCTGAAAATATAGATTTAGGAAACACACCTTCTACAGCAAAAGATTGGATAGATAAACGAAAACTCAGTGAAAACCTAGGAGAAGGAAAAGATAAAGCCTCCTTGGCTGTTTATGATAACGATAACCCAAATATTATCATAAGAATTACAGAAGTCAAAACTGGTGCTCAATTGTTTTTCCCTCCTTGTGTAGCCTCTAGTTCAGCAAAAATAAGCAATTCCAGTCTTTATGAACAATTAAATGGTCATACAAATGAAGATGATTACAAAACATTTGTAGAAAATCTTGGACCTGAATATAACTACAAAGCGATAGCCCAAACTCCTTTGTTCAAACCTTATTTTACTGTTTTTTCAATAAATGACAAAACGATAAAAACAGAAAAAAAAGAAGATTTTAGTTATGTTTATAGAACCATACTAAATCATGATTTAAAATTCATAAATCAAAACGTGAGAGTAGAAGACTACTTTTGCTCTGATACAAATGAAGATGGTTCAAAAGATTATAATTCTCAACCTGGAATTATCGGTAAACGCAACGGAACCTTCCAAAAAATGGAAGCTTTATTAGAAAACAGTGGCGATTTTTTTATTAAAACAGATGTAGAATACAAACTTGATGTCTGGACAGATGACAATGTTAAATGGAGCAACGCTGATAATTGCGAAGCTTTTGTTAATAATAAAGGAAGTATAACTAGTACCGCACAAGTTTTCCATACAGGAATAAGAGGTGGAATTATAAGATTAGATGTTCCTAATATAGATGATGGAGAAAATTTATCTCAGGAACAAAAGATAGATATAACTAAAAACATAAATGGAGAAATATATTTCAAACTTAGGTCTGAAACACGTCCACTTTATAATTTAACTCTACCAGAAGAACTAGAAGAAAATGATTTTCCTTCTATACTTGTAGAAGTTGAAGACTTTTCTGGTTTACTTAGAAAAATAAGATTATTCTTCCGAGTTAATGATAGAAATCTTGCAGTCAGAGTCTTAGAAGATAAAAAGAAAAAGAAAAAGAAATAATAACCCATATATAAAAACAGCACCTTTCTAACGGGTGCTGTTTATTAATTGAGTAAATAAAAAAAATACGGCTTAGTCTTAAATATGGCTATGCCGTATTCTTTATTTTAGAAATCTCGTGGCTTATATTGTTCAAAAGCCTTTTTATCTAATGCTCTTCTATAAGCTTCCTGTGGACTGATTTTCCTGGATTTTACCAAGTCCATCAACGCCTGGTCCATAGTCTGCATACCCTGTTGTTTACTGGTCTGCATAATTGATGTAAGCTGGAAAGTCTTATTATCACGAATAAGATTTGCAACAGCTGGAGTATTAATCATTATTTCCAAAGCACATTCTCGTCTTTGGCCATCAACTGTTGGAATAAGCTGTTGAGCAATTATTCCTTGCAAAGCATCTGCTAGCTGAGTTCTAATCTGAGCCTGCTGGTGTGCAGGGAAAACGTCAACGATACGGTCTACCGACTGTGCAGCTGAAGGAGTATGCAAAGTTGCAAAAACCAAGTGACCTGTTTCAGCAGCTGTTACTGCGAGAGATATTGTTTCATAGTCACGCATTTCACCGACCAGAATAATATCTGGGTCTTCGCGCAATGCTGAACGTAAAGCATTTGCAAATGATTTGGTATTCGGACCTATTTCACGCTGGTTCACAATACATTGTTTATGCTTGTGAACAAATTCTATCGGGTCTTCAATTGTAAGAATATGATCTTGTCTTTCATTGTTGACCTGATCAACCATTGCTGCCAAAGTAGTAGACTTACCAGAACCAGTAGGACCAGTTACAAGAATCAAGCCTTTGTTTCTTCTTGCTAAATCCCCAAGAACCATGGGCAAACGTAATTCTGCAAGTGTTTTTATACGGGTAGGAATAACACGGAATACCGCACCCATACCTAATCTAGTAAAGAAAATATTACATCGGTAACGAGCAACGCCCTTTAATTCGTAAGAAATATCAAGTTCTAAATCTCTTTCTAGTTTTTCACGCTGATCATTAGTTAAAAAATTATAGACAAGTCGGCGTAATTCCTTCGGAGTTAAAGGAGGTAAATCAGTTGGCCACAGCTTGCCTTGAAGCCTTAACATAGGCGGAGAATCAACGGTCAGATGAAGGTCAGACCCAGCCTTGTCAACAATAAGCTTTAAGAGATCATCAATTGTAAGTTCGCCTTCCTGAACGTTAGAGTGTCCACTGCTAATAGTTTCATTAGAAGCAGCACGCTGAAAATTCGGCTGATAACCACCACTCATTCCACCCATATTTGAGTTCATAGGGGGCTTTGGAGGAACTGGCCTTTGTGGTGCTGGGCTAGCAGCTGCAGGTCTTGGAGAAGGAGGAACCTGAGATTGAGGTGATGGTCTCGGAGGAACAGCAGCAGGATTCTGCCTGGGCGGCTGATAATTCGAAATAGCAGGATTTATCGGCCGAGGCGGCATAGTAGCTGGTTGAGCAGGTTTATGTGCATTTGCAGGAGGTGTGGTCTTTTTATCATCCCCACCAAATAATTTTCCAAAAAAATTATCAGCCATAAATTAGAACAGCCTCATAAATTCGTCCGCAGTAGTAACTCCCTGTAAAACAAGGTTTAAGGTTTCTTGTTCGATACTCTTAATACCCTGTTTTCTAGCAAAGTTAGAAAAATCAAGATAAGATTCTTTGTTGATAATCATTTGTCTTAATCTTGCTGTTGCTGGTATGAACTCTGTTACAAGAGCTTTACCTATATAACCAGTCTGTTTACATTTTTCACAACCACAAGCTTTGTAAACTTTAAGATTATTCTGATCTTCAGGAATCAATTCTTTTATTTCATCAGGAATGATATCTTCCTTTTTACAATCAGGACACAGCATTCTGACTAATCTCTGGTTAACAAAGCCACAAAGAGAAGAAGCTATCAAAACAGGATCTACACCTGTTTCAAGAAGTTTTATTATACAACTAGATGCGTCATAAGATAAAACTCCAGTCATTATTGTCTTTCCACCTAATGCGGCATAGCACATTTCTTCTAATAGCTCTTTATTATCGGTCTTGTCAACATAAATAACATCTGCATCAAGCATTAAAGATAATTTTAAACCATCCACAGCAGTAAGTATATCGCCAGAACCAACTTGGAGCTGAGTTATATTGGCCAAAGAGGAAACAACAGGATCTTCTATTGTAACTAGTTTGTGACTTTCAGAATCATAACTGCTTATGATACAGTATTGTGTAGTTGTTCTACCAGATTCTCTAGGACCACTGACATATAAAATGCCATGAGTGGTTTGAACTGCCTTTAAAACTTTTTCTATAGATTCTTTGCCAACTCTTGATATTTGATCGACTAAGGAGGCTATATCATTTAAATGCAGTATTACCATTTCACCATTAACGGTTGGATAAAAAATAGATTGTATGTTAATCTGCCTGTTAGAGACATTAACTTTAAAATGACCAACCAAAACACTGCCTTCTCGGCTTAAATCTTTTTCAGAAAGCTGAGAAAGCTTTTTGAGACGTGTTATTACATCATGATGAACTTTGACAGGGATTTCAATTTTACGGTTCAAAACATTGTTTGACCTGAAACGAATTAGAACACCTTTATCAGATGGTTCAAAATGAATTCGGTCTACATTGTTGATAATAGCCTGACTAAGTATATAGTTTATTATTTTTTCAGAGCTTTCTATTCCTTTTGGAATGCCCTGTTCCATTTGTTTACTATCAGCTTCACTTGCATTTGCTTCT
This sequence comes from Candidatus Rifleibacteriota bacterium, assembly GCA_905236675.1. Classification (GTDB taxonomy): domain Bacteria; phylum Muiribacteriota; class Ozemobacteria; order Ozemobacterales; family Ozemobacteraceae; genus RUG334. The sequence continues at coordinate 22,253 of CAJOND010000029.1, read as the reverse complement.
ACTTCACCAGTATTTGTTACGTCAAGAGGTCCATAAACAGCATTGAATGTTTGTTCGAAGTCATATGCAGTACAAATTGAAATCTGGGCAATAGCTCCGAATTTTCCCTCAAGATATTCGATTGGTCGAGAATCTAGTGGGTCGACCATACAGACACTAAATTCTGTGCCAGCTTTATATAATGGCATCAACCGATTTTCACGAGCAAAATCAGCAGGAATAAGCTTAACTACTTCAGGATTCACTATGTCAGGACTTAAGTGAATAAATGAAATATTCAGCTGGTTACCTAAAGCCCAGATAATATCGTCTTCGGTTACTAGCCCCATTTGGGAAAGAGCTTCGCCAAGTTTAAGACCATGTTCACGCTGATAAGCCAAAGCTTCTTTCAGCTGGTCTTCATTTATAAGGTTACAATCTATTAGGATATCGCCTAAACGTTTCTTTGGTATACTCATAATTCTAAAGGATAACCAAAATAATAACTCTTTACAAGATATATTTTTAGTTAATTTTTGATTTTATTTTAGTTCATCAGCTAATAAATCAAGTTGTTCCTCATTTTGTTGGGTAACAGAAGATTTTATACTTACAGTAGTATTAGTAAAACTAATATTTTTACATTTTTCCAGTTTCGCTTTCATAATCTTAGCGGCTGTCGGTGCCCAGCTACCATTTTCTATCAACCCTATAGTTCTATTTTGGAAATTGTGTTCAACCAAAGTGTCAATGAATACCCTCATAAAGGGGAATATTTCTGTATTATATGTAGTTGTAGCAAGAACAACTTTGCCATATTTAAAAGCATCTTCAACAACTTCAGCCATGTCTCCTCGAGCTAAATCGTTTAAAGCAACTTTAGGACAACCTTTATCCACAAGCTTTTGAGCGAGCATTTCTGCTGCCTTTTTCGTATTTCCATAGACTGAGGTGTAGGCTATCATTACTCCTTCTGCTTCAACACCATAAGATGACCAAGTGTTATAAAGATTTAAATAGTATTTCAGGTTTTCCGAAAGAACTGGTCCGTGAAGCGGACATATAATTTGAATATCTAAATTAGCAGCTTTTTTCAATAAAGCTTGAACCTGAACGCCAAATTTACCAACAATTCCAAAATAATAACGGCGTGCTTCACAAGCCCAACCATCTTCGTCTTCTACGTCTAAAGCTCCAAATTTGCCAAAACCATCTGCTGAAAACAAAACTTTATCGCAACTATCATAAGTGACAATTACTTCAGGCCAATGAACCATAGGAGCTGTCATAAAAGTCAGTTCGTGTTTACCTAAGTTTAATTTTGCTCCTTCTCCAACAACTATTTTATTTTCTGGGAAATCTGTTCCGAAGAAATTTTTCATAATAGTAAAAGCCATTGCAGAAGCAACAATCTTAGTTTCAGGATATTCTTTGATGAAATTAGCTATATTAGCGGAATGATCTGGTTCCATATGCTGCACAACCAAATAATCCGGCTTGCGATTTCCGATATTTTTTTGAAGTTTTTCCAACCATTCATCAAAAAAGTCGGCATCAATAGTATCCATTACAGCTACTTTTTCATCAATAATCACATAAGAATTGTAAGCCATACCATTTGGAACTATATACTGCCCTTCAAAAAGGTCTATTTCATGATCGTTAACACCAATATATTTTATTGAATCTGTAATATTCATTTTAAACTATTAATTCCTCCATGAATTTTTGATTATTTTATTAGTTTTGCTATTAGAAATAAACTTTTATTTTAAAAAAATATTAATACTTGTAATATGATTGATAGGATGGTACCTTTATTCAATCAAATAAAAATAATGGAGAAATTTTAATGTCTGATATTAAAGCATTTCCACAAAGTGAATTGGATAATATGCATATTGCAAATGGTATGGTTCGCCTTGATTTTAAGGCTGTTGCAGCTAGCGACAAAAAAGATTTACGTTTGATTATGACCCCTCAGGGTTATCTCCAAACTTTCGATATGTTCCAAAGAGTCATGGATAAACTAGAAGCAGACGGCAAAATACAAAGAGTAAAGCCACAGAATTAAGGAGAAAAACGATGAATAAAAGTTTTGAAGAAGTATATGTAGACGGAATTGAAGAAATAAACATGGAAAATGGCATTGTCACTCTTTCGTTCATGACTATTCAACCATTTGGCGATCCTAAAAACCCAGATAGAGAAGTAAAAGCAAGTGTTCAAATGAACTTTGACCAATTTATGAAAGCTTATAATATGCTTGGCAAATTAGGCGGAGTAATGGCTGAAAAAGGCATTATAGGAATTCGCAAAGCAGAAGACAACAAAGGTCTCGCAGATTTTAAGAAACCTAACTAAATAAAGAGAAAAGAGATTAGAGGTAAGAGAGAAGAGAGCTGTTTCGTTCTTGTGCAATTGAAAAGTAGTAATATTTCGATAGCAAATAAGAATAAGCTCTTTAATATTTTACCTCTTATAGTTAGTCATCCAAAGAAAACATCAATCATTAAATAGCATTTCTTTGATAGAATCGGGTTTTAAAATGAAAGAAACAATAAAAAAAAGATTTATTAGCTATATAACAATTGATTCACAGTCCAATGAAGCAAACGAAAGCTGCCCATCCACTCAAGGGCAGTTTAAAGTTGCCGAATTAGTAAAAAAAGAATTGGAAGCTCTTAAGCTCAAAGATATAGTTTTAGATAAAAACTGCTATCTTACTGCTCTTTTGCCATCTAATAATAACAAAGAAGTTCCAGCTATCGGTTTTATCGCTCATTTCGATACTGCCCCAGATTGTTCCGGAACAAATGTTAATCCGCAAATAATAGATAATTTCAATGGGAAAGAATTAAAATTAGGAAAAACTGAACTTGTCCTAAAACCAGAAGAAGCCTACAAAGGTCATACTTTGATTACAACAGATGGAACAACTCTTCTTGGAGCAGACGACAAAGCAGGTGTTGCAGAAATAGTCACTGCTGTTGAATACCTTATTAAACACCCGGAAATAAAGCATGGTGATATTTATGTAGGTTTTACTCCTGATGAAGAAATTGGCCGTGGAGCTGATTTGTTCCCATTAGACAGATTTAAAGCAAAATGGGCTTATACTGTTGATGGCGGTCCTCTTGGAGAATTAGAGTATGAAAACTTCAATGCTGCTTCTGCCACAGTTGAATTTGAAGGTGTAAGCATTCACCCGGGTGCCGCAAAAGATATAATGATCAACAGCCAGACTCTTGCTGCAAAATTTCATACTGAAATGCCAGAAATGGAAACTCCGGAGCATACCGACGGCTATGATGGCTTTTTCCATTTAACAGATATGGAAGGCTGCACAGAACATTCAAAACTGGTTTATATCATAAGAGATTTTGACGCTGAAAATTTTCAGAAACGCCAGGATTTCTTAAAGAATAAAGTTACAGAATGGAACAAAAAGCTGGGTGCCAATCGAGTAAAAGTAACTATAAAAGAAAGTTACAGAAATATGTATGAAAAAGTGTCAACACATCAACATATTCTTGATTTGGCTAAGGAAGCAATGAAGAACGCTGGAGTTGAACCCAAAGTAGTGCCAATAAGAGGCGGAACCGATGGCGCAAGACTTTCCTATATGGGGTTACCTTGTCCCAATCTCTTTACTGGTGGTCATAACTATCATGGAAAATACGAATATATTTCTTTGAATGTTATGGAAAAAGCTGTAGAAACCATTGTAAACATAAACAAAATATTAGGGAATAAATAATTATAAAGTAAAAAACAACACCAAGTAAAACTTGGTGTTGTTTTTTTTACTTTGAAACCCTAAAGATTTATCAATAATTTTGCTTTACAAGTTCTGAAGCAATAACTGCTCGAAGTTTGGCAGGAATTTCTTTTATAGCTAAAACTCCAATAGCTCCAGAAAGTTTGTTATAATCTTTTGATATATATAACTCATTACCAGATTTGTCTTTTAATTTAAGCTTGCCATTTTCTGGATAAAATTTGACTCTGGCTATTTCTTTTTCGCTTTTATCCTTAACCTTTACTTTACCCTCAGATTTTTTCAACACATATGGATTTTTGTTTTCTTCATTATCGCTAATTTTTACTTTTTCATCACTGATTTTAACTTTCCAAAGTAGTTTGTCGTTTTCATCAACTAATTTAAAACCATTATCTTTTATTTTCACTTCTGCAATTAAAGTTTTTTCTTCTGTTCCAGACAATTCTTTGTATTTACGAACCCCAGGCTTATTCATTCGAGCTTTCATTATAAAAGCCTGACCATCTATATTGACTTCTATTGTTTCATGATCTGAATGATCTTTAATAACGAGAGCTTCTGTTTTATCATCAGCTGTCTTGAATTTAATTTTTTGGACTTCATTTTCATTTGCTGGGGCTAAAGTTTTATTCTCTGGAGAAGCAACGATACTGGTAGCCACAGAAGCAGCTGAAGTAGATACAGGTTCCACAGAGGGTTGAGAATTCATATCTAACAAACCTCCCAAATCCTCTGCATGGATAATGTTTCCTGTTATTAAAACAGATAAAACTATTATAAAGAAAAGAAAGAATCTTCTTTTATTCATTTTTACGTTACCTTTCTTAAAAGTATATGATATGAAAGTATAAGATAATTTTATTTATATTTCTATATTTAATTAAGCCTTACAAAATATTATTTCTAAAAATACTCAAAGCAAAATCAGTAAAAAAACTATGCTATTAACCCAGTTTTCAGACAAGCTATGCGAGGGGCTCTGTGCTAAAACTAATTTTTAAATCCAAATTAGATTGTGCTAATTGCCTACACATTTGTCATAAAAAGTAATTCGTATGGGCTTTAGCTTTCGGAAGTATCTTTAGAGAAAACTATATACCAGGGGGGTTTGGAAGAAATCTGAACAGGAAAAATGTAATAGATGCTAGAAATTGCTATTATTACCAAAAAGAAATATCTGACTCTATAGAAAAATATAATAAAAATCATGATTCAAAAATGTCTAAATTAGATATAAATGCTCTTATTGAATCTGTTTTTTTGAAAAAGAATGATTATGATTCCAAAATAAATTGTGAATATTATTCTGAGGGGGATTTAACTACAGATGAAGAATGTATTTCCTGTAGAACTCATGGCCCTGAATCTTATAAAATTGGTTTTGATAAAAAAATAGAGAAAAAGTGGAGAATTAGACAAATTAATTTCAGTAAAATTGACTATGATACTATTTCAGAAGAAGATTTAAGAGAGATAGAAAATTTTTGTTTTAATATCAGAATGATTAATGGTGGAATTTATAGAAATAATCAAATGAAAGATTCTGTAAAAATAACTACAGAATTAAATGATTCTATTATTAATGATTTAATTGATAAAAAATTAATTTGGAAACGAGATATCGAATCTACTCCAGAATGTAGTTATTATATTGAAGGTAATATGACTAATAATGGTCGGGTAGCTTGTAAAAAGCATGGTTATTTAAAATAAGAACTCATAAAAAAGTATCGCTCAATATTAAGCGATACTTTTTTTATTTAGTTAAAACAAAATCCATTTCAGAAATATGGGTATAATATTCTTTTTGCAGAGTATTATTTTTATTGTCTTCTTCTATATTTTTATTTATTTCTTCTTTTAATATATTAACTTTCGTATCTAATTCTTTTATTTGAGTTTCAGTTAATTTTTTTGATATTTTTTCTAAGGTATTTTTTGTTCTTATTTGTTCGGGATCTGAAATTTTACCCCAAATATAAGAATTTTCATAATATATTTGTTTATCTGGCTGAATAATAGAAGTGTTTTCTTTTTTATTATCAGATTCATTCTCAAGTTTTTTAGTATTTTTTCTTTATCAAATAATCTTTTACTAAAAATATTTATAGAAGAACCTTCATTTATTTGACTTTGATAGTATTCATATAAATCGTCTGCTGATTTTTCATCACCATGTTTGGCTGCAAATTCAAGATACTTAATTCCATCATTTTCTAACTTTTTAGAATCAAATGATGGTTTTATACTTGGGTTTTCTCTAAGTTACATTAAAATAACTAACTGATAAAAATAAAATATGCTATACTGTTATGGTACATAGAGAATAAACTTACGGGAGAACAGTTATGACCACCGGAATATTGTTTTTGCACTCATTGTCACAAGATAAAAATAGATTAGCACAGCTCAAGAAAAATTTCTTATCTGCTTGTCTATCCTCTTTTGGCTGTCAGGAAATAACAAATAAACAGTTTGATTCTTGTGATTTTATCGTAGTAATGATTCTTACTGGTGGAACAGAAAATTTCTTCCTTCAATTATGGTCTGATTTGAAAGCTTCAGGAAAGCCTTTTGTTATTGCGTCAAGCGAAACCGACAACTCTTTGCCTGCAGCCGTCGAAATTCTTAGCTGGTTGAAGCAAAACGAACCTGAATGTAGAACTTCTATAGTCCATGGAAGTTTTGAAGCCCAGGCTCAGAAAATTCAAAAGCTTGTATCTGTAGATATTGGAATGACACTTGAAGGACAAGTCATAGGCGTTATTGGTGGTCCTTCTAAATGGCTTATAGCTTCTGCTCCTGACTATGCAAAAATAGAAGAGAACACTGGTGCAAAAGTTCTGTCAATCTCTATGGAAGAGTTTGATACCTATATTGAACAAGTAGAAGAAGATGAAAAGAAAGAATTTCTAACCCGCTTTACTGGGAAACAAGCCAATATTTCGGATTCTGAACTACTACTTTCTGCTTCAATTTATGCAGCTTTAAAAAGATTGATTGCAGCAAAAGAACTAACAGCAATAACTTTGAAATGCTTTGATTTACTTTCAAAATATAAAACTACTGGTTGTCTAGGTCTTGCTTTACTCAATGACGAAGGAATACCAGCCGCCTGTGAAGGTGATGTTCCCGCTTTAATAACTATGATGGTAGTTAAGGAAGCTATCAAGAAGATCTGCTTTATGGCAAATGTTTCCAGCATCAGAGGCTCTGTTGTTACTTTCGCCCATTGCAGCTGCCCAACCAGCATATTGAATTATTATCGTCTTGACACACACTTTGAATCAGGACTAGGTGTCTCTATTGCTGGTGAGTTTCAAGAAAGATTCTTCACAATGCTAAGAGTTGATCCTGTTAATAAAAACTATGTAATGATGAAAGGTGAATCAATGGAACATAAATATTCACCTAATCTATGCAGAACCCAGTTAAAACTTGATATGCCAGGGGTTGACAGCTATTTTTTCAATAAGCCTTTAGGTAATCATCATATACTTATTCCTGGCGATTACATGAACAGACTCCAAGAATGGTTCTATGGAGAAGGTTACGCAAGAGTATAAATAGTTTTTAATCAAACCTTATGTGAATCATAAACAATCTTGCGAATATCTGGCAATTCGTTAATTTTCGTCTTTTTCCAAAGAGAAAGAAATTCAATGTTTTTTCGTCTGTTCACTAATGGGATAGGAGAAATTGCATTGAGATAAAGTCCTGATTCACCTAAAGAATTAATTAGTTTTTCTATTATTTCTATCTGTATTTCAGGATCTTTAATTATTCCACCCTCTGGAACCTGATAGCGTTCCGCTTCAAATTGTGGTTTTATCAATGCTACTATGTAAGACTCATCTCTCATCATTCCAACTGCATTTGGCAATATTTTAGTCAATGAAATAAAAGAAACGTCAGTAACTATAACATCGAAAGGTTCGCCTAGATCCCCAGGTTTAAGCAATTTAAAATTTGTTTTGTCCTTAATGATAACACGGGGGTTATTGGCAACTTTTGGGTCTAATAGTCCTTGACCGACATCAAGAGCTATGACTTCTGCCGCTCCGTTTTGAAGCAAAACATCTGTAAAGCCGCCAGTTGAAGCACCTATATCAAGGCAACGCATTCCTTGAGGTTTAAGGGAAAAATCTTTTATGGCTTTTTCTAATTTTAAACCACCTTTAGAAACCCACTTGCAATGTCTGCTTTTAAGTTCTAATTCTGTATCTTCAGATACTTTTTCCCCGGCCTTATCCCATACTCTGTCACCAGAACGTATTTCTCCTGACATGATAAGACGACGTGCCATATCAAGATTATCTGCTAATCCTTGTTCTACCACAAGCTCATCTATTCGTCGTTTCTTCATAATATAACCAACCTGTCAATATTTAATTATACAATTAATATTTAAGAATTATAAAATCAAATTTTAATATTTTTATAAGTTTCTATTTTTTTAAACTCTTCATTTTTTCTTTTAAAGGGGGCTTACGTTTATACTAAAAATTGATTATAATTATTCTACTATGAATAAGAAAATATCATTATTACTTGTAATTTCTGTAATGTTATCCTGTGTACCTGTTCAGACAAACGCAGGTACACTTTCATCTAAACTTTCCAGCGCAATATCAAAAGTTCATGAAAAAGTAGATTCTGCTTTCAACAAAATAAAATCTAAATTTAAGAAATCAGATGATACTACTGTTTCAGAATCTTCTAGCAATGAAACAACAGCAGAAGCACCCAAAGAAAAGACTTCACTGTTGAGCAAAGCTCGCTCTTGGTTACAGAACGCTTTCAATATGAATTTCCTCAGTTCTGTTCCCGTAATTTTCTGGAAAAAGACATTCGATAGAATGTTTGATTACTCTCAGAGTTCTATTGATAACCTGAATGTTGAATATAATGGTGAACAGATAACTCGAGATGACTTCCAGGACGACAAAGCTTTGCATATTAAAAAATCAGCAGAATTAGCTCTTCATATTAAGAGTTTATTTGGGTCCTCTGTATTTGCTTATGGTGTAACATTAGCTGTTGGTGGAATAAAAGAACTTATCGACAGCAGTTTTCTAAATCCAAATGGTGGTCGCTGTTGGGAAGACTTCTATGCTGATATGGTTGGTGCAAGTGCTGTATTTGGCGAAAAAGCTTTTGATAAAAAACTTAATAAATATATGGACAGCTTCTTGAAGGCCAACAGAAAAGTAGACATGGTTGATAATACAGCTTCTAGTCCAGAAGAATCAACAACAGAACAATCTGAAACATCTATTGCTGAAGAAGACCGCATGACTCAGGAATATTATGAAAATGTTATTGATAGCAATACAGGTTCATGCGAAAATACAAAAGAAATATCTGATACAGCTCAAGAAAAACAGCGTTTAACCCAGGAATATTACAATGCGGTTCAACGCGGTGATTCTCAAGCAGTTAAAGAATTAGCAGAACAATTAAGAAATTTAAAGTAATATTAGTTCTAAAATAAAAAAACCTCTTTTGAGTATTACTCAAAAGAGGTTTTTATTTTAGGCAATTAATTTTTCCAGCCAAGAAGATCAAAAGCTTCATCTATCTTATCGACTGTCGTTCCTGCTAACAAAGAGTCTAGAGCAGCTGCTTTGTTTATATACCTTGTTGCGTTTTCTTCATCACCAGAAAGAGCATAAGCTAAAGCAGCCAAAGCATGAACTTTGCCAGAACTCAATGCAAGACCTGAATGAACCTGAGCAAATTTTTCCGGTGGCATATTACCAAGCATTTCTGCTGCTCTAACATAGTCAGAACTTGACATATGACGATAAATCAAACAACCAGCAAGCCCAACTTTAGCTTCATTATCAGAAGCATAAGCTTTTTCAAAATAAGGAATAGCTTCTATTATTCTTCCAGCTTTTGAAAGTGACCAGCCATAACCATTATTGGCATTAACCCGTTGAGCTGTAGTTAGGTTTTCATTTAAAGCCTGTTCAAAAGAAGTTCTTGCGGTTTCATAATTACCAATCTTAATTGCATCCCAGCCTTCATTTATAAGAGTATCAGCAACTATAATAGAGCTTGTGCTCCTACTGCTGGTTCCGCAGTTTTGAATCATTGGGAAAGCCAAAAGCACTATAATTAGAAGCAAATATTTAGCTTTTTTCATTTTATTATCTCCGTTAATCAACGTAAAACCGCAATTTTAATTCGTTCTTTATAAGAGTTACCAGCTACGCTAAGTCTTATATCGGCAAGGTATGCTCCATTGGCTACTCTTTTGTTTTTCTTATTCATTAAATCCCAGTCAAATTCATATATACCATTGATAGTTTCTACCAAAGCACCTTCCATAACTTTATGACCATTTATGTCATAAATCTTTACGTTTCCAATTCCACCATTCTTATTGGCTCCAGTTACTGTAGCTCTAATAACAGAACGGTTTTTGGCAGGATTTGGATAAGCCACAATCTGGGCAAGTTCATTTGCACCAGCAACAGCTCTTATTGAAGCCCTTGCTGTATTGCCTGAATTATCTGAAGCTTCGATTTCAAATACTTTTGAAGAATTCTTCATCGAAGAAGTATCAAAAACAACTTCATCTTCTACAAAGGTTGATTTTATTTTCTTGCCATCACAAAGGACTTTAACTGTTGAGCTGCTTATTCCACTACCAATATCATTGATTTTAACAGCATATTTGCCATTTCCCCTAATTTCTGCACAATCAGAAATTACAGGAGCAGTTTCATCAGAAGCGACAAACAAAGAGGCAGAAACATCAATTTTGCCTTTTGCTTTTCCATTTGCAACACTGACTGGTCCAACCCATTTGTGACCAGATGTAGTAGCTCTATACAACCCAGCTTTACTACTATCATAACTTACAGATGCATTAATAGGAATTGAGATTTCCAAAGCTTTGTCAGCTTGATCTACTGGCAAAGCCAAGTCTACATTCTTGCTCATTCTCACCAAACCTTCATAAGAAGTGGAACTGTCACTCGAAGCCAAAACAACTGTTCCATTAGAAGAAAGAGCATTTTTAGGAATATTAACAGCAGCATAATTAGCAACCAAAGAGCCTGAGCTACCCCTTGCATAATAAGAAGCTGTAAAATTCAATGAATTAGACAATATCACTCCGTTTTTATTTGTTCCTGTACAGACTATAGAACCTTCCCCATCTGCTGTTACAGTATAATTAGTCATATAGGTTGAAGAATTTACAGGACTAACGGTAAGATAGCCCTGGGTTCCGTTATAAGTCATCTGAATTCGTGGTTCAGATGCGAAATCCTTTTCTGTTCTTACTACAATATGCAAGAAGTTTTCAAAAATCGGGTTAGGGAATATCGCAACTTTTAAATCGTCGAAACTTGCTGAATATACGTAATTTAGCTTTTCATAATTATAATTAGAACAAACCATCGGAATCAGTAGAATGGTTTCATAAGTTCCAGTGGTTCCATAATTTTGAACTATCAAATTACCTGCCTGATTTGTGTCAAGATTCATAAATTCGCAAGCAGTATCTACAGAACTACCTCTCTTCACTACAGCACAGGCAAAAGTTCCGTTATTGCTTCCATCGAAAGCAACATTAAGATTACCATTGTTTCCTGAAAGGGCTATGCAGTCCCCTGCCCATGAATTTACGCTTCCAGAACGTGTATTCATATCGCTTGAAAGAGTGAAAGTATCATTTGGCGGTATAGGAAGCTTAAGAGTATAACCTATATCGTTTGACATATCTTTATCAGCATCAGCTTTGTAGCCCCATTTTCCATCGTTGAGAAGGGACACACCATCATTTTTATATACTTTATCAAGATAGTTGGCTACAACCCAATCTTTAAATACTGTTATAAAGTTTGTGTTACTTGCTTTTAAAACAGAATCATAATTACCTGTTCCGCCATCAACTTTTGCTCTGATTATAGCTTTAAGAAAATTTGGAACATTAGCATAACCATATTTTTCTAAAACATAGTATGTCCATAAAAATGACGCTCCATAATTTGCGAATGGACTGTCTCCAAGCCAAACAGAATTACGAGACTCTACAAGATTAGTATCTGGCTCAATAACAAATTTATCAAGATTTGCTGGAAATTTTCCGCAGTATAAATATTCTACATATTGGGTTATACCTTCTTCAAGCCATTTTTCCAAGCCGATTAACATATTGTTTTCTACTGTATATGATTCATTGAAAATAATCATATGAGCAAATTCATGAGCAATCGTTGAGGTAACCTTAGCACTATCTGTATAATATCTATATATATCTACGAAAAGAATTTCTTTCTCGTTACTTGTAGCATAAGAAGAGCGAACAAGCTGGTTACCAGGATTAAAGTAACCAATCATGGAATTTGTAGGGAGTCTTATACTATCAATGAAAATGAATATTTTTGGATCACCATCTATATCTGGTTCTGTCCCTAAGTATTCACGCATTTTGGGGTAAATATTATTATCAAATTCATCAGCTATTTTTGCCAAAGTAAGCTTTGCTGTAGCCTTATCTGTTCCTAGCATATATCTAGGTTCCAAAACAGTTCCATCTGTTGCATCAGGAGAAAATTTCAGATTAGAGTTATGAGGCCAGCTCATGTTCCATTCAGCATAAGCCTTTGGAGTTTCAGTTTCAGATGATGAAAGAGCTTTTGGTAATGTTGGGAAAAACATTACAGGCACAAAAATATAGCAGTGACTACCTATATATCTTAAACAAGCTTTTGGATAATGACCATTTCCATCATAGTCATATATCTCTTTGGCCTGATTTTCACCACTTCCGACACCATCATCTGTAGTGGTATCACCATTAAATCCAGGCCATTCACCACCATCATGAAATAGATCGTTTAAACTAGAACTATTTTTTGTAGCAAATGGAACCATGGTATTGTCTATATCGGCTGAAGTAAAATTTACTCCACCTACGATAGCACGTATAGAGGCATTTATTGGCGATTTCTTTATGGCATCATTGGGAAGCTTTGTAGGCAAACTTTGGTAAAGAAGAGAAGTACCATCAACTCTGGAACCGATTTTTGCTGCTACTTTACCTTGTCTGTTAGCTATTTCACCTATTTCTTTGTCTGAAATTATACCGCCAGCAAAAGCCGTATTCGTAGCCAGCAGTGAACCTACTAGAATCGGAATGATTTTTGATAAATATCTGTTCGCCATTTTAACGCCTCTTCAATCAAGAATAAATTATTATTCTTTAAAGGTATCGGCTACTCTGAAATTTATCTTTAATTAATTGTTTTTATCCATGAAATTGTTGGTCAAAATTTAATATTTTTCAGTCTTAAAGCATTAGTTACAACTGTCACTGAACTTAGACTCATTGCTAGTGCTGCAAACATCGGGCTTAGTTTCCATCCTAACAAAGAGTAGAAAACGCCTGCTGCCAAAGGAATACCAATCACATTATAGAAAAAAGCCCAGAAAAGATTCTGCTTAATGTTTCTTACAACAGCTTTACTCAAAGTATAAGCTTTTGTGACATCGTTAAGGTCGTTTTTAATCAGCACTATATCGGCCGATTCAATAGCAATATCAGTGCCAGCACCTATAGCAATCCCAACATCTGCTCTAACCAATGCAGGAGCATCATTTATTCCATCGCCTACCATAGCAACTTTTTCGCCGGCATCTTGAAGCTTTTGTATTTCAGAATCTTTATCTTGAGGCAAAACTTCTGCTATAGCTTTGTCTATTCCAAGTTTATTTTTTATGCTTTCAGCAATCAAAACATTATCGCCTGTAAGCATCATTACTTTGATACCTTTTTTCTTCAGTTCTTCAATAGCTTTGAAACTGCTTTCTTTTATAGGGTCTGCTACTGCAATAATTCCCATAGCAGTATAGCCAGAATTTGAAGATCCTGTAGCAAAGAACAACGGCGTTTTACCTTCTTCAGCTAATTTTTTACCTTCTATTTCAAAAATATCAGAAGAAATACAGTATTCTTTCATAAAAGCTAAATTTCCAGCTATTATCCCTCTACCAACTACTTTTCCCTTAACTCCTCTTCCAGGAATAGCTTCAAAATCTTCTATAGGGAAAACGTCGACTCCTTCTTTTTCTGCTTTTTCAACAATAGCTAATCCTAATGGATGCTCAGATTTTTTTTCTAATGAGGTTGCTATACTGAAAAGGTTTTCTTTGCTAACCAATTTAAATGGTATAATATCGGTTACAACAGGTTTCCCTTCTGTAATAGTACCTGTTTTATCTAATACAACAGTAGTAATAGATTGAGTGTTTTCTAAAGCAGCGGCTGATTTTATCAAAATACCATTCTGAGCTGATTTCCCTGTTCCAACCATAATAGCAACAGGAGTAGCAAGTCCCAAAGCACAGGGACATGAAATTACAAGAACTGAAATTGCAGTAGACAGTGCAAATTCAAAATCTTTACCCAAGCAAAGCCAGACAATAGCGGTTAATAAAGCTATAGCAATAACAGTCGGAACGAATATTCCACTGACCTTGTCCGCAAGCCTTGCTATTGGAGCCTTTGTAGCTGCAGCAGTTTCAACAAGTTCAACGATTTTTGCAACGGTAGTTTCTTTGCCAACCTTTGAAGCTTTGAATTTTATATAACCATTCTTGTTTATTGTTCCTGCGGCAACACTATCTCCAAGGCTCTTTTCCACAGGCAAACTTTCGCCCGTTAAAGCAGATTGGTCAATAGAAGTGTTTCCTTCTGTAATAATGCCGTCAACAGCAATGCTCATACCAGGCTTTACGATTATAATATCGCCAACCATGACTTGTTCTGCAGGTATTTCTATTTCAGCACCATTTCTTTCAACAATTGCTGTCTTTGGAGCAAGATCCATAAGCATTGCTACTGCTTCTGAAGTTTTACCCTTTGAACGGGCTTCTAAGAATTTTCCTAAAGTTATAAGAGTTAAAATAGTGGCAGCAGATTCAAAGTATAGATTTGAAACGTATTCTTTAACCAAATCTAAATTGCCGTGGCCAAGACCATAACTGATTCTAAACATTGCAAAACAACCATAAATCAATGCAGCTGTCGAACCAGTCATAATGAGTGCATCCATATTGGGAGCTTTTCTTAAAAGGCTTTTTGTTCCATTTATAAAGTATTTTTGATTGAAAATAACGATAGGAAGAGTCAATAAAAATTGAATCAGAGCAAATGACATTGCATTTTCTAGTCCACACAACCATTTCGGCAATGGCAGATTAATCATGTGTCCCATAGACACCCAATATAAAGGGATAAGGAAAGCAAAAGAAAAAATAATACGTTTTTTCATTAAAGCTAATTCATTAGAAACTTCGTTACTAAGCTTGTTTGATGTCTGGTTTTGAATATTAGCTTTATCATTCTTAATATTATTGATTGTCACGGCTCTTTCAGAGCCTTGCAACGATGATTCATCCGTTTTGGATTCTTCTGCAACAGATGCACCGAAATCAGCATCTATAACAGCAGCTATTATGGCTTCATCGTTGGTTTTGCTTTCGTCATAGTCTACCACCATAGAATTGGTCAGAAGATTCACGTTTACTTCTTTAACACCGTCAATCTTTCTGACAACCTTATCTACATAGGCAGAACAAGCCGAACAGCTCATTACAGTAACGTTGTATTTCTTTTTCATTTCCTACTCCCTTCTCCCTAAATAATTTCCTCCCTTGTCCAGTTGAGAGTGCGAAGTATGTCGGCGAAGACTCCGGCGGCAGTGACTTCATTGCCTGCCCCGTAGCCTCTCAAAACGAATGGAATAGGAGTATAATATTCACTATAGAAAGCCAAAGCGTTTTCGCCGTTCTTAACGGCGTAAAGCGGGTCATCAGGATCAACTTCAGCTATTTTGACACTGCACTTATTCCCATCAATTTCGCCCACATATCTAAGGCGTTTGCCTTTAGATTTTACTTTTTCAACCTCTTCAGACAAAATCTTATCTGCAGTTGGAAGCTTTTCCATAAATTCTTCCTTAGTGCCAGTAAAATCTAATTCTTTGGGCAAAACGCTTTCGACACTTATATCGCTGAGTTCATACTTAAAGCCTACTTCTCTGGCAAGAATAAGCACTTTTCGGGCAACATCCATACCGCTTAAGTCATCTCTCGGATCTGGTTCGGTAAAACCTTTTTCTCTAGCTATTTTAGTAGCTTCTGAAAGGCTCATGCCTTCATCTAATTTTCCAAAAATGAAGCTTAGAGAACCAGAAAGAATGCCTTTAAATTTAATCAGCTTGTCGCCAGCAAATATAAGCTTTTTCAAGTTATCTATAACTGGCAGCCCAGCTCCAACATTTGTTTCATAAAGGAACTGACGACGCTGTTTTAATGCGGTAGTGCGAAGGTCTGAATAATAACATAAATCTCTAGTATTAGCCTTTTTATTTGGAGTTACAACATGTAAGCCTTCGTTCATGGCTTCAACATAACTGTTGGCAACATCCTGATTGCTGGTGCAGTCTACAAGAACAGGATTTATAAGCTGATGTTCATTTACCCATGCAAACATCTTTGTCATATCAACATCTTCAGAAGTTTTACTTAAAGCTTCTTTCCAATTGTCGAGGTCTATACCTTTTTCATCTAGAATCATTTTCTTGGAATTAGCTATACCGCAGACTTTTAAAGTAATATTTCTTTCTTTCAAAAATTCTTTCTGCTTCTTAATCTGATTAAGAAGAGCAGAGCCGATATTACCGCTTCCTACAAGCATAACCTCTATATATTGCTGAACATCGAAGAAAGCCTGATGAGTGTTTACAACAGCTCTTATTGCTGACATCTTGTCAATCACAACAGAAATAGAACGTTCAGAAGAACCTTGTGCAATAGCAACAACATTTACTCCAGCCTGTGCCAAAGCTTTGAAGAATCTGGCCGACAAACCTTTTTTGGTTTTCATATTGTCGCCGACAATAGAAATAATACTTAAATCATTCTTAAATTCAATTGGTTCCAAGAAACCGCTCTGTAATTCAAGCTCAAATTCATCTGTTAAAGCATCTTTTACCTTTTCAGAATCGGCGGCGGCTATACAGAAACAGATAGAATATTCAGAAGAGCTTTGAGTAATCAATGAAACAGAAACTTCAGCTCTTGAGATTGCTGCAAACACACGGCTTGCCATACCAACTAAGCCCTTCATTCCAGGCCCTGAAACGTTGACCATAGTTTGTTTTTCTAATAAAGAGATAGATTTAACAACCAAACCGCTTTTATCGGGCTCGTCTGAAATTAAAGTGCCTTCAAAATCTGGTTTGAAAGTATTTTTGATATAGCATGGTATATGATAAGCAGCTAATGGAGTAATAGTCTTTGGGTGAAGCACTTTTGCGCCAAAATAGGACATTTCCATAGCTTCACGGTAAGTTAATTGAGAAAGCAAATGAGCGTCAGAAACAATACGTGGATCAGCATTGAAAGCTCCGTCTACATCAGTCCAGATTTCGCAGCAATCTGCGCTTAGACAGGCCGCAACGCAGGCAGCAGAATAGTCAGAACCGTTTCTTCCTAATGTAACGGCTTTATTATCGTGAGAAGTAGCACCAAAACCTGGCATTACAGCTATATCTATTTTTGAAAAATCGCATTTAGAAAAGTTCTTTTTGCTGTTTTCGATATTTACAACAGCATTTAATACAGGACCTTTTGCTTCAAAAGCTTTTATTGAATCGAAGATTTCAGCTTTCTTCCCCCTTGCTTGTAAGACCTGTTCCATCAAAGCACAGGAAAGGCGTTCACCACAAACACTTACATCAGCACAGAAAGAGTCTTCATACCCCTTCATGTAAGCTATGCACTTGGAAGTAACAGCCCAATATTCGGCTCTATTTTTTAATATTTCTTCTAATTTTGCTTTTCTTTCTTTGCCTATTAAGCTTTCAGATTCATCGAAAAGCTTCTTAAAAAGGGTAAGTAATCTTTCTATTACTTCTTTATATGATTCGCCTTTTGCGGCGGTATCCATCATTTCTATGAGAGTATTTGTTACTGTTGCAGGTGCGGAAAGAACTACTGCTACTTTTTCTTTTTCTGCTGCTTTTATAATTATTTCAGAAGCTTGATCAAAACGCTGCCAGTTACCTAATGAAGTTCCGCCAAATTTTAATACTTTCATCTATTACTCCGATAGTTATTTAGTTTGTTTTGTATTATAGCATAAAATAGGTATAAAAAATAAGGCAGAAGCTATCAATAACTATAACTACTAAGCAGAGTAATGATTATTTCTTGCCAAAGGTATTAAGTATTTCTGTTCGAAGAGTACCAGCTCCAGAATTATGAATTAAGAAAAGATGCTGGTTTTCTTTTATACAAGCTCTCACTTGAAAAAGATACAGGTGACCAGCATAACTAGTCATAACAACAGCAACATCACACCTTCCAACGATTTCATTAGTCCTTGCCTGACTAATAGTGTGAAAACCGTCATACCATTCGTAGTCTTCTTCTTTAACTCCCGCTTCTTTTAGAGTGGACCAATACTGTTCCCGACTTCCACCGCCAAAAATAACAATTCGCATACCCTTCATCAAACCTTCGACAGAATTAGCATTTTCATCGGGTAATGCATTAAGTTGTCGTAATTTATCTGTTAATTCCTGGTTATCCTGGTCCAACTTTCTAAATTCACTTCTTAAAACAGCGTCTTCTTCTAATGTTTCTTTAAGTTCTTTTTTAGCAGCATTAACTTTGGCTTCTGCTGCTGAAAGCTGTTTTTTTACTTCAGCAGGATCCAGTTTTGAAAGCTGGGATTTTATATGTTCGTTTTCTATTTTTATAGCTCTGGTTTCAGCTTTCGCCTGATCCCTTTCTATAATAAGCTTATTAATCTGTTCTTTAAGACTATCGCTTTCCGAACGCATTTCGCCTATTTTTTCCTGTAATTCTTCTTTTGTTAATTCGAAGTCTTTAAGTGAAATATTTGGTCTAGTCTGATTAAAATGTTTTAAAACAAAATGATGATGAGTATAAACTTCCAATATATCTTTTAAATAGTCTTCATAGGCATCCTGTTTGTCTTCATGAGGAGGAAACTCAGATTGAACATCCTGAATTAGTAGTTTTAAAAGCTTTTTCCCATCTCGATATGCTTTATCAACGTCTTCGTAAAAAGTTGGTCTTACAAGATTCAAATTCTTTGTCTTATTGAAAATATCATCTAAATATTTGAAATTATCAGCATCTAAAAGCTTCCAGAATCTTATAATATCAACAGGTTTTATTTCATATCGAAGTTCTCCTAAAACTTTATCAAGAGCTTCTTTTCTACCTTCTTCGGTTTCTGGAATGTTTTCTGTTTCTGTTTGTTTGCAGACAACATCAATTTGTTTTACCAACTTTTTAAAAGCTGGAAATTCATCACTATCTAAGAATAAAGAAGCAAGAAATTTCTTTCTTTTAAGAAAATGACGTAAAAAAGTTCGTTTTTCACCGCCAATTTCCACATCGTATTTGCTACTTCGTTTTCCACTAACAGTATATTTAGATTTCTTTTTTGCAGCTTCTTCTAACAACTCTTTTTCTCGTTGTTTTCGTATTTTAGTTATTTTTTCTTCTATCAGATCACCAACCAACTGTGATTGAACTGGTCCGCTAAGCATAATATCCAACAAATCACCTATGAACAAAGCAAAAGCACGACCATTTTTTTCATAAGATTCAGCAAATCTTTTATGTATGTTCCAAAATCTATTTTCTTCTTTGTCGTTATTAGTTTCTTTTTTTGATTCTTTCTTTTTTACCAGGTCACCAGCCAGTTGGGAAATTTTATTTTTCCCTTTCGAAGACGGAGAAAAACCTGCAAGTTTTTCTAATTCGTCTAAGTTCTTTTTTTGGCTTCTAGAAAGGTTGAGATTATCTAATGGGTTTATCATATATTTGATTTCCTATTTTAATTAAGCTATCTGATTTCCACCACGTTTTCTAGCTAATTTCAATGATTTTTCAGCTAATTTAAGCAAATCACCAGGTTTTGTGGTGGCAGCTGAACTGCTTGAAATACCAAAACTACCAGTAACCATAATAGTTTGATTTCCAGACCTTACCTTGGTCTTACTTAGAGAAAGCTTTAACTTGTTAGCAGCAACCATTGCCCCCGCAAAAGGAGTTTCTGGAAGAAGCATTGCAAAACTATCAGCTCCAAATCTGGCGACAAGATCATGTATTCTGGTAGCCGATCTGAACATTTTTCCAACTTCTTTCAAAACACGATTACCAGTATTTTCCCCATAATTTTCATTAATCACAGAAAAATGATCTAAATCCATTAATATAAGGGAAATATCTTTTCGGTATCTTTGAGATCGGCAAAATTCTTCAGCTAATCGTTGCATGAAAAGATTTTCGTTGGCCACCCCCGTAATCGGGTCTGTGGTCGCAGAATGATACATCTTGGTTCTATTTATAGCCACAGAAGCTTGAGCAGCAAAAATCTTGAGCATCTGGTCTGTGCGAGAAGTCATTATATTACCAGAATGTTTTGTATCTACGTAAAGAACTCCTATATTATTAGACATTTCTTTAAGTGGAACTATAGCAATAGATAATATACCAACATCTTCAGGTCCCTTAAGCTTCTCATTAGGATTTCTGAAATTATGAGAAGGTCCTATAAGGGATTCACCGGTATCAAAACATCTACTCACTAAAAACGAAGTTGCTTGCAAATCTTCGGATATTTCATTGTTTACAAAGTTCACCATAGCAACAGTTTCCAGTCGACCAAGCTCTTCGTTAAAAAGCAGCATCACAGCTCGTTCGCCACCAGTTACATTAATAGCCATTTCTAATGTGAAATCCAGCAATCTAGGAAAACTAGATATAGAATTTAAGGCATAACTAACTTCTAATACCGCTGACAGTTCTTTAATTCGTGTTACTATTTCGCCTTCTGTAGCTGACAAAGCGGGATAATACTGGCGAGGTATTTTCGATCTTATTGTGGCAAAACTTTTTCGAACAAAACTTTCATTGCTGTTGAGGAAGAACGGGAAAAATCTATCATCTTCAAGGCTTATAGAGTTTTCGTTCCCTTCCAACTGCAAAGAAACAAATACTTCGTCTGATAATTCTATAAAACAACCAGGTTGAATCGTAGTTACAAAACCTGGCAGTATTTTTTTCCCATTAATAACTGTTCCATAAGGGCTTTGCAAATCTTGTAAGGTCAAGTAACCGTCAGAATTATATCTTAGTTGTATCTGACGTCGTGAAATGCCCATTTTATTTAACTGTATATCACAATCGTTGCCACTACCGATGACAATACCATCACCCTGTAGGTTTGGGCTACCTTCATAAAGAATCTGTCCATTTTTATCTGTAATTAAAACCTTCATTTTCTTACCTTATAGCCACATTTGCAAACTTTTTTAGTTCCTAGAACACGTCCACATTCAGGGCAATATTTACTGACATGACTAGCAATTTTCTTTTCGGCAGCTTTTTGTTTTCGTTTTTCTTCAAGTTCTTTTGCAAGCTTAAGAAATTCCAAACCTTCGCTTTCGCTAACACCTGATTTTTTACTTTTACCCTGAATCATTTCCTCATATTTTTCAGAATAATCAGGATTTTCTTCTAAGTATGCTTCAAAAGCTTTTTGTGGATTTTTATACTTTTTATATAGATGCTCATAAGAATAAATAGGTTCTTCTTCAAGTTTTTCTTCACACAACGCGATAAATTTTTCTTCCCAAACATCAAAAGAATCTTGCATTATTTCCACCTGCCTTTGCCTTTAATGAGGATTATACCCTAATAATTAGTAATTAGCAATTAATAATGAATAAAGAGCTATTAATAGAATAGATGTCTTTTATTAAAAAATCTGTTAAAATGTATATGGTTATTATTAAATAGCATTTATGAATTAAGAGGTATGTATGGAAGCAGGAACATGGGGTGGAGTTTTAGGTGTAATCTTATTACTATTATCTCTATCGCTCTATAGACAAGTCTTTAAATATTATTTTAAAAAAGGCAAAGATAAACGTCAGAGTTCTAAAGCAGAAGAAATAACACAAAAAACAAAAGATTCTGATGCGGATTCTATGTTGCAAAGTATGTTTAATACTGTAAAAACAGCTCTTCCTCGCAAAGTAGAAGATGGGGTAGAATGGAGAGAGCAAAATCTTACACCTGAATTTTTCGAATATGTTTATTATGTTAATAAGGCAAAAAACTACAAAGCTATAGATTTTGAAAAGATAAAATCAAATATGATAAACAAAAGAGGGAAAATAAAAAATATAGCTGATTTATGTGAGAAATCTGGTAGAAGCGTAGCTTTTCGTTACGTATGCGAAGCCACTAATTCAGAACATAGAATAGTAATAAAAGCGAGTGATTTTAAATAAAAAACCGCAAGATAAGCTTTATGCTTAGCCTGCGGTTTTAAATATCAGACAATCTCTTTTAATGCCAGGTTAATAAGCTTCATACCTTCACGAATGTCTTGTTCACGGTATTCTTTAACCCAATC
>CAJOND010000028.1 GCA_905236675.1 Candidatus Rifleibacteriota bacterium | reverse complement strand
GGAATAAGAGAGAACGGTGTGCTTGCAAAACGGGAGGAAACGGTATGAAGGTGACGCTCGCCGGATGGGGCTGCGGAAATGATACATGGACGAGGGAAGCAGAAGATGCGGTAAAGAATGCCGATCTGGTCATCGGTTCCGCACGTCTCCTTGCCCTGCTCCCGGAGATTTCCGGGAAAAAGCGGGAAGAGGTGAGAGCTGAATCGATCCTGTCGGTTCTGGAAGAAGAAAACCCGGACAGAGCCGGCGTCCTGCTTTCAGGGGATTCCGGCTTTTATTCCGGGGCCGCAAAGCTGGCCTCACTTCTGGAAGAAAAGGAAATAAGCTATGAGATCCTCCCCGGGATCTCCAGCCTGCAGGCGTTCTCCGCGAGGATCAAAAGACCCTGGCAGGAGTGGCGGCTGTGTTCCGAACATGGTGCCTTCTGCGATCCTGTCCATGAGGTGATGCAGGAAAAGCCTGTCTTCTTTCTTACCTCCGGGGAGACCGGGCCTGCCTCGCTCTGCAGGGCATTAACGGATGCAGGTCTTTCGGATCTCGCTGTGACGGTCGGAGAAAATCTCGGCCTGGTATCAGAAAAGATCGAGAGAGGAACAGCGGGAGATTTTGCGGACAGGCGGTTTGAAAAGATGAACGTGATGCTGGCGGAAGCTGCCCCGGTCTATAAAAGGCGCACGCCCGGCATTCCCGACGAGGAGTTCATCCGCCGGAGCGTTCCGGTGAATAAACAGGAGTCCGGGGGAGATATACAGGGGGAAGAGCAGAAATCCTGCAGGCAGGTTCCGATGACGAAACAGATGGTCCGTGCGGCCATACTCTCCTGTCTGGGCGTAAGTCCGGACGATGTCTGCTGGGACATCGGCACAGGAACGGGGAGCACGGCTGTCGAGCTCTCGCTCTGCTCCAGAGAAGTATGGTCTGTAGAGAGGGACGAAGAAGCTCTCGCAGCCGCCCGGAAAAACCGGAAAAAATTCTGCGCCTGGAATTTACATCTGTTAAACGGAGAGGCGCCGGATGTCTTACAGTCTCTGCCCGCTCCGGATGCGGTCTTTGTATTAAATATTAAAAAAGAAAATAATTTTCTAGAAACTAAATCTAAATCTCTTGAATTTGATACAGAATCGCTTTTTCCCGTATCGTTAAATATTATTGCAACATCTATAGCTTCTTTTAAAAATTCTGTAAATTTAAGACTCAAATCTTCTTCTTTAAGATCATCATAAAAAGTATCTAATATTAGAAGATTATTTTTTGTTTTAACATTGTGTTTTAACTCATAATTAACTAGTTTATAACAGATTTTTTCATTAAAAAAATTTCTTATTCGATCTATATCAGGTCCACTTAATGAATATTTTTTATTAAATTCAATATTAGTAAAACCCATCCTAAGCTTCCTTATAAAAGTAAAGATTGCATTAAAGAAACCCAATATAATTGCTCCAAAACCTATTAAATAAAAATAACCTATGTATAATCCTATAGTTTTTGCTAGAAAATAACAGAAAAACAAGGCACAAACCCCTATTATAATCAATATAAAATTAGAAATACTTATATGTAATTCAAATTCAGGGAATGATCTATTTAAAGGGATTACAAATTCTAGTTGGCATTTAGCTTGTCCTTGTTCATCTTTCTTAAGGAAATATGCATTTACAGCTAGAACAATATCCTTATAGCTTATAAAATCTGTCGTTGCTTTACAATAATCATTATTTATTTTAAAACCTTGCGATATTCTCTTAATAGAATTATGGGAAATATGTGATACTTCGCCAGAACTTATGTATTTCATTACAACTCCTAAATTAATTTTTTAGAAAGCACAATATTAATCAAATTTTGTTTTTTTCTCTCAATTTATTAATTTAGACATACCAGTTTTGCTTTGTATTGCATAAGATGTCTTTGAGCCTTTTGATATATACATTTTTATTATTATACAATATAAAGTATACTCTTTTCTTAAAGAATGACAATTTTGAAATGGATTGTGATTGGTATTAGCTGAGTTTTAATTTTTAGAAGTTATTTTAAAGCATACGGTAAACTTTGGCAGGTTGAGTTTTACCTTTAAATAATACTTCTCCGAATTCTTCAGTAGGTATTTGATTTTTAATAAGATTCATAACTTCTTTTGAAACAATTAATCTATTTGATTTAAATTTTTCGGCAAAAACAGCAATACGGGCAGCAACATTAACAGGATCGCCAATAATAGTAAAGTCTCTTTTAGCTCCAACTCCTAAGTAACCAGATATAACTTCGCTATAATTAACACCAATTGAAATATCAAAGTATAGTTCATTACATTTGTAAATCAAATTAGCAACCTGTGAAGCGAGCTACTTCTTCAGGGGTTTTATCTTTTACTCCAAACGCTATAAGCAATTTTTCCCCCATTATTTTATCTATATCTCCACCATTATCTATAACTATTTTAGATATAGAAGCTATTTGCTTTCGTAATTTTGAAAATAGTTCATAAGATGAAGTATTATGCATAATTTTATCAAATTCAGGAACTGTAATATAAAGTAGAACTACATTCACTTTTTTACTTTGTATTTCAGAAAGGTCCGAAGCTACTTTTAAAGCAGTATCGCTGCCATAAGCGGAAGATAAAATTTCTAAGGATTTTTCAGTAACAAGTTCACCTTTTAAAGCGTCTTTATCTTCTTTAACTTTAGAGCTTTTGTTTTTATCCAAATATGCACTTTGAACTATTAACGAAAAAGTGTCACCAAATGGACTGGATTTTTTAGCATCTCTATTATTGTCTTTAGCAGAAGCTTTCCAACCTTCTTTTCCTACAAATAATATTTCTTTTATTACAAAAAATGGATTGATTGAATTAGAGAAATATGTTTTTTTATATTTTCTTTCTACTAAATTTTCTCTTAAATAATAACTGAGTTTATCGCATTCTTCTTTTCTTACTTCACTACTTTTTGCATTTATTATTTTTTTAAGAGAATTATTAACTTCTTTTGAATCAGGTAAGTTTTTGAGAAAATATTTACATAAAGGAACATAATAAAATTCACTGTTTTCAATTTCATTCATCTGCTGATTTAGATTTAAAACAAGTTCATATTTTTTTATATTTGTTTCTTCTACAACATTAAGATAAGCAACAAAACAAAATGTCAAAATAGGTATTATTGCTTAAAGACATATATCTTTTCTTAAAGTAGAAGCTATCGAATTATTAACAAATATTTTCTTACTTTCTAAAAACCAAAATACAAAAGTTAGAATTATTACAGATGAAATAAAGGAAATAAAAATTAGTTTATAAGCGTGATAATAATTATTAAGTAAATCTCTAGAAATAATACAAACAGTGAAAGGTTCATCATTTATATCAATATTTTTATTGAAATACCCTTTACCTTTATTGTTAGAATCTTTTTTTATTAATTCTTTTTCTTTTTCAGGAAAATCTAAAGAAAAATACCAGCCATTTTCATTTTTTATGGCCATTAACATTTGTTTTCCAGCTAACAAAGTATAATAATTAGGCAATATACCTTTGCTGCTGTCTTTTTTAACATCTTCTGGCATCCCACAGAAAATATATGCAATCAGATTATCTTGACTTTTATCGTATATTCTTTCTGTGGAAAATAACATTTCCTCTCCACCAATATTCGCAGAATCTGAACGTCTAAAATATACACCTTGTTGAAAATTGTAAAATCTAGTTCCTTTGGTTGTAAAGCTAGATACAATATTTTCAAAAGTCTCATCGCCAATAGAAATATTTTCTTCTCTACTTACTTCTAATTTTGAATACTTCTCTAAATATTTCTTATATTCTTTTGTGTAATTATCAAATGAATTACATAATTCTTCTGGAAACCCATTAGATACTATCCTATCCTCTTCAGAAATTTTGCTTTCATCAAGGAAACAACAGCAGTATCTAGGTATAGGAACTCCAAGTTTTTCATATTTTATAGCAACTTGCTTTATTTTATCTTTAAGATTAAGTGGTTTTTCATTAAAATCAATTTTTTTTAAATCATCATAAAATTCAAAACATAATGTTTCAAAAGAGGATTTAATAACTCCGTCACATTTTAATTGTTCGACAAGTCTGGCTGCATATTTGTCAGATTCAGATTTCAAATTACTATAAGTTGTTTTATAAAGTAATATAATACCGAAAGTTATCAATAAAGACAGATATAATATTAGAAAAGAAAAAAAAATCAAATCTTTTTGATTTTTGAAG
Source organism: Candidatus Rifleibacteriota bacterium (assembly GCA_905236675.1). Taxonomy (GTDB): domain Bacteria; phylum Muiribacteriota; class Ozemobacteria; order Ozemobacterales; family Ozemobacteraceae; genus RUG334. Next base: position 82,366 of record CAJOND010000028.1, on the reverse strand, counting down.
AAATAAGAATCGTTAAAAAAAGAAAAATAATTAATTTCTTCTTTTTGCTTTTCATCGTCATTTACAAAACTTTCTTTATCAGAGGAAAATAAAAAATCAGAGTTTGAAATATTTCCTGTTTTATCTAACGTATAAAGATTATAATTTAGGTTTTTATTGTCGATTTTTTTGAATCCTAAACCTGAATTAATCATTTTTTCGGCTATTATTTCATCTACTACCAAAGGGAAATTTGGATTTTGAATTGTTAATGCTTCAAATTTTGCAGCATTTTTTAAAGGGTCTCCTATTATTGAATAGTCTAATCTGGTTTCCAAACTTCCAACAGTGCCAGAATACATAGTTCCATAACAAAGCCCAACACCTATTTTATAAGTAAAAGTATTTGTTTTTGCCCTTTTTTCATTAATTGCTCTTAATTTTATTATCATTTGGCTAGCAGCCTGAAAGGCTCTTTCAATTGCCGATTTTTTAAGTTCCTCTTTTTCTTGAAAAAATGCTTCGATTGCATCTCCGATAAATTTATAAATTAATCCCCCATTATCAGAAATAATTTTTGCCATTTCTGCAAAATGTTCGTTTAGCAATTCTGTCATAATTCCAGGGTCGTATTTTTCACTCATTCCGGTAAAATTACGAATATCTGAAACTAAAGCCACACCTTTAAATGTTTCAGTATCATTTAACAATCCACTGCTATTTTTCTTCAAAGCTTCAACAGCCTGATCAGAAATTAATTTTTCCAAACGTTCCTTTTCCCTTAAATCCTCTATCATTTTGTCAAACTCATTGGATAGTTTACCTAATTCGTTATCTGGATTATCTTTAAAACCTATATTCAGATTTCCTAAAGAAACTTCGTCTAAAGCTTTTTTCAAAGTTGTTATTGGCTTTAAAAACACAGAAGAAGAACGTAAACTACATATGCGAAGCATTAAAATAGAGCTTATAATAAAGACTATTTTTCTTTTAAATAAATCTGAAATGATATCTATTTTATTTAACCAGCCTACGAAAATGATTTTATTAAAGTTAAAAGAGGGCATAACAACTATTATGTTGTCTTTATATACATATTTAGTTGTCTTTTTTAGATAAAAGGACTGTTTTGCCAGTTCATATATTTTTTCTTTAAGATCTTCTGAAGCATAAATTCTTTTACTAATAAGATTTAATTTTTGTCCATCAACTTTAAATGCATTAAAAAATTGGTTCGATTCTTTTTTGCTCAAATTTTTAGCATCATTGTTGTAAATAGCTTTTTTAATTATTCTATCATCTAAAGTTTTGTCATCCCACATAACATGTATAATATATTTAGATTTACCATCTATTTTTATTGTGTTAAATATCTGATAGCCACAGAAACCTCCATTTTTTCTAGGTAAAGCTAAACCTGAAAACTTATCCAAACCGTATATTATTGAAATCCCTATTAAAGCATCATAAGCTTTTTTTATCAGATCGTTTCCATCATTTTTCTTATATTCCTTTAATTCTTTATTAGGGTCTTCCTTTACTATTTTATCTCTTAAAAGATCTATTAAAATTGTGTCAAAAGAATTAAAGAAATTTTTTATATTTCTATATGAAGAAACTGAACCTTTAGAAAAAGCTCCTTCTCCAGATTCGTCATATATTACAGCTCCCAAAATAGGTAAAGGATTATCAGATTCTATATTTTCAATTCTATTCACAACATAATCTGTAACAATCTCACTTTTGACACCGTTTTCTTCAATCAACTGTAATAGCTTAGGATCATTAATTACATTTGAGAATGCAATTTTATACTCCTTTATATTTGTTAATTTATAAGAATCGAAAGCTTTTAAATTAAGCTGTAATTCATTATTTGCCAATTCTTCTGATGTGTTTTCAAATTCATGTAAATACGTATAGGCTGCAATAGATAGTAAACTCAAAGGAATTACAGAAGCCAAAGCATAAGAAAGAACAAATCTTGTTCGTAAGTTTAACTGAGGCCAATAGCCAAAACATAAGCCAGAATACAGAATAATTAAAAGGGTTATAATAATAAAATCAATAACAATCAGCCATTTAGGAGGAAAAATCATTTTTTTTGATTTAACCAAAACTACAGCTATATAAGATGAATTACGGTCTAAGTAACAAAAAGCATAATAATTACCTAGTTTATGTTTTTGAGGTAAAGATTCTATTAACCAGCGATCTAATTCATCTTTGTTTTTAACAATTAAAGAATTTGCCCATTTCAAAAATATTTTTGACTTGTCAAGTGGTGGTAAAATATTAGATTCGCCATAATCTTTATATACTGGAATAAATGCTCCTGTTGCTTTTTCTCTGGTTTTCAGATTCTTTTACGCCAAGAGCCTACCGCATTCTGCGGAATTCTCTAATTCATTACAAATCAAAAAAGCGCCATAAATACCTTTATCTTTTATATAAGCATAATCCCATATAAACCATGAAGTCTTATGTATTCCATTTGTATAGGTTGTGATTCCTCTCATGTCATGAGCTATGGAACTAATATTGGTATATTTTCCTAATAGAGTTTTTGCAAATATTTCATTTGTATTATCATTTGGTTTACCTTCTGTTTTACCTTTTGTTTTATCATTGCTGTCTGTATTTACACTGTACAGATGTTCAAAAGCTTTACACAAAGTTTTCTTTCCTGTGCTTATACTTCCTTCATAATAAATAAGATCTGTTTGCTTCGTTTTGTCCGGAATATTGAAAACATAAAGATTGTATTTCGGGAAAGGTTCTTCAAAAATTTTCTTTGCAGATTGTTTAATTTGACTATTAAAAAACCTGTCATTTAGATTTTCCAATTTTGCCGTTTTTTGTATTACATCAAAAAAATCTCTGAAATGAATAGCAAATTCCGTTTCAAAATTACCTTCTACAGCCAAGGTTTCTACTTCGTGTATAGCTTCTTTTTCCTGTTCCTTTTCTTCCAAATCGAAATTAATTCCCTTATAAATCAAAAAGCAGGAATTAAATGCTATAAGAGGTATAACAAAAATAAGGATGATGAGAAGTATATTAAATTTTTCGGAAGACAACTTAGCCATATAAAATATTTTAGTATTATATGAATTTTTAGTAAAGCAATAAAGAATATATCTTAGTAGCTTAGTTGCTAATTAATTTGAAATTTTACAAATATGCACAAAACCCTCTTGGTTTTGAACATAACATTGTTTAAGCATTTTCTTAGCTTCTTTGGCTTTATCTAAATCATTTGTAATAGAAAAGAGTGTGGGACCGCTTCCAGATATTCCAGAAGCAAGCATTCCAATTTCTTTTAGTTTTAAAACAGCACTTTCAAAATTAGGAATTTTTGATTTTCTATAAGGTTCTGCTATAACATCTTTCAATACTTCAACAGCTAATTGTTCATTTTTAGTCTGAGAAGCATAAATAAAAGCAGCAAGATTTCTGCCATATTCTATAGTTATACTTCTTTCGTAATTCAAAGGGAGTATAGCTCTCATTTCTGAAGTCGCCAGAGAAATTCCAGGGTAAGCTAATACCCAATACCAGTTTTCAAAATGAGGAATAGTGACACAGATTTGTTCAGCCGTTAATGTCATTAATTGTATTCCACCGAAGAAAGCAGGAGCAACATTATCATAATGAATAGAGCCGCTAACACTGCCTTCTAATTTTCCCATCATACGAAGAAGAGTATTATCATCAAAAGGTTTAGCAAAGAATAGATTTAATGCAACAAAAGAAGCGACAATAGAGCTAGCACTACTCCCTAAGCCGCTTCCTATTGGCATATTTTTACTTAGCTCAATTTTTATTGGCCTGCGTTTTTCTTCTGGTAACTGTTCTAGAAAGAAATCAGCACAAGATTCAACAAGATTTTTCTTTCCTGAATCTTCTATTTTTTCTAGTTTAGTGCTCCAAGGACCTGTCATTTCAAAAGAAAAACTATTTGATTCACTGACAGATACTATATCGCCTAGCTTTGTTCCATCTATAGGAGCAATAGCAGCACCAAGTACATCAAAACCCACACTGATATTTCCTATAGAAGCTGGAGCAAAAGCAGTTACTTTCATTTCTTTTTTTCTTTCTAGATGCTTATCTAGCTTGAACTAATTCAGGGTGTAAATCATGGTTTGATAATCTTTCCCAGGCTACTTTTTCCCATTTTGTTCCTGGTTTACCATAATTACAATACGGGTCTATAGATATGCCTCCACGAGGAGTAAATCGGCCCCAGACCTCTATGTATTTCGGATCCATCAATTTAATCAAGTCTTTCATGATAATATTTACGCAATCTTCATGAAAATCACCATGATTTCTAAAAGAAAATAGATAGAGTTTTAGTGATTTGCTTTCAACCATTTTTATATTCGGCACATAAGATATTGTAATATTAGCAAAATCTGGCTGTCCTGTAATTGGACAAAGACTAGTAAATTCAGGACAATTGAATTTTACAAAATAATCATTATCAGGATGCTTATTAGTAAAGGTTTCTAACACTTCTGGAGCATAATCACTTTTATACTCAGTCTTTTTATTACCCAAGAGAGTAAGGTTTTCATTTTCTCTACTCATTATCATCCTCTATTTTTAATGTATTCAGGGTATCTTTTGTGCATTTCTTCAATAGTATAACCAAAGTTAGATGTGATAAAGTCGATGTCTTTATCTCCACGACCGCTAAGGTTAACCAATATAGACTGGTATTTCTTGGTTTCTGCAAGTTTCATTGCATAAGCAACAGCGTGAGAACTTTCAAGAGCAGGAATAATTCCTTCTACTTTACTTAAAGTATAGAAAGCTTCAAGACATTCTTCATCATTAACAGTTACATAATGAACTCTGCCATTGTCTTTTAAATAGCAATGTTCAGGACCAACGCCAGGGTAATCCAGACCACTTGCTATAGAATAAACTGGAGCTCTCCTTTTTCATCCTGAAGCAGATAACATTTAAAACCATGAATAATACCAGGAGTTCCATATGTTAAAGTTGCAGAATGACCGCCTATTTCTAATGATTTTCCTGAAGGTTCTACTCCGTAAATTTCAGTATCATCATCTAAGAAACCAGTGAAAATACCAATAGAGTTACTACCACCACCAACACAGGCAACTAGATTATCAGGCAATTCACCAGTCATTTCATAAAACTGTTCCCTTGCTTCAACCCCAACGACATGCTGAAAGTCTCTTACAAGCATTGGATAAGGATGAGGACCAACAACAGAACCAATACAATATAGACTATTCTTTGGGTCTTTTAAATATGAAACAAATGCAGAGTCAACAGCTTCTTTCAATGTTCTTAAACCAGTTTTAACAGGAATAACATTAGCACCCAAAAGCTTCATTCTAATAACATTAGGCATTTGTTTTTCTATATCTATTTCGCCCATGTGAATTTCACATTCTAAACCGAAATATGCTGCTGCAGTAGCAGTAGCAACACCGTGCTGACCAGCACCTGTTTCAGCAATAAGCTTCTTTTTGCCCATATAGCTAGCAAGAAGTGCTTCACCCATACAGTGATTAAGCTTATGTGCTCCAGTATGATTCAAATCTTCTCTTTTTAAATAGATTCTTGCACCACCAACCATGTTAGAAAGGCGTTCAGCAAAGTATACTGGGGTTGGTCTGCCTTGAAAATGCTTTCTTATTGAGCGTAATTCAGTAATGAATTTATGAGATTTTGAAATAGTTAAATAAGCGTGAGTTATATCTTTGAATTGTTCTTCTAATTCTTTTGGTAAATTATAAAATCCGCCGTAGGGACCATAATGCCCTGTTTGATCTGGGATATTTCTGTAGTGTTTGTATTCCATTTAATACTCCGAATTATAATTGAATGGGTTGGATTGTAACAATGATAGCTTTATTTGTAAAGAAGAATAATTGTAAAGATTTGTTTTTAATAACATCTGCGAAGCATTTACAACGCTATTTCAATCATTAAAAGTATTTTTAATCTGTTTTTTCTGCTAACAAATTTTAATACTTGAGTTAGATATAGTAAGGGTGTTAATTTATTTAATAAGGAGTAAAAAAATGGCGACTGAAAAAATAAAAATACTAGATGGAGAAGTAATTAACCGCATATCTGCTGGCGAAGTTGTAGAACGACCAGCTTCGGTCGTCAAAGAACTAATAGAAAACTCTATCGATGCAGGTGCAACAAAAATCGAGGTTGAAATAAAAGAAGGCGGGCAAAAATCTATAGAAATTACAGATAATGGTGAAGGGATGACCCCTAATGACGCCTTATTAGCCTTTATGCCTCATGCAACCAGCAAAATCTCTACTGATGAAGATTTAGAATATATATCTACTCTTGGCTTCAGAGGTGAAGCTCTACCAACTATTGCTGCAGTTTCACACATTACTCTTTCTACTCATAGCGATGGTGAACCAACAGGATGTAGAATAACTCTTGACGGTGGTAAAATCAGAGGTCCAGAACCTGACGCTTTTCCAAGAGGCACAAGAATTATCGTAAAAAACCTTTTTTACAACACCCCAGCAAGAAGAAAATTTTTGAAAAGTCCTGGTGTAGAAATGTCCCAAATATCAGATATAGTCTGTCACTACATGATGGGATACCCAGAAATCGCTTTTAAATTTACAAAAAGTAATATAAAGATAACTTCATCAAATGGTTCAGGTAACCTTTTAGATGCTATTCTTGCCGTTTACGGACCTGATGTAGCAAAAAGTCTTATACCTTTAAAAGAGCCACCCTCTTTAGCAAACAGTGGAATGTCACTTAGAGGTTATATTTCACCACCTAATCAGGCAAGACCTTCGTCACGTTATACAACTACTCTTGTCAATAGACGCGTGATAAAAACGAAACTTTTAAATCAGGCTATAGTAAGAGCCTGTTCTGCTTTTTTCCCAAAAGGCAAATACCCTGTTTTAATTCTGGATTTACGAGTCCCTCCAGAATTAATAGATGTCAATGTTCATCCGCAAAAAACAGAAATTCGTTTTAAAGACGAACGTTGGGTGTTCGCAATAATTTGGGAAGCAATACAATCTAGTCTTTCCGGACTGAAAATGGTTTCTACTCCTGTCCAACAGTCAGCTTTACAGACAGCTATGGATTTTCAGCCTGAATTAGACCCCAGTATAGAAACAAAGACAATAGAGCTCCCAGACGAAAACAATGCATCCATGTTTACACCAGCTCCAAGTTTCAAATTGCCCGATTCATATTTAAATATACAAGCTCATGTTGGTCTATCAAACAGTCAATTAAGTCAGCAACCCACTACTCAGGGGCAAATGACTTCTAATTATGAAAGCAGAGTTTTTGATTTAAACGAAAACACATTAGAAACCTTTAACAGTACAAGATCTACGTCACATGATCAGTCAGCTAGTGCATTTGCTCCTGTTCTGAAGCTTTCTAGACCTAAAATTCTGGCTCAAATGAAAAACACTTATTTGCTTGGTGAAGATGATGAAGGTTTGTTTATTGTTGACCAGCATGTGGCTCACGAAAGAGTTTTGTTTGACCAACTGGTTAAGACTTATAAGGATAAACCTATAACAGCTCAGCCATTACTTTTCCCTGTGCCTTTAAAACTTCTGCCTTCTGAAAGACTGCTTATAAAAGAGCAAATAAAAGAAATAAGAGCTCTAGGCTTTTCTGTGGAACAAGAAGAAGACGGTCTTTTTTATGTGACAACTGTTCCTGTTTCAGATAAGAAAACAAACGATAACCAAAGCATTCAAAATCTGCTTTCCGAAGTTTTGAACGGTTGGGAAGGTCGTTCAATTCAAGAAACAAAAACCGACTTACTAAAAACAATGGCTTGTAAAGCTGCTATAAAAGCTGGAGATCCTTTGACTCTAGCCGAATGGAATTCTCTATTAGATCAGCTGTTAAAAACCGAAAATCCTTTTACTTGCCCACATGGCCGCCCAATTGTTCTACGACTTTCAACAAGACAAATTGAAGTGGGATTTTTACGAGCATAACATGATTGCCATAAATAAGCTTGTATTGGCGATTTTAGGGCCAACAGCTTCTGGAAAAACTTCTGTTGCAATAGAAATAGCTAAAAAAAACAACGGAGTCATAATTAACTGTGATTCCAGGCAGATTTATAAAGAAATGCTTATAGGAACAGCTTCACCATCAGATGAAGAAAAAGAAGAAGTTCCCCATAAACTCTTTAACTTTCTTTCACCTCAACTGCAGTTTAATGCCTCTGATTATGCTAAAGCTGCCTCTGAAGCAATAAAAGAAACTTGGGCTGAATCTAAACTTCCAATTTTGGTTGGGGGAACAGGCTTTTACTACTCTGCAATATCAGAAGGTTTGGGAGAAGCTGGTAGTGATTCAGATTTAGCTAATCAACTCCAAAGAGAATTAGACCAAAAAGGTCTTTCCTATATGGTTGAAAAATTGGGAAAACTAGATTCAGAAGCAACAAATACTATTGACGTAAATAATTCACGAAGAGTTTTGAGAGCTATAGAAATTGTAATTAGCACAGGCAAACCTTTTTCAGAGAATAAGCCAGTATCTTTATTACCAGAAGCAGTATTTCATCCTGTTGTAGTAAGCCGAACAAGAGAATTATTGCATGAAAGAATAGCGCTTAGAGTAAAACAGATGTTTGAAGAAGGATTAGAAAATGAAGTAAAACACATTATAGAAAAATACGGCATAAATGCTGCCGCAATAAGTTCGATAGGTTACAGGGAATGGCTAGAATTCTTTGAGGGCAAAATAAATTTAGATGAAGTTAAAGAATTGATTTTAATTCATACAAGACAGTATGCCAAACGACAGGAAACCTGGTTTAGAAAAAAACCAGGAGTGCCTATAATTTATTTAGATGACATTAACGAAAAAGACGTTATTTCACAGATTTGAGAGCAAGTTCATAAGCTGATTTTGCTGCTCTGAAAGTTTTCAAAGCCTCTCTGGCTTTAGCTGAATCACCAGAAGAAGAAGCTTCTACATAAATCTTATAAGCATTTTCGTAATCATCCTTCAAAGCTCTTAAATCAGAGGGCATCTTTGAATAAGAAACAGAATCAAGTTCATCCGGTATTCTTAAAGAAGAAAGTTCAGCAGCTGTAAATGATGTATTGCTCTGTTTTATCTGATTAGTTTGAGCTAAATTACTTGATGTTGTACCTGTTGGTGCTTGAACTTCTTTTATCGAGCTATTTGATTTTTTCTTAAAAAGATTTCGAATTGCTGTAAAAAGTTTTTCTCCTAAAATACCACCAACAATTCCGCCTAACATTGTTCCAACTATAGGTATTGGAATTAAAGAACCCAGCATTGAACCTAATGTAGAACCTATAGCCTGACCAGCAACAGCAACCATATCCACAGACTTCAAAGCTTCCTTAAAGCTTGCTCCAGAACCAAGGCTACTGCCTATATTACCACCAACCAAGGAAGTTACTGCTGGAATTAATGCTCCAGCTAATGTTCCAACTATACCCGGAACAAAAGTCTGGACTAATGGAACTACAAGCTGACCTGCGGCTGCTCCAAGAGAAGAGCCAATGAAATTACCAACAAACTGCATTGAAGTGACTGCTTTTACTGCCGTTTTCAAGCTTACCTTTTCACCATTCATTAGCTGGCTTGCCAAATTTATAGCAATTGAGGTTCCTGCCGTAACAGCTATATTCTTAGCACTAAATGAGTTCTTCAATGAATTTGAAGCATTTTGAACACCAGTATCTAATGCAGCTCTCGTTTTGAATAGATTTTCTTTCAATTTTAGAGCTCTATAGTCTGAATTCGTCTTACTAGTAGTAACAACCGCGCTATCAATTGTTCCTTCAACAGAAGCCTGCTTATAAAGATCATTGTTATAAGAATCATAAGCCTCTTTCTTAGCTTCATAAGCATACTTTAAAGTAATCTTAGTTTCTGGGTCTGTTGCGCTCAAATAAGCCTGTTCAGCATCAAATACATCTTTGTATCTAGCTGCAGCAGTACTGTCTACGGTTGTATATTTGGTGTCTTCCAAAAACATTTTAATAACAGTGCTGCGGTCTTCTGGATATTTTTGGATATAATCATATACAAAGTCACGATAAGTTTGCGGTTTACATTCCTCAAAAACAGTGAAAACTTTATTCTGTGTATTTTGGATTTTATTGCTTTCAAGTAAATCATAGAACATAGAGGCATTAACACCTTCTGTTGAAAGCATTTCACCAGAAGTTTTCAAGACACCGTTATTCACTATATCTGTTACAGCAGCATCTTTATATATATAACTGTTATCTTCGATATTCTGATGGGTTTTTAGTCTCCAGGAATCACCAGTTTGCTCGATAATCCTTAGAGGAAAGAGCTTCTAAAGCTTCTGCCCAACCTTCTGAAATAGCAAAACCTTCATCAGAAATAGTATTTTTTGAATGGGAACCATAATAATTTGTAGCAGGATAATTCGGAGTTTCGTAGAGCTGATCCATAATCATGTGCCCTACTTCATGAGAAATGACTGAGGCGGTATTTGGATCACTCATGTTGCCACTAAAAATTTCACTATTACCAGAAATAACTATACGGTTAACATAAGAATTATCACGATAAGTGGTTTCACCATTAGAACCTGTTTCAGCAAGAACAAAACCTGAAGCATCATGATAAATACTGCCTGAATCACCTACTTCAAGATAAACAGGTTTCTTTAGATCATTAGTGAGCCATGCAGCCAGAGTTTCATCTTTAACACCTTCGGCAACCTGCTGCTGGATTTTCTGTATTTTATAGTCTCTAGCCTGAATCTGCATAGAAACAGTCTTTTTAACAGAATCATTGCTTTCAATATATTGTTTTAACTGCTGATATCTTGGGTCGGAGTTAGCCATAGGAGTCAGAATCTGAACTTCATTACCCATAAAATCCTGGGTAGTTGCATTAGAACCTGTTTGAGTTAATATTTTTATCTGGTTCATATCAGCTTCTGAACCAAGCTGCTGCTGAGCAATTATCTGATTATTACTATTAACGACATAATAAGTACCTGTTTTTGAATCATATTTTGGATTTACATAAACAGTTTTGCCGTTTGAATTTTGGTAAACATAGCGTATCCCTTCGCTAGTAGCAATGAAATTACCTGCATATATAGGAGCAATACAACTAAAGAAAAATGCGACTATAACAAAAACAGTCAGTTTTAGTGATTTAAATTTCTTCATTTTTTTGCTCCTAAGCTTGGGATATTTTATTAATTATACTTGAAAACCGACTTTTATGCAATGTACGAACGAAGTTGTTAGAAGAAAGAAGAGGGAAGAGCCAAGCGAAGCTTGGGGTAGTTAGTGGTTGGTGATGGGTGATGGGTGATGGGTGGAGATAAGGTAAGAGCAGGAGAGTGGACGAGATGAAAATTTAAAATAGAGAATTGAGAACTGAGAATTGAAATTTGAGAGTTGAGAATAGAGATAGAAGATTGAAGATAGAAGAAACAATTCTCTTATCTCTTCCTAAAAAATAATAATTTTTTATTAGAGTTGCACAAAGAACAAATTTGCTGTATTTTGTCTACAAGTGACTTTAAAAATAATGCAGAATGGTGTTTTTTATGGCTCTAAATGAAAAACTTTTTATACCTAAAAATATTGCATGTCCTATCTGTGGCACAACCTTTACCCGCTATAATCTCAGGAAAAAACAGTTTAGCTTAAATAAGCGCGATATTGATTACCGTCCAACATATCTTGGTGGAATAACACCTCGCTATTACAACGTCTGCGTTTGTCCAAACTGTTGCTATGCCGCAGAAGATAAATATTTCTGTCCTTCTATGACAGCGGAAGAAGCCCGAAAACATGCTTTGTTAGAAAGTCACCGTTCACAGTGGGAATCAGCCAACAGAATAAGAGCAGCTTCCAATGGGCAACAAATTTGGAAAGATGCTGAATCTGAAAAATTAAAAGAGCTTTCACCAGTAAACATATCTATTTTAAGACAGATTAAACCACTTCTTGATAGAGTAGCTGTAGATTTAAAAAAGAAACCTAAACCAATAAACGAACTTCAAAAAGAAGGCGATTTGGAAACTGCGATACGTTCATGGGAACTTGCAGCCATATGTTATAAAGCAAGAAGAGCCAATCACAGAATATTAGGTTATACTTATCTTCAAGGAGCTTGGACTGCTCGTGATGCCTATGATGAAACACAGGATCCTGTTCTAAAAGAAAGATATAAAGCATTTGAAATTGCGTATTTAAAAGAAGCTGTAGCTTTCCTTAATATAACTAATCTGGCAACGGGTGTTGACGATGCATTTATGCCAGATGGCACAAGAATTCCAAAAGAAAACATACCCCAATCACGTGTTTTCGAAATAATGTATATTTTAGCTGGTGCAAACAGAATTCTCGGAAATATTCAGGAAAGTAACAAGTTCCTTGAACAAATCATATATGGTAGTAATGGAGCTCAAGGCGTTATCCTTTGGTTTGTCAATCAAGCACGCGAAATGCGTCACGAAGACTCTATGAACAAACAGACAGAAGTCGATGAAGAAACCGAAGGCGAGGATTATGACGGAGAAGACGATAGCAATGAATATTAAAAGCAATAAAAGATTCGGGGGTGCTTTAGCAATAATAATTGTTGCTATTCTTATCCTGGCGATCTCTGTTGGAATATATTTTGGCTATAAGTATAATACAGGTAAAACTTTGCAGGAAAAACAAACCAAGCTTTGGAATGATGCTGCAACATTTTTTAGCCAGAAAGAACCAGAACGGGCATACCTTGCTCTAGACGAAGCTCGTTCTACTTTTGGAGAAGATTTAGATTTTTATAGAAAACTAGCCAGTGATACTTATCCAACAAAAAATGATATAGATTTAATGCTTATTCTCATATGCCAATCTGAAGCTTATGATAATTTGTTCAAACTTGAATCTGCAAAAAACTGGATAGATAAAGCCAAATCAGATATTGCAAAATTAGAAGATGTTGGAACAAAAAATGAATTTGAAGATCTCATTAATAGAGCTGAAAAAGCAGATCAGCTTTGTGAAAAATATCGAGAATACATAAAAACGGAAGATCTGCCAGATGAAAAATATCAAGAATTGGTTAAGAATTCATTGGTAATTGGTTCAAATGCATTAGAATCAGGAGACCATGACTATACTATATTTGAAGTTCGTTTTCTGATAGCTTGCGGAAAATCCTTTGATGAACCAATTCTTATTGATGAAGCAAGAAACCAGTTGCATGATATTACACAATCTACTGGTGAAGACGAAAAAACAAAACTTCTTTGGGGTTTATTAAACAATTGACTTTCAGATACAATCCTCAATCGATAGAAAAACAGGTCAGAAAATGGCCTGTTTTATTTTCTGAAACAGATATATTACAAGATTTAATATTAAGGTTGAATCAATTATCAGGTAAATTTGAAAAAGGTTGGATAACACCTTTTTCTATTAATATGCCTTTCGAGAAAAACCTTATATATGAATATGGAATTGATGCTTGCCGACTAGCCATTATAAATTCAAATAATCAAAATAGCTTAGAGAATTTTCTTGAACCTTCCTATAAATGGATAGCCAAATTTCATGAAACATATTTCAAAAATAGAACAGATATTGTTTTTAATCCATTACCATGGTTAGAAGCTCTTGTTCAACTGGAAGACCATATTATAACACGCAAAGCGGCAAGATTAGCTTTGGCCCTAGTCATGAAAGCATTTAAAAATGCCCCCCCCTTTTCAAACATTACATCCAGAGAAAAACATCTTGTTTATTCTTGTATTTACCCTTTTATACCTGTCTATTCAACCACTATAATCAACGAGTCTTCTCCTCAATACTCATTGAATGAAATAAAAGAAAATTTCAATGAATTCATCTGTATTAAAGTTTCTTTAGAAAAAGGGGGGTGGCATTGGCAAGTATTTTCACGTAAAATATTTGAAGCTAATCCAATTCTAGAATTGTCAAAAATCAAATGGATAAATAAAGCAATAAAAGGAAAAAATACTATCATTAAAGAAGAAGAAGGAGGCATCAGAATTTGTTTTTCCTAAGCCAAGATGAACAGCTACACTTTAGAATTCTTACTGCTATTGTAGTTGTTTGTGGTCTTTTATTTATGTTTTTTGCAACAAAAACAGATTCTATAAAAACGATAGCCATAATGGGTGAAAATCAGATAGAAATTCAACTAGAATCTGATAATGAAATAAAAGTAGAAAAAATCACTCAAACAGGAAAAACAAAACTACATCTTATATTTATAAATAGTTCTTCTTATGAAGACCTGCTGAATTGCCCTGGTATAGGTCCTAAAATAGCTTCTCAAATAATAAAAGAAAGAGAGATTTCTCCTTTTTATGATTGGAAAGACTTTCAAAACAGAATAAAAAGAGTTTCCCCTAGAGAGGTTGAAATTTTAAGAGACAATGGCGTAAAACTTAATTCTTCTGAATCAAATAATGATTTATGAAAAAGAAAACAGAACCAAGAATATTTAAATCTTATCCTGAAGTACTACCTGTTTTTGTAGCAATATTTATTTCAGGAATTCTAGTTTCAGAAAATTTTACTAATGATTTATATATTACCTGGCTTTGTTTATCTATAGCTTCTTTTATTTCTTCTTTTTTTGTCGAGTCACCCAAAAACAAATCAATTATTTTATTTTTAGCTGCTTTCACTGCTTCAATGTTTTATGGAGCAATTCGCCACACAGAAAATTACGATTTTAAAGATTTACTTGTTCTTGACAATACAGAAGGAATTCTTTCTGGAACTTATACAGGACGGTCAAATATACACCATAAAAACAAAATCAGTTACACATTTAAAGATGTTTGTTATACAACAAACGAGCAAACAGTAAGTATTCCTATTAACGTTAACTGCCAATATATACTAAACAGAGAAAGGCTTTATCCAGAACAATCTTATTCAATGGCTGGAAAAATGAAAGTAGTATCTTTTGATAAGGCTCTTGTTTTTGAAGTAGCTTCTTTTACAAATATAGAAACTAAATCTGTTTCTTTATTTACAAGTATGAAACAGTTACAGGAAAAAATAAAAACAGGGTTAAACAAAGCATTGAATGAAAAACAGGCTGCAATTGTAACTGGTTTCGTCTTAGGTGACACAAGTAAAATCAAAGATAAAAGTATATTTACAGAAACTGGTATAAGTCATGTTTTAGCAATATCCGGACAACATATTATGATATTAATTTTCCTTCTTGCATCAATTATGCACTGGTTTAAAATTCCGCCAATATCAAGAAGTGCTATGATTGCTATAATTCTTGTTTTTTATGCCATGGTAACCGCAGGAAGCCCATCAATATGGAGAGCTCTTATAATGTATGTTTCTGTTGCGGCGATAATGCATCTAGAATCAAGTTCATCACCAGTCAGACCTGTAGCTATTGCAGCTTTTATTATGCTTTTATATAATCCTTCCTATATTAAAAATGCAGCTTTTATATTAAGTTTTACCGCTGTTTTATCAATAATTTTTCTGCGTCAACCATTTGAGTTTATTCTTTCAAAACTACATTTACCATTGGTATTGAATAGATATCTTGCGGTAACATTTGCTGCTAATTTAGGAACAATGCCTATGGTTGCCTATCTCTTCGGCACACTTTCTTTATCAAGTCTAATTGTAAACCCATTAATTCTATGGACATTTACTTTTATACTGCCAATTTCTTTTGTTATAGCTTTTCTTTCTATATTCTCAATATCCACAGTCTATCTGTCATCTGGATTATCAATTTTATTAGACTACTTGATAAGCTTTCTAGAATATGTAAAAAATATACCAGGCCTTTACTTTTATGTTGGAAATATCAGTCCCGTTACTATACTTTGTGTATATGTTATGATGCTGTATTTAACGTCTATTTTTAACAACTGGCAATTAAAACATATAAAGGCAGCATATGAAAAGCAAGAAATAGAAAAGATACCTGTTAAACAACTTCCCCAGGAAAAGTCAATAGAAATACATATTGACAGCAAATCAAAAGCTACTCCAACTTTGTTGAGTCAAAAGATTCATATTATTGAAAATAAAAAAAATGACATAAAGGAAAACCCCAACCCATTCAGTAATTCCGAAATAGTCAAAGCAATAGACGAAATGCTATCCAATTTGAAAAGATTGAAAGTAAAAAATAGCAACCAGGAAATTTTTTCTGTTAATAGCATGATTATAGAAAGCCAAAATATTTATCATCGTCTTTTTGAAATGGAGGAAGAATTATTTAAAAAAGAACCGGAAAGATTGCTACAGGCTCATATATTTATGCTTGCATTAATAGGATATGAATTGTTAAATAGATTAAATTCAAATTTAGAGCAACCTATACCTAACGATATTCTTGAAATAAAAACTATAGTTAAAGACAGATACCTGCCAATTGCAATTATTGCAGACCAACTAATGAATTCAAACCTTCCAAATACTGTTACCAACGAACAGTTAAAAGTAGTATTAAATCAGATTAAAATTTTATTCATTAGATCTCAAAAGTTATTACAACAAATACTAAGTGATAAAAATTTTGAAAATTCCATAAAGCAGCATTTGGTATTACGTAATGAAATGGTAAAATGCTGTCTTAAATTTATTCAGTGCGATAATGTTATAAAATTAAGAAAGAAGAAAAATCTGAGATAAATGTTAAGGTTAAATAAATATATTTTTCTGTTTTTACCTATAATTTCATTATTGATATTTCAACAATTGCATTTAATTTCCTCATGGATTTTTGCCATTTTTTATTCAATTATCAGTATCTATTATTGTTCTATTCAAACAGAAAAAATTTCTAATCGTTATTTAAAAGATGGACAAAACATGTTTAAAATTGGAAGTGCCTGCGCATTTGCCTTTATCATTTTAATAACAGCTTTTCCAATCGGTGGTTACATGACAGTTCCTCTTATTCTTCCCCATTCTACAGAAAAAGCTGATGCGGTATTGGTTTTAGCTTCAGGAGCAACAGCTGCAGGAGAACCAAATTTAGCAACATATCAAAGAATCATTCACGGAGCTAAATTAGTAAAAAATGGACAGGCAAAACATCTTTATATAAGTACTGGTTTCAGCCCAAACTATGGATTTTTAGAATATGATGCAGTGACATCTCTAACCAAAATGTTAGATATTCCCCAAGATAAAATAACAATATTCAAAAGTGAAGAAATAAAAACAACAGCGACAGAAGCTCAATATGCAAAAAAATATCTTAACAGCAAAGGTATAAACAAAATACTTTTAACTACTAGCAACGCACATATTTACAGATCTTGTCTGACATTTGAAAAATTGGGATTTACTGTCTTGCCCGCTCCAAGCCATAATAAGCAAACTACAATTTATGCTAACAATAATTATTCAATGTTTAAATCAGCTATGCATGAATGGATTGGTTTAGCCTGGTATTACCTGATGGGCAGAATTTAAAAATACTAAAATAGAAAAAGCCTCCATTAAAGGAGGCTTTTTCTAACTGACATAATATTGAAGGTTTACACTCCGCCTTGGATTTCTTAATTTATCTAAAGCTTGAGCTTCAATCTGTCTTACTCTTTCACGAGTTACTCCCAATAATTTTCCTATCTCTTCCAAGGTATAAGATCTAGTGTCATTTAACCCAAACCGATGGTTAACCACTATTCTTTCTTTATCGGTAAGACACTGCATAGCTTCTTCTAGTTCTTGATCCAACGCTCTTTTCTCAGCTTCAGCTAAAGGATCATAGTCTGTATCTGTTATAACATCCCTTAAAAACAAATCTTCATCTGAATCTACTGGTGTTGAATCCATAGAAACCACATTAGGAATATCTCTTATAAATCGCTGCAAATCTTGAGGTCGCATCATCGCGCCCTCAGCTAACTCTTCTAAGGTTGGTTTCCTATTTAATTTCTTAGTAAGACTTTCTTCCAACTTTTTAAGTTTAAGAGAAGTGTGTACCCTGTTCAGCGGCAGTCTTATCGGATTAGCATGACTAGACACAACCTGAATCATAGCCTGCCTTATCCACCAGACTGCATAAGAAATAAATTTAACATTTTTTGTACAGTCAAATCTTTGGGCTGCTCTCATTAATCCAAGGTTACCAACAGCAATTAATTCCTCAAAAGGAACTTCATTAATATGTTTGTATCTTTTGGCTACAGCAACAACAAAACGCAAATTAGCCAGTATTAATCGCTGTTTTGCTCTTTCATTTCCAGATTTAACTTGTTCAAGAAGCAAAATTTCTTCTTCTCTAGTTATTGGCGGATGCTTCTTCAAATCCTTAAAATAATTTTTCAGAAGCTGATTTTCATTTTCCTTTTCACGATTATGAATAGAATTTATCATCCAGGTTTCTCCCTTAATTCCCTATTACCTGTGTGTACACAATTTGTGTAATTAAATACTTGAACATAATCGGAAGAAGTCTAAAAATGTTTAATAAAAAAAAGATTATTTTTATGCAAAAATAATCTTTTTAGTTACAATAGTTAAATTGTCAACCTCACGAATACCTAATACTCACCACTTATTATTCAATCTGGCATTCTCTTCTTACTCTGAAATACCTTCTTTTGTAAGAGTATTATAAATCACGCGTTTACCTTTTAAAGATCTTTTTTCTTTTTGATTCATTTCAGGATTTAATTCCCAGGTGTTAATCAAAGCATCACCATTAGCACTACTTAAAACTGCTAAAGACCTTTTTCTTAAATAGTCTAGACGATTACCTCTTCCATCGCTAGGATTTTCGCCTTCAGGTTCATATATTTTAACATTTCCTGAAAAAATCAAACGTTCACTATCTTCTTTACCAATTAAATCATCTGAAGTTATAATAACTCTAGAATGAGTAGCTAAATCCCATGTGGTTTCGTCTATACTTACAACAACAGTATCCGAAGCACTTAATAAACCATCATCCTTGCATATATAAATATTTTTAGCAGAAATATTCATTTCTCTAATCACTCTTGTTTCTATAATACTTTCTTTCCTATGAAGATTAGGTCTGATAGTAGCCAATATCCATTGTGGTTTATTAGAGACTAATGCTTTACTGCAAGTCAGAACATCTTGTTGTCTTGTCGCTTTAACCCTGCCTTCTAATGTTATTATTCCGTCTTTAGCTGTTAAAGTATCTGCGAGAATAAGAGCATCTGGATTATCTTTTTTTATAACAAATAAATTTGGGTCAGGAATAAAATCTTCTGGAACCAATGGCTCATTAGCCGCAAAAAGAATAACGGCAAAAATAGCAAAAGATAGTATCAAAAAGATAATTTTAAATTTCATAAAAGGTATTATACTTATAGAATTTGTCTACTTCAAGACAAAAGTTAATAATACAATTAAATATTTCCTTTTTAAGAACATATCTTTTTTTAGCTTAAAAAAATTGTGAAATTTTTGCACTTAAAAGAAGTGTTAATTTTGCACAATGTACAAATATGGTTTAAAATTTAAATAAGATTTTTTATGAATAACTTGACTATTTCTATATTTTTCTTTTATATAGTTATGGCATAATTTTTGCTCGAAATAAACAGATATTTCTTTTAAGTAGGAGATAATAATGATTTCAGAATTACTTCAAGATAAATTTATTGATTTACATCTTGATGTTCCAGATAAAGCTACAGCAATAAATAAACTATCAGAAATGCTCTGTGGTTCAGGGAAAGTCAGTGATCAAACTCATTTTGTAAGTGCAGTCCTGGAAAGAGAAAAATTGGGGAGTACCGCTATTGGAGCTGGAATAGCTATACCACATGCTAGAGCAAATACCGTAAACGAAGTTTCAATAGCATTTGCTCGTTCATCTCAGGGTATAGATTTTAATTCTGTAGATGGTGATCCTGTAAACTTAATATTCTTGTTAGCCGCACCAGTAGAATCTGGTAGTCTTTATTTGAAACTTCTTGCAAGAATATCAAGACTCTTACGTTATCAAGATCTCATTGATGACTTGAAAAAAGCTACTACAAAAGAAGAAGTAATTAAAATAATTGCAGCTAAAGAATAAATCATTATTATCTAGTCTATAAATATCTATAGATATAGCGGATAAAACTGGTTTAATTCAAAAAAATATTACAGGAGCAATACCTAAAGTTATGCAAAGTAACAGACAGGATGATTTATCCTTTCAAATGAGGATACCTGCTAAAAAATGTTTTACCAATAACGTTATGCTTACTCTGGAAGGCATATGTGACCATTTTTGTTTTACAGAAACTTCTAGAGATAGAATAAAAAAAGCTTTAGATGCGGCTCTTTCTAATACAATTGAATTATTTTACCAGAATAAAAGCGGTTTGTTTGATTTACGTTTTTCCATATACAAAAACAAACTTATGATTTCTATAGAAGACTTCACTCTCAGCTTAAAAGGGGAAAATGACACAGACTCATCAGTAACTAATGATGAAAATGTTAGAAATATGCTAAAAACGGTTGAAGAGTTTACCGATGGCATAAGTTTCTCTGATAAAAAAGGCAGAAACGCTTGCTACTCCATGGCTTTTAACATTGCATACATGGAAGAAGCTATTTAACAGCCAAACACTATAATAAGTTTTTATCTTAAGTTATACCTTTAATCTTCGACCGAACAACAATCATAAAAAAGAACACAGGTAAATAATAATAAATAAAATAGATTCTACCCAAAAGATCTTTCTCTTTTCCCCTAATTTCTTGCAATTATAAGGAAATTATTATGGCTTTGTGGTATCATAGGTTTTAAACTTTAGGGGGGGAAAAATGAAAAAGGTAGTTGTAGGAATGTCAGGAGGAGTAGACTCCTCGGTTTGTGCTTATCTTTTAAAAGAACAAGGCTATGAAGTAATTGGTGCCACCATGCAGTTGTGGCGTTCCAAAGAGCAGGAAAAGAACAGTGAAGATATTAGCTGCGGTGTAGATGACATATTAGAAGCACAAAAAGTTGCAAAATGTCTGGATATTCCTCATTACGTAATGAATTTTTATGATTCCTTTCAAGATAAAGTTGTTAATCGTTTTGTCAAAGAATATTTACGAGGAATGACCCCTAATCCCTGTGTAATATGCAATCGGCATATTAAATGGGGCGAATTTTTAAAAACCTGCCAGGAATTAGGTGCTGACTATATAGCCACTGGTCATTATGCCAGAATTATGAAACTAGAAAACGGCAGATATAGTGTTAAAAATTCAAAAACCGCTGAAAAAGACCAGACCTACGTTCTTTATTCCCTTACCCAAGAACAGTTAGCACATACTCTTATGCCTATAGGTGACTATGACAAAACTGAAATCAGAAAAATTGCTGAAAAAATAGGTTTGCCAGTCGCACATAAAAAAGACAGTCAAGACATATGCTTCATTGATGATGGTGATTATGCAGGTTTTATAGAAAGCAAAACAGGTTCATTAGGCAAACCAGGTAATTTTGTTTCTGTATCAGCTAATAAAGTTTTAGGTCATCATACCGGGACTGTTAAATATACTATAGGGCAAAGAAAAGGCTTTGGTATCGCCGTAGGCTATCCGCTTTATGTTTGCAGCATTAATGCAGAATCAGGTGAAATAAAACTAGGAAAACAAGATGAGCTTTTCAGTAGTTTTTTAATTGCAGACAATTTACAGTATATGGGTGAAAGCCGTTTTGACGAAAACAAGGTTTATAAAGCCAAAATCAGATATTCTCAGGATTCAAAACCTTGTAAAGTTACTTATATTAATGAAAATCAGATCAGAGTAGATTTCGAAAATAAAGTTAGAGCGATTACCCCTGGTCAAGCATTGGTTCTCTACTTGGACGACTGGGTAGCTGGCGGTGGAACAATAATATAAAAGCTTGCATAATAACGAAAGCATTTTGTATGGAAGTAAAGCCTAAAATATCTCGATACTTGATTCTAATAGTGTTTTTAATATTCACTGTATTAGCACTAACTATTTATGGTTTGCTATCATCTGAAAAGCTGACGAAATATGCTATTGTTACCGCGTTAGAGAAACAAATACCAGCTGACAAGCTTAATATAAAAGTTTACAAAATAGAAGGCTGTCTTTTAAAAGGAATAAAAATAAATAGAATTGATCTAAAACATATCAAGCCTAATTTTGAAGCATCAATAGAAAATATCAGCGTTAATCCTTCCTATGACAATATTTTTGCTAACGCTTCAATAGTGATAAATGCCAATGTTGAAAGTATTGTTTCATCTGGAACATTGAAACTAAATCCTACAATTGCATCTGTTCCAGCATTTTTAGGCTATGAATGTATGGCTGCTATACCTTCAAACATAACTATTAACAAATTTTCAATCAATAAAATAAAGTCCTACCCCTGTGGAAATAAAGATTTGGAAATAATATCAAATTCTTTTGAATTAAGTAATATTAATAAAAAAGATTTTATAGATGTCTCAACAGATTTGAATCTTAACTGGAAAAACAATATTTTGGCTAAAGCTTTTTATAAAGGAGCTTTCGATCAAAAGAAAACCAGATTAAACGGCAATTTAAAAATAGATTTTGCAAAGCAGCTTATTGTTTCAGAACTCTCCTTAGCAAAAGGGAAAAAAGGAATGGAGATTAGTGGTTATATAGCCTCGGATACATTAATAGATTTTCAACCTTTGTCTCAATGGTTAGGCAGTTTCTGGCAGCTTGATTATCCATACGCAATCAGTGGGAAGATATTTTGTCAAGGCTCATGGCTTTATAATTCAGAAGTAGGTTTTTTAGGAAATATTAAAGGCAAATATGAAAAGCTTAATGTTTCTATTCTAGGGTTATTTTTCAGCCTATTAGAGTTAAATGGAAATTGGCAGCTATTTGATGGAACTCTAACGCTTACCGACAAAGGAAGTAAATTAATAGGTTTCCCTGCTTCATTAAATGGGAAAATAGAATCAGTAACAACATCTTCTAGAAAAGCAAATCTTACTTTCAATACCAACTCTTTACCTTTAGATAAATTAACATCTTCTCTCCCCTGGATGATTAAATATTCTCATAGAATTCCTGATTTAGCCGGTATTGCAACTTTAACAGTGAACCTGTTAGGAAATCGACCTACAGTGAATGCAAAAGCAGAATTTACAAATCTTAGTCAAATATCAATAAATAATCCAAATGTTAATATTCAGGGCAAAGCTATTTATAATCTACCCGAAATTGGCAGTGGTTCAATAAACGCAAGTTTTTCTGCTAATTCAAATAATGGCTTACCAATCTTTTTCAAACGATTTAATAATAATTTTTATGATCTAGAAAACAAAACAGGGAAATCTACTACTTATAACTATATGCTAAGTGGTTCTTTAAATGATAATTTGAAAATTAAAGGTTCTTTAAAAGTAGATAACAATAACTTCGAAACGCTAGGAGAGCAAATAGAAGATAAATTCAACCTGATAATTACAACAAATGAAAACAAGAACTTCAATTCCAGAAATGTAGAACTTCTAGACTTGATTCTTATGCGTTAATATTTTGTTTTATCCATTATATCTAATAGCAGGATCTTCTATTCCATTGGCTTTAAAAGCATTGGCGCGGTCTATACAAGTGCCACACTTACCGCAGGGTTTTTCATTGCCTTCGTAGCAAGACCATGTTAGTTCATAAGGAACGCCTATTTCCAAGCCAATTTTTATCACATTTGCCTTGTTTATTTTTACAAAAGGTGCCTCAATAGTAAGTTGGTGTCCAGACCCTTCATAAATTGCTTCGTTCATGGCTTTATTAAAATCTTGAGAACAGTCAGGATAAGCAAAACCTGCTGCATCATCAGCATGAGCGCCATAATAAATAACAGAGCAGTCTTTGCTAAGAGCTATACTTGCTGCTGAGGCCAAAAATAATCCATTTCTAAAAGGAACATAAGTACTAACAGGTTTAACGCTCTTAGTTTTAGCTAATTGTTCCTGATAGCTTTGTTCCGGTATTTCTTCTGTAGACTGCTGCAAAAGAGAACAATTACTATATTGAAATATTTTGGAAAGATCTAGAAAAAGCTGTTCTACCCCATAATAATTCGCAATTTTTTTTGCAGAAACTATTTCTTTATCGTGCTTTTGACCATAAGAAACAGAAAGAGCTACAACATTCTTATTTCCAAATTTTTGGATTGCCAAACCTAATGCCGTTGTTGAGTCTACACCCCCACTTGCTAAAACCAATGCTTTCATCGTTTCACCTTATTTATTGAATATAACCCTTTCAACTTAATAATACGAGAATATATATAGAGTAGGGAAAAAATATAGTCAATTAAATTTTATCTTTTTAATAACATGAACATATAACCATGAGTAAAGCTTTCTATTAAAGCATTTTTATTTATTATACCTTAAAAAAATAATGACATTTTTATATAGTGGTGTTATACTTTTTTAGTTAGGCTAGACTTTACGGAGAATCAGATGAGTATTGACTTTTTAAAGGGTTCATGGGTTGCAATAATTACACCTTTCGATAAAAACTTGAAAATAGATTTTGACTCATGGAATCGCTTGCTAGATCTTCATTTAGCAGTAGGAACAGACGGTATTGTTGTTTGTGGAACAACAGGTGAAGGAACCACCCTTGACCTGGATGAAAAAAGAGAATTAATGAAATTGGCTCACAAACGACTTAATGGGTGTTGCAAGCTTATGTTCGGTGCTGGAAGCAATGACACAACTCAAGCTTGTATAATGGCTTCTGAAGCCGAATCAATGGGAGCAGATGCAATATTGTCTGTTACCCCTTATTATAATAAGCCTCCTCAATCTGGTTTGATTAATCATTTCAAATCTATTGCTGAAGTAACTAGTCTTCCAATCATTCTATACAATGTTCCAGGTAGAACTGGCTGTAATATACTTCCAGAAACAGTAGCAGAACTAGCCGAAATAGAAAATATATGCGGAATAAAGGAAGCATCAGGCAATATCAACCAAATTCAAAAACTTATTTCTTTGGTTTCTAGTGATTTTGCTGTTTTTTGTGGAGAAGATGCCTTAAATCTTCCTGCAATGGCATGTGGAGCTATAGGAACCATTTCTGTAACGGCTAATGTTGCTCCAGATCTTATGAAACAATTCAATGATGCTGCTTTAAGAGGTGATTGGAAAAATGCAAAAAAAATACATTATAAACTCTTACCTCTGCATAACGCTATGTTCGTTGAAACAAACCCGCTTCCAGCAAAAGCAGCATTAAGTGAAATGGGTCTTATCAAGGATTATTTAAGATTACCTTTGTGTAGTGCTAACAAAGAAACCCACAAATTGGTAAAACAAATCATAGGCAGCTTTGGAGATATGTTTTGAATTCATTCCTTGTTTTTTTCATGGCTGTCATACGTGATATTGGCTACAAAGATATTTTCGACATAATTCTTGTTAGCTATGCTATTTATCTTGGACTTAGATTCATAGAAGGTTCAAGAGCTTTCAACCTATTAAAAGGGATTTGTATAATTGTTGTTCTTTTCGTTTTATCTCAAAATCTTAATTTAAACACAGTTACATGGGTATTAGAGAAATTACTTCCCTCTGGTGTTGTTGCTTTGGTTATTATCTTCCAGCCAGAACTGCGTAGAGCATTTGAAGACATTGGAAAAGGACAATTTCTTTCCGAAGAAACTATTGATGATAAAACCATCGAAGAAATGGCTTCAGATATTGCCAAAGCCATTAATACCTGCTCCGAAAAACATGTTGGTGCTTTGGTAATTATAGAGCAGCAAATTGGTTTAAAAGAATACATAGAAAATGGCGTTCCATTAAGAGCCGTTATTTCTTCTGAGCTTCTAGGTTCGATTTTCTGGCCTTTTTCTCCACTGCATGACGGAGCCGCAATTATTAAAAATAATAGAATTGAAGCTGCTGGTTGTTTCCTTCCTACAGTAACAAATCATAAAGAAGTTGCCAGAGATTTGGGAAGCCGTCATAGAGCAGCAATAAGCACTTCTGAACTTACAGATGCTTTAATATTAGTTGTAAGCGAAGAAACAGGAACAATTTCAAGAGCAAGAGGCGGCGAATTGATACGTAATGTTAGCATTGACGATGTAAAAAGATATATAGTAACCGCTTTAAAACGCGTAAATGAACCAAATTCCAGAAGATGGAGGTTTTACAGGAAATGAAAGAACGTTTCTGGCTAAAACCTGTTGCCATATTGTTAGGAATTTTATCATGGTTTTACGTGAATATCTTGTCTACAACTCCGATTACTCGAGAGTATAAAGTTAAGATAGCCTATTTAAACAAAGATGATTCGAAAAATTATAAGGTAATACCTGAAGGTCCAGAAGTAAAAATCAGAGTAAAAGGTCCTAGAGGAGTTTTCATTCAAACAAAAGTTGAAGAAAACACTTTTGCAAGCGTTGACCTTATTAATTGTCACGGCGGGAAACTTACCTTGCCCGTAAATGTAATATTCCCTTCAAATTCAAACCTTCAGCTTATTTCAAAAGAACCTGCACAGCTTGTCATTAATGCAATAAAAATGGCAACCAAAAACATCAACATTCATGTAAACGTCATTGGTAATGTTCCAGACGGCTACATGAGCAGTGAACCTTCTATTTCTCCTAATTATTTGTCCGTTACTGCACCTCAAGATGTTATAGACACAATCAAAGAATGCAGGATAGATTTGTATCTAGATGATGTAAAACGTTCCATAAGCGAATATAGACAGGCTCATATCATCTATATGAATGGCACAATTGAAACAGATTTAAATAGTAAGCTTATCAGCGTAGACAATAACAATGTTAAATTAGATTTGGCTGTTCGAGAAGGCTATCCTGAAAAATCGGTAATAGTGAGACCAGATATAATAAATAAACCTCCGGAAGGAAGAAAATTAGAAAGCTATAAAGTTGCACCGGAAAAAATTACAATTACTGGTTCAGCAAAATTATTAGAAAAAATAGATTACTTATCGCTAGAACAAATAGATTTGGAAAAAGTAAAAAAATCTTCTTCACTTCCTCTTCAAATTAAATTGCCAAAGGGAGTAAAAGCAGTAAATACAGATAAAGCCACATTAGAAATTACTTATAGTGATGTTTTAATAACGAAAAACATAAATAATCTGCCTCTTGATGTAACTCACGACGAAGAACAACTTGTAGAATATGATATAAGTACATACTCAGTCGAATTAGAAGGATTTATCGACGATATAAATGCAATTAAAACGAATGAAATGAAAAATATAATATATGTAAAAGGCTTATCTGCTGGAATTCATCAGATTCCATTAGAAATACCCTATGGTTTTTCCGAACGTGTAAAAGTAAAATCGATAACACCAGCTTCTATTAGTGTAACAATAAAACTTTTGGAAAAAATAGAAGATCATCTTCAAGAAGAACCGAAAGAAAAGACTGATTCTTCGATTATATCTTCTGATTCAACAGAAATAACGACATTCACAGAAGACAAACCGCAGATAATATTAACTTCTTCTGATTCTCAGGTAATAGAAAAAATAATAAAACCAATCAACGAAAATAATCTAATCGCAAGTTCTCCCGAAAATATCATAAATAAGGAACAGGATTAATCATGGATAATAACATTCTGCATTATATCAACTTATTTCCTACTGCTTCCAAAGAAAAGAAATTAGAACTTCTTAATAAAATAGCAGAAAATAAAGATGAAAGTCTTATTCAATTCTTTATTTCCTGCCTTTCTGACGAATACTGGCTAGTTAGAAAAAATGCAGCAGATGTTATCCGAACCTATGGAGAAATTGTCATACCAGCTCTTTCTGCTGCGTTGAATTCTTACGATGTAGATGTCCAGCATTGGTCTCTTCAAATATTAGGCGATATGGGGTCCAAAGGTTTTCCTGCAGTACTTAGAGCCACAAAAAATCCAAATGATGAGATCAGATTTTTCGCCTGTGCTGCTTTAGGCAATTCTAAAGTGCCCCAGGGAGTAACCCCTCTTTTAAGAGCACTAGGAGACAAGAAATGGAGAGTCAGAAAATCTGCTTCTGATGCACTTGTTAAATATGGAGAACCTGTAATTGCCCCATTACAGCAAGTATTAAAAATAACAAAAGACGAAGATATTAGATTTTGGGCCATAAAAACATTAGGTAAATTAGGTCCTAAAGCACAGCGTTTTCTACTTGAAGCATTAAGATCAGGCGACAAACAAACCAGATATGTTATAGCGGCAGCTTTAGGTGAATCTGGAGATAAAAGAGTTATTAGAGTGTTGATAGAATCTCTAGCTGATCCTGATTGGACTATTAGAAAAAGTTCAACTATGGCTTTGGCTGAAATAGGCGATAACGCCATAGATTTAATGTTTGAATATCTGAGAGGACCAAATGAAGAAATAAGAGACGGTTGTCTCAGAGCTCTTGTAAAAGCTGGGAATGAAAGCCTTCAACGTCTATTTGATGAAGTAATAAAAATGGATGAAAATCATCGATACCTTGTTCGAAAATCAATGGTTAAAATCGGAGCAAGAGTAGTCGAACCAATGATGAGATTATTCAAACTAACAAATCCAGAAATAAGGGTATTTGCAGCTTCAACATTAGGTGAAATAGGGAATCCTAGAGCAGTTCCAGTTTTGGTAAGCGGATTATCAGACGAAGACTGGAACGTCAGAAGAAGTTGTGCATATGCATTGACAGAAATAGGTGAAAGAGGCGTTGACAAAATTGCCGAAGCACTTAAAAGCCCCAATGATGACGTTAGATACTGGGTTACAAGAATTTTGGAATCTATTGGTGAACCTGGTGTTCCTTATTTAGTAAAAGCTCTTCGAGACACTAACAAAGAAATTAGATATTTCTCTGCAAAAGCTTTGGGCACAGCCTTTGATACTTCTATAACCAAAAGCCTAATATTAGCCTTGGCAGACGAAGTTTGGAGTGTTAGAAAAGCTGCGGCAGAAAGTCTTTGCAGACTAGAAAACCTTCCTATTGATGAAGTCATGCGATATTTATCTAGTGATAATGATGACATACGCTATTGGGTATCTCATGTAATAAGAGAAGTCGGTCATAAATATGTTAATAAAATTATTGAAGCAATGCGTCGAGGCGATGCAGAATTAAGACTATTCGCATGTCAGGCTGCTGGCATGATTGAAAATGAACCAGAACTAATTGATGCTTTAATAGTATCCTTAAAAGATGATAGCGAATGGGTAAGAATTTATTCTGCAATTTCTCTTGGGAAATCAGGCGATGAAAGATCAATTGTGCCCCTTATAAGATGTTTTTCTGACCGAAACACTGAAGTTCACAGAAATGTAGTTCACTCATTTTTAAAAATGGGTGAAAAAGTTCATAAAGAACTTATTAAATGCATAGAAAGTGATGATCCTGAACTCAGGAAAAACTCTGCATTAGCCTTAGGTGAAATGAAAGATAAAAGAGGTCTTGATCATATAATTATGTTGCTCGAAGATCCTGACGACGGCGTTAGAGCTATTGCGGCAGAATCATTAAGCGGATTCCCCTGCGCAAAAGCTAGAGCAATATTAAACCATGCATTAGGAGATTCAGAAATAAAAGTCAGACTAGCAGCCATAAAAGCAATAGGAAATTTAGGAACAGAAGAAGATGCTTTAGCTCTTATGATTTATGCTGCAAAACAAAAGGAAGGTTCTGAAACAAAAGCTATTCATAGAATATTAGGTGATATGGCTATAAATAATCCAGACCTATTCATCGAAATGTTTAAGAACGAACAGATGGCTATAAAGAATATGGCTTATGAATCACTGATTACTGCTGGCATAGAAGCTCTTCCAAGACTTACAATTGTCGCTGCCGAATCTAAAGACGACACCCAAGTTCAATGGTGCAAAAAAACAATTAAGCAAATAAAATTGCCCAAGGAGTCGATGTTCTATGTCTGATTCCTGGTTAAACTGGCTCAGACTCGTTTCTATGAGTAACTGGGTCGGGGCTACCCTGATGGCTGGTCTGATAAAAAAGTATCAAAATCCAAGACTAGCATTACAAGCTTCTCAATCTGAGCTCATGACTATAAAAGGCTGGGATATAAAACGAGCCAAAAGATTCGTTTTAGAAGCACCAAAATCTAAGCCTATTTGTTCCATTGAACAATTAGAAAAAGAAAACATTAGAGTAATAACCTTTAATGACGAAGAATATCCGTCAATTCTTCGTGAAATACCTGATTCGCCTTTGCTTCTCTATACAAAAGGGCAGAATTTGGGAAAATGTAGCCCTGCAATAGCGGTTGTTGGTGCTAGAAATGCTTCTCAGATGGGTTATGAATTAGCACATGATTTTGCTTTCAAACTGGCAAAAGCAGGATTTACTGTTGTTAGTGGTCTTGCTCTTGGTATTGACACTTATGCGCATAGAGGAGCTCTAGAAGCTGAAGGAGAAACGATTGCCGTCTTAGCTAACGGAGTGGATGTTGTATATCCTCGTTCTAACGCAAAAATGAGAGATAGGATACTAAAAAAAGGAGCAATAGTATCTGAGTATGCTCCAGGAGTAGCTCCATTACCATGGTATTTTCCTATACGAAATAGAATCATATCTGGAATGTGCATAGCTACTCTGGTAATAGAAGCAAGCGCTCGCAGTGGTTCTTTAATTACAGCCCGCCTCGCAGGTGAACAAAACAGAGAAGTATTTGCTGTTCCTGGTGGCAATGGCAAAAGTCCATCTCAGGGAACAATGAATTTAATTAAAGAAGGAGCAATTTTGGTAACTTCACCTGAAGAAATTATTGACTATTATTCAAAATTGTTACCTAAAGATAAGCTTAAAAATTTTGAAAATTTAAAAAATAAAGAAATTTCTGAAAATAATTCTTTAAAAAATGAAGAAAGAATTATTTTGCAGAAATTGGCTACAGGAGCCAGTATAGACAGTCTTTTAAAAGAAGGTTATAACAATGATAAATTGTTTTCTTTACTTTTATCCCTTGAAATGAGAAATTATATAGTAAGATTATCTGGTGGAAGATACCAGTTAAGAAGAGAAATAAAATAAGGTAGGCTATGAACAAAATAAAAAGTCCATTAACGAATATCATGGAAATCATGAATATCGTAATAAAGCGTATTGAAAAAAGCGGACAGGAAGAAGACGGCAACAAACGTATGGTAACTCAACTGTTAGAAAAGGGATTTTCACTAAATGACATTGACGTTGCTATGGGACTAGTTGCTATGATTACTTCAAAGGTTGATCCAATTGTAAAAGTAAGCAAAAGAGAACTAAAAAGAGACGGCAATTATTCTGGAGTAAGGCAGCTTCATGCAAGAGAAGCATTAAGACTTACGCCTGATGCACAGTGTTATTTGCTTAAATCTCTGGAAGAAGGCTCTATTACTCCATTACAGTTTGAAAAGACTCTCCTCTATATGCAGGAAATGGATCTTCGAGGAATTACAAAAACAAAGCTTGAAATCATTCTATCTATGAACAAACCTGTAACTAGAGTTGAAGTAGCCAATAATGATATTAATGATATGGATTTCTATCCAACCATTCATTAATATCAGAGGCTTTATGGAGGGTTATAATGTCTAAAAATTTAATCATAGTTGAATCTCCAGGGAAAATCAAAACTCTCTCTAAATTTTTGGGAAAAGAATTTATAGTTGAAGCAAGTAAAGGTCATGTTATCGACCTACCACCTTCCAGATTTGGGGTAAGCACAGATAACGGCTTTGTTCCAGATTTTCATGTTGTAGAAGACAGAAAAGATGTTATTCTAAACCTTCAGAGAATAGCAAAAACGGTAGATAAAGTTTATCTTGCACCTGACCCTGACCGTGAAGGAGAAGCTATCAGCTGGCATTTGGCCAATGTTTTAAATATAGATCCTCTTTCTAAATGTCGTATAACATTTAACTCTATCACAAAAGAAGATGTTCTTAAGTCATTAGAGTCACCTAGATGCATAGATTGTGACCTGGTTAATGCACAGCAGTCTAGAAGAATACTAGACCGACTAGTAGGATACAAACTTTCACCTTTACTTTGGCAAAAGATTTGTTTAGGTCTTTCTGCTGGAAGAGTTCAGTCTGTTGCAGTTGCATTGATTTGTCAAAGAGAAAAAGAAATTCTCGCTTTTGTTCCAGAAGAATACTGGACTATTGACGCTGAATTAAAAACAGCTAACCAAAAGAAATTCAAAGTTAAACTTACTAAGGTAAGCGGCAAAAAAGCTGATATTAACAACAAAGAACAAGCTGATAAAATTGTTGATACTTTAAAAAAATCATCGCTTTCAGTTAATAACATAACTA
Organism: Candidatus Rifleibacteriota bacterium; assembly: GCA_905236675.1. Classification (GTDB taxonomy): domain Bacteria; phylum Muiribacteriota; class Ozemobacteria; order Ozemobacterales; family Ozemobacteraceae; genus RUG334. The sequence continues at coordinate 50,070 of CAJOND010000028.1, read as the reverse complement.
AGCGAGAAAAGAAACAGGCTCCGCCACCACCTTTCATAACAAGCACACTTCAAGCAGAAGCTGCTCAAAAATTTGGATTTGCACCTAAAAGAACTATGTCTATAGCCCAAAAACTATATGAAGGTGTGGAATTAGGTGATGAAGGCCAAGTTGGTCTTATTACTTATATGAGAACAGATTCTGTAAGAATATCACCTGAAGGATTAAGAGAATTAAATTCTTTTATAGAAAAGAACTACGCAAAAGAATATAGATTAGAGAAAAACCGTTTCTTTAAACTAAAAAAAGGTGCCCAAGATGCTCACGAAGCAATTAGACCTACTTCTGTTTTCAGAACTCCAGAAGCAATAGCTCGTTACTTAAAACCAGAACAGCTAAAACTTTATTCTTTGATTTGGAAAAGATACACAGCATCTCAAATGACCGAAGCTATTTATGATGTTGTTACTATAGATGTTGAATCCGGTCCAAATACTTTCCAAGCCACAGGAACCACAATAAAATTTGACGGTTTCACTTCTTTATATTCTTTCACAAAAGATGATGAAACAGAAAATGATTCTGATGCTGATTTTGATGAAGACGGAAAACAAAAACTTCCTTCTTTGAAAGAAGGAGACAATTTGACTTTATTATCAACAATGCCAGAACAGCATTTCACCTCTGCTCCTCCGAGATATTCAGAAGCTTCAATTATCAAAACCCTAGAAAAAGAAGGTATAGGACGTCCTTCAACTTATGCTACAATTGTTGATACCATTCAGCAAAGAAAGTATGTTAAAAAAGTAGACGGGCATTTTGTTCCTTCTGATGCAGCCTTTGTCGTCAGTCATATTCTGAAAAGCTCTTTCCCTAACCTAATAAATACTGGATTCACAGCTTCAATGGAAAGCAGCTTAGACTTAATCGAAGAAGGCTCAGCAGACTGGGTTAAGGTCTTAAATGATTTTTACACTCCATTTTCAGAAGATTTGAAAAAAGCTGAAGAAAAAGTAGAAAAGCTTCGAATAGAATCTGATGTTATATGCCCTGTCTGTGGGAAAAAAATGATGGTTAGAATAGGTAGTACAGGTAAATTCCTGGCTTGTTCATCTTATCCTGAATGTAAATCTACTATTAATATTCCTGACAATATTATCCTTTTTGCAGAAGGAATTCCTAATCCTCCAATAAAATTGGCAGAAAAATTAGCCAATGTTGTGGAAGAAGAACCTGAAGTCGAACTTATAGACGAAAAATGCGATAAGTGTGGTGCGCAAATGCAAATTAGAAGTGGTAAGTTCGGCAAATTCGTTGCTTGCAGCAATTATCCGGAATGTAAAAACACTCATCCTATCGTAAAAGATATTGGTGTAAAATGTCCATCTTGTGGTGGTAAAATAGTAGAAAAGAAATCTAAAAGAGGAAGATTGTTCTATGGTTGTAACAATTATCCAAAATGCACATTGACCACATGGAACAAACCAACAGGCGAACTTTGTCCTGATTGTAATTCTCCTCTTGTGTGGTATAATACTAAAAAACTCGGTGATTACATAAAATGTTCAGCTAAAGGCTGTAAATATAAGCGTATTCCCGATGATAACGGTGTTCAAAAAAATGGCGACTAAGAAACTTGAACCTCCAGTTACCATTATAGGTGCTGGCTTAGCAGGAACAGAAGCAACAACTCAACTTATCAGAAGATCTATTCCTGTAAGATTAATTGAAATGCGCCCTAATAAATCAACAGGGGCTCATACAACAGACCAGTTTGCTGAACTAGTTTGCAGTAATTCTGTTGGGAGCAATCTTCCTGACAGAGCTTCTGGGCTATTGAAAGAAGAACTTCGTTTCTTAAATAGTTATTTTATTGACACTGCTTACAAATACAGGGTTCCGGCAGGTAATGCTCTAGCCGTTGATAGAAATGCATTTTCAAGAGAAATTACAAGATACTTAAAAACACATAGTCTTGTAGAATTTCACAATGAAGAATGTGTAGAAATACCCAAGGATGGAATTGTTATAATTGCTACAGGTCCGCTAACATCTCCTGCATTGTTAGAATCAATTGCAAAAAGAATTGGCAGCAAACAGTTAGAGTTTTACGATGCTGTAGCACCTATAATAAAAGCTAGTTCCATAAATATGGAAATAGCTTTCAAATCCGACAGATATGGCGAAACTGGCAAAGGCGATTATATTAACTGCCCAATGAACAAAGAAGAATACGAAAACTTTGTTAAAGAGCTTTTAGCAGCCGAAAGAATAAATCTTTCCGAAATGGAAAAAAATGCAAAAAAACAATTTTTTAGTGCCTGTCAACCTGTAGAAATAATTGCTGAATCAGGAGAAAACTCTTTAAGATTTGGTCCGTTAAAACCTGTCGGTTTAACTGACCCTCGAACAGGAAGAAGACCTTGGGCGGCTGTTCAACTTAGACAAGACGATTTGCTTGGAAGTCTCTATAATATGGTTGGTTTCCAGACCAATTTGAGACATGGTGAACAAAAACGTGTATTCAGCATGATTCCAGGTTTAGAAAATGCAGAATTTGTTCGTTTAGGTCAAATGCATAGAAACTCTTATATAAATGCACCGGCAGTATTGAAGCCCACAATGCAATTAAGAGATGATCCTAACATTTTCTTTGCCGGTCAGCTTAGTGGAGTTGAAGGTTATACAGAATCGGCTATGAGTGGCTTAGTTGCTGGAATAAACGCAGCTAGACTTATTCAAGGGAAAGAACCTCTCGTTTTTCCACCTCAGACTATGATTGGTTGTCTGCTCAACTATATTACTTATGAAGGACACAAAGAATTTCATCCTATGAACATTAACTTTGGCATTTTCGAAAACATAGAAAACGAACGAAGTGAAGCTAGGAAAGAACGTATTATAAGAGCAGCCCGAAAAAATTTTAGAGAGTTTATTTCTAAGATTTAACTACTCCGACAACTTCTAGAACCTTATTCCTGACTTTGAAACTGACTTCATATTCAGCAAAAGCCATAGTATAAATATTATCAGAATCTTCTTTATAAGCAGGTCTTGGATCTTGTGCCAAAACTTTAAGTAAACTTTGCCGCTTATCTTGATTTATTTCTTTTAATAAATTATCTGGAAATACTACTTCGACAGTTCTTTCCCATTCTGATTTTGCAAAGCTGCGATTTGCATCAGGATGTGCATCGGTATAAGGGATATAGGGCTTTATGTCATAAATAGGAGTATTATTAAGCAAATCAACTCCTTTAACATATATTACTGGTCCCAAATTAGATGTATGCTCTATTCTATCTATTTCAACGCAGGAAAGCCCAATTGAATTCGGTCTGAAAGGGCTTCTCGTCGCAAAAACCCCTATTTTTTCATCTCCACCTAATCTTGGTGGTCTTATAGTTGGGAAACACTCATTATTAGTATTTTTAGAAAATTGCCAGATTAACCAAAGATGAGAAAATTTTTCCAAACCTCGAACTGCATTAATATCTCTATATTCCTTTTCAAAAATAATTTTTCCAATTAATTCAGGAACAACTCCACTTTGTCGAGGTATTCCAAATTTTTCTTTAAAATCTGTTTCTATATGAGCTATTACTTTAATTCTATGCTCAGTTTCTTTATTATCCATAATTTGGAAATACTAGCATGAGCAAATTTAAATCACAAGAAAAAGTTTGTCTTAATCCCAACAGTGTACATGAAAATATATAGATACTTCTTTTTACTTGTGTTATAATTTAAGTTCAAGACTTAAATTAAAGGTACATAACAAGGAGTTCTTTCAATGGCCAAGCGATTGATGAAAGGTTGCGAAGCTCTTGCTCAAGCAGCCATTCTTGCAGGTTGTAGATATTATTTTGGCTCGCCAGTTGCTCAGCAGGCAGAATTATCAGCCTATCTTGCCAAACATTTGCCTTTAATAGAAGGCACTTATGTCCAGGCAGCAGACGAGATTTCAGCTATAAACATGGTTTATGGAGCTTCAGCCGCTGGTGCACGTGTTATGACTTCTGGCTCAAGCACAGGAATGAGCCTAAAACAAGAAGGTATCTCTGGAATAGCTGCTTCCGAATTACCCTGTGTAATAGTTAATACTATGTGCGGCGGTTCTGTTGCCGGAGCTTCATGCCCAGCACAAGCTGACTATTGGCAGGCTACAAGAGGTGGAACTCATGGCGACTATCGTAACATAGTTTTCGCCCCCTACTCTGTTCAAGAAATGGCCGATATGACAATTGCAGGCTTTAACTATGCTGACCGTTTCAGAACCCCTGTTTTAATATTAGCAGATAGCATAGTTTCCCAAATGATGGAACCTGTCGAACTTCCCAAAATGCCGTTTGATTATGATATTGACAGTAAGAAATGGGCTTTAGGTCTTCCAGGAACCAATAAGCACAATAAAAACGTTTGTGCATCTACTTTTACAGTTCAAGACGAATTAGAAGAACACAACTGGCATCTATACCAAAAGTATCAAGTAATAGAAAAACACTTTTCCGAAGAAAATAAAGATTTAGCCATTGAAGAATATATGTGTGAAGATGCTGAAATAGTACTTGTTGGCTATGGAATTATAGCAAGACTTCTTAAAACAGTTGTTGAAAAATGTAGAAAACGTGGTGTAAAAGCGGGATTAGCAAGACCAAAAATTTTGTGGCCTTTCCCAACCAATGCATTCAAAAAACTTGCACAAAACACAGAAAAATTCATGGTCATTGAAATGTCTTGCGGTCAGATGGTCGAAGATGTAAAAATGGCTGTTAACGGTGCTAAACCTGTTTATTTTTTTGGTAGAACGGGTGGTGCTGTTCCATCTGATTTTGAAATTTTCAACGAAGTCAGCAAACTTGTTTGTTTAGATTGAAAGGAGCAACAAAATGTCTATGAATTTTCAACCAGATCCAGTTCAGACAATGATTGTTGAAGCTGTTGACGCTGTTTCTCCTGCTTCTGGAATAGTTGGCGTTGCTCCAGTAAGTTGCGGCGCTTTTATTTATGATGGTTTCGATTTTGACTTTTGTCAGTCAGTTCCAGGCTGTGCTCCTGCTGTAGCATCAGGGATAAAGAGAGTCAGACCAAATGCCTTGGTTTTTACATATCAGAATGATATAGACTTAGCAGCAGCAGGACTTTCTGAAGTTATTCATGCAGCAAACAGAGGCGAAAATATAAGCATAATTTATTCTAATTCTGCCAGTTTGGGTCTTGATGGAACAGAAAACAGCAGAATCAAAATATGCGAATTGCTATCTGTTTTAAATCAGCCTGTATATGTAACTAGAGTTGTTACAACAGAAAACAAGCGAGAAAATGCCTTAGAAGCTATAAAAAAAGCTTTCAAGCTTCAAATGAATAAAAAGGGCTTCTCTTTTGTAGAAATTATTTCTTTGCCTACAGACGAAGAAACACCGGAATCAAAAACTTTGATGGAAGAATTACCACCTAAAGTTTTTGTAGATAAATTTGGCTCAGAAAAAGCCTAAGACTGAAGTATAAAGGAGCGAATAAAAATGTCTTCAACAGTAGAAAGAGTTATTATAGCAGGCTTCAGCGGTCATGGCATTTTCTTTATGGGCAATGTCTTAGCAGAAGCAGGAATGAGAGCCGGTAAAAATGTTTCTTTAGTTCCGTCTTACAGTTCTGAACCCAAAGGTGGACTTATAAATTGTGCTTTGTTACTTTCAGAAAAAGAAATAGCATCGCCAATGATTACTGTTCCAGATACAGTAATCGCCATGAATAGAACTTCCGTCAACAAATTCAACCAGAAAATAAAAGGTGGTGGAATGTTGATGTATAATTCTTCATTGATTGACCGTCAGGAATTTCGTGACGATATTAGACTAGTTGAGATACCAGCAACTGAGATAGCTGCTGAACTTGGAGAACAAAAAGCAGCAAATATGGTCATGGCTGGCGCATATGCAAAATTTAGCAAACTAGTAACAGTAGAAGAAATAGAAAATTCTATAAGATACTTGTTAAAAGATGAAAACAAAGAAGTAATCGAACTAAACATTGAGTCTGTTAAAAAGGGCTATGATTACGTTGAAGAAAAGAAATATATGTTTGGCCGATATGTCCACTCTGTATTTAGAGTGTAAAGATTAGAAGATGAAAGATGAAAAAATATCTTCAATCTTCAGTCTTAAATCTTAAATCTTATATCTTCAAATAAAGGTAATAAAATGGCTGATATTCCTGAATTAATTAAAATTGTTATAGAAACATTACAAGATAAAAAAGCAGAAAATCTTGTTGTTCTTGATGTAAAAAAACTTGTTCCTTATACAGATTACTTTATTATTGCCACTGGCAATTCTGCAACTCATGTTCATACTTTAGCTGATGCAGTTGGCAAGCTAATAAAGAAACCTGAAGAAGGACTGAAACAAGAAGACGACCCTCAGGCCAACTGGCTACTAATAGATGGTGGAGATTTTGTTCTTCACGTTTTCCAACCAAACGCAAGAAAATTCTATGCTCTAGAAGACCTTTGGGAAGACGCCGAACGAATTGAAATCTGAAAACTTAGATATAAGACCATAATTGGAGATAGAAGATAAAAAAAAGAAGAAAAGTGATTTTTGTAGTGGTTTTTTGAAGCTTTCAAAACTTTATAATTCTTCTATCTTCAGCTTTCAATCTTCAATCTTAACCATGGTTCCTCACAATAGAATTATAGAAATCTCCCCCAACGGCTACTTAACCAAAGATAATCGACACCGTCTTGAACGGGTTTTACGTTTGAGAGTTGGCGATACTTTTGTTATTACAAATGGTTGTGGGAAAGAAGCAGTTGCTACTCTCCAAAAAGATGGACAATATTCCGTTAGCGATTGGGTTGAACCACAAAGAGAACCAAAAGTAGAGGTTACTCTATTCGTTGCTCTATCAAAAGGCGATAGACTTGAATGGATAATAGAAAAAGCTGTTGAAATGGGAGTTACAAAAATTGTTCCTCTCATTTCAGAACGTTGTATAGTTAAAGATCCTAATAAAAATAAAATTGAACGCTGGCAGAAAATTGCAGAATCAGCAATGATTCAATGTGGTGGATGTATTTTACCAGAACTAAGTCAGCCAATAGAACTCACAAAAATACCATTACCAGGCCAAGATGTTCTTCCACTCTTTTTATATGAAGAAAATCTAAATTATTCAATAGATGGTTTAAAATCTTTCTCAGATAAGTATACCAATGTTTGGCTTGTATCTGGACCAGAAGGCGGTTTCACTTCTGAAGAAGTAGAATTCTTCAAAAATAATAACTGGAAAACAATCTGGTTAGGCAAACGACTTTTTAGGATGGATACAGCCCCAATAGTAGCGTTAGCAAATATTCTCGCTCCATATTGGCTGTAATTTAGAAATTAGCACCAATCCCAACTATCAAAGGTTTGTAATCATAGAATTCATCATAGCTAGTTTTGGTTGAAGCTGATATATCTACAGAAAAACCTCGATGAGAATAATATCTCCAACCTAGAGAAACCACATCTCCATTATAATCTAATATATATTGGCTCCTATAACCTCTAATGCCAGGTCTTCTACCTGGAAATTCCCCACCAAATAACAAACAAAGTTCATCAGGCTTTCTCTTTTTTTTATTATATTTTCCAAAAGAAGCCGTTCCAATTCCTTCATTTCCGCCAAAATTCCAACCTACCCCAAGTCCACCAAAAGTTAAATACAAAGTATGATAATTATTAGGGTTCGTATCAAAAACTCCACCAAAAGCTATTTGAGAAAATTCATTTTCTCCTACTATTGGTAGTCTTACCTTGAAATTAAGCTTTGGATCGGTTTCAACATTATTTCTATCTGATTGTGAATCTAAATCAGCCTGTATACCCAATTCAAAATCTCTTACTGGAGAAAAAGCAAAAGCAACGCTAGTCATATAACCATCTTTTGTTTTATCACCATTAAAACTATCATACATTCTACTTCTAACAGATAATTCTATTCCTTTTTCTGCTACAGTTTTATAAGATGGAACGTTAACAAAACCAGATGGTCCCTGAAGACTAAGACCAGCCATACACCGCATTCCTATTAAAGAAAACCCCAACAATAATGACATTATCTTTTTATTATTAAATTTCTTAAACATGTTTTTCTTTGCATATATCTGCGGTTTTTTCATTTATATTGTTTTGCTTGCAGAATTTACTATGACAATCCCAAAAATTCTGACAATAAGTGCAACAATGTCTATTGTTCATATGACGCTCACCCCTATACCAATTTATTTTACAATTGGCATAATATCTACATCTTGAGCAACATTTATTTTCAAGAAATTGCGCCTTTTTATTTCTTCGATAATAAGGGTCATAGACATCAGGTTTTTTTCAACCTGAGTCTCTTTCATCAATTCATTAAATTCGAATATTTCTTCATCCGTCCCATAAAGGTTAACGATGAATATTTCTTCAGCAAATACAGGAAGATATTCTTTTGGCATATGCTTTCATTCTATTTATAGATATATTATCTATATCGTCACATCAAATCTTTTGTTTGAGTATTTTTATTATTCATTAATAAAAGATTATCTTGCCAAAATACGCAAGCCAGAAGCCGTAAAAACAAAAATATTTTTGTTCTCATTATCACTAAAAGCTCCTAGAATTTTTTCACCACTTTTAAAAGGAATAGCCATAAAGCGGTTATTATCCTTAATATAAAGAGAATCAGAACTTGATATCCATAAATTATCAGATCGTTTTATTGATTTTGGATGATCAGGAATAATACCGGAAAGAGGAAGTTTACCCTTTGAATATTCAAATATTCTACCATCATTTAAAGCGATATAAAGTGTTTTGTTATCAAAGTCACAGACATCTGCTATTTTTGCAGAATCTATATTCCCTTGGAAAAACATTAAATTCCACTTCCCATCAGTTTCATGAGTCATTACTCCTTGATTAAGAACAGCAACATACTGTCCAGAAATTTTCCAAACAGAATGACAACTGTCTTTAAATTCATTAGGTATAGTAAAAAATGTTTTTAATTCGCCATTTGAGAAAGTCTTTACCATACCATCAGAATACAATAGTAAAAGAGTATCGCTATCACAAATACTAACAAATTTCAGACCCAAAGTATCGTTAGAACCTAAAACTAAATTAGCAATATTCTCTAATATTTCATAAATTCCTGATTCTTCACTATAAGCATAACAATGTTTTTCATTACTACAAAGTCTTTTTGCATTACTTTTTCCATTATGATTTACCTGACTCCAGACTTTCCCATCAAAAGACCATATACCTCTGTTTATTGTGGCCAAATAGAATTTTCCATTGAATTTTGATATATCTGAGAAAACAGGTCTTTGAAGTTCAATAGGTAATTCAACCATAGGTTTTCTTGCTGGCGAAAATTGCTCTGTCGGCAAATCACTTTCTGCCAGAGCTCGTTTTCCATCAGTGTCCATTAAACCATATTCTGGCATTCTGTTAAACATTGATCTAGCACTCATCGGAAGAGTTTTTACAGGAAGAGTCGGAGTATAAGTGCCTAATTCTGGAACCATTCCAAATATCGAAGTATCACCTATACTTCCAGTAAAGTCAAAATAATATAAATAAACAGAATTCTTTCCTGTTGCCGCTAAAAAAGTATCGCAAAAGCAAAGAGAATATGTTGGAACACTAGACAAAAGATCCATTTTCCCCTTAGAATATCTAAATACTCCTTCATTAGAAGCTATAAATAGAATTTCACCAGCATTTACCATATCATTTATATAACCAGGTTTTGTGGTAGAAATCATAGTCCAGACCCAGTTTTTAGAATCTCTTATTCCGACTACCACACCTTTATCTGTACCTATATATATGTTTTTATCAGTGGTAATCATACAACGAGTTTTTTTGCCAGCAAGAACCTGTAAATCTAAACTCTCCAGTTTTCTGAGACTCCCTCTCAATATACCTTCGTCATGTAGTATCCATAGTTCTTTTTTTTGGTAACCAAAACTTCTTGCTATATAATCATAAGTATTCTGAACATAAGAAAAATTATCACCATTAACTCTATAAATACCTTCACCTATAGTTCCTATAAGAAAGTTTTTCTTTTTTTCATTTAAAACAGCAAACGAATTGATCAGTTTATTAGAAAGCTTATTTTGAGCAATAACAGATCTAAGACCTTCTTTGTCATATTCAAAGATTCCAGAATAGCCAACAATTAATAAATGATTATCAATTAACTGCAAATCTTTTGCATAAAAATTCTCAGGTAAACCTTTTAAATTTTTAGCTTCACCAGAAACGCTGTTTATTTCTGTCACACCATTATTTCCAGCAATATAAAGTTTATTATTAAACCATATAGAATCAGAGATTATGCTGTGTCCCTGATAACCCAATTCTCTAACCCTGCTTATTTGCCCTGCAAAAACGCCTATATTTGTTCTCTGTCCATCTATAATTTTTTGAACAGGATTAACAGAAAAAACCCCATACAAAAATAGTAATAAAATTAAAGAAAAATCAACAACCGGAGTCCAACTCCAGCATTTACTTTTTATAAAATCTTCTTCAGAAGCAAGTTTAGAAATACTTTCATTTAAAGAAGTCAATTCTGCCGTCTGGGAAACAGTTACCCCAATGGAGTTTTGTTCATTTTCTTTTATCTGCTTATTTAAAGCAGCTTTCTGACGACGTAACAACTTAACCTGAATAGAAATCTTGCTAATTTGCCACCATCGAGCAGTTTCATCTGCAACCCAAAACATTGCATCAATAAGATTATATAGTATTCTGCCTAATGTCGTTGTTTCTTCTTCCATTTAACCACCATTAAAACTCTGCCCAAGGATGGAAGACACATTTGCCATCAATTGGTCTACTCAAGAAATTAGCAGCGATACTAGAAAAGGTTTCTGGACTATCAGATACAAAAAAGCTTTCTTTACCAGAACTATCTTGCTCTGTTGTAATTCTTCTCGCTTCTAGAGTTTCATTAACTTCTTTTGCTGTTTCATATGCAGAATCTACTAAATTAATTTCACCTTCAAAAAAGCTGCTTATTTTGTCTTTCAACAAGGGATAATGAGTACAAGCAAGTATTATTGATTTTATATCCGTCTTTTTTAATTTGGATAAATACATATCCAAAGCATCATCCGCAAGTTTGGTGTTCATAAGATTTTCTTCTACTATAGGAACAAAAAGAGGGCAAGGAATAGCAATAACATTAATTGAACTGCGGAGTCTTTTTATTCTGTTTTGATAAGCTTCTGAATTAATCGTTGCCCTTGTTCCTATCACAGCTATACTATTATTCTGAGCTGATTTTATAGCCGCTCTTACACCAGGTTCTATAACCCCAATTACAGGAATTCTAACTTCATTTCTTAGAGTAGATAATGCTAGAGCAGAAGCTGTATTGCAAGCTATAACAATCATCTTAACATTTTGCATCTCTAGAAATTTAGCTATTTCTAAAGAATATTTTTGTACAACTAATGGCGATTTGTTACCATAAGGAACTCTTGCTGTATCACCAAAATAAATAATATTTTCCTGGGGTAAGAGTCTACGTATCTCTTTAAATACGGTCAAACCACCAACTCCAGAATCAAATATTCCTATAGGTCTATTATCCATGTTGTTCTCGCTCTAAATTTGTATCATGTCTAACTTTATAAGCTATTTTATATGTATTGGTCAATAGTATTTTTGAGTAAATATTTGTTAATAATTTATAGTTTTCCAATAAGAATAATTAGTCTTCTAAAGGTTTCCCACAGTATTTACAGTATTTTGCATCTGCATCATGTCCTTCTCTGCAACAAAAAGGACAAGACTGAGTAGTTATTACTTTCTTTTTAGGTATAAGCATTTCAGATGTCACTATGCCTGTAGGTATAGCAATTATGCCATAGCCTAATAACATTATAAAGAATGAAAAAGCCTGTCCCAATGGAGTTTTTGGGGAAATATCACCGTAACCAACAGTGGTTAAAGTTACTACTGCCCAATAAACGCTTATAGGTATGCTTGTAAAACCGTTTTCGGGTCCTTCTATTATATACATTACAGAACCAACACAGAAAACAATTATAAACACATAAAAAGTAAAAATGCCTATACGCTTAATACTCCGTTTAAGCGATTCAACCAGAACATCTACCTCATGAGTAAAATGAACTAATTTGAATAATCTGAACACCCTGAAGAATCTCAATATTCTAACAACAGACAAAAAACGAACATCGGGGAAAAACAAACCAACATAGTTTGGCAAAATAGCAACCAAATCAATTATTCCAAAAAAGCTTATTGCATAATGAAAAGGTTTAGCCACACAATAAAGTCTTAATACATATTCTATGGTAAAAAGAATGGTAAAAACCCATTCACAAGTATTAAAAAAAGAACCATATTTAATATTAAGACTATCAACACTGTCTAAGGCAGTAATTGTTACACTCAGGAAAATAAGTATTAATAAAGTTATATCAAATACTTTTCCCCACAAAGTATCTGCTTCAAAAATAATATCATGAATATTACGCTGTATTGGCGAAAGAGATGGGGTGTGTCTAATTTCATTATAGTTTAACTTAACCATGGATAGTATTTTACTATTTCTAATTTTTATAAACAAGATAAAAGATAGAAGAAAACTTTTTATCAATAATAAGAAGAAAAAAGAACTAAACAAATTAACCTAAAAGCCGATTATTTAGATGAAGAGTATAAGCTTTAGGAGGTAAACTATGAAACGTTGGACAAGATTAGCTTTACTTTGTGCCTTGTTTGCAGCTTTTAGTCAAAGCTCGCCAGTCAAAGCAGCAATAAGTAACGGAAATTATATAGCAGAAACGACAGCAATAAATGTTGTCAATTATTTTCCAGAAAATATGGCGACAGGAATATCGCCCGAAACACCACTAACTGTTGAATTTGGTGGTGCAATCAATCAATCTTTTTATCAAAATGTCAGCTTTAACCTTTTTAATGGTACAGAACCAGTAAATGGTGAATTATTCTATAATCCTGCAGCTCACCAAATAATGTTTAAAGCAAGCCAGCCATTATCTCAAGGACAAACTTATACCGCCCAGGTTTCCTTTTATGATGGATTAGGAAGAACTTCAGAAAAAGTCTGGAGTTTTCAGACAGCTAATTTGGGCGAAACAACTCCAAATACAAATTCTATCTCTAAAGCAAATACTACTTCAAACAATAACCAAACACAGAATACAAAAAATTTAGTTTTAACCAATGCCAGCATGGGTGCTGGAACAATTAGACCAGATTCTCCAATGGAAGTAACTTTCTCTGAACCTTTGGATGTAGCTTCTTTAAAAACTGCACCAGTCCAGCTATATGAAAATAACCGACCAGTTGGCATAGACTACAGATTGTCTAAAGACATGAAGACAATCACAGTAAGTCCTAGAAATTCACTAAAAACCAATGCATCCTATGCGATTACAATAGAAAAATCTATTGCTTCCACTTCTGGTAAAAAACTAGCAAAGAAAACTCTTATACCATTTAAATTAGCTGACAATGCTAATGAAGTAGCTAGCAAAAAATATGAACTTGAAGATAAAGTGACTACGAATGTAGTTGAAACAGCTAACAATCTATCTAATTCTGCCACACAAATACAAAATATTTTTGCTCAAGGACAGAATCAGTATCAACAAAGTCAACAGAATTTAAACCAAGCATATAATAACTATCAACAAAATATTAGCCAGAATTATTCAAATGCTCAGGCCAATTTTCAGAACAGTATGCAAAATTCTCAGTATGCTTTGCAGAATGCTTCTCAAAATATAACTTCTTCTGCCCAAGCACTTAAATCTAATATTGAAAATCCTTTTGATAACCAATCAAATGCTGCTTTTGCACCCAATATGAGTAATTACTCTATTAATCAACTTCAAGTTGCCAGAGCTCAAGCTCAGTTACAACACCAGCAGACACCAGTCGCAGAACAGGTTCAATTAACAGGCCTAGCACCCCAAAATGGTTCTAAAGTTTCAAACCTTACTCAACCTGTTACTATAAGTTTCAGCGATGAAATTAAAGCAGAAACATTAAATGAATTTACTTTCAGACTGGAAGATGATTTTGGACCAGTTCCTGCTAAAATTCATTATTTTAAAGGACATAAACAAGCAACTCTTACTCCTGTAGGCTTACTTGATGCCGAAAAGAATTATAGGATCGTTGTAACACAAGGCATTACAGACCTATACGGTCGTCCTATAAAAAGCGGTATTAATTCTATGTTTGCTACGATAGCTCCAGCAGCGGCTCCAGCTATGCCTAATGCCCCAGTTCAAAGCATTGCTTCAAATGTTTCTCCTCAAAATGAAGCTAGAGAACTGGAAAGCTTTGATAATGCAAACATCAATACTAATGCTCAAAGCGCTAATAATGCTTATCAGCAGAATTACAATCAGAATAACTTATATACTCAGCCACAGAACAACCCATTTGCTCAAAATAGCAATCCCTATATGTCCGGGGCAGATAAAACAGTTAGAGCTTCTGCAAAAGCTGATGCAAAAGCTTTAAATGCCTTTAAAGTTTCTTCGATATATCCAGGCTTGAATTCTGATAATATTTCAAGGAAATCAAAAATCGCAGTTCACTTTACAGAAGCTTGTGATCCTAAAACAGTCAACAACATAAATATTTCTGTATTTGCAAATCAAACAAGAGTAGACGGTAAAGTAACTTATGACAAGCGTAATAATAGAGCTATATTTGAGCCTTCTAGACCTCTTGAAGCCAAAACAGAACATAAAGTAATTGTTAGCGACAAAATCCTAAGCAAATCTGGTGAACAGCTTGCTCAAAGATTTTCTTGGACTTTTTCAACAAGTTCAGATACTAGAAATCAATATATGCCTACTTTAGCAAAAACAGCCGAAGCAGACTCAGCTTTCTACATTCCTCTAGTTGACAGCAAAGTGAAAGCTACTCCATCTCAAACAGCCAATACAAATAATCAAAGAAATGTTAGTTCTAATACTTCAACATCTTCTTTCACTTATGTGTCTTCAAAACATTGGTCTTTCAAATCCATGAAACATATAACAAGTAAAGGTATTCTTAATGCTTACCCCTTTACATTCACAGACAATGTAACAAGATACGAATTTGCCAGTGCAATTAATAACGCACTGAATAATTTAAAATCAATGCAGAATACTAATTCAACTAAACTTCGTGTTGCGGATATGATTGAATTAGAACAATTAATTATAGAATATAGGAACGAATTAAAATCCTACGGTGTAAACACTGCATGGTTTGAAAACTTCCTAAAAAATCAAGGCGTAAATCTTAATCAATTAGAAACCAAAGTTAGACAACTGAATAGCTGATTGTTAGTTAAGTGAAAAAGGCGCTTTCATAATTAATGAAAGCGTCTTTTTTCTTTTGAATACTTTTGATAAAGCATTAAAATGTGTTAGAATTATTCCAAATATTATATGGGGTTGTTAAAAATGCCTAGTTTAGAACAAATATCTTCTATAACCATCCAAGATACAAAAATATCATTTTCATTTGCAGGAAGAGGAGAGCCAATTCTTTGTTTTCATGGTAATCCAGGAACAAAAAGTATTTTTTCTAATATGATGTCCAAATTAGAAAATACAAACATAAAATTAATTGCACCAGATAGATTTGGACATAACCTTACAGATGAACTATTTTCTGAAAAAGAAGATTTATGGCAAGATACCTCTATCTATGCTTCTCTAATTAACGCCAAACTAGATAAAAAAGGTTGGATTTTAGGCTATGACTATGGTTGTCTTACCGCAATAAAAATTGCAATAAAATACCCTGACAAAGTTAAAGGATTAATTTTAATAAATCCATATATTTCTCCTGAAAATCCTGATGATAAATTATCGTCTCTTCCAAAATTTGCAAAAAACTTTTTTATTGGAACTATATTAGGAATTTTCGTTCCTTATGATTATGAAACGATTTTTACCAAAAGAATTACCGATACTTTTTCTCCAGAAAAACCAACAGAAGATTATATCGATAACAGTTTGCAAAGAATAGCAAGATTTGAAAGCATTTTGGCTTTTATTAACGATAATAATACCAGAATCAAAATACAAAATGAATTAAAAGAAGAGATTAAAAAGATATCTGTTCCTTCTTTTGCTGTTTTTGGTTCTAAAGATGCTATTACTAATATAGAAAAACAAAAAGAAATAATTTCTCTTATTCCGAATATCAAAACAGAAATATCTGAGTCTAATGGACATTTCATGCCCTATTTAAATCCAGATTACTGTATTGAATTTATTAAAAAAGCTATATTTTAGTTTAGCTTTTTTATACATCAAATCCAGATATGTTTTAGATAAAAAGTTTACTACATACAAAAAAAGCACTTATATAATTATAAGTGCTTTTTTTGTGCTATTAAACCTTATTTAAGCCAATCTCCTTTATTAGAGCGAATAAGCTGAATTCTGTTCTTTCTAGTTCTACCTTCTTCCAAAATCATTAAACCACCATAATAGTTTTCACCATTCTTCACAGTGTAATAAATTATAGATTTAGGATTGAGAACCTTACCAGCTCTATAATTAAAATTGGCTTTAAGAGGATCAGATGATGATATTTGATCAGCAAAATGAACAAGAGCCGTTGCACTGCCATTATCAATAGCATATAATGTTAAACCCTTTTCAAAACCGCCATCACTTCCAGTAAGTGAGAACAAGTATTCTGAATTAGTGGTACAAACATCAACAGGATAAGAAGAAACTATTGTATTAGCATTTGTGAATGACTTGTCACACCTAATTATTCTATTATTCATTGTGTCTGTCACGAATAACTTTTGTGACAAATCATTACTCAATTTATTTAAAAATCTGACTTTTGAATCGGATGTTAATCTTAGATTTGTGCCATCTAATGCATATAAAGGATGGGAATTATTATCGTCAAGGAACCATTTTCTATCATTTTTATAAGCAGCCAACACATCTGTAGTTCCCTTCCAATTATGCAGTAACATTGCTCCTGCCGTATCATCACTAGCATCGCAATAAGTCATTGAAATTATTCTTTCAGCATATTTATCATCTGATGGATGTCCTGCTTCATACCCTCTGTATGCTTTATATTTTGAATAATCTCCATCATCCGTGTCTTCTATCAAAAATGCTGAATAAGAAGCTATATCACTCCAATATTCATCTTTATCATTAATATCATCATTATATCTTGTAAACAATTGAGTTACTCCATCTGTATAAGCAGGACTAGATGCTATAGTCTTAGTCAACATAATATACTCGTTCTCATTAAATCTTTGAAGAGTAATAATATTACCATCTAAAGGCAAATCTATAGTTCGAGGATCAGTAGATTTATAAGAATTTGATTCATACATGAAGAATTCCATCAAAGGAGTTACAAATCCTGGGTTAACTACAAAACAAGTATGATTAATACCTGGACTTAGTTCAAAATATACTGTATATGTTGCACAGTTTTCTGGTTCACCAGGAGTTCCGAAAGTTACCATGAAGTGGTTGTTAGTTGTCTGATATAAAGTATTAGCAGTATATGCCTCAAACAGTTTTGTTCCTGCATCTACTAAACTGTTTGTTTTTATAACATCACCATCAAATTCCCACGCCATAGATTGCCATAAATAGAAATCTTCAGAGCATGTTGCAATACACATATGGTTGTAAATTGTTGAGTCTCCATCTTTTGAATAATAATTATAGAAGAAGTCCCTACATTCTACATTAACAGTGTTAGCTCCTATCGGGAATCTTCCATGAACGCTTTTGCCTTTCAATGACATTGGAATCTTTTCACCAGTAGAAGGATCAACATATGTATAATGCCAAGTTATATTTTCTTCATGTTCATCAAAGAAGGTAGGATATTCTGCATCATAGGCATTAGAAGTAAAGTTAAATTCCATGCTTGGATTACCTGCAACTAAGAATACTGGTATATCTGTTGTTGTTGTAGCATATTGTTCTTTAAAATACTGATAATCTTCACCACTATCTGATGCAGTATTAGGAACTTCAATTTTAACTTTTCTTTCTCCAACTACATTTACAAATACAGGAAGCGTATTTACCAAAATATCTACTGAAGCTGTGGCTGCTTTACCATATGCGTCAGCAGCACAGACATAAACACGCTTTGCACCGCTTGCCAATTGTTCTGTAGTTATATCACTCCAGTTTATAGTAACAGTTTTTTCATTAACGCCAGCCATATAAACAGGTGATTTACCACTTGTCGGTTGAATTGGATTAGAAACGAATACTTTTGGCGAAGGAATGCTTTGATCAGTTATTTCTTCGCAGTTTTTATCCAAATCATATACTGTCCAAATTAGACTTAAAGCTTCATTAGGATTATCTTCTCTCAAAGTAACACTAAATGTCGCATTACAGCCTGTATCAAATCTTATTGTGTCGTTAGTAGCGTTCTTGAATTCAATCTGTGGAGTACTATTTATAAATATTTCAATAGAATTTTCAGCTTTAATTCCATAATCTATACTAGTTCCTTCAAGTTTGATTGTATGCGTGCCAAATTGGTCGGAAATAGTATAACCATTCAATATATAACCAGCTGAAGAATCAACAAATGCTTCTCCTATATCTGAACCATTATCAGTCCAAACCCATGTCATTGCCGATTCATAATCAGTGGCACCACTCTTGATAGAGAAAGCCTGATTAGCTTCAAAATCATATTTAGTAATTGTTCCATACAATTGTATCAATTGTTCAAAACTAGAAGGTTCTTGATTTGAATAATAAGTTCCACTAGCCACAGTAAATGGCTTAATAGTATGTGGAGTAATTACAGAAAAAATTATATCATTATTTTCTGTTTGAAGCCCCATCTTATCTGTTGCCACAAGCTTAATCTTAAAATCATTTCCTAATGCGAGCAAATCATTTGCACTAGTAGCAATACTAACAGCAATCATATTATCTTCAGTTTCAACCGGATTATTTCCTATTCCAGTCATCTTAATATAATCGCTATAATTAGTTTCGGATTCACTCTTATAACAGAAATACCATGTTAAACTCAGTCCTGGTGCATCATCTCTTACACTAACATCTAAAGTTATTGTATCAGCATCAATAAAGCCTATTTTTGTCGAAGTAGCGACATCAAAAACAGGAGCACTATTTACAAAATATTGATAAGTAGCAGTTGCTGACCATTCACCTTTAGAATCTCTTGTTGTTAATTCAAGAACATTTGTTCCTGTAGCAGTGATTGTTGGTCTATAGGTAGCACCTGTTTTCAATTCACCATTATGAACCCATCTTGCATAAGATTGAATAACAGAAGGATCTGTTTCTATATCTGTACAGCTTGCAGTAAAGCTGGGTGTAGCAACGTTATAGTTAAAAACGTCATATTTTATTCCGCCAATATCAAATTCGGAAGCTGTATGAGTTGTCATTCTGCCGTCAGAACCAATGGCATTGCCGTTACAAATAATTTCGGCAATAGGCAAACTGTTAACTCTAAATTGCTTTGTTTGTTCACCAGTTATTCCATTTGCATCAGTTACAGATAAACGAATAATATAATTACCAGGAGTTATATCGCTTGTAATTGGTAATTCAGCAACATTCGACTGTGTAATTAATTTATATTCATTTGAACCTGTAAGATCTTCTGGATTGTAATCTGTGCAACGATATTCCCATTTATATGAAGTTGGATTTTCTATTGAGATATGCTGATTTGAATCTGTTGCCATACCGGCCAACTTCATTGTTTCACCAGCTTTAAACAATAAAATATCAGTATTATATACAACTACATCTGTTCCAGACATATTAATTGTTATATCTGGTGGCATTTTTGCAGGATCTGGAGCAACTGTTATAGAAAAAGTAGCTATAGCAATACTTCCTTGAGGATCAGAAACAGTACAATTAATCTTTGTAGAAGTATTTACATTTACATAAGGAGCAAGCCAAGTTGCAGAAGCAGTCCCTCCATTTTTAGAAGTCTGAGTCAACTCACCAAATGTCGAACTCCAAATAAATGACAATGTTTCGTTTTCCGGATCATTTGCTACTAATGTAAGAGCTAATTCTCTACCACTCATTATATTAGCAACAGAGGAAGGATTCTGACTAACGATAACAGGATCGGCATTAGGCTGGGTCTTGCCAACATTTACAGTTCTAGTTAAAGAAGCAATATTTCCTCTAGGATCTTTACTTACAAAAGCTAAAGTATAAGCTGTAGATGATTCGAGATCTGGAGTCTTCCAACTCCAAGTATTACCACTAGTCTTAGACAAGGTTCCGTTAGCAGGTGTTATAGAAAGTGAATTAGTTAGCACATCACCATCTGTATCGGTGGCGATTAATGTTACAGTATAATTTCTGCTACCATAAAGTGACTGAGGATAAATATTAGTACTGATTATTTGTGGTTTAGTATTTGGATGGTATTCACCAGTACCTATCTGTATTTTTAATTTAGCTTTTGCGCTTAATTGTTGAAGTGTATTCTTTTCTACAACTTTAACAGTGATTGTTGCCATACAATCATCTTCTGGGGCAGTCCAATAATATTCGCTTTTATAAGTAGAACCTTCCTGAGTTTCTGAAGAAAGTTCCAGGATACCTTTATCATTAGCTGTGCAACTTTCGATTTCCCATATGAATGTTAATTCGTCGTTGTTTAAATCTTGAGCAACAGCGTTAAAGGTAACAGTAGACTTAACGTTATATTTTGAATTCTTCGAGCTTAAAGATACTGTTGGCGGAACATTATTGTTCGTAGTATCAACAGCTGTAAATTCGTAATAAGCTGGATTAGATTCAAAAACTAACGGAACTGAAGTCTGCTGGTAATTTATGGCGTTTATTATCAAGTCAGCTGTGGTTCTTTCTGGCATTAGGGGGGTAGTAAATTCACCAGTAATAGGATTGACTTCAATTGTCTGACCCCAAAGAGTTAGAGTCGGAGTCGGAGTTATCAACTGACCGTTTGTATTAGTAACTTTACCTGTTATTGAAATAGTTCCTTCCGTAGCTCTAAGAACTTCGTTAAGAACCTGAGCAGGTGAAGCATCTGTCAGCACTACAGGCTTAGAAGACCTGTAAATATAGTTCTTACCATATATTCCGTTTGGGATATGTCTAAAAACGATATAATGTGTTCCAGGCTTTAAATTTTTAATCAAATAAGTCTTATTTGTTTCATCTATATCTGCGTAATTGGTAGGATCAGACTCAGAATAAATTAATATTCCAGCTGCTAAACCAGATACAGCTCTTGTTGAAGAGACATTGACAGAAGTCAATCCTTCAGAAGAGTAACTACCAGAAATAGAAAATTCTATAGCTGGAATAGAGTCAGAAGTTGCCGAACCGCAACCATAGAACAATGCTGCACCCATCAGTGCAAGAACAAGCAAAAAAATACTAATATTGCGGTTATTTTCCGCCATAATTTGCCCCCACAGAAAACAATTTTATTATATTTGTGCACTATTATCGCTTGATTTTAGCTTTATTGTCAATAGTTCACTTAATTTTTTTTATATTTTTTTTCAACGCATATAAAGGAATTGTTTCCACCATTCCCTCATCTCTAGTTTTTAATTCCTAATAAATAATTCTTAATTCCTAATTCTTAATTCTTAATTCTTAATTCCTAATTCTAAATACTCCCCTCCCCCCATTTCCAGAATAGCTTCCGCGGCTTCCCGACCCAGCTCTTCTGGTTTATTCCTATTGCCAACATGAAGGTTTCTAATAGATTTTTCACCCTCTGGCATTCCGATAAAAGAATGAACAATTAAATCATTTTCATTTACTTCTGCATAAATAGCCATAGGGGTCTGACAACCTCCTTGAAGTATTTCCAAAAAAGTCCTCTCAGCCCTACATCTTAACATGGCATTCTCATCTGCAAATTCAGTTAAAAACGGTCTTATTTTTTCTACATCTTCTTCTCGACATTCAATGGCTAACAACCCTTGGCCTGCTGCTGGAGTCAAATCATCAATTCCAAAATAATGTGTAATTTTATCCTGCCAGCCAAATCTTTTTAATCCAGCCGCTGCTAAAATTATCGCATCTACTTCGCCTTCTTCTAGTTTTTTTAAACGTGTATCTAAATTACCTCTAAAATCAGAAAAAATAGTATTCTGTTTTAAAAGTTTTAATTGCGAGCGTCTTCTTAAACTTGAAGTTCCTATTATAGCCTTATTTGGCATTTCTTCAAAAGTTTTGTATTTTGTTGAAATAAAACAGTCTCGAGGATCCTCAGTGCCACCTACAGCCACTAATGTTAACCCCTCTGCAAGTTTGCTAGGAACATCTTTTAAGCTGTGCACAGCAATATCTATACGATTTTCTAATAGAGCCGTCTCAATTTCTTTAATAAATAGCCCTTGCCCCCCTACTTTAAATAGAGGCAAACCAGTAACTTTGTCTCCAAGAGTTTTTATAATTACTTCTTCACATTCCAGGTTTTCTGAAGCCTTTTTCAGCAATTCAATTGCAAATCTAGTCTGATGTAGAGCTAGTTTACTCCCCCTTGTCCCATATCTGATTTTCATGCTGTTCTAATTCCTCTTTGTTGTTTCGAAGCAAAAAACATAGGACTGTGTCGTAAATATTTTGAAACTTTTACTGGATTCAAATCAAGTTTAAGGCTTAAATTATCAAGGTTTTCTGATGATCCAGAACCTTGTTCTTTTAAGTTCGTTATCTGTTCATGCAGCCATTTAGCAGCCATTTGACGACTATATTCTTCACAAGCTTCCTTTAATTCAGGAGTTAGTTCAGGATGCTGTGCAAAAAATTTTTCTAATTCATTGTTACATTGAAGTTTTGCACGTTCTTTCAACTTCTTAATATGTGGAACAACAAGCAATTCTCTCATAAAATCCATAAAACTATTTACTTCGTTATATATTATAGCCTCCGCTTTTTTAGCCTCTGTCCGTCTATGATTAAAGCTATCATTAACTACATTTTTCAAATCATCTACATCATACAAAAAGACGTTGTCGATTTCTCTACATTCTGGTTCTATATCTCTTGGAACAGCTATATCAATGGCAAAAATAGCACGCTCTTTTCTTTTGTTTATAGCTTTTTCCATCATTGATTTATTAATTATAGCTTCTGCTGAAGATGTAGAAGAAATAATGATGTCACAATCAGCCAACAAATCATTCAGATATTCAAAAGAAAAGGCTATTCCGCCAAATCTGTCTGCCAAATCAAAAGCTTTCGATTCTGTTCGGTTAATAAAAAACATCTTTTCAACCCCATTTTCATGCAAGTGAGTAGCCACAAGACTAGCCATTTCACCAGCTCCTAAAATCAAAGCTTTTGATAAATTTAGTGGGCCAAAAAGATTTTTCGCAAGATCTACGGCGGTTGAGGCTATAGAAACACGGTTACAAGATATTTCTGTCTGACTTCTGACTTTTTTGCCTACTTCAAGAGTTTTTTGAAAAAGACTATGCAGCTGTTTATTTACTAAATTTTTGTTAACAGCTTCTTTGTATGAGTTTTTTATTTGGTGCAATATCTGATTTTCTCCTAATATCATAGAATCTAGACCAGACGCCACGTTGAAAAGATGCTGAACACATTCTCTTTCTTTAAACTCATAAAAATATTCTTTTAGATTGTCATATTTAAGATTTTTGCGGGCTAGTAATTCAATAAAACTTGCTCTGGCGTCTTTCTCTGGTCCTGAAAAATATAATTCTACTCTATTGCAAGTGCATAAAGGGACAACTTCTAATGTATAACCATCTGCATCCGGAATTGTCATTTCATTTAAATGAGCTAATTTTTCTCTTATCGCAATTGGAGCAGACTTATGATTTAGACCAAAAACTATTAAAGACACGCCATAATCTCCTGTTTTAAAGAATCAATACCTTCTGTTTTTATACGTTCCAATACTTTTTTACTTACTAAGTTATTAATATATGAACTGTCTATTTTTTTTGATGCCAGTAAAGCAGGCCTCAGTTCTTGAAGAAGCAAATTCAGTTTCATCAATTCAGGTGTTAATATCTTTTTTATCTCTTGATTGATAAATCTACTTAAAGAAGGTATTCCGCCTGATATAGTTGAATTTATTATGCTTCCGCTTCTTGTTATAGTACCTGTAACAAAATCACCTTTCAAATATTCATCACATCTATCCGAAATTATACGCTTTTCTTGGCAGATTTTCGATAGTTTTTCATTAATTTCTCTGTCTGATGAAGCAAAAATAACAGCAAAATATTTATCAGAAATATCTCCCAAATCAGCTTTTCTTATTTCAGTAGTTGTGTTGGGCAAACTTTCAAATTCTTTTTTTATTTCAGGGGCAATCACATGGATTTGTGCACCTGCCTCAGAAAATTGCCGTGCCTTTCTTAAAGCAACTTTGCCACCACCAATAAAAAGAACTTTCTTACCATACATATTGACAAAAAGAGGCATATACTGCATGTTTTTTCTCCTTTGTCAAAATTACAACTCTACACATTTAAAAGTACCATATTATTTTTTTTCGTACAAGAGCAAAATTAATTTGTAAAAAAAATATAAAATTTGGTCGATACAAAGGATTACCAGTATGTAAACAAAAGATTCGTTTTCGGAGGTAATTAATCATGGTGAAGGAAAGTCTAATGACTATTCCCGAATTAATGGAATTTTTACAGGTAAAAAGAAATACTATTTATACTCTTAGAAATCTAGGTCTTCCAACCGTTAAAATTGGCCGTTCCGTAAGATTTCGTGTTGATAGCGTAATAAAGTGGTTAAGTGAATTGGAAAAAACCAGTAATACATCTGTAACCAGTTATTTAGGAAAAGTTTGAAAAGGAAGTTCCGATTAATCTATGATTATAGATTTTACTAATCCTTCTGAAGATATTATTTATTTACTTTGCTTTTCTATTAGTAGCAGCTTCCTATTAGGGAAAACCCTATGCAGTCTTTACAATGAACTAATGGACTACAAAGAAGCAGAAGAGAAAAAACGTTTAAAGCATTTTAAGCCCTGAAAAGTTTTTCTTTTGAAATACCTGATAGTCATGTTACAAACATGGCTATTTTTTATTTATATCAATA
Source organism: Candidatus Rifleibacteriota bacterium (assembly GCA_905236675.1). Classification (GTDB taxonomy): domain Bacteria; phylum Muiribacteriota; class Ozemobacteria; order Ozemobacterales; family Ozemobacteraceae; genus RUG334. The sequence continues at coordinate 24,920 of CAJOND010000028.1, read as the reverse complement.
TTCAACTGGAGTAAGAAATCGTGGAGATAATACAAGATAGAATAAAAAAAGCCTTAGAACATTTAAATAACACAAATTTAGAAAGCCTTGAACCAGGGAAACATATTATAAACGATTGGCTGTATATAAATGTTCAGGAATACATGACAAAAAACATTTCTGACTGCAAATATGAATCTCATAAAAAATATATAGATATACAGATGATGATTAATGGAATTGAAGCAATAGAAACCTCAGATGTAAACAAACTTGAATTAGAAACAGAGTATAATGAAGAATCAGACGTTATGTTCTGGAAGAAAAAAAGCAATCAAATGCGAACAGTTATTACAGACAAAAGTTATGTTATTCTGTATCCTCAAAATGCCCATATGCCTTGTATTGCTGTAGATAAACCTGTTAAAGTGAAAAAACTTGTAGCAAAAGTATTAATTCAATAATCCGTAAATCTGAATTTATGATCATGTATTGATAATTTGTTGTTTAAATGAACATTTGGTTGATGACAAACAGTACAGTTTGTGCCAGGAGATTCCTCTGGATGGTCAATTTTATCTGTATGACAAGTTAAACAATACTGATCATAAGTAAGATATTTTGAACCATTATTTGTTTTATATTCCCTAAAATTCTGACAATAGTCACAAGTTAGTCCAGAAGCCAAAAACAAACGCGATTTTAAAAACTTCCATTGCCGTTCTCTATCTTCTAAACTTTCATCACCATAAAAGTTTTCTGAGCTCTGTCCTGGTTTAGGAGTCAGTCCAGAATAGAATTCTTCTAAATTATCTCCAGGTTTGTAACCAGCAGCAAAAAGATAGTCGCCACTTTCATCCATGCCGGAAGTATGACAGGACATACATATCATTTCTTGATAAATAGGCTTCATTTTCTTTATTGATGTTATATAATCTGGTGATTTTTTCTTTATATGTTCTGCTCCAGGACCATGACAAGCTTCACAACCAATTCCAGCTTCCACAAAAGTATCTGTTTTCGCATCATAACCAGTTGAGTGACAACCAGCGCACTGTTTTAACCAATATCTTTTTTTCCAATTTTTATCAATAGAATCAAGCCATTTTTTTTGATGAATATCCCAGATTTTAGGTAAAACAACATAACTTCCACTTGCTTCAGCAACAAATCTATGAACATAATGAGAACCTAAAACTGAAACAATCTTGTCTTCAGGATAATCAAGCTCTTTAAATGGAATTACATCTTTTTCGTCTAATTCAGAAGGTTTTCTCATCATTCTAGCATGAGGTGTAAGTTTCCATTCATCATAAATATCGTTATGACATTCCATGCAGGCTTTTGAACCAGCATATTCGCTTTTCTGCTTTATTAGCTTTTCAACTAAATCAATATTTCGCTCTTTTATAACAGAAGTTGAAAAAGCTGATTCTGCATAAACAGAGTGACAAGAAACTAACAAAAAGATTATCGTAGAAACAATTAAAGATTTATAAGCCTCAGAATAAGGCGTGGCAATCCATAAAAATCGTCTTTTCAATAGAAATGTTCTAAAAACTAAATTTTTATACATAAATTCTACTTTTCTATCTGAAACTCTTCTAATATTTTTCCTAACTTTGAAGCCGTTTCTTCATCTTTAATACAAGATTTTAGTTGTTCCAATTGAGAATACTGTTCACGAAGTTTTGTTTGTAGTTCATTAACAGCATCACAAAGGCTCTGCCCTTCATCGCCTTCTCTCAATTTCAAATATTGTTTAGGAACCAATCCAGAATTAAACTTGTTAATATGTCCTGTCACCTTAAGCATAGGACCAATAAGTTTATGAGTAATAAGTATAGCAGTTATTATTAAGAATACACATAGAATAATAAAATAAAAAGCATTTGTAACAATAATTGTTGGTCTAAGTATATTCCAGAAAAGTTCTATTTGTTTTTGACTAAATACTTCTGAAAGGTTCTTGTAAGAAATATAGTTCAATATCCCCATATGAAAGAAGGAGCCTATCATTACTATTAAAGATAAGAAACCAACTAACCTTAGCTGATAAGAAGGAAGAATAAGATAATGCTTTATAGATCTTTTACTGTTGCTCATTGCACTCACCATTGCTACTTTCAACTACATTATCATTTGATTTATTCCCTGCTATCTCTTCTGGTAAATTCTTAAAAAATAAATCTAAATCTAATGGTCCTTGATGAGAAAAAACTACTTTTCCTTGAGGATTCACAATAAAAACAGAAGGAGTCATAGTCACACCCCAAGTATCAGCTGTAATATATTTCTCATTCTCTAATCTTTCCATAAGTATTATTGGAGTAAACTTTCTTCGTTTCTTGAAATTTATTAAAGCTTTCTGCATTTTTTCTGTATCTAATGAAACAAAATATGTAGAAAAATCTTTACCTTCCAAACTTTCTAACCCCGACTGAATCTCGGGCATTTCTTCTATACAAGAATGACAAAAAAGCGACCAGTAAAAGACAAGATTCCATTTATTGTTTTCTGGAAATCTTATTTCATTCCCAGAAGTGTCTTTTAAAGAATTAAAAGGAGCCATTGCACCAGATTGCAGTAAGGATATAGCAGATTTATTCTCATTATCAACTTGAGCAAAAGAACAATAAGGTATCAACAAAAAAACAAAAAATACATTTATAGCTTTACTATTATTTTTAAAAAAATTTAATAGAGTTAATAGCATCTGTAACTTCCTTTTCTTTATCTGGAGAATAACCCAAATGGTCATATAAAATTTTACCTTTACGGTCTACCAAAACAGTTCTAGGTAAAACATTCACTTTATATGTATTTGTTAGAGAATCTTGGCTGTCAATAGCAATCATATAAGGTATGGATGGCTTATATTTTCGTATGAATTTTTGAACCTTTTTTATAGAAAAATTAGGGTGTATTCCTATTATAGTGATTTTATCCTTTAACATTTCATGTAACTTGCTAATAAAAGGTATTTCTTCAATACATGAACCACACGTCGTTGACCAAAAAACAAATAATATAGGTTTTTCGGTAAACTGACCTGTAAGTTGGAACTGTTGACCATTAAGAGAAGTTAAAGTAACACCTTCTAAAGAAGAAATAACTTCCGTTCTTTCTTCTGGATAGAGAAAGAATATAAGAAAACAGCTTAAAAAAGCAATAATCAATAACATTTGGTGATTCTGACTCATTTATTATTATTATAGAACTATTTTCTAAACTAAATCAATACTGTTATGGTTAACTCAACTTTCAGTTTTTGAGCAGAACTTGACTGCTCTCTTCCCTTTCTTTCTGCTCTTCTGCTCTTCTGCTCTTTTGCTCTCTTCCATCTTCCATCTTCCATCTTCAATCCTCAATCTTCAATCTTCTCCCTTCAATCAATATTTTTTGCTTATATTATTTTATTCTTTTGCCGATAAAATATGCATGAAAACAAGATATGCATATATTATTCCAACTATAGCTTTAATAATATTTTTAACCTCGGAAACAAATTTCCCTGCTCCAATCAAAGAACCTGCCGCAGCTATATATATAAACCTTTCTTCATCTGGTATTTTTGACGAAGAAAATGAATCTGCCTGTGAAGAAATAGCTAAAAATGTTGCAAACATATGCAAATTAAGAAATCAAGCAAGTAATTCTTCTGTTAAAGAAAATGATTATAAGAAACTCACATTAGATTTTCTAAAAGAATCTATCCTTAGTGGATTTTTACAAATTCACGAAGTTTATTTTTATTACAAAACCACAGACGAATACGCTTTAATTGCAAAAGGAGAATTCGATATATTTGCCATTGGAGAAAAATCAAAGGCAGAAATGATTTTTGATGAAAACGAAAAATTAGTAAAAATTTCAACTTCAATCAATTCCAACAATGAAAACGAAAAAATACTTCTGCAAGTTACCAATAACCGATTGGTCATCTGTCCAGAAAAATCTATTAAAGAAATTACAAATAATCTTGAAGATAATAAAAATCTCCTTGGCGATAAATTTAAAACATTTGAACAAATGCTTACATATAATCCTGCAATAAGTGCAGAAATAGATATTCAGGAACTATTTAAAAATCTAGGAATAGAAAACCTACCCAAATCTGTTACTGCAACAGATCTTGTTAGACTATTTATAGCAACTAAACAGAATAAGATACAGATTAATGTTCCAGAAAATAAAGAGAGAGAAGAATTAAAAATAGAATTAGAAAAACAAACCTCTGTTTTAAATTCAATATTTGATAACAAAACCAACTATAAATTAAGAGAAGGAAAAAATAGTATCTTTATTGAAACGAATACAAATGAAAAACAAGTTCAAACTATAAGCCAAAAAGCCACCGCTTTTATGCTGCACTTCTTCGTTAAGAATATTTCTTCAGACCAGCCATAAATAATTTTTGAAGTTCATCTGAGTATGAATTATCTTTTTTATGAATTGTAATCGGTGGCATAGATTCCAATTTTCCATTATAAAACTTTTCCGCTTCAATCATCACTAGGTGGGGTTGTTCATTTTCTTTTGGCACTATAAATTCTTCCCTTTTCACACCAAATTTACATACTTTCAAGTGATTGATTATTTCATCACGTCTGGAAGTTGGAATTATCAAACAGAAACGACCGCCATAAGAAAGCATATAAGAAGCAGATTCAATAAAATTAAGAACTGTGCCGTTAAGTTCATGTCTAGCCTGTGCTCTGGCAGGATTAGCAGGCAATCTACCGTTCCCCACTTGAAAATATGGTGGATTAGAAACCACTAAGTCAAAAGATTCTGGTAAAATCCTTGAAGGAACATCTCTTATATCCATTGCTTCAAAAGATAATCCATCAAATTTCTTATTCAGTTCCATATTCCTTTTCGAGAGATTATAGAATTCTGTTTGAACCTCAAAGCCAGTTATTTGTAGATTTTTGTTTCGATATTTCAACAAAAAAGACAATATTCCACTTCCAGAACCTAAATCAGCTACAGTAACCATTTCTGGAGTAAATTGAACAAAATTAGCAAGTAAAAGCGTATCAATTGAAAATGCGGTTCCATCAATCTTCTGAATTAAACTAAAATCTGTTCCAGGTATAGTATCTAATCTTTCATCAACATCAATTAATGCTGTTGTCATAGTATTTTTTCAAACTTTCAATAAAATCTTTTGGCAAGCCTAGAATTGTAGCAATTTTTAAAGCATCATGCGGAACATTAGAGTTTTCAGAAACTTTTTCTAAATGATAATCCATTAATTCAGATAAATCCAATTGGGAAAATTCATTGTTTTCTAAATTGCCTTTAAGAAGGTTCTTTAGTCCTACTACTTGATAATAAGCCGCTCCTGCCGTTTTAATTCCATCATAATGAGTCGCAATAATACCATAAGAATTCGAAGATTGTAACTTTTCGCTTAAAGCTTGAACAAAACGGCTGCCTTCATATGGATTTGTTGAACGAGCAAGTTCATCACATAGAACAAGTCCACACCCTCCATCAACTTTTTTAAGCAATGAACACAGTTCTTTGACTTCTGCTCCAAAACTGCTTAGACCTGAATTTGAATCCTGTAAATCTCCTGAAATAACTTGTATAAATTCTGGTATTTTTAAAGCAATATTATCGGCAAAAGGTAAAAAACCGAACCTTGCCAATTCAGCATTTAATGCAATAGTTCTTAAAGAAACACTTTTACCACCCATATTTGCTCCGGTTAATAAAGTTACACCTCTTTGCAATTTTATAGAAACAGGAGTAAAAGTTTTATTCTGCTTTTTAAGATTTTCAGCTATTTCTGGTTCTATAGCTCCTTCCAATATAAACTGACTATCAGAATCAAAATCATAAATTATTGGAACGTTGCATTTGTTAGACACTGCTAATTCAGCTTTTGCAAGCAATAATTCAAAAGCTCCTATATTATCTACCGATAATCTGATAGCTTCTTCATATTTCCTTAGTTCTTGAGATAAGTATTTTCTTGCATTGAGCTCTTCGTCTTTTTCTTTGCTGACTAATACTGCTCTTTCTGCTCTAAGTCTGTCTCTTACCTGAGAATCTTCTGCTGATAAAATTTTAGCTTCTAAAGCTTTTTTTTCTTCTCTAATACTTTGTAGATTTTCAGACCAGCTTTCATGAATATAAAAACTTCTTGTTAGGATCTTGTCAGGATTTAATAGTTTTATTATTGGTATTAAATCTAAATTATCAAGATTTTCAGGGATAATAGATTTTTCTTTTGCCAAATCCAATATGTGTGAAATAATAATAGCAAAATTCTTAATCTCAAATAATTCAGTTTCTCCCAAAACCATATCATTGGTTAGATTTTTCAAAGAACCTGAAATATTGCGAAGTTCCATAAATAAACTATTAAAATTTGAAAAAAGATTTGTCTTTTCTTTGAAAGCAGAAATTATTAAATCAAGTTTTTGAAAATAAATACGTAATTCTTTTTCTTCACCTGGTTTAAACGGTTTTATACTAAATAAAGCTTTCTTGCCATATTCTGATTCAAGCTTAAGATGTTTAAACACCCATTTAAGCCTGTCAAAGGATTTGTTCATTTCTACTTTTTCTGTCATATTAATTTAGATGTAAGATTGAAGACGTAAGATTAAAGAAAAATAGTTATTCTTTTTAGTTTTCATTGTAGTTATCATTTTATCGAAAGTTAGATTAAACAATAAAAACTAATTACTTTAGATTTAATATAGAAGACCAAAATTGAAGATAAAAGATTTATAAGAAAGCTTAAAGCTAAAAACATTCATCTTTCAGTTTTGAACTTCTCTACGCTCTTTTTCTCTACTTATTTTTATACTCTTTTTCCCAATTGTCTACAAAGCAATGAACGACTTTATCCCAGTTATAATCTGTCTGGTTAGCAGCATAATGTGTTAAAGCCAAACCAAGCTGTGTTTTCCAAACATCTGATGGAATAGTTGTAAAATCCCAAGAAACAGGATCTTTACCCATAGCTGTATATATAGCATTCTGTTGAATAAAAATGTTTTCAGAATAGGCAGCTTTTCTAAATGGGATATAAAAACCCATCTTTTGAGCCATTGCTTTTGTTCCTTCCTCAGAAGTGACACACCATGTAATAAAATCTAAGGTTGCTTTTATATCTCTTACTGAAGCCTTTTTATTTATACTCCAATAATTTTCTGTTCCTGTGCATAAACCTTGATTTTGTTCATCGCCAACACCAAAATACAAAGGTATCATAGCAAGTTTATATTTATTAAAACCAGAATTAATCAGATTAACATATTCCCATGAACCATTCTGATAAAATACAGCTTTACCTTTAATAAATTCATCTCTAGCTTCGTCAACAGTAGTAACGAAAAGTTCATCAGGACAAACAGTGCTGTTGTTAATATAAAGATTCCAGACTGTTCTGAAATTATCTAAGTATTCCCCATCAATCTTTTTAAGAAGGTTTGAATTTTTATCTAGATATTCAAAGTGAATTGGCATATTTGCCAGATGAGTTTTGAAACGCCAATCAGACGATTTATCCATACCTGCAGAACAAAAAGCAGAAAAACCTAAATCTTCTCTGCGAGAAGTAATATCTTCTGCTATATTTTGAAGTTCATACAATGATGTAATATCGTTTACATCGTAACCCGCTTTTTCTAACAAATCACGATTAACAATAATTCCATAGGTTTCAACGGCATAAGCGACACCGCAAACCCTTTCATATTTGTCTTTCAAAGCATAAGCTTCGTTATTAAGTTCTTTATAAAAATCTGTTTTCGCCAAATTAAAACAATAGCCTTCTAAATCATTCAAGGTTGCAGGAGCTACCTGGAATAATGTTGGTGGATTGGAACTATTCAATCTATCACACAATTCATCAAGGTAATAGGCATTTGTTTTTGTGACTACCTTTACACTAACTCCTGTTTTTTCAGTATAAAGCTTTGCAAGCTCCTGCCAGGCTTCATCTGCTTCAGGTTTAAAATTAAAGAAATAAACAGAACCCTTTTGATTTAATGGTTCACTATGTACAATATTTATAGAAAAGACACAAATAACTAATAGAAATAACACAGTATTCAAAAGTTTTTTACTTTGTTTCATAACTTTGCACTTTCTTTGTAAGATATTATAAAGAATCATACCATAAAATGAGGAAAGCATAAAAAACTATTTTTTGTTGTTATTGTTTTTGGTTTTTATTATTTGATTAAGTTTGGAGTGACAACTTAGAGGCTGTCACTCCTCTAAATGTTATTGTTATAAAAAGATTTAAGCATGAAAAGTTGATATATTATCTAGCTTATAGCTTTCAAAAAAAATAAACACATCACAAGCTTCGCTTTTTTTGCTCTATGCTCTTTACTCTACCTTTACTCCAATATCTTTTCGGTATCTTACACCAGAGAGCTCTAAGCGGTTAATATCATCATAACAAAGTTTACGTGCTTCTTCCAAAGTTTCAGCTATTGCTGTTACGCTGATTAAACGACCACTCTTAAAAAAGTAGCCTTCTCTATTTTCAGCTTTTCTACAATTAGAATAAAAAATAAAAGAATCTTCGACTTTATCAGTTCCTGAAATTACGGGCTCAACTTTTTCGTTTTCAGGATAATCCTCACGGGCTATAACAACAGAAACAGCAGAATGTTTTCCGAATGCAACTTCTGAACCGACATTGCTCAAACAGCCCATAGCACAATCTTTTAATATGCCAGCCAAATCGCCTCTGAATCTCGTTAAAATACTTTGGGTTTCAGGATCTCCTAGTCTCGCATTAAACTCAAGAACTTTCGGACCGTCTTTTGTAAGCATCAATTGAATAGATAAAAAGCCTTTGTAAAGCAAATTGTCTTCTTTCATACCATCAACAACAGGCTGAACAATTGTATCTATTATTTGTTTTTCTAATTCTGGAGTTAAATCTGGCGATGGGCTAACAGCCCCCATTCCCCCAGTAGTAGCACCTTGATCGTTTTCTAGAATACGCTTATAATCACGGCAAGAGCTAAATGAAATCCACTGATGTCCATCAGTTAATATAGTATAAGAGCACTCTATACCTTCAAGTTTTTCTTGCAAAATTATAGGAGCACCATATTCTTCAAGAAGTTTCTTTATTTCTTCCTGAGTTTCTTCCAGGCTATTACATACAGCTACGCCAGTTCCCCTGGAAAAACCATCACATTTAACAACTCTTAAATCTGGATTTTTAAATAGAGCCTGTTCTGCTTCAAAAGAATTAACGATGATACTGGTTGCTGGTGCTGGTATTTTGTGACGAGTAATAAATCTAGAAGCAAATGCCTTGCTGGTTTCTATTCTGCCAGCATCTTCAGCAGGACCAATAACAGGTATTCCTGCCAATACCAATGCATCAACAGTACCTTCTTCAACAAACTTAGAGGAACCAACTACCGCCAAATCTATTTTATCTTTACAGTAATTTACAAGTTCAGAATTCGAACGGCTAGGAATACGTTTGCAAATGGTAGTATCAGACATACCAACATTACCAGGACAAGCAAATATTTTATGTACTGTTGGAGATTTTGCCAAAGCATGAACAAATGAATGTTCACGAGCTCCAGAACCAAGAACAAGTATATTCAAGTTTACGCCTCTTAATTTAGTTTGTGCAATATTACTATGCAATTACATTCTAGTCAATAAAAAAAAGACCAGCTTTATAAACTGGTCTTTTTTTTATTTATTTAACGGAATAATTATCTTAAAAGCTTTAGCAAAGTATCATGTTCATCAGAATATTTTTGCAATTCGTCAAATTTTTCTCTAGCACCTTTAAGATCATTTGCAGTAACCAAATCAGTATATTCTTGATAAGCTTTGTAGTATTTATCCTGAGCTTCCTTTAAAGCCTGGTTTATTTTAGCATCACCAGAGGATGACGATGAAGTTGTTACCATAGAAGCATCAACTGGAGCACAAGCAACAGGAACTTCAGAAGCAGCATTACTTATTCCACCAACAGTTACACCGTTATCATAATTAACTGTTTCATTTTTAGAAACAACAGCATTATTGTTTTTCTTTTTACCAAATAGACCACTAACCCATTTAGCTACTTTACTTCCTAAGAAACCGCCTACGATACCACCAAGTATAGTACCTACAACAGGAACAGGAATCATAGAACCAAGAGTCATACCAATGGTCGAACCAATTGAAGAACCAATCAAATCGGCCTTATCAATCTGCTTAAAAGCTTTACTGATTGAGAATTCACCATTCTTTAAACCAGTGATTATATTAGAAGTAACCTGACCACCAGCAGAAGAGAACATTACAGGAATAACTGAACCAATAAGGTTACCTACAACACCAGGTACAAAGGTCTTAACTAAAGTTCCAACAACCTGACCACCAGCAGCACCCAAAGCAGAACCAACAACATTACCAGCAAATTCTAAAGAAGCAACTTGTTTAATTGCTTTCTTAAGAGATGGTTTTTCTCCGTTGATTGCATCAACAGCCAGGCTTGTTCCGACAGAAACTGCTGTAGTAATAGCAAGATTCTTTACAGAGAAACTATTTTTCAAAGAAGCTTTAGCATTAGAAATACCTTCTTTTAAACCAGTGCTAAGTTTATCTCCAAAAGAAACTTTTGTTCCAGAAGAACCTTTGCCATAACCTTCGGCAGCGATCTGAGAAGCTTCTTGAGAAGTTTCAGACGAACCTGTGGCTTCTGATTTGTCAACAACTTTACCATTTTCAAAAACTTTATTTTCATCGATCAAACCAACTTTTTGACCAACTTTGAAAATCTTTTCTCTAACATTAACAACTACTTTACTTAAAGTCTGCTTAGTTGAAGAAAGAATAGATTTGATTTTAGTAAGTGAAGCAGAATTATTACTCATTTTATCAAGCTTTTCAGCCTGTTTGCCAAGTTCCTGAATACCAAGAGCAATCTTTTCATCACTTTGAAGACTAACTACAGAAGCACCTTGTGCAACTTTTTCATTAGCATTGTTGGTAGAGGTTTTCAGCGTGTCACTTAAAACGTTCTTTGCATTGTTTATAATAGCTTTACAACGTTGTGCAATAGTCATTGTATCCATATTTGTTGGAACAACTTTATTGTATATCGGTGTAGCTACAGTTTCTAGAGTCTGAGCAGTTGATTCAGCTGTTTTTAAAGTGCTATGCAATGAAGTAAGTTCTGGCAAAGCAGAATTTAAAGCAGACAAATCATTAGCTGTTACATTAGTATTTGTAGTAGAACTATTTGTAAGTGAACTAAGTAAACTAGCGTTTGCAGTAGTTGTGAAACTAGCAAACATAGAGAAAACGAATGCCACCAGAGTGACAACAGACATTCTTTTCAAGCGTTTTGTGGTAAGCATGACACGCCTCCGCCCTTATAAACTTATAGATAATTATGTTGGTCGAACGGTACAACCTTAAACTAATTATAAGAATTGTAAATAGAAGTGTCAAGCATATATGAAATTTTAAGCTATAAGATGGAAGAAGCTATCACCCATCACCAACCACTCCAAGCTTCGCTTGGCTCTTCTTCAATCGCCAATTCTGGCTACTATCTTAAATATAAAAGTAGTTAGTTTTTGTTCACGAAGACATATAATTAAAGTCTCTTAAAAAATTGTATATTTTCTGATAGGCATAAGTAACAGTAAGACCAGATATTAGCCCTAACGGAAATCCCAAAACAACATCTAATACTTTTGAATCAGATAAAAATGGTTTTTCTGGTGAAATTGAGGAATGAAACAAAAGCATAAAAGAAACAATAAAGCAACAATTAATCTCAACCATACAAAATAAATAAATTACTAAATGCTTTACCATTTTATAATAAAAACAACTAACTAGCTTTTCATCTTTTTTATCAGGTAATTCATCTTCTGAAATAGGTTTTGATTTATTAATTCTTATAACCTTTGTCCAAAATAAATATAGAATAAAATAAAAACATATAGTATCTATAAAATATTTATCACTCATTAAAGCCATCATACTACCCATTAACGAAATCATAATAATAAAAAAAGTCCCCAAAAACAGAAAAAGAGTAGCACTTGATTCTGCTTTACTTAAAATTGGTTCGGAAACAGAATTTTTAGGCTTTTCAAATAACGTTTTAAATTCATTTTTTATATATTGTATCAAGCCAGAAGAGCTTGAATTTTTTGTAGTCTTTTCAATAGTTAGTTCCTGACCACCTGTAGAATCAGAATCCACATAAACTTTATCGGAAAGATGTTTATTTAATTCATCGTTGAGTTCTTTATCTGCATATTTTCTTAGATTCTTATATAATTCAGACTCATAATCTACTTTACAATCTTCTAAATCTTCGATCTCAGTAACTTGATATTTTGCCAATAATAGAATTAAATAAATATTTGGATCTTCAGGATCTATTTTTAATGCATCTCTACATAGTTCTATTGATTTTTCAAAATTATGAATTTCTAATTCGCTATTAGAAAGCAATATTAAGTCTTTTAAGTTTAAATTTTTATTTTTTGCCATAGTTTTTATTATAATTCATTTTATTTTTTTAGCCATCTAAATCTCTTAACTCTAAGAATCTTCATCTAAGAAAAAAAACTATAGATATTATTTTTTACACATAATAATCAACTTAATACCTCAATAATTCTGAATTAATAATACCTATTGAAGTATAACCATTTAAACTAGCAGCAGTTCTAACAGACATTATTTTCCCTCATCGGAATAAGTAATGCCAATAATTGGTCGAACGCCACTATAAGATGTAGCGTATAAACCACCCCAGGAAATACCATTTTCATCAACGTAACAATATAATTCGCAGTTAGTGCCACTACCATTATTAACATTTTTCCAATATCTTGTAGGCCAATAAACAAGATTAGAATTTTCGTTAATATTTGGGTTCATAGATATGACCAACTGTTGTTTATCATATCCATCTGTATAAAAGTCAAAATCAGACTCGGGTTCATAGGAAATATTCCCTCTCTTGTCTTCCGATACTGTAAAAGGTTTCCAATCAAAATAAATATAATCCTTAGCTTTTTTGTCGTTTGGAACAGCGTAAGTATTAAGAAAATACTTTTCTAATCCTTTAAATTCTTCAATACCTGGTAATACGACATAATCACCTTTATATTCTTTCATATACCAAATATTGTCTCCTACTTTACACATTCGTTTTTTTTCTGTTTCATTAAACGCTTCATTATAAAAATCATTGTTTAACCAGGCACAAAGCTCGCTTTCATACCATTTAAACTGTTCTGCAACGGAATGAATGGGTCTATGAGTTAAAACATATTTGCTAAAAAGTATAAGCTTGTTTTTGTCTTTCTTTAAAACTATCCATTCTATTGGTTCTGGACCGTTGTCTAAATTCCCGTCTTGTTCGTATTTTCCGAAGAAAATTATGTCTCCAGTTTCAAAATTGCCTTTATCGTTAGCTATATGCTTTTTACAATCAAGCAGTTTTGGCTGGTCAAACGTTTCGCCCTCTATAATAGTGGTAAAATATTTGTATGCCTGTTTATAGTCTCCGTTTTTATAGCATTCTTCTGCTAAATCTTGAAAATACTTTTTGGAATCAGAATATATTGCTTCTGGGTATATCAAATCCATGTCGGTAAAATATTTTACTGCGGTTTTTATAATCTCTCTTTTTTCATTTTTATTACCGTAAGGTAAATTGTCAAAACTTGGATAATCCATAAATTTGAAAATATTCAAACCAAGTTGATGAATTTCATCAAGTTCGCTACGCGTAAACTCTCTTTTTATTGTTTTGCTCAAACCTGAATTTTCTATATTTTTATAAGCAACTTTTATTATTGGTCTAACTCCGTTATAATATTTCGTTTTAGTAGTATGGAAAAAACCGTTTTCATCACAGAAAGTATATTCCACGTCACATTTATTATCTTTAGATATAATTCCACGTCCACTATAGGCATTGATCCAATATCCAGAAGGCCAATAAACAGAATTTGAAAATTTATCTATATTTTCATTTGAAGTAAGGACATATGGTTGTTTTTTCGTTAAATAGTTGCTGTATTCATACCATTGGGGGTTGCCTTTTTCATCTTTAGACAAGATAAAAGGTTTTCCATCATAATTAATCAAATCTTGTGCATTTTCATCGCTAGGAACTGCATAAGCCCTAAGCCAAAAGTTATCTATAAGATCGCTATAGTCATTCGTAACTGGAATTACAACATAATCACCATCGTATTCTTCCGCATACCAATCAGACCCATTTTTGCGCATTAGTCTTTTTTCATCTTCATTAAAAGCCTCATTGTAAAATTCTTCGTTCAACCATGAGCAAAGTGTGCTGTCTTCCCATATAAACATTTCGCCAGTAGTATCAAAAGGTTTATGAGCTAAAACATACTTACTTAAAAGAATAACCTCTTCGCCAGTATCTCTTAATACAATCCATTCGATAGGTTCTGGACCATTTTCTTTATTTCCGTCCTGATCATATTTTCCAAAGAAAAAGGCATCTCCATGTTTAAAATCATTTCTCTTTTCGGCTAAATGTTTTTTACAATCGTCTAACTATTGGCTATTATATTTTTCACCTTCTATAGCAGTGGTATAATAATTATAGGCTAACAGATATCTACCATTGTCATAGGCTTTTTTGGCTAAATCTTGAAAGTATTTCTTTGAAACCTTACATATCTCTTTGGGGTCATACAAGCCTTTGTCATTAAAATATTGGACTGCTTTTATTGTAGTATTTATTTTATTATCTGCTTTTTTATTGCCACCGAAATATTTTGGCATACCTTTAAAATTCTCAATATCCATATATTGCGAAATATTCAACCCAACTTGATGAATTTCGTCTAATTCGCTAATGTAATTGCATTTATCTTGAACATGTGGAGTGCGATAGGTCTTAGGGCTATTAGGTTGTTTTGAACGTTTTCGTTTGTTTATTTGTATTGTCTCTTCCTTCATTGGTTTTGTTTTTTTTACGGTTGTTACTGTTTTTGGCATTTCTATGTTTGTATTTGGAACAGCATTATTAGGCTGTTTTGATGTTTCATCATCTTTTTGATTTGATTCTTCGTTCTCTATAATCTCTATTTCTTTCAAAAGTTGAGAATCAAATACAGAATAATTATTTTCGGCCATCAAAGGTATTTGTACTAAATTAAAACAAATAAAACATATTAGAGTTTTACCAAACAAATTCATAGAAATCCCTCTTATAAAAATAATCAACACCTAATGAGTTCCATTGAACTTTTTTATCTTAAAAACCTAATAAAATATAAATATTATTATAGAAACTATTTAAAATTTTAGCAAGATTTATAGAAAAGACGCTATGAGCAAATCTACATGCCACCAAGAACCGTCATAAAAACATAGCAGTAGTTTTCCTAAAGCTTCAACTTGAGTGGAAGTTTTAAGGCAGATCAACTCTCTTTCACCTTAACATATTATTTTATTGTAAAGCTCTAATCCCTCTTCCATAAACTTGATTTTATCTTTTAAACAATTTAATTCTATTGCAGAACAGATAACAAAAAGATTACCGTTGCCTTCAAAACAATGATATTTACAAGTTAGTTCATTAAAAATACTTCTTTTTTTATTATCAAAGAAATATTTAACTTCGTCTATGTTGTTTTCATCAACATCTAGAATATATTTATTTACAAATTCTGAATCTTCTTCCATTACAATATTATACCCCTGATAAAAAGATAATCGTTTACGATATTCTTCTTCCATTTCCCAGGAATTTCTTTTACTTCCAGAATAAGCGCATCTTAGTTCTATATTTTTTTCAAAATTAGTATTTTTTAAATAAAAATAAGGGAAGTTCTGTCTTTTATCTACTATTATCAATAATGGCAGAGGGAAAGTTCCACATTCTCCCTTTGATGATTTATAAGTAAATTTTAAATCCATCAACATATAAGAATAATTTTCTTTTTGAAAAATTATTACATCATTAAAAGATTTAGAGCCGTTAAATTTTATAAAATCAACATCAATGTTATTAGGTAATTTTGAAATCTTTTCAATATATTTTAAATGATTTTTTTCTACATAACCCTTTAATCTTCGTTTTTCCAATATTGGGAAAATAAAAAATCCATAAATAACTAAAATAACAGGAGTCAAAAATATTAAAGCAATAACAGCATTGAATAAAACAACAAATGTTATTCCCAAAACATACCTGATAACGCTCAATGGAGTTACTTTATCTTCAGCAAAACAACAAACATCTGAACAAAAAATAAATACTAATGCGATAATAAATCCAGTTAATTTATTATTTAATAAACCTTTTAAATAAAAAAGAAAGGATTTTCTACAAAAACAATGATAACTTTTTGATTTTTCGATTCTCATTTCTCTTTTCTCTTTTCTCAATTCTAACATAGTGGATGAGCATCTTTGTAAAGTTATACAATAAAAACTAAATAAAAAAAGCCCCTCGGTGAAAACCAAGGGGCTTTTTTACTTAGTTAAATATCAAAGCTTAATGTCTGCAATCTGTTGGTAGAGAGCATATTTAAGTTTAACATTCTGTTGAGCTTTATCGAAGAGAACCTTAGCACCTTCTGGATTCTTTCTGAGCAATTGTTTGAATCTGTTTTCATTGCCAGCGAAAGTTCTGAAGTTGATAGTTTCAGTATCAGTTGGTTCTTTATAGTCAACAGTTAATGGGTTCTTACCCTGAGCTCTGAGTTCAGGATTGAATCTATATAATGGCCAGTGACCAGTCTGAACAGCAAGTTTCTGTTCGTCAAGACCCTTGGTCATGTTGATACCATGGTTAATGCAGTGTGCATAAGCAATGATAAGAGCTGGACCGTCATAAGCTTCAGCTTCATTCATGGTCTTGAGAGCGTGGTTCATATCGCCACCCAAGCTAATCTTACCAACATAGATGTTTTCGTAAGTCATAGCTATCATACCAAGGTCTTTCTTAGCCATAGTCTTACCAGAATCAGCAAACTTGGCAACAGCACCTATTGGAGTAGCCTTAGACATCTGTCCACCTGTGTTAGAGTAAACTTCAGTATCGAGAACGAGAACTTTAATGTTCTTGCCAGAAGCGAGAACGTGATCAAGTCCGCCGTAACCAATATCGTAAGCCCAACCGTCACCACCGATTACCCATACAGAACGTTTAATCAAGTAGTCAGCAACCTTAGCAAGACGTTTGCCAGTTTCACAACCGCAGCTACAATCACCAATAAGCTTCTTCAATTCAGCAACATAACCACGCTGAGCTTCGATTTCTTCAGAAGTCTTCTGAGGATTGTTCATAAGTTTTTCGGCAAGAGCCTTAACTTCTGCTTTTCCTTCTGGATTATCAAGAACTTTCTTCAAGAGTTCTTTAGCTTCCTGCATCATCTTGTCAGCGGCAAGTCTCATACCAAGACCGAATTCAGCGTTGTCTTCGAACAAGCTGTTAGCCCAGGCAGGACCGTGACCCTTTTCATTCTTACAATATGGAGTTGTTGGGAGGTTAGCACCATAGATTGAAGAACAACCAGTAGCGTTAGCTATCATAAGTCTGTCACCGCAGATTTGAGTGAGCAACTTGATGTAAGCAGTTTCACCACAACCAGCACAAGCACCAGAGAATTCAATCAAAGGTTTAACAAGCTGAGAACCCTTAATGAGGTTCATATTGATATACTTGCGGTCGGTTTCAGGAATAACTTCAGTGAAGTGCTTCCAGTTGGCAGCTTCAGCTTCGCGCATTTCCTGAGTCTTGTGAGCCATAGTGATAACGCCCTTAGCTTTGAGAGGACAAATACCAACGCAGAGACCACAACCAGTACAATCTTCTGCAGCAACCTGAAGAGTGAACTTCATATCGTCTTTGATGCCCTTAGCAGCAACAGCCTTGAATGTAGCAGGAGCTTTTTCTGCATATTTTGGTTCGTAAATCTTCATTCTGATTGCAGCGTGTGGACATACAGCAGAACACTGACCGCACTGAGCACAAGCTTCTGGATTCCAAACAGGAATATCAAGACCTACGTTACGTTTTTCTAACTGGCTAGTGCCTGTTGGATAAGTACCATCGTCTGGCATCTGGCTAACTTTGATTGCATCGCCGTTACCAGCAAGGATTGGTTCAAGAACGCCGCTAACAAGTTCTTTGATTTCTGCTGGAGCATCTTCAACATGCATTGATTTCTTAATGTGTTCAGTAGAAGTTGCTTTTGCTGGAATCTTAACTTCGTGCAAGTTTTCAAGAGCTTTGTCGATTGCATCGCAGTTCATCTTAACGACTTCATCGCCCTTCTTGCCGTAAGTCTTCTTAACAGCCTTTTTCTGAAGTTCTTTGAACATTTCTTCTGGCATAATCTTGTCTTCAGAAATCTTGAAGAAACAAGTCTGCATAATGATGTTAATGCGGCCACCGAGACCAATTTCTCTAGCAAGCTTGTTAGCATCGATTACATAGAGTTTAGCCTGTTTCTTAATAAGTTCTTCTTGAGTTTCAACTGGGAGGTGTTCCCAAACTTCGTCAGCACTGTATTCAGTTTCGAGAAGGAAGTTGCCACCCTTCTTAAGAGGCTTAACCATATTGTACTTTTCGATGAATGAGAAGTTATGGCAAGCTACGAAGTCAGCATGAGAAATCAAATATGGGCAGTGGAGAGGTTTATCACCAAATCTCAAGTGAGAAATGGTCATGCTGCCAGATTTCTTTGAGTCATAAACGAAATAACCTTGAGCATAGTCTTTTGCGTTAGTACCGATAACTTTGATAGAGTCTTTGTTAGCACCAACAGTACCATCAGAACCCATACCATAGAACATTGCAGAGAATGTAGTTGGATCGCCGGTTTCGATTACTTCGCCCATTGGAAGGCTGGTGTTGCAAACGTCATCAATAATACCAACTGTGAAATGATTCTTTGGCTTGTCAGCTTTGAGGTTATCATATATAGCAATAACCTGATCTGGAGTGAAGTCTTTTGAACCTAAACCATAGCGGCCACCAACAACCTTTGGCCAAGAAGTGAATGGAGCAAGTCCTTCTTCCATTGCTTCACCGATGCTGTTTCTTACATCGATGTAAAGAGGTTCACCAGCAGCACCTGGTTCTTTGGTTCTATCCATAACGGCAACTTTCTTAGTTGTCTTTGGGAAAGCTTTGATGAAGTCTTTTGCGCTGAAAGGTCTGAACAATCTAACTTTAACTAGACCGACCTTTTCGCCTTTTGCATTGAGGTATTCAGCAACTTCATGAACTGTTTCAGCGCCAGAACCCATGATAACTATGATTCTTTCTGCATCTGGAGCACCAACATATTCATAAATCTTATAGTTACGTCCAGTCATTCCGCCAAGTTTATCCATAGCTTTCTGAACGATTTCTGGAGTCTTAAGATAATATGGGTTAACTGTTTCACGACCCTGGAAGTAAACGTCTGGGTTCTGAGCAGTACCACGAATTGTTGGTTTTTCTGGGTTCAAACCGCGAGCTCTGTGAGCCATAACTAAATCATCATCAATCATAGCTCTGATGGTTTCATCATCAATTGTTTCGATTTTGTTAACTTCGTGAGAAGTTCTGAAACCATCGAAGAAGTGCATAAATGGAACGCGGGCTTCAAGAGTAGCTGCCTGAGCGATAAGAGCAAAGTCGTGAGCTTCCTGAACTGAGTTAGAAGACAACATTGCAAAACCAGTCTGACGGCAAGCCATAACATCGCCGTGGTCACCAAATATTGAGAGACCCTGACAAGCTATTGAACGAGCAGTAACATGGAAAACTGTTGGAGTCAATTCACCAGCAATTTTATACATGTTAGGAATCATTAATAACAAGCCCTGAGAAGCGGTAAAAGTAGTAGTAAGAGCACCAGTTGCTAAAGAACCGTGAACAGCGCCTACAGCGCCGCCTTCTGACTGCATTTCATAAACACTTGGAACAGTTCCCCAAATGTTAGTCATACCTGCAGCTGAAAAAGCATCAGCATGTTCACCCATGGTGCTTGATGGAGTAATAGGATAAATAGCTATTACTTCGTTAACTTTGTGAGCAATACGAGCGGTGGCTTCGTTGCCATCCATCATGGCATAAGTCTTGGTAGTCACGTTATGCACTCCTGACCTTAAATATATTTGGTTTCAGCGATAAAAAATCTGAACCATTTTTTTACTAGCAGAAAGTTTAAGGCAAAGAATAAAACAAGTCAAGTTTTTTAGGAAAGGGATTAGGGAAGAGGGAGAAAGGGAGAAGGGAAATAAAAGATAAAAAAAGACTATAGAAAATTCTTCTAGCTTCCATCTTCCATCTTATTACTTTTCTATTCTAAAGTGAACAAACCCCTGTATTTTATCAGAAGTTATTTTAGATGAGCTATAAACTATATTATCAGCTACTAATGCAAGCTTTTTGCCAATATTTTCTTTTAACAATTTTAATAATTCCGTTTTACCCTTATCATTAAACTCAATCATAATAACTTGATAATCTTTAGAACCGAAAAGACAGTTAGATCCTAAAATATCGTTTTCACTAACAGCATTTGCTTTTTTTAACTTGTAAAAAACAGCTTTTTTGCTGTCTATAGGATTTCTAAGAATAATCTCATCGTTAGATATCTCTCCTATACCTTCAACAGAATCAGCCTCTTTTTCTACAATATGAAAACTCATTTTTTGTTCATTGCTAGTTAAATAGTTCGTAGTCATTGTTCTAGGAAAACTACCATCAATAATATAATTGATAATTAAAATACCATCAGTTACAGGAGAATGAATACGTGGTGCAGTAATAGCAATATCATCTATTACTAAAGCCAAATTATTTCCAATATTATTCTTAGTAAGTTCAAAGAGAGCACGCTTACCTTCATCATTGAAATATAGCCTGATTATAGGCTTACCATATTCTTCAAAAGAACTCTTAACTTCTATTATATCTTTTCCAGTATAATCAGCTTTCTTTTTAATTAAATAATAAAAATCAAGGTTATAAGGTCTAGCGTAATTTTTAATAACCTTTTCATCATTTGATGCATAACTTAACTCTTTAGAATCATTAGATTGATTTTTAACAATATGGAACTGTATTTTTGACGGATTTTGAAAGATACTTCTTAAAGGTTCAACTAAATAAACTTCAGTTAATGAGTCTTCAAAATTTGGTTCAACAGAATTTTCTGCCATAAGATTATATCCGGATAGCAAAACAAACAAAATCATTGCAACAATAATACTTATATAATTATAGCTTTTCATTTATTCCTCCTAATGTGTAACACGACACATGGTTTGACAATTGTAGTCAGATGGTTTGACAATAAAAAAAATTAGTTTTTTTTCTCGCCATTTTTATATTTAATCTCGACCAGCCTTTTACAATGCGATTTACAGTATATATAATGCCTCGATTTTAGCTAATCAAGTAGTTTAGCAAGGAATAAAAAAGTTATTTGCCTAAAGATAATAAATCACATTTTGAAATAAAACCATACCATTCAGCTAAATCTCTCCATGATATTTTAGGTATTAATATTTTTACCCACTTAAAAATTTTAATTTGGTTATTATTATATTTCTTTACAAAACTTTGCGGATAATGCCCGCAATCAGTTTGTTTATATAATTCAAAATTTAAAAGAATTTCCATTTTAGACCTTATAAAAAACATTTCAAAACCACTAGACAAAAACTTTTCTTGGTTATAGGAATCATAATACTTTTGTTCAAAATAATTTAGACTTTCGCAGTATAATTTCTCTAATTCATTTTTTTTCTTTTCCAATTCAACTTTTTCTTCGTTATATTTCTTGATGATTAAATCTCTTTGGGCATCACTCGGTAAAGAGCTTATAGCATAAGCACAAGATTTTTTGTTAATACTTATTTTTTGCCAACTTTCCTTTTTTGCTTTTTTCAAAATTCCTTGTGAAGTTTTAGGCAATCCATTTAACCCTATTAATTCTTTTATTGTATAATAGCCCATTATATAATCTATCTTTTCCATTATTTACCCCCTTTTTTTTATTAATTTGCTTGATTGTTATAAAAAAGGCTATAAACCTAGATTTATAGCCTTTTCTTGAGTAAAAGTTTATTAAACTTTAATTATGCTGCTTTTTGTGTTTCTTCATTATTATCTATTTCTTCGGTAATTACCATTAGTCTTTTAGACAAATAACCTAATAAACAAGATAATTTTTCTCTATTTACTACGTGCAAATCAGATTCTGGAATCATTAAATCAGAAATAGCCTCTAATGATTCTATAATTTGGTATCGCTCATCTGCTAGATTATAGAAATAATCCTTGTTTTTGAGAATAACCAACTTTTCATTTTTTGAGTTTGTAGATTGTGACATGATAAAAAATCCTTGTTATTTTTTGATGACTTCTGCACTAAAAGCAAAAAGCCGGGAGCTCAAAACCGTAACAAGGCGGTCAGACCTATTCCCCTAAAAGGGTATTGTATTAGCCTACTCCCGGCAATATCTGCCTAAAAATAATAATCGCTCAGTCAGGAGTGATTTACTGCTTGTTATGTATCGGTGTTTTGAGTCACCTTTATTAGTATATATTAAAAACTTTTTTTCGTCAATTCAGAAAATTGTTTTTAACATATACTGATAAGGTATCGACAAATACCATCAAGAGCAATAGAACAAATATTTTTAGCTTCATTATCAGATAAGCCATTAGCTATCATTACTTCATAAAACATATTTGTAATATAAGCCAATGGCTCAATATATTTGTTTACCATAAACAATATAAACCTTTCATTAGCTTAATAACCTATCTTTTTGAATAACTAGCACATTTATCAAGAGCATCAACAGCCACAGAACATATTTTATTAGCCTTTTCCTCTGGTAATCCATTGATAATCATAGCTTTATGAAAAAAGTCTCTAATAATCGTTAAAGCATTGTTAAATTTACTTGTCATTGTTTTTATTCCTATTTTGTTTATCTTCGTAGCTTTTCAAAATCTGGTATATTCGCCTTGTTGTTAAACCGTATTTTTTAGATAGTTTTTTGACTATTGAATCTTCAGATTCTTCGTAAAAGGTTTTTGCAATTTCTTTATTTCTTCTAGTCCATGTTTGTAAGTCTTTTGGGAGATAAATATATTCTCCTCCGCATTCCTTGCCTAATCTGCAAGCGAAATGTTCTGAAATATCAGCTGCTTCTTCTTCACTAAGTCCTTTATCTAATAGAATAGAGGATAAAATACGAGTAACAATTTCTATTAATTCCATTATTTCACCCACAAATCAAGTCATAATCAATACCGTTAATCTTTAATTCTTCTTTTATGGCTTCTAGTGTTTCGTCTGAATAGAGATTTATACAAGGGAAAAAACCGAAAGGATTATCTTTTAATAAATCTTTAAAAACTGGTAGGTTAAACATAGGTATTCTTATTTCACAACCGACAGCATTACTTTTCCCAGAAAGCAATACATCTTTGTCAATATTATATTTGTATTTGCCTTCAGAATCCGCAATATTAGACAATTCAAAATCTTTTTTATATTTAGATGCTAATCTGTTCTTCAATTCGCAATAGCTATATAATTTTCTATAAAGATTAAGCATAGATTCTATTGCTTTTTTATATTCTATACCCATCTTTTTAAGCTCATTGTAAAGGAATGCAAGCATTTTTTCTTTTGATTTAAGTTTCAAATCAGATAAATGTTTATTGCTAACATCTTTTCTTGTATTAAGACCTACAATTGTTTTTTCTATTATTGATGCTTCTTTTCGATATTTTTCAATGGATTTATTGAATTTTTCAAAATTTTTATCAAATTCTATCAAATCTTTTTCGTCAGCTTCTTTTAAAGCAATTTTTGCTAAAACCTCTTCTTTTGTTTGATCTAGTCCTACAGGTTTATTTGCTTCTATTAAAGATTTTTTTTGTATTTGCTCATTAATAGCATTGTCTATAGCCTCAATATCTTTTATTATACTTTCAATATCATTTTGCGTTTGTATTGTATCATTCATGATTTTATTTGTATTCTCCTTTTTTTTATCTTCCGTTACAATTCCAAAAATTCCAAAATCTTTTTTATAAGTAGTCATAAAAATTCTCCTTAAATAAGTATTTACATTATTAAAATAAACCGAAATATTTCTTTTTCTTATTGTGAAGTACTTCACTATTTTTATTAAAATCAATTATTGTTGATGCTTAAAAGCCGAGAAGCTTCTAAAGATCTATTTTGGTATTGGTTAAGTTTTCTAGCTTAAAAGGCTTTTTAAACCTTATTTAAGGCTATTTTGTTGAAGTTATCAGATTAAGTATTGAATCGGTAATTATTGAAGCTTTAAAAGTGATTCTGTTTGATATTATCCAGAAGCTTCTAAAACTAGTCAGATTAGCCATAATTCAAGGCTTTATCTATGTTATAAGACTTTTATAGACTTGTTCAAGGCTTATTAGGTTAAAACATTCAGATTAGCCTTTAATTAAGCCTGATTCAAGGCTTATTGGTTAAAAAACTAACTGATTAAGCATAGATTCAGATTCTATCAATGATTTACCATCTTTAATCAGATGCAGCATCAAGTTATCAGATTAGGCTTTAAATCAGTATTTGTTGAAGTTACCTAGTTAAGTATTGAATCAGATATTATTGAAGCTTTAAAAGTGATTCTGGTTGATATTATCCAGAAGCTTCTAAACCTAATAAGATTAGCCATAATTCAAGGTTTTATCTATGTTGTAAGTCTTTTATAGACTAGTTCAAGGTTTGTTAGGTTAAGTCATTAAGATTAGGCATTAATTCAGTATTTATTGAAGTTACCTAGTTAAGTATTGAATCGGTAATCATTGATGCTAAAAAGCCGATTCTAGTTGATGTTATCCAGAAGCTTCTAAAGATCTATTTTGGTATTGGTTAAGTTTTCTAGCTTAAAAGGCTTTTTAA